>NZ_JBHUUU010000008.1:74340-318132 GCF_042670865.1 Rhodococcus sp. NPDC057135
GGCGTCATCTATGGGTGGGGCGCCTTAACTCCCCGGGGGCGTTAAAAACCGCCCCACAGCAGGGGGTCTAGGTTGCGTTGTGCGCGGGCTGGAATGCGCCGGCTTCGGCAGCTTCCTCGGCGCGGATCACGTGGACCACGGCGTTGATCAGCGCCAGGTGCGTGAATGCCTGCGGGAAGTTACCCAGATGGCGACCGGTGTGCGCGTCGATCTCTTCCGCGTACAGCTTGAGCGGGCTCGCGAACCCGAGCAGGCGCTCGCACAGATGCTTTGCGCGATCCAGTTCGCCGATCTCGACGAGGGCGGACACCAGCCAGAAAGAACAGATGGTGAACGTGCCTTCCTCGCCGCTCAAGCCGTCGTCCGTGGTGTCGACGCGATAGCGCAGGACCAGACCTTCTTCGGTGAGCTCGTCGGCGATCGCCAGCACCGTCGCGCGGATACGCGGATCGTCGGCAGGCAGGAAGCGCAGCAGCGGAGCCAGCAGCAGAGACGCGTCGAGTGAATCGTGCCCGTAGCGCTGGGTCAGAACTCCACGCGAGTCGACACCGTGCGCGAGGATGTCGGCCTTGATGTCGTCGGCGATGGCCGTCCATTGCTGCGCAAAGCTCTTCTCGCCCTGCATCTCTGCAAGCTTGGCGCCGCGGTCGAGAGCGACCCAGCACATGATCTTCGACGACGTGAAGTGCTGCGGTTCACCGCGCACCTCCCAGATCCCGCGGTCGGGCTGGCGCCAATGCTTGATCGCTTCCTCGACCTGCTTCTTGAGCAGCGGCCACAACGCTTCGGGGACACGCTCGCGGGTACGGATGTGGAGGTACACCGAGTCGAGCATGGTGCCCCAGATGTCGTGCTGCTGTTGATCGAACGCGCCGTTGCCGATACGCACCGGACGGGCGCCGTCGTATCCGGAGAGGTGGTTGAGTTCGGATTCCTCGAGCGTGCGCTCGCCGCCGATGCCGTACATCACCTGCAGTGGGTGCGGCTGACCGTTGTCCGAACTCGACACGTCGTAGATGAAGTTGAAGAAGTCGTTGGCTTCACGGTCCAACCCGAGCGTGTAGAGGCCCCACAATGCAAAAGTGGAATCGCGAACCCAGGCATAGCGGTAGTCCCAGTTACGTTCTCCGCCTGGTGTTTCCGGTAGCGACGTCGTGGAAGCCGCGAGCAGGGCTCCGGTCGGTGCGTAGGTGAGGCCTTTGAGTGTGAGCGCGCTGCGCTGCAGGTATCCGCGCCACGGGTGGTCGGGGAACTTGCCGATGGTCACCCACTCGCGCCACGACTTCGACGTCTGCCACATCTTGTCGGCTGCTTCGTCGAACGTCTGCGGCGCGGGTAGGTCCGACCACGAGAGCGCGACGTAGACGTTGTCGCCTTCGACCAGTCGCGTCCGGGCCCGGGCCTCGCGACCTTCCAGACCCAATCGGAGATCGGTGGTCAAGCGGAGAGTGGGGTGGTCTCCGGGCTTGGCGGAGCGACACGTTGCCGTCGCTTCCTCGTAGACCTTGCCGGTGTACTCCCAATTGGCGGTGCCGCGGTGATAGTCGAACGCGGGCTCGCAGCTCATCTCGAGTTCGACGGTGCCGCTGACGCATTTGACCGTACGGAGAAGCGTGTGTTCTGCGTCCCAGTCGGTCGGTGTGCGCTTGTGCGTGTTCGATCGTTTGTCGACGTTGTGCCACGGGCCGAGAACCAGTGCGTCGCGAACGACGAGCCAGCCGGTCTCCGTCTGCCATGTTGTCTCGAGGATGAGTCCGCCCGGCAGATAGCGTCTGGCTGCGGGCACGTTCTGGCCGTAAGGGCCGATACGGAAATGGCCTGCGCTGCGGTCGAGGATGGCACCGAACACGCTGGGGGAGTCGGGGCGGGGAACGCACATCCACTCGACAGATCCGTTACGGGCAATCAGGCACGAGGTTTCGCAATCGGAAAGAAACGCGTAGTCGTCGATCGGGGGAAAGTTGCTTCGATGGTGACCCGTGGAGGCGGGAGGAATCGTCTGCACCACTTCGTCGTCAGCACTCATTCGGACATCATCCGGCCAGAATCGACACACGTCCAATCCACACGCTGTAGGGACCGTTTCGGTCGAAGGATAGGGTGATGGCGTGGATCGGATAGCGGATTGGTGGGACAGCTTCGAGCTGTGGATGGCGGGGCTCCCGTTCATCCCGCAGGTCGCGTTGGTCCTGATCGTCGTCGTTCCGCTGTGCCGCCTGGTGGCCATCGGTCTGGATCGCGCGTTGGCCGCCGTACTCGCTCTGCCGCTCTTCGGCTGGTTGCGTAGGAATTCTCGAGAAGTAGAGGAAAGCTGATGCCCCGCTCACGGGTCACTCTCGCCCTGATCGCCCTGATTCTCCTCGTGATCGTGGCGTGGCTTCTCACCCGTTAGTTCTCCCGATTAGAGCGGGCGCCGGTGCTCTGCTAAAGTCCACCGCGTGTCCGAAGCAACAGCTCCCGTAATCCGCCACCAGTTGGCGTTGATTGCTGTCGGCATGCTCGACGTCGCTGACGTCGCCTGTTGTTGATTTCCTGAGTTCGACCTCTCCGGTGGTGCTGCGCACCCCATTCGAACTTCTCTGCGCGTAACTCGCGCCCCCCGATTCAGGGCACTTTGCCCGTCGGCTCTCCATGTCTGAACGTCCCGATGGAATCAGCCCCAGAGGTCTCGGACTTGTCGTTTGATCAACCCTCGTTTGTCAGTCCTTTCAGGAAGGTATCTGCAATGAAACGCCGTTCCCGCACACTTCTCACTGCTATCGCGACCATGGGGGCCGTGGTACTCACAGCGTGCAGTGGTGGCTCGAGCGACACCGTGGGTGGTGACAGCGCCGCCAGCGACGGTAGCGCCGGCACGATCAACCTGTTCGCCTACGCCGTGCCGAAGCCCGGCTTCGACAAGCTCACCGCAGCCTTCCAGGCGACCGAAGAGGGCAAGAACGTCAACTTCAATCCTTCGTACGGTGCCTCGGGCGACCAGTCGCGCAAGGTGAAGGACGGTGCCGAAGCCGACTTCGTCAACTTCTCCGTCGAGCCGGACATCACCCGCCTGGTCGATGCCGGTCTGGTCGATCAGAACTGGAACCAGGACGCCTACAACGGAATTCCGTTCGGATCGGTTGTCACGATCGTGACCCGTCCGGGCAACCCGAAGGGGATCAAGGACTGGGACGACCTGCTTCAGCCCGGCCTCGAGGTCGTCACGCCGAACCCGTTCAGTTCCGGCTCGGCCAAGTGGAACCTCTTGGCGCCGTACGCAGCTAAGAGTGACGGTGGCAAGAACCCGCAAGCGGGCCTCGACTACGTCACCGCTTTGGTCAACGACCACGTCAAGATCCAGCCCAAGTCGGGACGCGAGGCTTCGGAAGCCTTCCTGCAGGGCAGCGGCGACGTTCTGATCAGCTACGAGAACGAGGCGCTGTTCATCGAGGGCAACGGCGACCCGGTCGAGCACGTCACCCCGCCCACGACCTTCAAGATCGAGAACCCGGTTGCCGTGATCTCGAACAGCAAGGTCCTCGACAAGGCAACAGCGTTCAAGGACTACCTGTACACGACCGAGGGCCAGACGCTCTGGGCCGAAGCAGGATTCCGTCCCGTCGATCCCGCCGTCGCTGCCAAGTTCACCGACAAGTTCCCCGAGCCGACCAAGCTGTGGACCATTGCAGACCTCGGCGGCTGGAAGGCCGTGGACAGTGCACTGTTCACCAAGGACACCGGTTCGATCGCAGTGATCTACGACAACGCGACCAAGTAAGACTGACGTGACTGACACTATTGACCCCACCCCCGTGGCTCGTCGGCGAAAACTCGCGCGGGTCACGGGGAGTGTGGGGCCGCTCGGAATCGGAGTGGCCACCCTGTGGCTCTCCGTGATCGTTCTGCTTCCGCTCGCCGCGTTGACCGCCACCGCGTTCGACGAGGGGATCTCCGGATTCTGGGACGCCGTCACCGCGCCCGTTGCCTTGGCGTCGTTGCGCGTGACGTTGTTCGTCTCGGTGATCGTGGCATTGCTCAACGTGGTGATGGGCACGATCATCGCGTGGGTACTGGTCCGGGACGACTTCCCGGGCAAGCGCATCGTCAACTCGATGATCGACCTGCCGTTCGCGTTGCCGACCATCGTGGCGTCGATCGTGCTGTTGTCCCTCTACGGCCCGCAGTCGCCGATCGACATCCACCTCAACGCAACTCAGCCCGGTCTGATCGTGGCGCTGGCTTTCGTGACCTTGCCGTTCGTCGTTCGCTCTGTGCAGCCGGTGCTGATGGAGGTCGACCGTGAGGTCGAGGAAGCCGCTGCATCGTTGGGCGCGTCCAACTGGACGATCTTTCGCTCCGTCGTTCTTCCGACGCTGGCGCCCGCCGTCATCTCCGGCGCGGGACTCGCGTTTGCCCGTGCGATCGGTGAATACGGTTCCGTCGTCCTCATCGGCGGCAACATCCCGCGAGTGACACAGATGACGTCGCAGTACATTCAGCAGCAGATCGAGATCGATCGTCCGACCAACGCCGCTGCAGTGTCGGTAGCGTTGCTCGCCATCGCATTCGTGACGCTGTTCGTCCTGCGAATCTTCGCTTCGCGCGGACAGCGACGTGAGGAGAGTTCCCGATGAACGTGTCCAGAGGATCGAAGATCGGTCTGCGGACCATCGCTCTCGTCTACCTGTTCGTGTTGTTGGTCGTGCCGATCGGCGTGATCCTGACGCGAACGTTCGAGAACGGGATCGGTCAGTTCATCGAATCGATCACGACGCCGGCAGCCGTCTCCGCGCTGAATCTGTCGCTGATCATCGTGGCGATCGTGGTTCCGGTGAACGTCGTGTTCGGCGTCGTCACCGCACTCGCTCTTGTGCGTGGTCGGTTCCCGGGCCGCGGAGTTCTGCAGTCCGTGGTCGACCTGCCGTTCGCGGTCTCGCCCGTCGTCGTCGGTGTGTCCTTGATCCTTCTGTGGGGTGCCAACGGCTGGTTCGGCGGGATCGAATCGTTGGGGTTCAAGGTCATCTTCGGCTTGCCCGGCATGGTGATCGCGACGATCTTCGTGACGCTCCCCTTTGTCGTCCGGGAGGTCGAACCCGTCCTTCACGAGATCGGCGACGAGCAGGAGCAAGCTGCCGCGACGCTCGGTGCTTCGGGCTGGCAGACGTTCTGGCGGATCACCCTGCCCGCGATCCGTTGGGGCTTGACGTACGGGATCGTGTTGACGGTGGCGCGTTCGCTCGGTGAATTCGGCGCAGTCATCATGGTCTCGTCCGGTTTCCCAGGGGTCTCCCAGACACTGACGTTGCTGGTGCATTCGCGATACATCGACGACCACAACACCTTTGGTGCGTATTCGGCGGCAACGCTGCTGATGGGCATCGCCATCATTGTCCTGTTGCTGATGACGCTGCTGGACCGTAAGAGGAGCACCACATGATCACAGTGACCGGGGCCCGCAAGAACTACGGTGATTTCGCGGCGCTCGACGACGTGACGGTCGACATTCCCTCGGGTTCGTTGACGGCATTGCTGGGACCCAGTGGCTCGGGAAAGTCGACGTTGCTGCGTTCGATCGCCGGACTCGAAGATCTCGATTCGGGAACCATCACCATCGCAGGCAAGGACGTCACCGGCGTCTCACCGCAGAAGCGTGACATCGGCTTCGTATTCCAGCACTACGCCGCGTTCAAGCACATGACGGTGCGGGACAATGTCGCGTTCGGGCTCAAGATCCGCAAGCGCCCGAAGCCGGAGATCGAGAAGAAGGTCAACGAATTACTCGAGATCGTCGGCCTCGACGGCTTTCAACATCGGTACCCGGCGCAGCTGTCCGGTGGTCAGCGTCAGCGCATGGCGTTGGCGCGCGCTCTGGCTGTCGACCCGCAGGTTCTCCTGCTCGACGAGCCATTCGGTGCGCTCGACGCGAAGGTCCGTGCCGACCTGCGCACGTGGTTGCGTCGCCTGCACGACGAAGTGCACGTCACCACCGTCCTGGTCACCCACGACCAGGAAGAGGCTCTCGACGTCGCAGACCGGATCGCAGTGCTGAACAAGGGGCGAATCGAGCAGATCGGTGAACCTGCCGACCTGTACGACCGCCCGTCCAACGACTTCGTGATGTCCTTCCTCGGATCCGTCGCGAAGCTCAACGGGCAGCTGGTTCGTCCGCACGACATCCGCCTCGGCCGCGACCCGAGCATGGCTCTCGCTCAGGAGTCCGGAACGGCAGAGTCTCTCGGCGTCACACGCGCAACCGTCGAGCGCGTCGTGTACCTCGGCTTCGAGGTTCGGGTCGACCTGCGCAACGAGGCAACCGGTGAGCTGTTCTCGGCTCAGGTCACTCGCGGTGACAGTGCAGCGCTGCACCTCGAGGCAGGGGAGACGGTGTACGCCCGGGCAACTCGGGTTCCGGATCTGCCGGAGACCCCGGTGTCGACGCCGGTGCAGGAGCCGGTCACGGTGAGCGTCGTCGGCCAGGTTTGACCTGTTTGCCCTGTTTCACCCCCACCCTTGGTTGAGCGAACGGCACTTTCGGTCTACTGAAGGCGCCGAAAGTGCCGTTCGCTCAGGAAAAGGGGGTGGGGCAACAGCGAGGCGGGTTCAGCCCTCGCGGCAAACGAGGACCGGGCACTGGGCGTGGTGGATGAGGCTCTGACTGGTCGAACCGACTATCGACGCCATGAACGGACTGCGGCCGTGGCTACCGACGACTACGAGCTGCGCCTCCGCTGAATGCTCGAGCAGCGCCTTCATCGGTCCGCTGCGTTGGACGCTGCGGGTGACTTCGACGTCGGGGTACTTCTCGGTCCATCCGGCGAGGCACTCGGACAACAGTGCGTGCTCATGCTGCTCGTACGGACCCCAGTCGACGAAGCGCCTGGCTTCGGAATACCCGCCCAGCGAGGCGTGCTCGTTCCACGTGTGGACCGCCACCAAAGGTGCGCCGAGGAACGCGGCAAACTCGAAAGCATGCGCGACGGCGAGTTCGCTGAGCTTGCTTCCGTCGACGCCGACGACGATGGGCCTGGTGTCGGCCATGGCGTGATCACCCGTACCTCGGAATACGGCTACGGGACAGTGCGCACGGTTGACCACCCGAATGGTGTCGGATCCGAGAAACACGGACTGCATTTCGCTGGTGCCGGCCTGACCCAGTGCAACGATGCGTGCCGACTTCGACAGTTCGACGAGTGTGGTTGCGGGAGTACCAGTCACGAGGCCGCGTTCGATGGTGACGTCGGTGTGATCATCGCGGATGGCGTCCTCGGCCTCGTCGAGTAATTTTGCACCCTCGACGCGAAGGTGGTGGTCGAACATCTCTTCGTCGGTGACGTTGGTGCCGCCACCGGACTCGGGTTGTCCTGGCAGCACGTGGGTCAGGTGAAGTGGTTCGTCGAATCGCTTTGCAGCCGATGCTGCCCACCTCGCGGCGTTGACCGCGCTTGCCGAGCCGTCGATACCGGCCACGATTCCGTGTCGAACAGGTGCACTGGTCATGGAAGTCTCCTCGCGTCGCCTCTTTACCAGTGTGTCCCTGCTCACCCCCGGTTCGCTACAAGCTGGTCAGCTCCCGTGGTGCGAGAACGTCGGTGGGCACTGCTGCGCGAGATCGGCGTGGGCGCAACGACAACAGAGCGGTGATGAATCCGTTACCGGGCAGTGTCAGTTCCACGTTCTTCAACACGGTTCGGCGCATCAATGCGAGCAGGGCTGCGACGCCGGTGACAGCCATCCACATAGGTAGTGGGTACAGCGTCAGGCGTTCACCGAGGCCGAAGGTGAGGGTTCGTCCGAGAAGCAGTACGGCGCCGACGATTCCGGTGGCCGCACACAGTCCCGACCACACTGCGATCCACCTACGATGCCGCCAGAAAGAAATGGCCATGAGTACGAGGACGGCATGCCGGGCGACGAAGCCGGGGAACACGGCAGTCCAGTGAACGAAGGTTCCGTCGTTGGCTGGGAAGAGGCCGGTGGCCGCGGTGCTCAGTGCAACGACGACGGCGAGGCCGAGTATCCACTTCTTCGCACGACCGTCCGGAATGTACTTGTGCAGCAAGGCCGCACCGAGGATGGTGAGCGCACCGAGGATCATGAAAGCAGCGTTCATGACGTCGTGCATCGGCGAACACGAATCCACGCTGCATGTCGTCACACCGAGCGAACTGATGGAGTCGCGCGCGAAGCTGTACGGCGTTTTCCAGGCTCCGGCCGTGAAGATTTCGACAAGCAGGTAGAGCACCGACAGGACCCATGCGGTGCCAGCTGTGCCGAGGCGAAGATTGTGAGTGATGGTGTTCCCTCTCGCGGCGCTCTGAGGGGATTGCACCCAAAGATCTGTTTCGCAGGCGAAGGAGGAACCTTCGCGAGCTGGACAGATCCAACACTACGGTAACAATCTGATAACGGCCTGTGAAACCGGATCAGGCGGAGCGGACCAGACGGTCGGGTAGTGCATCAGCGACTTGTCGGTAACGGTCGATCATCGTTTCGATCAGTAGAGAGTGCCCACCGATCGTGTCGGCGAAACGCGCGCGCGGACATGCCGTTGCTGCTGCAGCGCTCAGTCGGTCGGTGAGTAAGCCGGGAGCCAAGAACCATGGTGCGACGACAACGTGTTCGGCACCGTCCTGCTCGAGAGCGGAGATCGCCTGGGCAACTGTCGGTTCCGCAGACGTGGCGAAGCAGATTCGAACACCCGACCAGTTGGTTCCGGTCAGAAGTGTGGATGCCAATTCTGCCGTGGCGGCGTTGGCGCGCGCGTCGGACGAGCCGACTGCCGCAAGAGCGACCCCCACCGACGGATCGTCCAGCTGGGCGCCTGCTTCGAGGATTCGCTCACGCACCGCCTCGATCAACCGAGCATCGCGACCCAGTACGTCAGCTTGGAACACGGTCAGTTGGGGGTGGCGGATCGCGGCTGCGGCCAAGAGCCCGGGCAGATCTACCCGAGCATGGAACGCGTTGCCCAGCAACATCGGGACAGCGACAGCTTGCGTGTGTCCGTCGGCAGCAACACCATCGAGGACCTGATCGATGGACGGCGCGTTCAGATCGAGGAAAGCCAGCCGGACGTCGAGATCGGGCCGCGTTTCACGAAGAGCCGCGACGGCAGCCGCGATCACCCGAGCAGAACGGGGATCGCGGCTGCCGTGCGCAACAGCAATGAGCGGAACCATCTGCTTAGACGCGTTCGCCCAATTCGACGGCGGAGATGACGTCGCCGACGAGGCCTGCGGCGAGGGTGTTCCCGCCCGCGGGATCGATCAGCAGGAAGCTGCCCGTGTGGCGGTTGACGGCGTAGTCGTCAGCCACGATCGGCTCGGCAACCCGGATCGAGATCTTGCCGATCTCGTTGAGCTCGAGAGTGTCCGGGCCCTGATCTGTGGTCAGGTCCTGTTCGTTGAAGCGCTCCACCAAGCTGCCCACGATGGCCTGCGTCGTACGCGTGCCGTGCTTGAGCAGCAGACGTGCGCCGGGGCGCAGCGACTTCTCGGCCAGCCAGCAGACAGTGGCGTCGAATTCGCCGATCGGCTCGGGTGCATCCGACGGCGAGGCGATGGTGTCGCCGCGTGAGACGTCGACGTCGTCAGCCAGGATCAGCGTGACGCTGCGTCCGGCGTGGGCGACGTCCAGTTCGCCGTCGGCCGTGTCGATACGGGTGACGGTGGTGCGGGTACCCGAGGGCAGGATCACCACTTCGTCGCCGGGCACGACGGAACCGGCGGCAACCTGACCGGCGTAGCCGCGGTAGTCGAGGAACTCGGCGGTGCGGGGACGGATCACGTACTGCACCGGGAAACGCAGGCCGACGCGATGCGGCTCGGCATCGACCGGAATCGACTCGAGGTGCTCGATCAGTGTGGGACCGGTGTAGTACGGGGTCTTGTCCGAGCGGATCGCGACGTTGTCTCCGTGCAGGGCAGACACCGGGATCTCCACGACATCTTCGCTTGCCCAGCCCAGCGAGCTGGTGAGTTCGTTGAACTCGGCGGAGATGGAGGTGAAGACCTCTTCGGGGTTCTCGACGAGGTCGATCTTGTTCACGGCGAGAACCAGCTTCGGAACACCGAGGAGCGCGAGAACTGCTGCGTGCCTACGTGTCTGTGCGATGACACCCTTGCGGGCATCGACCAGCAAGATCACGAGCTGCGCCGTCGAGGCACCGGAGACCGTGTTGCGGGTGTACTGCACGTGGCCCGGTGTATCGGCCAACACGAACGTGCGCTTGGGGGTCGCGAAGTAGCGGTACGCCACGTCGATGGTGATGCCCTGCTCGCGCTCGGCGCGAAGACCGTCCACCAGCAGCGAGAGGTCGGGGGTGTCGAGACCGCGGTCCACCGACGCGCGGGTGACGGCGTCGATCTGGTCGGCGAGAACGGATTTGGTGTCGTACAACAGACGGCCCACGAGGGTGGACTTTCCGTCGTCGACGCTGCCGGCAGTTGCCAGTCTGAGCAGATCGCTCATCAGAAGTAGCCCTCTCGCTTGCGGTCTTCCATGGCCGCTTCGGAAACTCGGTCGTCGCCACGGGTCGCGCCGCGCTCGGTCAAACGTGATGCCGCAACCTCGGCCAGGATGGCCTCGTTGTCAGCGGCATCGGAGAGGACTGCGCCGGTGGTCGAACCGTCGCCGACGGTGCGGTAACGCACCGAAAGGGTCTGCAGCTCTTCGCCGTCAGCCGGTCCACCCCAGACGCCGGGCGTCATCCACATGCCGTCGCGCTGGTACACCGGACGCTGGTGGGCGTAGTAGATGCTGGCGAGTTCGACGTTGTCGCGGGCGATGTAACGCCAGATGTCCAGCTCGGTGAAGTTGCTGAGCGGGAAGACTCGCACCTGCTCGCCGGGGGAGTGGCGACCGTTGTACAGGTTCCACAGTTCCGGGCGCTGCTTCTTGGGGTCCCACTGACCGAAAGCGTTGCGCAGCGAGAAGATCCGTTCCTTGGCGCGGGCCCGCTCCTCGTCGCGGCGAGCGCCACCGAATACGGCGTCGAAGCGGTTCTCGGAGATCGCGTCCAGCAACGGCACGGTCTGCAGCGGGTTGCGGATACCGTCGGGGCGCTCGGTGAGGCGACCGTCCGCGATGTACTCCTCGACGCTCGCCACGTGCAGGCGCAGGTTGTACTTCGCCACCACATGGTCGCGGAAGTCGAGGACTTCCTGCAGGTTGTGGCCGGTGTCGA
The DNA here is from genome assembly GCF_042670865.1 of Rhodococcus sp. NPDC057135. NCBI lineage: Bacteria > Bacillati > Actinomycetota > Actinomycetes > Mycobacteriales > Nocardiaceae > Rhodococcus > Rhodococcus sp. NPDC057135. Next base: position 85,505 of record NZ_JBHUUU010000008.1, read on the forward strand.
CGTGCAGCAGGGTGAACGGCAACGGCGCAGGCCAGAAGGCCTTGATCGCCAGGTGCAGCAGCACCGTGGAGTCCTTACCGCCCGAGAAGAGGATGACCGGGCGTTCGAATTCGCCGGCCACCTCTCGGAAGATGTGGATCGCTTCGGACTCGAGGGCGTCGAGAGTATCGAACTGTGTGCCGTCGAGCTGAGGCCGTGAAGGTGTCAAGTCAACTGTCATGATGCGTGCAACCCGCATTCTGTCTTGGAGGCACCGGCCCAACGACCGCTACGCGGATCGCTGCCGGGGGCTGGCTTGCTGGTGCAGGGTGCGCAGCCGATGGACGGATATCCCTCGTCGACAAGAGGATTGACGAGGATGGAATGGGTGTCGATGTAGTTCTGCATCTCCTCGTCCGACCACGGAGCGATCGGGTTGATCTTCACGAGGCCGAAGGCATCGTCGAAGGAGATCAGGGGAGCATTGGCGCGGGTGGGGGCCTCGACCCGGCGGATGCCGGTCACCCATGCGCTGTAGCCGGACAATGTCTGCTTCAGCGGTGCGACCTTGCGCAAAGCGCAGCAGCGGTTGGGATCACGGGCGAACAGATCCTTGCCCTCGGCGACGTCCTGCTCGGCGACGCTTGCCAGCGCACGCGCATTGATGACGTTGACGCCGTACACCTGCTCGACCGCGTCACGCGTGCCGATGGTTTCGGGGAAGTGGTAGCCGGTGTCGAGGAAGAGTACGTCGACGCCCGGATGCACCTGTGCGGCAAGGTGAACCAACACACCATCCTGCATGTTCGACGCAACAATGTACGAGTCGCCGAACGTGTCCTCGGTCCACTGCAACAGTTCCTGTGCGTTGGCCCCGTCGAGTTCTACGGCACCGCGCTCGGCGATGGACCGAAGCTCGTCGGCAGTTGCTCGCGAAATGTCCACTGTCATCGCAAATCTCCTTCGTCTGCGCGCACTGCCCATTCGGCGAACCGCTCACCTTCGTTGCGGTTCTTCACGAACTGACGTACGACGCGGTCGATGTAGTCACCCATCTCGACGCTGGTGACCTTGTGCTGGCGCAGCTTGCGTCCGAAGGCGCTGTCGAATCCGAGGCTGCCTCCCAGGTGAACCTGGAAACCCTCGACTTGATTCCCCTCACCGTCGTCGACGAGCTGGCCCTTGAAGCCGATGTCGGCGATCTGGGAGCGAGCGCAGGAGTTGGGGCAACCGTTGATGTTGATGGTGATCGGCACGTCGAGCTGGCTGTTGATGTCGGCGAGACGCTGTTCGAGTTCGGGCACGAGCACCTGTGAACGCTTGCGTGTCTCGGCGAACGAGAGCTTGCAGAACTCGATGCCGGAGCAGGCCATCAGGTTCTTGCGCCAGTGCGACGGACGGGCGGGAAGGCCCAGTGCGTCGAGATCGGCGATGAGCGGCTCGAGGGTCTCGTCGGCGACGTCGAGGATGATCAGCTTCTGGTACGGCGTGAAGCGGATCCGGTCGCTGCCTGCCTTCTCGGCAGCGTCGGCGACCTGAGCCAGGATGTCTCCCGAGACGCGGCCGGCGATCGGAGCGAAACCGACTGCGTTGTGGCCGTTGCGAGTCTTCTGGATGCCGACGTGATCGATCGGGCGCTTGGGCTTCTCCGGCGCCGGGCCGTCGATGAGCGGACGCTTCAGGTACTCGGTCTCGAGAACCTCACGGAACTTTTCGATGCCCCAGTCCTTGATGAGGAACTTGAGCCTGGCCTTCGCGCGCAGACGGCGGTAGCCGTAATCGCGGAAGATCGAGACGACACCCTCCCAGACGTCGGGAACCTCGTCGAGCGGGATCCAGGCGCCGACGCGCTGCGCCAGCATCGGATTGGTGGACAGCCCGCCGCCGACCCAGAGGTCGAGGCCGGGGCCGTGCTCAGGGTGGTTCACGCCGATGAAGGCGATGTCGTTGATCTCGTGAACAACATCCTGCTGACCGGAGATGGCGGTCTTGAACTTGCGCGGCAGGTTGGAGTACTTGGGATCACCGATGTAGCGGCGCACGATCTCGTCGATCGCCGGAGTGGGATCGAGGACCTCGTCGAGCGATTCGCCGGCCAAAGGAGAACCGAGGACGACGCGAGGGCAGTCACCGCAGGCTTCGGTGGTCTTGAGTCCGACGGCTTCGAGGCGCTTCCAGATCTCCGGGACGTTCTCGACTTCGATCCAGTGGAACTGGACGTTCTCACGGTCCGACAGGTCGGCGGTGTTCCGGCCGAATTCCTTCGAGATACCGGCGATGGTGCGCAGCTGCTCGACGTTCAGCGCGCCGGCGTCGCAACGCACACGCATCATGAAGTACTTGGCCTCGAGCAGATCGATGTTCTCGTCGCCGGTGAAGGTGCCGTCGTAGCCTTCTTCGCGCTGGGTGTAGAGACCCCACCAGCGGAAGCGGCCGCGCAGATCACCCTTGTCGATGCTGTCGAAGCCCTGCTTGGAGTAGATGTTCTCGATGCGGGCCCGAACGTTGAGCGGGTTGTCGTCCTTCTTGGCCTGCTCGTTGGCGTTGAGCGGTTCGCGGTAGCCGAGGGCCCACTGACCTTCGGCGCGACGCTTGGCAGGACGTGCGGCGCGGGCGGGCCGAGCTTCGGCAGGTGCTGCCGAATCGGCGGGTGTGGCGGCGTCGGTGGTCGACGTCATCGATGAACTCCTGGATCTGGGCGGTTGATCGGCACGCGGCACGCACTAGCGACGAACTGTGGCGGTGTCTGATCGGGACGCACCGGTCCGTGTCGGAAAGCGAGGGGGCTGTCCTCGGTCTCGGAAAGCTCGCGGCCGGCAGGTGTGCTCACGAAAACGAACAGCTGGAGAAGCTGTATCTCTGAAACGAAGTGTCTCTGCAGAGAGTTGTTTCGGTGAAGCAGATGGAGATGAGCGGGAAAGGCTGGAAGATCAGTGAAAGATCAACAGCTACACAGGTGCAGACACGACGAGCTGCACACACGCTTGAAGTCGACATGGCGACGCGCCACAAGTCGCACTCCGAGTCCGGTCATGCGGACCATTGTGCCACGTCAACTCGATAATTCCGACTCGGGGACATATTTCCACGAAAAACGGGGGAAATATCGAGTTCAAGCCACGTGCCGACCTGCATCGCAGGCTGAATAGGTGTGTGTTCCGGATGCTGGGACACTGGAGCCGTGAATGCCACCAGCACGACTCCCACTCGACAGAGCGAGGCGACACCCTTCGCCTTGCCCGCGCGATCGCTCGAGGGTGTCGGGAAACGGCCGTTCGGGATCTACATCCACGTCCCGTTCTGTGCCACCAGGTGTGGGTACTGCGATTTCAACACCTACACGGCCGGTGAACTCGGAACCTCGGCGTCGCCGCAGTCGTGGTTGGAAGGTCTGCGGCGCGAACTCGATCTCGCAGCCGAGATGACGGGCGCCCCGGCGGCGGAGACGGTGTTCGTTGGTGGCGGAACACCGTCGTTGCTCGGCGGCGACGGACTGTCCGACGTGCTGTCGGCGGTGCGCAGCAGTTTCGGCTTGGCATCGGGCGCCGAGGTGACCACGGAATCGAACCCCGAATCGACCTCGCCGGAATTCTTCGGTGCTCTCCGCAGTGCCGGATTCACCCGGATCTCCCTCGGCATGCAGTCCGCGGCTCAGCACGTGCTGAAGATCCTCGACCGCACGCACACTCCCGGCCGCGCCGTCGCTGCCGCGAAAGAGGCTCGCGCAGCTGGTTTTTCGCACGTGAACTTGGATTTGATCTACGGAACGCCGGGGGAGCGCGACCAGGATCTCGACGCCTCACTCGATGCGGTTCTCTCCGCCGACGTCGACCATGTCTCGGCCTACGCGCTGATCGTCGAGGACGGCACCGCGATGGCTCGCAAGGTCAGGCGCGGCGAGTTGCCGGCCCCGGACGACGACGTGCTGGCCTCACGATACGAACGAATCGATTCACGCCTGGCCGAAGCGGGTTTGCACTGGTACGAGGTCTCCAATTGGGCAAAAGCGGAAACCGCGGACTCCGGTGACACCCGTTGCCGACACAACCTCGGGTACTGGGACGGCGGTGACTGGTGGGGTGCCGGACCGGGCGCGCACAGTCACGTCGGTGGAGTGCGGTGGTGGAACGTCAAACACCCGGCGCGGTATGCGGAACAGTTGGCGCTCGGTGAACTTCCCGTCGGCGGCAGTGAAGAACTGACGGCCGAGGACGTACACATGGAGCGCGTCATGTTGACCGCACGCTTGCGCACCGGGCTTCCGCTCTCGGAACTGTCTGCATCCGAACGGGTTTCGGCCGATCAAGTGGTCGTCGACGGGTTGGCTCTGATCGAGAAAGATCACGTGGTTCTGACCGACCGTGGTCGCCTGCTCGCCGATGCGGTGATTCGCACGATCCTGACCTGACGCGCCACCATCCTTCGCCGCGTAATGTGGCCGTGGTGGCCATCATTCATCGTGCGCAGTTGAATCCGTCCAAGAACGACTTGCTCCGAGCGTGGGTACCCACGCAACCGTGGCTCGGCTCGGTCGACTGTTCGACGCTCGAACGCGTCGACGCCTATCGTTTCGACGACCCGGACGGTGAGGTCGGAATCGAGACGCACCTGCTCCGCTCGGCAGACGGTCGAATTCTTCAGGTCCCTCTCACCTACCGTGGTGCTCCGCTGGCCGGGGCGGACGCCGCACTGATCGCAACCATGGATCATTCGGTGCTGGGCGAGCGGTGGGTGTACGACGCGTGCTGTGATCCGGTTTACGTGACCGCGTTGGCGACCGCGATTCTCACCGGCGGTACCGGGGTCGAATTGGTCTTCGCAGATTCGGGCGATCACATTCCGGTGACCGCGCACGTCACGGGCAGCGGTAAGGCCGGGGCGTCGGTACCGGTCGTCGAATCGGTGACCTGCTCGACAGTCGGCACCGACACGATCATCAGCGCGGGAGGTCTGGAACTGACTGTGGCGAGGGCGATCGACGCAGATCGAGTCTCGGACTCGGAAACGCTCACTGGAACCTGGCCGGGGCAAACGACTCCTGCGCTGCTCGTGACTGTCGCTTGAGCGTCAGCGGACACCCTCGATGACACCGGGCGTTAGCGGACGCCCTCGATGACACCGGGCATTGCGTCGAAGTCGAAGACACGCGCGTGCAGTACGACGCGGTTTCGCAGGGCGGAGCGAACCGCTCGGTGCAGGCCGTCCTCGAGGTAGAGCGTGCCGCGCCATTGCACTGCGTGAGGGAAGAGATCGCCGTAGAAGGTCGAGTCCTCCGACAGCAGGCGATCGAGTTCGAGGACCTTCGTGGTGGTCACGATCTCGTCGAGTCGAACCTGACGTGGAGGGAACTTCGACCAGTCGCGTAGAGACAGTCCGTGATCGGGATACGGTTTGCCGTCCATCACGCCTTTGAAGATCATGTGCCGCCTTGTCCGTGGTTGTGCGATCGGCCGTTCACCGATCTCACTCCACAGTAAGGGCAACAGCCGTCTCTGGCGCTCGGGCGATTAGACTGCCAGTGGGAACCGATGTGTAAATGTCGGTGTTCGTTCTGTTCAGGAAACGGAGGTGGCAACGATGTCGAGTACCGACGACAGGCGTTTCGAGGTCTTACGTGCAATCGTGGCCGATTACGTCTCCACCCAGGACCCGGTCGGGTCCAAGGCACTGGTCGAGCGTCACAACCTCGGAGTGTCGAGCGCCACTGTGCGCAACGACATGGCATTCCTCGAGGCCGAGGGCTACATCGCCCAACCGCACACCAGTTCCGGGCGCGTCCCCACCGACAAGGGATACCGCGAGTTCGTCGATCGCATCGCCGACGTCAAGCCCATGTCCGGGCCGGAGCGTCGAGCGATCCTCGAGTTCTTGGAATCAGGCGTCGACCTCGACGACGTTCTGCGTCGCGGTGTGCGACTGCTCGCGCAACTGACCCGTCAGGTCGCGGTTGTCCAGTACCCGTCGCTGTCCGCATCGTCGGTTCGCCACCTGGAGGTGGTCGCGCTGACGCCCGCGCGTCTGCTCCTCGTTCTCATCACCGATTCCGGCCGCGTCGATCAACGAATCGTCGAACTCGGGGACGTTCTCGAAGACGAGGATCTGTCCCGGTTGCGCACGCTTCTCGGCGGAGCACTGGAAGGCAAGCGCCTGGCCGCCGCGTCGATTGCCGTGGCGGAACTGGCCGACGAATCTCCGGCCGACCTGCGCGACGCCGTGATCCGGTCGGCAACCGTTCTGGTCGAGACCCTGGTCGAGCATCCGGAAGATCGCTTGGTCTTGGGCGGAACCTCCAACCTCACGCGCAACGCCTCTGATTTCTCCGGTCTGGCCGGCTTTCCCGGATCGCTGCGCGCAGTACTCGAGGCACTGGAAGAGCAGGTAGTGGTCCTGAAACTGCTCGCTGCGACGCAGAATTCCGGCACGGTCACCGTTCAGATCGGTGAAGAGACGCAGGTCGAGCAGATGCGCGGAACCTCCGTGATTTCGACTGGCTACGGCGCGGCCGGTACCGTTTTCGGTGGTGTCGGTGTGCTCGGACCCACTCGGATGGACTATCCGGGAACAATTGCATCGGTTGCCGCCGTTGCCAGATACATCGGCGAAGTTCTCTCCGAGCGATGACGGACGTCGACATTCGTCGACACACCTCCTCGCGAGGACTGAGGAAAACCTAGAAGTAAGAGAAGGACGAGAGACTCAACGTGGCACGGGATTACTACGGATTGCTCGGCGTCGACAAGAACGCGACAGACCAGGAGCTCAAGCGCGCTTACCGCAAGCTGGCACGCGAACTGCACCCGGACGTCAACCCTGACGAGGCGGCGCAGGCCAAGTTCAAGGAGATCTCGACGGCCTACGAGGTCCTGACCGACCCGGAGAAGCGTCGCATCGTCGATCTCGGCGGAGACCCGCTCGAGTCCGGTGGCGGCGGAGGTGGCGGTTTCGGCGGCGGATTCGGTGGCGGTGGCCTCGGCGACGTCTTCGAAGCATTCTTCGGCGGCGGTGGCGGCGCAGGACGTGGCCCGCGCGGTCGCGTTCAGCCCGGAGCCGACTCGTTGCTTCGCACCAAGCTCACCCTCGCAGAATGTGCGACGGGCGTCAGCAAGCACGTGACCGTCGAGACGGCGATCCTGTGCGACAGCTGCACCGGTGCCGGAACCAACGGCGACTCCAAGCCGGTGCGCTGCGAGACCTGCAACGGTGCCGGTGAAGTTCAGTCCATCCAGCGTTCGTTCCTCGGCCAGGTCATGACTTCGCGTCCCTGCCCGACGTGCCGCGGTGCCGGTGAGACCATCCCGGATCCCTGCCACAAGTGTGGCGGCGACGGCCGAGTTCGGGCCAAGCGTGACATCACCGTGAAGGTTCCCGCGGGCGTCGCCGGTGGCATGCGCATCCGTTTGACCGCGCAGGGTGAAGTGGGCCCAGGCGGCGGACACCCCGGCGACCTCTACGTCGAGATCGTCGAGCAGCAGCACGACGTCTTCGTTCGAGACGGTGAAGACCTGCACTGCACGATCCGCGTTCCGATGGTCGACGCAGCGCTCGGCACGACTGTCACCGTCGACACCATCATCGACGGCCCCAAGGAAATCACCATCGAGCCAGGCACCCAGCCCGGGCACGTTGCTGTTCTTCGTGGTCACGGCATGCCGAAACTGCGGTCGGGAGTGCGCGGCGACGTCCACGCTCACCTCGAAGTGGTCATCCCGAGTCGCCTCGATCACAAGCAGTCCAAGCTGCTCAAGGAATTCAAGCTGCTCCGCGATCGTGACGAGGCCGAAGTTGTCTCGACCAACTCGCAGAACAGCGGTGGATTGTTCTCGCGTCTTCGCGAAGCATTCAGCGGCCGCTGACGGTGGCCGCAACGGTCTTCTTTCTCGACCCGGTTCCCGGAGTCGGTGAAATCGCAATTCTGGACGGGCAGGAGGGTCGCCACGCGGCGACCGTCCGTCGGATCGGCGTCGGAGAGCGTTTGGTTCTGGCCGACGGTCGTGGCCGGGTAGCCGATGCCGAGGTGACGAGCGTCGGCAAGGATCGCCTGGAACTGTTGGTCAGTGACGTCCAGGTTCTGCAGCAGCCGAAGCCGCTGGTGACACTTGTTCAGGCACTTCCCAAGGCCGAGCGTTCCGAGTTGGCCGTCGAACTGGCGACCGAGGCGGGGATCGACGCGGTGATTCCGTGGCAGTCCCTGCGGTGTGTGGCCAAGTGGGAGGGACCGAAGCTCGCCAAGGGCGTCGCACGCTGGAGAAGTGCCGCCGTGTCTGCGGCGAAGCAATCTCGGCGCGCATTCGTCCCGGAGATTTCGGAGCTGCACAAGACGGCGGCGGTGATCACATTGGTTCGCGACGCCGTTGCCCGCGGCGCTGTGGTTGCGGTGCTTCACGAATCGGCGACGACGCCGTTGGCCGGCTTGCCGCTCGCGAGCGCGGACGAGGTCTTTCTGGTTGTCGGTCCCGAGGGTGGACTGGACGATTCGGAGATCAGTGCGTTGTCGGAGGCCGGGGCCACTCCGGTGCTTCTCGGCCCGACGGTCCTGCGCACGTCGACCGCCGGAGCCGTTGCGCTGGGCGCAATCGGAGTGCTGACCGATCGCTGGGGACCGCGACCACTGCACTGATCTTGCTGTGATCCCGAGCTGAATCGGATCCGGCGCTCAGCGAAGTGTCAGATTTGCGCACTATCGTAGGGACGTCGGGGGTCGCCTTCGGCGTGAGTTGGTTCGGGGATTTCAGGAGGCCAGATGTTGTCACGTGCGCATATGCGAATCGTTGGAGCGGTGTGTGCCGCGGCGGCGATGATGCTGGTCGCGGGGTGCACAGTCTCCACCGGAGACAACACGGGTTCCTCCAGCAGTGCCGTCACCACCACCACACCGACCAGCGAGGCGCTCGTCACCGTCACACCGGCGGACGGCGGAACCCCGGTGAGTCCGCTCGATCCCATCGAGGTCCAGGTCGCGAAGGGAACGCTGACGACCGTCGCGCTGACCAATCCCGAAGGTAAGGAAGTCGCCGGCATCACGACGCCGGACAAGACGTCCTGGAAGCCGAGCGAACCGCTCGGGTACGGCAAGACCTACAAGTTGATCGTCGACGCCGTCGATGCGAATGGTGTTGCCACGACCAAGAACACGACGCTGACGACGGTCGCTCCGAGCAATCAGACTCGCGCGTACATCAACACCACCGGCGGCGCCTCGATCTCGGACAGTGGCACGTACGGCGTCGGCACGGTCGTCGCCGTCCACTTCGACGAGTTGATCGGTGACAAGGCCGCGGCCGAGAAGTCTCTGGTGGTCACCACGAATCCGCCGGTACAGGGATCGTGGTACTGGGTCGACGGTCAGAACGTTCACTGGCGACCACAGAATTACTACGCACCAGGCACGACGGTGTCGGTGAACGCGAACATCTACGGCAAGCAGTTGGGCAACGGTCTGTACGGCCAGCAGGACGACACCGTGTCCTTCAAGATCGGTGACTCCCACGTCTCGGTCGCCGACGACAACACCAAGATGGTGACCGTCTACGAAAACGGTCAGGTGATCAAGGAAATGCCGACCTCGATGGGAATGGGCGGCACCGAGACGATCGGCGGCACGACGCTCTCGTTCTGGACCCAGCCCGGCACGTACACCGTCATGGACAAGGCCAATCCCGTGATCATGGATTCGTCGACCTACGGCCTGCCGATCAACTCGCGCCTCGGGTACAAGGAATCCATCAACTGGGCCACCCGCATCAGCACCGACGGCATCTATCTTCACGAGTTGGAGAGCACCGTCTGGGCGCAGGGAAACACCGATACCTCGCACGGTTGCCTCAATCTCAGTGCGGCCAATGCCAAATGGTTCTTCGATTTCTCGCAGCCAGGAGACGTCGTCGAGATCAAGAACACCGGCGGCGCTCCGCTGGAGGTCTGGCAGAACGGCGACTGGACGCTCTCGTGGGCCGACTGGGCCGCAGGCAGCGCCCTCGCCTGAGAAAAGATTTCCTCCGGTGCCTCGATTCAAGATTCCTTACGGTCCACACGAGCAGCAGTTCGGGCATCTCTACGTTCCCGACGGAGCCGCTGACGGCCCGATCCCGATCGTCATGCAGATCCACGGCGGCTTCTGGAGCGGGCAGTACGGATTGACTCTGGGCACCGCGTTTGCCATCGAACTCGCGCGTCACGGCGTCGCGGTGTGGAACATCGAATACCGCCGTCTCGGGGCGGGCGGTCGTTGGCCGGAGATGTCCGCCGACGTGAAAGCCGCGTACGACGAGATCCCCGGACTGGTTGCCGCGAAGTCTTCGGCCGAATTCGATCTGAATCAGGTACGCCTGCTCGGGCATTCGGCCGGCGGACATCTCGCAGTGTGGTTGGCGGGGGAAAAGGATACGTTCACCCGACCCGAACGGGTCGTTGCCCAGGCTGCCGCACTCGATCTGGCGTCGGCAGGCGAGCGTGGACGACGGATCAGTTTCATCGAGGATCTGTTCGGCGTTCCGTTCGACGCGGACCCGGATCTGTATCGCAGTGCGTCGCCGCAGCATCGACTGCCGATCGGCGTTCCCGTTGTGTGCCTCACGGGTGCGCAGGATCTGCAGGTGCCTGCCAAGGTGAGCTCTCGGTATGCACAAGCTGCCGAAGTGGCTGGTGATCCCGTGGCGCTGCGTGTGATCGAGGGCGAAGGACACGATGCCTTTCTTTCACCCTCGACCGAGTCCTGGCGGGTCTCCCGCGAGTTGGTTCTCGCCGAAGACCCGCTGGCTCCGATCACGTCAGACTGACACAGGGCTTTCTTGCACGGGGACCTTCTTGCCCGGCAGGATGAACGCGACGACAACTGCGCCCACGAACAGGGCAAGCCCGCCCGCCCAACTGGCCGCCGAAATCGCGTCGGCATAGGCACTGCCGGCCGCCTCGAGCAACGGCTGTGCCTGAGCTGCAGCCAACGGGTTGCCTGCCATCTCTTCGGCGACCAACGAAGCGCCGCCGACGGATTCGCCCGACACCTCCATCGCGTACGCGGCCTGTTGCGCAAGTTCGCCTGTCAACTGCGGAACCTGCATGCCATTGATGAATCCGGCAATCGAATCCTTGTAGCTCGCAGCGAGGATCGAGCCGAGGATCGCGATTCCCAGCGAGCCGCCGAGTTCGATGGCGGTGTCGTTGAGGCCACCCGCAGCGCCGAGATCGTCCTCGGAGAAGTTGTCCATGATGGCGTCGGTGGCCGGCGGTTCACTGAGGCCGATGCCCAGGCCGAGCAGGATCAGTGGGACTGCGAACATCCAGTAGCCCGAATCGCCGTCGACCTGCGTGAGAATCAGAACGCCGATCGCTGCGACGACCATGCCGCCGACGATGGACGCTCGGACGCCGATCAGTGGGGTGACCCGGCCACTGACCACTGCGCCGATCGAGACGGCAATTGCCAAGGGCAGCAGACGAACACCGGTTTCGAGTGCCCCGTATCCGAGGATGAACTGGAATTGCTGCGAGATGAAGTAGATGGCACCGAAGGCGGCCAGGAACAACAGAAGTACAGCGAGCGTCGCGCCGCCTACCATGCGCTGGCCGAGCTTACGGACGTCGAGCAGTGGCTGCGGGTGGCGCAGTTCCCAGACCACGAACGAGACGAGGCCGATCGCGGCGAGTGCAGCGGCACCGATGGGTCCGCCGCTCCACCCGAAGTGGAATCCGTTGATGATCGAGTACACGAGCGAGCCGATGGTGACCACCGAGAGTGCGCCGCCGATCCAGTCGATCCGGCCCAGGTGCTCTGCCTTGCTCGGCGGCACCAGGAATATCGCGGCGACGGCAGCGACCGCGGCGATCGGGACGTTGATCAGGAAAGTGACGCTCCAGGAATGGCTGTCGAGAATCCATCCGGCCAGCAGCGGGCCGAGCGCGATCGCGAGACCCGACGTCGCTGCCCACGCCGCGATGGCGCGTGAACGCTCCGCTTTGGGAAAGGTTGCGACCAGAAGGGAGAGCGTCGCGGGCATGATGATCGCGGCGCCGACGCCCATGATCATTCGTGCCGCGATGACAGCGTTGGTGGTGTCAGCGATGCTGCCGAACACGGCGCCGCCGGCGAACACGGCGAGTCCGGCCAGAAGCGCTCCACGGCGGCTGTACTTGTCACCGATCACGCCGAACAGCAGCATCAGCGCGGCGTAGGGGACCGTGTAGCCGTCGATGACCCATTGGAGTTGAGTGCTGGTGAGGCCGAGGTCTCTGGTCATGTCCGGAGCAGCGACGATCAGCGCGGTGTTGGCCATCACGACGATCAGCAGGCTCAGGCACAACACCCCCAGGGCGGCCCATCGCCGTGAGTACGGCTGGTCCATCTCCGAGACAGGTTTGCTCATGAGTGTCGTCATGGCGCGACTCCGTTCCTGATGATCGAAGAGACTCCTCGATCTATTTGCACACTGATGTGTAAGTTAATAACTTGCACACCGATGTGCAACTATGATTGATCTAGATCACAGTTGGGCAGTCGAAAGAGGTGGAACGCGCGTTGACGCACTCGGGCACAGTCGTTTCGGGAACTACCGAATCGGGCGGACGACAGCGTCGTAGTCAGGCCGCGGCCAATCGCAATCGCATCATCGAGGCGGCGATCACCGCATTCGCCGCCGATCCGGATGCGAGCATGGACGACGTCGCGAAGGCCGCCGGTGTGGTCAGGCGAACCGTCTACGCGCATTTCGACAGCCGTGAGGCCCTGATCAACGGCATCGTGGACGAGGCGTCGACCGATCTCGTTGCCGCGCTGAGCAAAGCCGGTGAGCCACCCGAGCGACCGGATCTGGCGACTGCCGTACTTGCATTGCTGTCGTGGCCGGTCGGCGATCGATTCCGGATGCTGCTCAGCTTTGCTCGCAAAGAGTTGGGGGAGCAGCGGATTCTCGATCTGATGGAACCCGCGCGCGCAGTGAGTATCAGCGTCGTCGAGCGCGGTCAGCGTGACGGGACGTTCTCGACGTACTTGCCGGCCGAGACTTTGGTGGCGATGACCGAGGCGATCACGATCACTTTGTTCGATCAGGCCAACAGTGGGCTCATCACGGACTCCGGCGAATCCTTTGCCGCGGTGTGCCTGGTCATCGCTGGTATCAGTCCGGAGCGAAGTGCCGAGATTGTCGCCGAAGCCTCGGAATGGATCCGAGAATCGCTGCCGTCCGGTCGCCGCGAGGATTGAGCCGCGACGATTAACAAGTGGGCCGTGTCCGACTCTGGCGCTAGACTTCGAAGTATCGAGGCTCACGAGTCGAGTGGGCTGATCGGACCAGAAAGCAGGCCATATTCACCACGTGAGTGAACACAGTGAACTCGACGGGAACCGTGTAACCACCATCACCGAGCGCGCTCTGCCTGCAGAGCGCACTGTCCGTTCGAGTATGGATCTGGCGCCGGAGACCGTGCGTCAAATCCTGGGGGCGACGGACGAGAATCTCACCGCGATCGAACGTGAGCTTCGTGCCGACATTCACGTACGTGGCGGAACCATCAACTTGTCCGGAATGCCTGCCGATGTAGCGCTGGCAGAACGTGTGTTCAGTGAATTGGCGTCGCTGGCCGGTCGGGGTCAGCCCATCGCACCGGATGCTGTCCGGCGAACCATCGGCATGCTCACCAACGAGGTCGGCGAGTCTCCGGCCGAGGTCCTCTCCCTCGACATTCTTTCGCGTCGGGGCAAGACGATTCGGCCGAAGACTCTGAACCAGAAACGCTACGTCGACGCCATCGACGAGAACACCATCGTGTTCGGAGTCGGCCCGGCCGGTACTGGCAAGACCTACCTCGCCATGGCCAAGGCCGTACAGGCGTTGCAGGCCAAGCAGGTCTCTCGGATCATCTTGACCAGGCCGGCAGTCGAGGCCGGCGAGCGACTGGGCTTTCTGCCCGGCACGTTGCACGAGAAGATCGATCCGTACCTGCGCCCGCTGCACGACGCATTGCACGACATGATGGATCCCGAGGCGATTCCGAAGTTGATGCAGGCCGGGGTCATCGAGGTCGCTCCGCTTGCCTACATGCGTGGCCGCACGCTCAACGACGCCTTCATCATCTTGGACGAAGCGCAGAACACCACGGCCGAGCAGATGAAGATGTTCCTGACCCGTCTCGGGTTCGGTTCCAAGATCGTGGTCACCGGAGACGTGACCCAGGTCGATCTGCCGGGTGGGGCCCGTTCGGGTCTGCGTGCGGCATCCGAAATCCTCACCGGGATCGACGATATTCATTTCGCCACTCTCGACAGCAGCGACGTCGTACGTCATCGGCTGGTCTCCCACATCGTCGACGCATACGAGCGTCACGAATCGGATCGGTCCGGCGAGTTGGCGGTCGGAAACCGGGCGCAGCGCCGCGCTGCACATGCTCATTCACCGCGACGGTAGGCTGAGCGACGCATCAACCCCTACTTTTCCCAGGAAAGAGCGTCGCACATGAGCATCGAGGTCTCGAACGAATCGGGCATGGACATCTCCGAACCGGAGTTGATCAGCGTTGCCCGTTTCGTGATCGCTCGGATGGATGTCCATCCGGCGGCCGAGCTGTCGATGGTTCTCGTCGACTCCGCGACGATGGCGGATCTGCACGTTCGTTGGATGGATCTGCCGGGCCCGACCGACGTCATGTCGTTCCCGATGGACGAACTCGAGCCGGGCGGCCGTCCCGATTCCCCCGAGCCTGGGCCGTCGATGCTCGGCGACATCGTGCTGTGTCCGTCTTTTGCTGCGGATCAGGCCGACAAGGCCGGGCATTCACTGGCTCACGAACTGGCGCTCCTGACAGTTCACGGTGTGTTGCACCTCCTCGGATACGACCACGCGGAGCCGGAAGAGGAGAAGGAGATGTTCGGCTTGCAGAACAGCCTCCTCGAAGAGTGGTACGAAGACCTTCGCCGTATCGACCGCGAAGCAGCACTGGCCGAACGTGATCAGAAGCTGCTGGGTAAGACGGGTTTCGTCGACGGAGTGGACCGATAACAGTTATCCGGGGGTTCTGTAGTGAGTAGCGCCATAGCGCTCTTTGTTCTGGCGATTGCTCTTGTCCCGGTCGGTGGTGTCTTCGCGGCCGTCGACTCGGCGCTCAACACCATTTCGTCGGCGCGCATCGACGAGATGGCAAAGGAAGAGCGAGCCGGTGCGGCGCGAGTGCAACGCATCCTGACCGATCGTCCGCGATACGTGAATCTGATGGTCCTGCTTCGCATTTTGTGCGAGATCACGGCCACCGTCGTACTCGTGGGCGGCCTGATCGACGTCCTCTCGTTGGGCTGGGCGCTGACCGTCACCGCGGTGATCATGGTTCTCGTCTCGTACGTGGTCATCGGCGTCGGACCGAGAACGCTTGGGCGCCAACATGCGTACTCGATCGCGATGGCAGCGTCTCTGCCTTTGCTCTGGATCGGTGTTCTGCTCGGGCCGATCAGTCGCGTCCTGATCCTCGTCGGTAACGCCTTGACCCCGGGTAAGGGCTTCCGCAACGGTCCGTTCGCTTCGGAAATCGAGCTGCGCGAACTCGTGGACATGGCGCAGGAACGCGGCGTAGTGGCCGACGAAGAACGCCGAATGATCCAGTCCGTCTTCGAGCTCGGAGACACGTCGGCGCGCGAGGTGATGGTGCCCCGCACCGACATGGTGTGGATCGAGAACGACAAGAATGCCGGGCAGGCAACGTCGTTGGCGGTCCGGAGTGGTCACTCGCGCTTGCCGGTCATCGGGGAGAACGTCGACGACGTGCTCGGAGTCGTCTATCTCAAGGATCTGGTCAAGCAGACCTACCACCTGCCTGACGGCGGACGAAACGTCAACGTCTGCGACGTCATGCGGCCCGCGGTGTTCGTTCCCGACTCGAAGCCGCTCGACAGCTTGCTGGCCGAGATGCAGCGCGACCGTAACCACATGGCGATCCTCGTCGACGAGTACGGCGGAATCGCCGGGCTGGTCACGATCGAGGACGTCATCGAGGAAATCGTCGGTGAGATCGCCGACGAATACGACGAGGACGAGACGCCGCCGATCGAGGATCTCGGTGACGGAATGTTCCGCGTATCCGCAAGGCTCCCGATCGAAGACCTCGGCGAATTGTTCGATCTCGAACTCGAACTCGACGAGGTCGAAACCGTCGGCGGGCTGATCGGATACGTACTCGGCCGAGTTCCACTTCCCGGTTCCGAAGTGGAGTACGACGGTTTGATCCTGCGCGGCGAGGGAACCAATACGGGCCGGGGACGGGTACGCATCAGCACGGTGTTCGTGCAGCGCATCCCGCGGTCCGAAGACGAAGAGACAGAAGACACCGATGACTGAGCGAGTGTTCAGCGAGGAGCAGGTATGAGCAACAACGAATTCCGGTCAGGCTTCGTGTGTTTCGTGGGTCGACCCAATACGGGTAAGTCCACGCTGACCAACGCGTTGGTCGGCAGCAAGATCGCGATCACGTCCTCGCGCCCGCAGACGACGCGCCATACGATTCGCGGCATCGTTCACCGAGAGCATGCGCAGCTGATCCTGGTGGACACCCCGGGACTGCACAAGCCCCGCACCTTGCTCGGGCAGCGTCTCAACGACCTGGTTCGTGACACCTACTCCGAGGTCGACGTCATCTGCCTGTGCATCCCGGCTGACGAGGCCATCGGGCCCGGCGACCGCTGGATCGTGCAGCAGGTCCGTCAGATGGCGCCCAAGACCAAGCTGGTCGGCATCGTGACCAAGATCGACAAGGTCAGCCGCGACGCCGTCGGCAAGCAGTTGCTCGCGCTGTCCACCCTGCTGGGCCCCGAATCCGAGGTTGTCCCGGTGTCCGCGCAGTCGGGCGAGCAGGTCGAGATCCTGGTCGACGTCCTTGCCGGTCTGATGGACGAGGGCCCGGCCTTCTACCCGGACGGGGAGTTGACGGACGAGCCCGAAGAGGTGCTCATGGCCGAACTCATCCGTGAGGCTGCGCTCGAGGGTCTCGGTGAAGAATTGCCGCACTCCTTGGCCGTGGTGATCGAGGAGGTCATCCCGCGTGAGGGTCGCACCGAGAAGCAGGGCGAGATGCTCGACGTCCATGCGTTGCTCTACGTCGAGCGGCCCAGTCAGAAGGGCATCGTCATCGGTAAGGGCGGCGCGCGGCTGCGGGAAGTCGGTACCAGTGCGCGCCTGCAGATCGAGAAGCTGCTCGGTGTGCGGATCTTCCTGGAGTTGCACGTCAAGGTCGCCAAGGATTGGCAGCGCGACCCGAAACAGCTCGGCCGACTGGGCTTCTAGGGCCTCCGGCCCCGTGAGCGGTTAAGGAGTCCAGGGACTGCCTAACCGCTCACAGGGGCCGAAGGACCCTGAGGATCGCCGCACCGATGTCCTGATCGTCGACGCCTGTAGCCAGGCGTCGGAGTTGCAAGCCGGTGATGACGGCGACGAGAGTGGATGCAATCGACTCCGGATCCGGTATACCGAGTGCCGTCAAGATCGTGACGGTCAGATCGTCGTATGCGGCAAAGCATTCGACCGCCACCTGATGTAGCTCGTGGTCTCGGCCGGCGGCGATGTACATCTCGAACGGCGCGATCCGCTCGGCGGAGAACGACAGGTCCCGCGTCACCTTCTCGGCAATTGCCGCGGCGTCCTCGACGCTCAGACCTTTGTCGCGGTATTCCTCGGCCAAGGCTCGCAGGCGCGTTGTCTCGTCTGTCACGAAACGAGACAGTGCAGCCCGAAGCATGTCCGACTGGCTCGCGAAGTGATACGTGATCGATCCGAGTGAGACGCCTGCCTGCGCGGCTATGCGCCGGTTGCTCACGCCGGGGATGCCGTCGGTACCGACGACGTGCAGAACGGCATCGAGTATTCGTTCGCGAACGTCGCGGTTACTCATCGATTCACCACCACGGCTCGGGGCGGACCTGATCCCAACGCAGGACCGATTCCAATTGTGAAGCGAGCGAGACCAACAGCGGTTCGGTGTTCTCGTTGCCCATCAACTGCGCACCGATGGGTAGGCCGGCCTTGCTGAATCCGGCCGGCACGTTGACCGAGGGCCAGCCGAGGACGTTCCACGGCCACGCGTACGGGCAGGCGCCGGTCATGACTTTGTCGGTGTCCCAACCGCCGATGCCGTCGATGGCGGTCGCCATGATCGGTGGAGTTGCCGTCGTGGGTGCCAGGACGACGTCGTAGGTGTCGAAGATCGCTCCGATCCGCTTTCGCATCCGCGGCTCGGCTGCGCGGGCTGCGCGCAGAGGTGCGCCGCGAAGTAGCTTGCCGTTCTGGGCATTTCCGCGTGTTCGGGCATCGACCAGTGTCGGGTCGGGAACGCGTCCTAGCCAGTCGTGAACTCCGACGAGTGAGCGGGGCAGAAAGTTCAGGCCGAAGATCAGGCCGTACGCGGGATCGTCGACGACGACGTGATGTCCGAGTTCCCGCAGAGTGTCGGCGATCGAATGCACGGCCAGGCGCACTTCCGGATCCAGCTTCACGGGAGTGGCGGTGAACGGATTACGCAGGGAAAGAGCGATTTTCAGCTTTCCGGGGTCGCGTCCCACCGCGTCGCTGACCGTCACCGGTGTCGGCTTGTGGAGATCGCCGTCGTGGTTGCCCGCAGCGACGTCGAGCAACAGTGCGGCGTCAGCGACGGTGCGGGCGAGCGGGCCGTTGACCGTGAGGCCGTAGAAAGCTTCGGCGTCGGGCCAGGTGGAGATGCGCCCGCGCTGCGGCTTGATTCCGACGAGGTTGGTCCAGGCCGCGGGTATCCGGATGGAACCGGCGCCGTCGGAACCGATTCCGGCGCTGACCAATCCGGCCGCGACAGCCGCGGCGGTGCCGCCCGACGATCCTCCGGGGGTGTGGTGACGCGACCACGGATTGCGTGTGTAACCGAAGGCGGAGCCGCTCGTGAGCGGCCACTGGCCCAGTTCAGGGCTGTTGGTCTTGCCTACGATCACTGCGCCGGCGTCTCGGAGGCGTCGAATCATCTCCGAGTCTTCGGTCTTGGCCGGGAAATCGCCAGGGCAACCGAAGGCGGTGGGTTCGCCGGTGATGTCGACATCGTCCTTCACTGCGATCGGCACACCGAGTAGCGGTAGGCGCTCACCGAGCGCGAGACGTCTGTCGGCCTCGGCGGCTTCCTCGAGCGACTTCTCTCGCCGCACGATCTTGAACGCATTGAGATGCGGCTGAGTTGCGTCGATCCGGGCCAGCGTTGCCTCGGTCGCCGCGACGGACGAGGTGACGCCCGAAGCCAGACTCGCAACCTGGTCGACAAGACCGGGGGCGAGATCGTGGTCGGTTCGAGAAGTCATCGGTTTCCCTTCGCACAAACTGTTCGTTCGAACGAACAGTAACTTGTTTCAGTATTAGGCACGTTCGGTTCCGCGTCAAGATCGCGTCAAGACGCCAGGTCGGTGCGTAAGTGGATCGTCAGAGACGCGGAATCCGTCCTAACCGAGGTCGAAGCTGAGAGAGCGCACCCGGTCGAGGCGACCGAGCGTCATGGCTGCGATGCACAGCAGCACGGCAAAAGATTTCGAAGAGGGAAGCTCATGGCCGATCTGGCCTACGTTGCTCTGATTCTCGGCGGTTTTCTCGTGTGCGCGCTCGTGCTGCGCGCCCTACAGGCGAGCGCTCCCAAATGACGGTTGCCGGTGTGGTCAGCGTGGTTCTGATCGCCGTCGCCGCGGCATTGGTCATTTATCTGCTTGTTGCACTCGTAGATCCTGAGAGGTTCTGATGTCGCCCGCTCTTGCAGCCGGCCTGCAGATCGCTTTTGTCCTCGTCGTTCTGGCCATCGCCTACGTTCCGGTGGGTGACTACATGGCGCGTGTCTACTCGTCGACGCGAGACCTGCGCGTCGAGAGTGTGATCTACCGCGTCGGCCGGATCGACTCTCGCGCCGAGCAGACGTGGTACGGCTACGCCGCAAGCGTTCTCGGATTCTCGCTGGCGAGCGCCTTGTTCTTGTACTTCCTCCAACGGATCCAGGGTGTGCTGCCGCTGGACGACGGACTGTCAGGCGTCAGCCCCGCCGTTGCCTTCAACACCGCGATTTCCTTTGTGGCGAACACGAACTGGCAGTCGTACACGCCGGAAACCACGATGAGCAACTTCGTTCAGCCCGTCGGTCTGGCGGTGCAGAACTTCGTCTCGGCTGCAGTGGGCATGGCAGTGGCAATCGCGTTGGTGCGTGGCTTCATCCGTGTGGCCAGAGGCGGTGAGATCGGCAACTTCTGGGTCGATCTGACGCGTGGTTCTCTACGCATCCTCCTGCCCTTCTCCTTCGTGATCGCCCTGATCCTGTTGAGCCAGGGAGTGATCCAGTCCTTCCACAGCGGTTTCGCCTCCACCGGCCTCGACGGCAATGCGGTGACCAATGCACTTGCTCCCGTCGCGTCCCAGGAAGCGATCAAGGAACTCGGCACCAACGGTGGCGGGATCTTGGCTGCCAACTCGGCGCACCCGTTCGAGAATCCCACCCCGGTGAGCAATATCGTCGAGATCCTGGCGATACTGCTGATCCCGGTTTGCCTCACCCGGACATTCGGAACCCTGGTCGGTGACCGACGGCAAGGCCTCACCCTGCTGGCAGTGATGGGAATCCTGTGGAGCGGACTGCTCGCGGTGACGCTGGCGGCCGAATCCGGTGCCCGCGGTGTCGCTGCCACTGCGGCCGGTTCGATGATGGAAGGCAAGGAAGTTCGCTTCGGAATCCCCGGATCGGCATTGTTCGCGGTGGCGACCACGGGAACGTCGACGGGTGCGGTGAACTCGGCCCACGACAGTATGTCGCCTCTCGGCGGCGGAGCGGTCCTGCTCAACATGTTGCTCGGCGAAATCGCTCCGGGCGGAGTAGGAACCGGCCTCTACGGGATTCTTGTGCTGGCACTGATCGCAGTGTTCGTCGGCGGATTGTTGGTCGGTCGCACACCCGAATACCTCGGCAAGAAGTTGGGTCGCCGTGAGATCACTCTGGCGGCGCTGTCGATCCTGGTCATGCCCGCGCTGGTCTTGATCGGTACCGCCATCACAGTCATCCTCGGTTCGACCACCGGTTATCAAGGCAATGGGGGAGATCCGGGCACGCCGGGATCGATCCACGGGTTCAGCGAGGTGCTCTACGCCTTCGCTTCCGCCTCGAACAACAACGGCAGCGCGTTCGGCGGCCTGACGGTCACCAGCGACTGGTTCCAGTCGTCTCTCGGAATCTGCATGCTTCTGGGCCGATTCCTGCCGATCATCTTCGTTCTCGCTTTGGCCGGTGCGCTGGCCTCGCAGAAGAAGGTGGCGCCGACGGCCGGCACCCTCCCGACATCCGGACCGATGTTCACCGGTTTGTTGACCGGCACCGTCGTTCTTGTTGCTGCACTTACATTCTTCCCGGCCCTCGCGCTGGGCCCGCTAGCGGAGGCTCTTCAATGACCGTGCGTATCAGTGAGAAACCCGTGGTGGCGCAAGACGCTGCCGACAAGGTTGATCCAGGGCAGTCCCGTCAAGTACACGCAGGCGTTTTCAACCCGCGGCAGATGATCACCGCGTTGCCGGGGGCCGTGCGCAAACTCGACCCACGCCACCTCGCCCGCAACCCGGTCATGTTCGTGGTGTTCGTCGGTTCAGTCATCACCACCGTCATGGCGATCGCCGATCCCTCGGTGTTCTCCTGGGTGATCACCCTGTGGCTCTGGTTCACGGTGATCTTCGCGAACCTCGCCGAATCCGTGGCCGAAGGGCGCGGCAAGGCGCAGGCGGCAAGTCTGCGAAAGGTGAAGCAGGACACCACAGCACATCGGATCACGATGAGCGGTGCGATCGAATCGGTGTCGGGCACCGAACTGCTGGTCGGCGATCGGGTGATAGTGGTCGCCGGTGAGGTCATCCCCGGCGACGGCGACGTGGTCGAAGGTATTGCGTCCGTGGACGAATCGGCGATCACCGGTGAATCCGCGCCGGTAGTCCGTGAATCCGGTGGCGACCGCTGCGCTGTCACCGGTGGTACGACGGTCCTCTCCGATCGCATCGTCGTGGAAATCACTGCAGCACCGGGTAGTTCGTTCGTGGACCGGATGATCGCGCTCGTCGAGGGTGCCTCGCGTCAGAAGACGCCCAACGAGATTGCGCTCAACATCCTGCTTGCGTCGTTGACCGTCATTTTCCTCCTCGCCGTCGTTGCCATCGGCCCCATGGGCTTGTATGCAGGGCACGAACAGGATCCGATCAAGCTGATCGCGCTTCTCGTCTGCCTGATCCCGACGACCATCGGCGCGCTGCTCTCGGCGATCGGTATCGCGGGGATGGACCGCCTCGTCCAGCGCAACGTTCTCGCGATGTCGGGGCGCGCGGTGGAAGCTGCGGGCGACATCGACACGCTGCTGATGGACAAGACCGGAACCATCACCTTCGGTAACCGCCGGGCCACTGCGCTCCATCCGGCGCCAGGTGTATCCGCCGACGATCTGGCTGCGGCGGCACGCTTGTCGAGCCTGGCCGACGGAACTCCCGAGGGACGGAGCATCGTCGAGTTGTGCGCAGCGGAGTTCGGTCTCGCTGCCGAGCCGACGCTGGACGAGGAACGCGCAGAGTTCGTTCCGTTCACGGCACAAACACGGATGAGCGGACTCGACCACTCCGGACGCCAAATCCGAAAGGGCGCAGCAGATGCGGTGATGAACTGGGTCGTCAGCGGCGGTGGACACGCAGAGACCGCGGTGACCGACACCGTGAACGACATCGCCCAAGCCGGCGGTACACCGCTGGTTGTAGCCGTCAAGCACAGCGAAAGTACCTCGATACTCGGCGTCATCGCATTGTCGGATGTCGTCAAGCCGGGAATGGCCGACAGGTTCGCCGAACTCCGCGCGATGGGTATTCGCACGATCATGATCACCGGCGACAATCCGTTGACCGCAAAGGCGATTGCCGACCAGGCCGGCGTCGACGACTTCATGGCGGAGGCCACGCCGGAGGACAAGCTGGCCCTGATCCGGAAGGAACAGGAAGGCGGGCGCCTCGTCGCGATGACCGGTGACGGGACCAATGACGCTCCCGCCCTTGCCCAGGCGGACGTCGGCGTCGCGATGAACACGGGAACCTCGGCAGCCAAAGAGGCCGGAAACATGGTCGATCTCGATTCCGACCCCACCAAGCTGATCGAGGTAGTCGAGATCGGCAAGCAACTGCTGATCACCCGCGGCGCGTTGACCACCTTCTCGTTGGCGAACGATCTCGCGAAGTATTTCGCAATCCTGCCTGCATTGTTCAGCGGCATCTACCCGCAACTGGACGCGTTGAACATCATGCGGCTCGCCACCCCCGAATCGGCGATCGTCTCGGCCGTGATTTTCAACGCCCTGGTGATCATCGGGTTGATTCCGTTGGCACTCAAAGGTGTTCGATACCGACCGTCGACGGCGTCGCAGTTGCTCGGACGCAACCTACTCGTCTACGGGCTCGGTGGCGTGATCACACCGTTCGTCGGTATCTGGCTGATCGATCTCGTCGTACGTTTGATTCCTGGAATTGGGTGACCTGACATGCGTTTCACTATCGGTTTTGCCAAACAGGTGTGGGCGGGCCTGCTCGTATTGCTCGCGCTCACCGTCGTTCTCGGTGTGATCTACCCCGCTGCGGTCTGGGGTGTGAGTCGGATCAGCTCCGGATCTGCCGAAGGCTCACCGGTCACCGATGCCGCCGGTTGCGTGGTCGGCAGTGCCTGGGTGGGTGTAGATCCACAGGTTGCCGAAGGGCAGCAGGACCCGTTCTTCCACAACCGTGTAGTCGGATCGGTATCGGACGAGGATCCTTTTGCCACCGGTGATCCCGCTGCGGCATTGCCGTCCAACCAGGGGCCGAGCAGCGAAGTTCTGGCCGGATTCGTCATCGAACGTCGGGCCGCCATCGCGGCCCGTGAGGGCGTCGATCCGGCATCGGTTCCCGTCGACGCGGTCACCGGTTCGGGATCGGGTATCGATCCCCACATCAGTCCGGCGTACGCCGAATTGCAGGTCGCGAGGGTGGCGGCGAACAACGGCATCTCGGAAGAGAAGGTGCGGGATCTGGTGGCCGAGCACACCGACGGCAGACAACTCGGATTTCTCGGGGTCGAGCGAGTCAACGTCCTCGAATTGAATCTGGCACTCGGATTGACGGCACCTGCGTGTGCTACGCCGACGACTGGTGGATGATTGTCACGTGAGTTCTTCGGAGAAGGTCGGTCAATCTTTCGGTAGGGCACGCAAACGTGGTGAATTGCGTATCTACCTCGGCGCTGCCCCCGGCGTCGGAAAGACCTTCGCGATGCTCGGTGAAGCTCATCGGCGTCGAGATCGGGGCTGTGACGTGGTCGCGGCCGTCGTGGAGACACACGGCCGCGCCCGCACTGCGGCGCAGATCGGTGACCTCGAGATCGTGCCGCCCAAGCTGGTGGACTATCGCGGAACTCGGATGCCGGAACTGGACGTCGAGGCCGTGTCGGCTCGGCGTCCAGCCCTGGTCCTGGTGGACGAGTTGGCGCACACCAACACCCCGGGAAGCAAGAATCACAAGCGCTGGCAGGACGTACAGGAACTGCTCGAAGCCGGGATCGACGTCCTGTCCACGGTCAACGTCCAGCACCTCGAAAGCCTCAACGACGTTGTCGCACACATCACCGGCGTTGTGCAGCAGGAGACGGTTCCGGATGCGATAGTACGGAGTGCGGCGCAGGTCGAGTTGGTGGACATCACCCCGGAAGCGCTGCGTCGCAGACTTTCTCACGGAAATGTGTATTCACCGGAACGCGTCGATGCGGCGTTGGGTAACTACTTCAGGCGCGGAAACCTCACGGCGCTACGCGAACTGGCGCTGCTGTGGGTGGCCGATCAGGTGGACGCCGCACTCGCGAAGTACCGGGCGGAGAACAAGATCACCGACACCTGGGAGGCGCGCGAGCGCGTCGTCGTTGCCGTTACCGGGGGACCGGAGTCGGAAACCCTGGTACGACGCGCATCTCGTATCGCGTCGAAATCGAGTGCCGAACTGATGGTGGTCCACGTCGTGCGCGGTGACGGACTCACCGGGGTCTCGGCCCCGGAGATGGGCAAGGTGCGTGCATTGGCCGTCGGGGTCGGTGCCACGCTCCACACCGTCGTCGGTGACGACGTACCGTCGACGCTCCTCGAGTTCGCCCGCGAGGAGAACGCGACTCAGTTGGTACTGGGAACGTCGCGGCGATCTCGGCTGGCCCGCATCCTCGACGAGGGGATCGGCGCCGCCGTGGTTCAACAGTCCGGCGGTATCGACGTCCACATGGTCACGCATGAGGAAGCAACGACGCGACGACGCATTTCGGTGTTGGGGCGCTCGGAGCGCCGTGTCCTGTCGTGGATTGCGGCGATCGTCGTGCCTTCGCTCGCGGCCGCGATCATGGGGCTCGTCGACCGAATCTCCGGGGTCAACGGGGAGAACGCATTGTTCTTCGTCGTAGTCGTGCTGGTTGCGCTCCTCGGCGGTGTCGGTCCGGCCATATTGTCGGCACTGATTTCGGGTCTGCTGCTCAATTACTTCTTCACCGATCCTCGGTACAGCTTCACTATTGCCGAGCCGGACAACTTCATCACCACCGTCGTGCTGCTGATTGTGGCTGTGGCAGTTGCCGTTCTGGTCGATGCAGCGGCAAAGCGCGCACGAGAGGCGAAGCGCGCCTCCGAGGAAGCCGAACTGCTCACACTGTTCGCGGGATCAGTTCTCCGCGGAGCCGACCTCTCGACACTTCTGGCGAAGGCACTCGAAATTTATCGCCAGCAAGGGGTTTCCGTCATTCATCACGATGACGGAGTCATCGCTGCCGTGGGTACGCAGCCGCCGACCACGGACGACGAAGCCGATACGGTCTGTGAGGTCAACGACGGGGAATATGCGCTGTTGCTGACTGGGCCGGATCTGAGTGCGCGGGATCGACGGGTGCTGACGGTGGTGGCTCACCAAGCAGTCGGGATGATCCGCCAGGAGAAACTGACAGTCGAGGCGAGCAAGGCTGCCGCGCTCACCGAGGCTGATCAACTGCGTCGAGCCCTGCTGTCAGCGGTAAGCCATGACCTGCGAACACCTCTCGCCGGAGTGAAGGCGGCGGTGTCGAGTCTGCGCAGCGACGACATCGAGTTCTCGCCCGAGGACACCGCCGAACTACTCGCGACCATCGAGGAGTCGGCGGACCAGTTGACCGCACTGGTGGGGAACTTGCTCGACTCGTCCCGCCTTGCCGCCGGAGTGGTGAAACCCACGCTGCGACCGGTGTACCTGGACGAGGTGGTTCACCGCGCATTGCTGGGTCTGGGCATCGGTGGACGCTCGGATTCGCGGGCTCGAAGCGTGATCGTCGACGTGGGTACCGTTGCAGTGCAAGCAGATCAGGGGCTGCTCGAGCGTGTGATCGCGAACATCGTCGACAACGCTCTGCGCTACGGGGGAGAAACCCCGGTGCGAGTCGGGGCGGCGCAACTCGGTGATCGTGTGGTGATCAGTGTTGCCGATACCGGCCCGGGTGTTCCGCGTGGTGAGGCCGAAACGATGTTCCAACCGTTCCAACGGATGGGAGATCGTGACAACACCGGCGGAGTGGGGCTCGGGCTTTCCGTGGTGCGCGGATTCGTCGACGCAATGGGCGGAACGGTCAGCGCCACAGACACACCCGGTGGGGGATTGACGATGATTGTGGAATTTGCTGCGGCCGGTACGAATGGAAATGGATCATGAGTCGAATCCTGGTAGTGGACGACGAACCGCAGATTCTGCGGGCCCTGCGTATCAATCTGTCGGTGCGCGGGTACGAGGTGGTGACGGCGTCGACCGGCGCGGGCGCACTGCGGGCTGCTGCCGAGCGTCCACCGGACGTCGTGGTTCTCGATCTCGGACTGCCGGACATGGACGGCACCGAAGTGCTTGCCGGCCTGCGCGGCTGGTGCACGGCGCCGGTCATCGTGCTCTCGGCGCGCACCGACTCCGCGGACAAGGTGGAGGCGCTCGACGCCGGTGCTGACGACTACGTCACCAAACCCTTCGGGATGGACGAGTTTCTGGCCCGTGTGCGCGCAGCGGCGAGACGGGGAATCTCCGCGGCGGACACTTCGGAACCGTCGGTCGAGACAGCGTCCTTCACGGTGGACTTGGCTGCCAAAACGGTGAGTCGGGGCGGCGAACAGGTGCACTTGACACCGACCGAGTGGGGCATGCTCGAGATGCTTGTGCGCAACCGCGGAAAGCTGGTCGGGCAGAAGGAATTGCTTCGGGAGGTGTGGGGACCGGCGTATGACACCGAAACCCACTACCTGCGTGTCTACCTTGCTCAGCTTCGTCGCAAGCTCGAAGACGACCCGGCCAACCCCAAACATCTGATCACCGAGGCGGGAATGGGTTATCGATTCGTGGTGTGAGGCGCCAGGTGTGAGAAGCCAGGTCAGAGAACGACTACCAATTTGCCACGAGCCGTGCCGGCTTCCATTTTCGCGTGTGCTCGGGCGATGTCCTCGAACGCGAATACCTCGTCGATCGGGACCACTGCATCACCCGACGCCACAGCGGAGAGGAAGTCTTGCAGGACGTCGGCCGGCAGGTCGGACGCGTCCCCACCGTACGAGGTCAATCGCACTCCACGTGGAATGTAGTCGATCGGATAGAAGTCCTCGACTGTCCACTCGTTGGACAGCATGCCGGTGAAACACACGGTGCCGTGAATGCGAGTGGCGCGCAACGTGTCGGGAAGTGTTGGTGTTCCGACCAATTCGAGAGCCAGATCGACGCCCTCCGGGAGAATGTCTCGCACCTGGCCGGCCACGGCACCGCCATCGGTGAGCACATGATCGACACCGATCGCGGTCAACGACGCGGCCTTGTCGGCATTACGGGTGGTTGCGAGGACCGTGAGTCCCCACTGCTTCGCCAGGACCGCGGTTGCCATGCCGACCGAAGAGGTTCCGCCTCGGATCAGTAGGGTGTGACCGGATTTCGCGTCCAGTCCCACAGTCAGTGAACCGTAGGACGTTTGCAGCATCTCGGGGACTGCTCCCACTGTCGACCAGTCCAGTTCGCTCGAGAAGGGAACGACCTGACTGACGGGAACGCACGTGTACTCGGCGTATCCGCCGTCGAACGTCCTCCCCATCCCGCCCATCATGGCGGCGACCTGCTGTCCTTCGGCCAACTCCCCGCCGGGGCAGTTCACCACTTCACCGACGGCCTCGATGCCAGGCACCCGCGGGAATGTCACGCCGTCGGCGAGGCCGAGTCGGGTGTGAAGTTCCGATCGATTGAGACCGAAGGCCTTCACCCGGATCAGCACCCACCCGGTGACCGGCACCGGTATCGGAATCTCCTTGATCGTCAATGCTTCTGGCGGACCGGGGGCGTCGAGCACGATTGCCCGCATTGTGGCAGTCATGATTTCTCCTTCGTGGCGGGTGTCAGTCGACGGTTGACCTCGCGGAGCGTGGCCAGTGTGGCGCCGAACCGATCGAGAGCCTCGGGTGTCAGGGCGGAACCGAGACGGCGTTCCAGTTCGTCGTCGAACGTGGCATTCGCCCGCCCCAACAGGTCATTGCCCTCGGGGGTCAACTCGATGAGTGAGGATCGTTTGTCGGCGGGATTGGATTGTCGACGGCAGTGGCCCGAGGACTCGATCCGATCCACCAACTTGCTGGTGCCGCCGACGGTGATCGCGAGTGCTTCGGCGATGTCGAAGACCCGACAGGAACCGAGTCTGCCGATGATCTGCATCGGCTCGAATCGGCTCAGCGGCAGGTCGTGCTCGGTTCGGAGTCTCTGGTCGATGGCCGTCCACAATTCGGTTTCGAAGCGGACGAGATTGTCGAAGTGGCTACTCAGGTTGGACCTGGTCACAACCCGACCCCGAATCGATATGCATTCCGTGGAATCATTTTTTCACCGTACGCCTGATTCACTATAAGTTCCATGGAATCTATTTGCGGGCTTCCGCTTTGTCGGCAGGGCATGGGAACATATGTTCGTGTCGTACGAACCGTTAGAGCAAGAAACGCCAGGTGATCACCCTGGTGCTACTCGTTCTGGCGGCACTCGTTCTGGCGCTACTCGTTCTGACGGCAGTCGGCCTCCGGGTGACGCAACGATCCTGCACGCGGACCTCGATTCGTTCTACGCATCAGTCGAGCAACGCGACGACCCGACTCTGGCGGGTAGGCCTGTCATCGTCGGCGGTGGCGTGGTCCTGGCGGCAAGCTACGAGGCCAAGGCCTTCGGGGTTCGAACTGCGATGAGCGGTGGTCAGGCCCGTTCCCTGTGTCCCCAGGCGATAGTCGTTCCTCCGCGAATGTCCGCATACGCGCAAGCGAGCAAAGACGTGTTCGACGTCTTTCATGACACGTCGCCGCTGGTCGAGGGAATTTCGATCGACGAAGCGTTCCTCGAGGTCGGGGGATTGGCCCGGATCGTCGGCACGCCATTGCAGATCGGTGCGAACCTCAGGCGTGACGTCGCCGAGCAGGTCGGACTACCGATCACGGTCGGCATCGCGCGCACCAAGTTCCTGGCCAAGGTCGCGAGCGCGTTCGCGAAACCCGACGGATTGCTGCGGGTGCCACCAGAGGGCGAAACCGAATTCCTGCATCCGTTGCCTGTCGAGAAGCTGTGGGGCGTCGGCAAGATCACCGCCCAGAAGCTGCGAAACTTCGACATCGTGACGGTGGGCGACATTGCTCGGCACGACGAATCCTCGATCGTGTCGATTCTCGGCGGCGGCGCCGGCCGGCATCTCTATGCGCTCTCGCACAACCGAGATCCGCGCCCGGTCCGGGCCTATCGCGGCCGCAGTTCGATGGGCGCGCAGCATGCGTTGGGTCGCGGATCCCATCCCCGCACAGAACTCGATGCGTCGTTGATGTCCCTGGTCGACCGTGTCAGTCGACGCATGCGCTCGGCGCAGCGGACGGGGCGCACGGTCACGCTCCGACTCCGCTTCGCCGATTTCACGCGGGCTACTCGATCTCACACGCTGCGCCGATCCACGGCCGACACAGCGGAACTGCTGAACGCCTCGATGGTGCTGCTGGACGAAGCGATACCGCTGATCGCGGACAAGGGCATCACGTTGATCGGTGTGGCAGTCTCCAACCTGGATCGGGACGGCGCCGAACAACTCGAATTGCCTTTCGACGGTCCAGGATTCGCGGGTCCGGACACTGCCGCCCTCGACTCGGCGATGGACAGCGTCCGGAAGAAGTTCGGCTCCGCGGCCCTCACGAGGGGAGTCCTTCTGGGGCGCGACCCGGATCTGTCGGTGCCGTTGCTTCCGGACTAGGTGAGATTTTCTCGCAGAGTTGCTCCGTCGTACTCGCGACGGAACAACCCACGAGCCTGCAATGCCGGAATCACGTGATCGACAAAATCTTCCAGACCGTGGGGATAGGTCGGTGGCATCAGATTGAAGCCGTCGGCGCCGCGGCCGAGCAACCAGGCTTCCATTTCGTCGGCGATGGATTCGGGTGTTCCGATCATTGTTGCGTGTCCACCACCGGCAGCCAATGTTCCGAGGAGCTCACGCACTGTCGGTGAATCCTTCTCGACGATCCGCAGAATCGTTGCGTAGCGTCCCTGCGGCCCGGTGAATGCTTCGAGCGGAGGTAGTGGGGGGACGGGACCGTCGAGATCCCAGTCTTCGCAGTTCTGTCCGGTGAACAATGACAGTTGGCGTATCGACTGTTCAGTGGGCAGAAGGCGGTCCAATTCGGCCTTCTTCGCCCGCGCTTCGGCGACCGTGCTGCCGACGTAGGTGACCAGGCCCGGCATGACCGCTACAGCGGCGGAATCCCTGCCGGCGCGTTCGATTCTCGATTTCACGTCCGCGTAGTACTTCTGCGCGCTGGGGAGGTCGTAGGCAACCGAATAGATTGCTTCGGCGCGCCGCGCCGCCAGATCGCGACCCTGCTCGGACGCCCCGGCCTGGAACAACACCGGCCTACCCTGCGGGGATCGCGGAACCGTCAACGGGCCGTCCACCCGAAAATGCTTGCCGTCGTGATTGATTCGAGAAATCTTGCCGGCGTCGGCGAAACGCCCGCCGCGGTCGAGGATCAGGGAGTCTTCCGACCATGAATCCCACAGTGCGAGGGCTACTTCGACAAATTCGTCGGCTCGTTCATATCTGGTCGCGTGGTCCGGCATCGCCTCCAGTCCGTGGTTGCGCGCTTCCTGGTCGAACATCGAGGTCACGACGTTCCAGCCGGCCCGGCCGCCGCTGATGTGGTCGAGTGATGCCAACAGTCGCGCCGCGTGGAACGGCGTGTAGAAAGTCGTGGAAATGGTGGTGACCAGACCGATGTTCGTTGTCGCTCGCGCCATGGCAGTCAATGCGGTGATCGGCTCGAGAAACCACGACGCACCCGACTCGGGTTCGCGAACACTGTGACCGTCAGCGAAGAAGACGGCGTCCAGCTTGCCGCGTTCGGCGATCTGGGCGAGCGACTCGTAATACGTGATGTCGCCGAGCCTTTCGACCGGTGAGTCGCGGTGACGCCACGCTGCACTGTGATGTCCGCACCCGAGAAGAAACGCACCTATCCGTAGCTGTGTTCCCATCAGTTCTTGACGAGTCCGCCGTCGACAACCAGGTTCTGGCCGGTCACGGCCCGCGACCAGGGCGAGGCGAAGAACAGTGCGGCGTCGGCGAATTCGTCCGGTGTCGTGACCCGGCGCAGGGGAGTACTTGCCGCGATCATGTCGAATACTGCTTCCGGCGTCGCGGCACTCGCGTCCGTGGTGCGGAGCAAGCCGCCGGAGACCATGTTGACGGTGATCCCGTCCGGACCGAGGTCCGCGGACAATGTCCTCGTCAGTGCCAACAGTGCGGCTTTGGCGGCGGTGTAGTCGTGGTACGGAACTACCGGATTCTGGACCAGATTGGTTCCGACAGTGATGATTCGACCGAACCCGAGTTCTCGCATGCCGGGGAGTGCTGCCTGGGTGGTGTTGAGTGTCCCGGCGACAGCTCCGCGTAGTTGGGAGTCGAAGTCGGCCCAGGTGATCGTGTCCGCGTTCGGCCGGGCGTCACCGTTGAATGAGAAGTCGACGAGTGCATTGTCGACCACGGTCGAGATCGGTGCGTCGAATCGCTCGAGTGCAGCGGCGAACAACTGATCGACGGAGCTGCGGTCCGTCACGTCCGCCTGGACTGCGAAGGTGCGATCCTCGCCCAGTTCGGCGACCAGGGCCTCGGCGGCATCACGGCTCTTGTTGTAGTTCACGATCACCCGGGCGCCTGAGCGGGAGAATGCTCGGCTCAGTGCGGCTCCGAGCCCGCGGGCGCCACCGGTGATCAGGACGATCTGCTCGCTGAGTTCGAGAGCGCGCTGAAATTGCTGTTCGGTCATGTCGACATCCCTCCGCCAGTGCTAACTGGTCAGGTTCATCGGGTCTGATCTCAGCCGACTTTTTCGGCACCCCGTGTCGCCGTCCATCAGACCACGAGAGGTGAACCCACCTGAACGCCGGGTGCGTGGTAATTGCCGGCGCGATGAGTTTTCGATCGCTGGGGAGTCGTTATTGCAAGCGAAGTGGCAACCGGCCGCTCGCCTTCGCCCCGGGAGATTCCGATGACTACCCAGCCTGCCCACCACGACACCCTTTCCGGTGATGCAACACGAACGGCACCTTCGGGGACCGCGCGCAAGGTCGGATACGTCCTGAGTGGTCTGTTCGTACTTTTCATGCTGTTCGACGGCATCATCCACATCCTCAATCTGCAGACGGTCAAGGACGCCTCGGCCGAACTGGGGCTGCCCGACTCTCTTGCCCTGACAGCCGGGGTTGTGCAGTTGATCTGCCTTGCGCTGTACGTGATTCCGCGAACGTCCGTGCTCGGCGCGATTCTGCTCACCGGTTACCTGGGTGGCGCTGTGTTGACCAACCTTCGAGCTGAACAGCCTCTGGTGAGCACCACATTGTTTGCCGTCTACGCCGGAATCGTGATGTGGGCTGGACTGTATCTCCGAGATGAGAAGGTTCGCGAGATCATTCCGCTCCGTCGGGCCTGAAATCAGGCTACCGAAGGGGTTGCGTGGGACGCGGTGTCCCATTATGTTTGACCTCATTCAAGTCCGTCGACTGCAATCGGCGGACTGGCCGTGAGGAGACACCGATGGCTCGGTCAGCGTCGATCGAAGTGGAAATGCCGTACCACGAGGTACTGCAGACTTTGTCCGAGGGCTCAGTGGCCCGCAGTTTTGATCCCTACCTCGACATCGACTGGGATTCACCAGAGTTCGCGATCGATCCACATGATCCGAGATGGGTGCTCTCGTCCGTCTCGGACCCCCTCGGCGCGACGCAGTGGTACCAGGAGCAGTCCCTGGAACGTCGAATCGCGATGGGAATGTGGCGTCAGGCCAACGTGACCAAGGTGGGTTCGGCATTCGAGAGCATCTTGATCCGGGGAATGCTGCAGTACATCATGGCGCTTCCCAATCAGTCACCCGAGTTCCGGTACTGCCTGCACGAGATGACCGAAGAGTGCAATCACATCCAGATGTTCCAGGAACTCGTCAATCGTATGGACATCGACGTGCCGGGTATGCGTCCGATGTTCCGGCGACTCTCGCCCATCATCGGAGTGCTGGGTGCAAAGTTCCCGGTCATCTTCTTCATCGGCATTCTTGCCGGAGAAGAACCGATCGACCACTTCCAGAAGGACTTGATCCGCGAAGGTAAGGACACCCCGCCGGCGATGCTCCGCACCATGGAGATTCACATCGCCGAAGAAGCGAGACATATTTCGTTTGCGCACGAGTTCCTGCGCAATCACGTCCCCAGGCTCAGTCGTACCAGTCGGGCAATGACATCGGTTGCCTTCCCCGGCGCGATGCGTTGGCTGGCAGGCGAAATCATGTCACCGCCCAAGGAATTCGCCGAAGAATTCGGCATTCCCGAAGATGTGATGACGAGTGCTTTCTGGGGTAGCCCGCATTCCCGCCGAATTCTGGGGAACTACTTCGGTGAAATGCGGGCCCTGGCAGACGAACTCGGTCTCATGAACCCCGTGTCGAAGCGGGTGTGGCGAAAGCTGGGCATCGACGGCGACTACGCACGCTATCGCGGCGAGCCGAAGCGCTCCGACAAAACACGGATCTAGTCAGGTAGCGAGGACCGGCCGTCGGAGGACACCAGTTCAGCGATGAGCGTGGACAATTCGACGTGGGGATCGATCGTGAGGCCGCTCGAGCGGGCAACACCGTCGAACATGTACCAGGTGTATTTCGCGAGGTCGGCGACGATCTCTGCGCGGCTCGGTTTCGGATCAGTGCTTCGGACCCAGTGAGTGAGCGTGCCCTCGACCATCGTCACCACTGCGAACGGTAGTGAATCGAAGGGCGACGAATCGATCCCCACGGATCGGCCGACTTCGGTGATGATTGCGCGGGCCGAGTCGGCGATTGTCGCCTTCAGACTGCTGATCGCGTCGATGCTCTCGTCGTCGTAGTCGGTGGGGCCGGTGCCCATGAACTCGTGAATACGAGGATGCTCGGTGATCCACTCGGCGACGGCGCTGATGGTGCGGGTCAGGATCTCGTCGAGAGTGCCCACCGAAATGTTCATCGACGCATCCAGGGCAGCGGCAAATTGGCCGAGCACAAACGCTCGGACTCGTCGATCGAGGTCGTCCCGGCCGCTGAATTGCCGGTATACCACCGACTTGGCGAGACCGGCCCGGTCGGCGATCTGCTGAACGGACACCTCGGCACCTGCTGCCCGCTCTTCGATCAGTTCGACAGCGGAGGTGAGTATCCGTTTCTGACGCTCGGAGTTGTGCCGCTCCCACCGAGCTTCGCGACCGGTCAACTCCGCAGTGGCAGGTTGCGCAATTGCGTCGCTCGGCATCGGGTCAGTCTATCCGGACCCCACCCGGCTCGGGATCAGGCGCGGCATCGCACATTCTCGTCGGCACATCGTGGGACACTGGTCGAGTGAGGTTGTATCGAGACACGGCGGTGGTGCTGCGCCTGCACAAACTGGGCGAGGCCGACCACATCGTCACGTTGCTCACCCGTCAGTTCGGGTTGGTGCGTGCCGTGGCCAAAGGTGTCCGCCGGACAACCTCCAAATTCGGCGCCAGACTCGAACCGTTTGCTCACATCGACGTACAGCTTCTCCCCGGCAAGAATCTCGACATCATCACCCAGGTGCAGACGGTGGATGCATTCGCCACCGACATCGTCGACGACTACAGCCGGTACACCACGGCGTGCGCGGTACTCGAAACTGCCGAGCGGTTGGCCGGTGAGGAACGCGCGCCCGCCCCACAACTTCAACGATTGACGGTGGGCGCACTGCGCGCGATCGCCGAGCAGGCACGACCGGTCGAGTTCGTGCTCGACGCGTTCTTGTTGCGGGCCATGGGCTATGCGGGTTGGGCACCTGCCCTCGAAGAGTGTGCGCGCTGCAGCGCTCCTGGACCGCACCGGGCATTTCACGTCGCCGCAGGTGGAGCCGTGTGTACCTATTGCCGCCCGGCGGGTGCCGCGACGCCGTCGCCCGGAGTGCTCGACTTGATGGAAGCCCTGCTCCGAGGGGAGTGGGAGGGTACCGATTCGGCGCCCGCGACTCTGCGGACGCAAGCCAGCGGACTGGTCGCGGCACACCTGCAGTGGCATCTCGAGCGCCAATTGCGGACGTTGCCGCTGATCGAGCGTTCGAGGCCGCATGCAGCCGTCGAGGTCGACTTGCCCGTGAGGCAGGATGGAACCCGTGATTCGACGACGCGAACCGCGAACTCCGCTTGATTCTGCTGCTGAACGGGTGATCCGGCCACCGGACCCACATCCGTCCGGGGCGACCCCGCCGATCCTGCAGACCGAACTCATCCCGCGCCACGTTGCGTTGGTGATGGACGGCAACGGTCGGTGGGCTCAAGAGCGCGGTTTGCCGCGAACCGCCGGGCACGAACGCGGCGAAGCTGTCCTGATGGACACGGTGTGCGGTTGCATCGAGATGGGCGTCGAGTGGCTCTCCGCCTACGCCTTCTCCACCGAGAACTGGAAGCGCAGTCCCGACGAGGTTCGATTCCTGATGGGCTTCAACCGTGACGTCATCCGTCGCCGACGCGACGAGATGAACGAAATGGGTGTGCGTGTTCGGTGGGCCGGCCGTAAACCGCGCCTGTGGGCGAGTGTGATCAAGGAACTCGAGATCGCCGAAGAACTGACCAAGAACAACACCGTCATGAACTTGACCATGTGTGTGAATTACGGCGGTCGGGCCGAAATTGCCGATGCGGTAAAGGAAATCGCGAAGCGCGTCGCCGCCGGCGAGATCAATCCGGACAAGATCACCGAGGCGACAGTGGCCAAGTACCTCGACGAACCCGACATGCCCGACGTCGATCTGTTCCTGCGTCCGTCGGGAGAACAGCGGACGTCCAATTTCTTGATCTGGCAATCCGCCTACGCCGAAATGGTGTACCAGGAGAAGCTGTTTCCCGATTTCGACCGCCGCGACCTGTGGGCCGCGTGCGTCGAATACGCCTCACGCGACCGTAGATTCGGTGGCGTCAAATGACAGGGGAGAACATGACCGACACCACCGACGAAGCAGCCCGCCTACAAGAACGTGCAGCCGCCTCGCTGGCGCATTTCGTGACGGTCGATGTGGCTGCCGACGGATCACTGGGTTTTCAGTACTCCGGCGCGCTGTGTTCGATCCAGGCGATGAATCTGTCCGAGGGTCTGGACGTGCTGTCCATGACGTGTGTTCTCGCGTGGGACCGGCCGGTCAGCGCGGCACTGCATCGCAAGGTGGCCGAGCGGAATCGGACCATCCAATTCGGCTCGATCGCGGTGTTCGGTCACGGCAGCCTGGCGGACGTCATCCTGCGGTACACGTTCCCGGCGGCAGGACTGGACGACGAGGCACTGACCACGATGTTGCTACTCGCGCTCACCGGTGCCGATACCGCCCGGCAGGGTTTGATTCCCTGACGCTCTCAGGAGGCGGCGCAGTCGCGGCAGGTACCGAAGATCTCCACGGTATGGCTCACTTCGGTGAAACCGTTGTCCTCGGCGATGGTCTGTGACCACTGCTCGACGGTCGGGCCCTCGACCTCTACGGTGAATCCGCAGTTGCGGCACACCAGGTGATGATGGTGGCCGGAGGAGCACCGACGATAAACGGACTCGCCCGTGTCGGTGCGCAGAACGTCGATGGTTCCGGCGTCGGACAGTGCCTGCAGCGTGCGGTAGACGGTGGTCAAGCCGATGCCCTCACCGCGCTTGCGCAGTTCGTCGTGCAGTTCCTGTGCCGACTTGAATTCGTCGATGTCGTCGAGCAAGGCGGAGATGGCGCTGCGCTGCTTCGTGGAACGAACGCCGACGGTGGCCGGTCCACGTTTCGAGGTCGTACTGCCCGGAGTGTTCATGCGGTGGAATCTCATCCTTCTTCGGCGTGGGCGACAGCGTCGACGACGATGTGTGCGAGGTGATCGTCGACGAGTCGATAGAGAACTTCTCGTCCGTTGCGTTCGCCGCGGACGACGCCCGCTGCTTTGAGAACGCGCAGATGCTGGCTGATGAGTGGCTGAGTGACACCGAGAGCGCCGACGAGTTCGTGAACGCAGCGCTCCGACTCGTGCAGTTGGAGCACGATCGCGATCCGTACGGGTGCAGCGAGTGCCCGCAGAATTTCGCCGGCGGCCGCCAAGGTCTCCTTGGGTGGCACGGGCGCGGGAGGTGCGGCTTCGAACGGGTCATGCGTGTGTCCGAGGTCGGAATGATCATGGCTTTTGTGGAGATCGCCGGTATCCGCAATGCTCACAGCGAGGCTCCTTCGAGGGGTAGATCATGATGTCCGGGCATAGCCATCTCACCACATTATTGCAAATCACTTTCATTTTGATATGCACAAGTATGCATGTCAACCTTGGACGGAAGTGCGTGGCAGCCGCCAGATAGGCTGATGGTGCGAAAAGCGCACGAAAATCATGCATCTATTACCCAGATGGAGAGCAATCGAGTGGCACCCAAGTCCAAGATCGAAGCCGTTGTCAATCTCGCCAAGCGGCGAGGCCTGGTCTACCCCTGCGGTGAGATCTACGGCGGTACCAAGTCCGCATGGGACTACGGCCCATTGGGTGTCGAGCTCAAGGAGAACATCAAGCGCCAGTGGTGGCGCAACATGGTCACCAGCCGCGAGGACGTCGTCGGCCTCGACTCGTCGGTGATTCTGCCCCGCGAGGTGTGGGTCGCATCCGGTCACGTCGGTGTCTTCAACGACCCGCTCGTCGAGTGCCTCAACTGTCACAAGCGTCACCGTCAGGATCACCTGCAGGAGGCGTACGCGGAGAAGAAGAAGCTCGACAACCCGGACGACGTCTCGATGGATGTCATCGGTTGCCCCGACTGCGGCACCGTAGGCCAGTGGACCGAACCGCGCGACTTCAACATGATGCTCAAGACGTACCTCGGCCCCGTCGAGAGCGAAGAGGGCATGCATTACCTTCGCCCCGAGACCGCTCAGGGCATCTTCGTGAACTTCGCCAACGTGCTGACCACCTCGCGTAAGAAGCCGCCGTTCGGCATCGGCCAGATCGGCAAGAGCTTCCGCAACGAGATCACCCCCGGCAACTTCATCTTCCGCACCCGCGAGTTCGAGCAGATGGAGATGGAATTCTTCGTCAAGCCGGGCGAAGACGAGCAGTGGCATCAGTACTGGATCGACTACCGCCTGGACTGGTACACCGGCCTCGGTATCAACAAGGACAACCTGCGTCTGTACGAGCATGCGCCGGAAAAGCTTTCGCACTACTCGAAGGGTACGACCGACATCGAGTACCGCTTTCACTTCCAGGGCAGCGAATGGGGCGAGCTCGAGGGCATCGCGAACCGTACCGACTTCGATCTCTCGACGCACTCCAAGCACTCGGGCACCGAGCTGAACTACTACGACCAGACGACGGGCGAGCGCTACACGCCGTACGTCATCGAGCCGGCGGCCGGTCTCACGCGTTCGCTGATGGCCTTCCTGGTCGACGCCTACACCGAGGACGAGGCGCCCAACTCCAAGGGCGGCGTCGACAAGCGCACGGTGCTCCGCCTGGATCGTCGACTCGCTCCGGTGAAGGCTGCCGTTCTGCCGCTCTCGCGTAACGCAGACCTGACCCCCAAGGCAAAAGACCTTGCAGCGCAGCTGCGTCAGAACTGGAACGTCGAGTTCGACGACGCCGGCGCCATCGGTCGTCGTTACCGTCGCCAGGACGAGATCGGCACACCGTTCTGCATCACGGTCGACTTCGACACCCTCGAAGATCAGGCCGTCACTGTTCGTGAGCGTGACTCCATGGCGCAGGAACGCGTCGCCCTCGATCAGGTGGAAAGCTACCTGGCCGCACGGCTGATCGGTTCCTGATTCTCGTTCGAAGCTGACGGGCGGTTCTTCTCAATCGAGAAGGACCGCCCGTTTTCTCTTTCCCCGATGGTCCTTCAGGCGCAGGATCGAAGTTATGAGAAAACTCAGCGTGACCAACAGCGTGACTCTCGACGGTGTCATGCAGGCACCTGGTGGGCCGGACGAAGACCGTCGTGGCGGATTCGAGCACGGTGGGTGGGCGGCACCTTTCAGCGATTCCGTCATGGCGCAGAAGATGGGGGAGGGAATGGCGAAGAAATCAGAGTTGCTCTTCGGGCGCAGAACCTACGAGAACTTCGCCTCGTACTGGCCGTTTCAGACCGACAATCCGTTCACCGAGGTGCTCGACAACACGCAGAAGTACGTAGCTTCAAGAACTTTGGGTGAACCGCTCCCGTGGAAGAACTCGACCTTGTTGAAAGGTGATGCTGCCGATGCCGTAGCCGCGCTCAAGGAAAGCGAGGGTCCGGATCTGGTGATTCTGGGCAGTGGAGACTTGATCGCGTCATTGGCCGAGCGGCGCCTCGTCGACACCTACACCCTGCTCATTCATCCGCTGGTTCTCGGAACAGGGCGCAGATTGTTCCCCGACGGCGCTGCGCTCGCTCAGTTCACCCTCGTCGACAGCGTCCCCACGACAACAGGCGTCATCATTGCGACTTATCAGATGAGCTGAACACAGTTGCTTTGAACACAGTCGAGCAGAACACAGTCGAGCTGAACACAGTCGAGCTGAACACATCGGGGAACTCGCCGAAATGCCGCAACTGCCAGCGCTGAGTTCTGACTGCCTGCGCACTGGTCGGCGTGACCCAGGGCGGATAGACCCGGATGGCGCGCTTACCGCCCGAGAAGTTGGTCGACACGATGTCGTGTTCGACGAGGGTCTCGACAGGAAGACGAAGTGCCCCAGATGTTCTTCGTCGTGTACCTTCACCACGAAGAGCATGACGCCGTCGGTGGTGTCGAAGGGGCGGATGGGCCCGGCATCGGAACGGCGCCACAGCGTGACGAATTGGCCCAGTTTGGTAGGCGTCGTCTTGGCGATTCGATACACGGTCATGAGTCCGTTGACGGTCAGCGTGTGAGCACTGTACTCGGCGCCCTCAGGCTCGGGAATCGGTGTGGACCAGGTAAATCCGTCGGCGTTCATCGGCAACGATGATGGCACGAACCACCGACAGCCTTTGTGTCGAACGCTGTCGGTGGAAGGCCGCTTCAGGCTGAAGGCACCTTGTCGAGGAACCCGAGGACAAGCGTCAGACGCCCGTCGTCGTCGCGTTCGAGTACGTCGAATCCGTCGATCAGCGACTCGGCCCCCGACGGGCCGAGAGCCCAACCGAATCGCGCCTGTCGGTGGTGTGCGTCCACCGGTCCGACGAGAGTGAAGCGCATGCCCGGAAACTGTTGCTGCACAGCGTTGATCATCGCGTCGATCTGTTCGTGTCCGGTGACGTCCGCCAGCGGATCGGTGTAGCGACCGGCTGGTGTAAACAGTTGTTCGATCCGCGCTTTGCGGGCGGTGGTATCGGTTTCGTTCCACATGTCGATGTAGGCATCGGCAATGGCGTCGAAGTCGCTCATGGTAACTCCCTTGATCAGTACCCGGCGTTCTCGCCGGCTGATATCACTGTTGTGCCGAAACTGCTTCGGGTCGATTACCTGTGAGGTCATGTCCTCGGCTACCTCGGGTCGCTACCGTGGGGGAATGACCTTCGGGACGATGGACGTGGGCACCGAACTCAAACGGTGGCGGGAGCGGCGAAGACTCACTCAGTTGGGTCTCTCGACAGCGGCAGGCGTGTCGACCAGGCACCTGAGCTTCATCGAAACCGGCCGCTCGAAACCCAGTCGGGACATGATTCTC
This sequence comes from Rhodococcus sp. NPDC057135, assembly GCF_042670865.1. Classification (NCBI taxonomy): domain Bacteria; kingdom Bacillati; phylum Actinomycetota; class Actinomycetes; order Mycobacteriales; family Nocardiaceae; genus Rhodococcus; species Rhodococcus sp. NPDC057135. The sequence goes on from NZ_JBHUUU010000008.1 coordinate 126,716, forward strand.
CACCTATCTGATTGCCTGGATGTTCCTCTACGGCAACAGAACACGCTTCTACTGGCAAGTGGTCACGCGCCGGAGTACTCGCAGAAGTCGTTGGCGGAAGCGCCGATGTCAGCAGTGAGTGAGACCATCGATCGCATCATCGACGCGCATGACCCGTATCCGGCGGTGGTGGTCGATCAGCAGTGGGAGATGGTAGCCGGGAACCAGGCCGTGGGAATTTTGACCGAGGGCGCCGCTGCGTTCCTTCTGGAACCACCGGTGAACGTCTTGCGGTTGAGTTTGCATCCCGAGGGAATGGCGCCGCGGATCGTCAACCTCGCGCAGTGGCGGACGCACCTGCTCGCGAGACTGGCGCGGGAAGTGGAGGTGAGTGCCGATGCGCAGTTGTCGTCGTTGCTCGACGAGCTGCGCACCTACCCGAGCGGAGGGGACTGGCACGACGACCACGCGAATTCGCTACTGGTTCCGTTGCGTGTACGCGCCGGCGATACCGAACTGGCGATGTTCAGCACCACCACAGTGTTCGGTACGCCGCGCGACGTCACGCTCGCAGAGATTGCGATCGAATCGTTCTACCCGTCGGACAAGCAGACGGCCGACTACTTTCGATCGGCCGCCGAGGTCACAGAGACTTCTTGCCGAACTTGAGCTTCCACGGCACCAGAGCAGACTCCAACTGAACCGAGAGACTCATCTTGGAGACGCCTTCGGTGCGCTCCTCGAAGCGGATGGGCGTTTCGGCGATCTTCATGCCGCGCTGAACAACTCGGTAGTTCATCTCGACCTGGAACGCGTAGCCGTTGCTCTGCACCGATTCGACGTCGATGTCGCGCAAGGTCTTTGCATGCCACGCCTTGAAGCCGGCGGTCGCATCCTTGACGTGAAGTCGCAAAATGGCGTTGACGTAGAAGTTCGCCCAGGCTGACAGTGCCTTGCGATGCCACGGCCAGTCGCCGGCGACTGCGCCGCCTTCGACGTAACGGGAGCCGAGAACGACTGCCGCATCGGTGGTGGTGAGGATCTCGATCATGGCGGGGATCGCTTCGGACGGGTGCGAGAGATCTGCGTCCATCTGAATGACGATGTCTGCGTTCTCCGCCAGAGCCCGGCTCATGCCCGCGACGTAAGCACGACCGAGACCGTCCTTGACCGTGCGGTGAAGTACTCCCACCGGGATGGGGCCGTCGATACCCAACTTGTCGGCAACCTCGCCCGTACCGTCGGGGGAGTTGTCATCCACCACGAGGACGTGCAGGTTCGGGATCTTCAACGCGGCGAGGCGATCGACGAGCTTTGGCAGGTTCTCACGCTCGTTGTATGTAGGTACAACGACGGTTATCTGCGGGGCGACGCTTTCCATAACACCTTCGTATGATCTGTGATCCCGACTTGCCGGATGAAGCGTACGACGAGTGCGGTCGTGAACAAAGTACGGATTTTACTACCTCGACGGGATCCGTCAGAACCGGCCGCCGCCGCCTCGGCTCGTTCGGCCACCACCGCCGCCGCCGAAACCACCGCCGCCGCCCCCGCGTCCGGAGCGCCCACTGCTGCTCGGCCCGCCGTACGAGCGGGGTCCTCCGCCGCCTCGCAGAATGCTGTTGATCAGGATCCCACCGAGAATCGCTCCCGTCGCATCGCCGCCGCCACCACGGGGTCGTTGGTTAGCTTCCCAGGTGTTGACGTCGTTCTGCGCGGCGCGAAGTGAGTGCGTCGCCAAGGTGGTCGCTGCCTGGGCGTGTTGGAGTGCCTTCGACGGATCCGAAGTCTGCAATTGTTGGGCGGCCTGCAGGTGCCGCTGAGCCTCCGCGTAGCGAGTGCGGGCCTCGGCCCCGATGGCGCCGCGTCTGGTTCCGAGGAAGTCACCGGCAGCGGTCACCTGGGCCTGTGCGGCCAGAATGTCCTGGGCGAGGCGCTGCTGCGCCCGTTCGAGCTGCTGCTTCTGCTCCTGAGCGTCGGCAAGCAGCGCGTCGAGTTGGGCGTCGGCCGCGACGATCTGGTTGAACGCCGTCAGTGGATCGCTGTCCTTGGACGTCTGGGCATTGGCCAACGCTGACTGGGCCGCCGCCTTCGCGTCCGCCAATTTCTGCCCGCCCTGCGCCAGGTAAGCGTCCGCAGCGGTGATGCCCTGCTGGACGTCCTCCATCGCGGACGGAAGTGTCGCGATGGCGTTTCGGATGTCGTCGGCGGCGTGATCGACGCCGTCGAGTAGCTTGCGGGCCTGATCGAGAGCTGCTTCGGCCGTCCGAATTGCGGTGACGGCGGCGCCTTGCTTGCCGGCCGGCAGCGCCGTGGCGTCTCGACCTTCTTCGATCGACTTCTCGGCGAGCGTCAAGCGTTCGCTCGCCATCGTGACGTTGTTCACCACCGACGCCAGCGTCGGCGCGGGGAACTGATCCTTGAGTTTGGTCAGAATCGCCTCGGATTCAGGCAAGCGCACGCTGAGAGCAACAACACTCTGCGTCAGAGCGTCGAGGCGTGCCGGGGCGTTGATGAGAAGGTCGCGAAGCCCGTCGAATTCGTCGACGCGAGCTTCGAGTTCTTGATCGGCTCGACCGCACGAGGAGATGATGTCGATCAGCATCTGACGGCGTTGGTCGGGAGTTTCCGGGATGGCGTCGTCGAGTCGCTGTCTGATCGCGAAGGCTTCGGCGAGGGTGGCCTTGGCCTTGTCGAAAGCCGCGGAGAAGGGCGCAACAGCGGAATCTCCGAACTCGCTGCGGGCCAGATCCAGCTCCTCCTGGCTGCCGGCGATCGCGTTGTCCGTCTCGACGAGGATTTCCTTCGCGCGTTCGTCGAGTGTGGGTAGCGGGAGTGCGTTGAGGCTGGCGAGGTCGTCGGGGGCGATGTTCTTCGCGGCCTCCACGCTTGCCTTGTTCTTGTCGTTCTTCCGCTTGCGTGAGTACAGGACTACGCCGCCCGTTCCGACCACCACAGCGCCGCCCGCGATGAGGAGTGTTCCAACTCCCATTCCGCCGCTCGTGTTGTTCGCGTCGCCGAGTGCGCCGGCTGCTGCAATAGCTGCGCCGGTCCAATCATCCTCGGCGAGAGCCGGTTCCACCGCGTCCGAATTGATCGACTCGATGTCGGAATCGGTGATGTTGCTGAGTTCAGCTGGAACGTCGAGGTAGTAGGCGCGCTCTGCCGTGGCAACTGCAAGCAGGACGGACTTGGTACTGAGCGTCGACTTGGTGGCCGTCTGCTGCGCCCATGCCTGGCCACCGAGGTTGTTGAAGTCGGGGACGAATGCGACCCACAGGTCGATCTGGTGGTCCTCGCTGAGTTGATCGATCGCGGCTTGGATGTCGCTGCGTTGACCGGCGTCGAGAACCCCGGAGGTGTCGGTGATGTGATTCGGCAACACCATCGGGGCGTCCGCCGAGGCGAGCGCGGGGCTGAAGACGAGCGCCAACAAAGCGAAAATCGCGGCGACGGCGGCGGCGCTTCCCCGGCGCCGAACGGGTCGGGTGGTTGTCCGACTCTGCTCTACAGAGGACAACTGCGCGAAGTGTGGTGCGAGGGCCATGACGCAAATCTATCCGTTGTGGCGCGTCGGCATCGGAGGAGATCGCTGCGAACTGGCAGAATTGCGGGAGTGAAACCTGCTTTCGGTAACCGCCCCCACGATCCATCACCCTCACGGGCGGGCGGCTTCGGTGCAGGATTGGCTCGTTGGACGCGGCGATTGATCGCCGGCGCCGTGTTGATGGCAGTGGTCCTGGTCGGCGGTACCGCATTCCGGGTGTGGCAGGTGGCCCGCATCGACGACACGCGACCGGCCGACGCGATAGTCGTTCTGGGCGCGGCTCAGTATTCCGGCACTCCGTCTTCGGTCTTCGAAGCCAGACTCGAACAGGCGTACAAGCTGTACAAGCGCGGAGTGGCTCCGCAGATCATCACCGTCGGCGGTAAACAAGAAGGTGACGAGTACACCGAAGCGGCGTCGGGAAAGATGTATCTGACCGATCGAGGGATTCCGTCGAGTGCGATCACCGCTGTGGAGACCGGTTCGGACACTCTGCTCAGCATCGATGCGGTGAGTGCCGAGATGTCCTCGCAGGGCATCAATTCCGCCGTCCTGGTCAGTGACCCGTGGCACTCGTTGCGCACCCGGACGATGGCCCGCGACACGGGACTTCAGGCGTGGACCGCACCTACTCGTCAGGGCCCGGCCGTGTTCACCCGCGAATCCCAGTTGCACGGAATCGCTCGCGAAACCGGCGCGCTGCTCTGGTATCAGCTCACACACTTCTCGGCAGACTTCCCCTACACGGCAGGGCAATAGAAACCATGACAGCTCACACCACCTACGGAGGCGGCACCTACTCCGAACACGACCTCGAACGTCGTGTCGTCGAGGCGCCGAAGCGAGCGGGGTTGCCGGGTTCGCAGATCGCAGCGGCGCAGCATCGTTCGGACTTCTCGCGAGACCGCGCCAGGGTCCAGCACTCCGCGGCTTTGCGCCGCTTGGCCGACAAGACCCAGGTTGTCGGCCCACGCGACGGCGACACACCTCGCACGCGGCTGACACACTCGATGGAAGTCGCACAGATCGGGCGAGGGATCGCCGACGGGCTCGGTTGCGACCCGGACTTGGTGGACCTTGCGGGTCTCGCACACGACATCGGGCACCCGCCGTACGGGCACAACGGCGAGAAGGCGCTCGACGAAGTCGCCAAGGACTGCGGCGGTTTCGAAGGCAATGCACAGAATCTGCGGATCCTGACCAGCCTCGAACCGAAGATCCTGCGCCCCGACGGTCTGAGCGCCGGCCTCAATCTCACCAGGGCATCACTCGACGCGGCCATCAAGTACCCCTGGACCCGCCCTGAGCCCGGCGCGAAGTTCGGCGCATATGACGACGACGCAGAGGTGCTCGCCTGGGTTCGCGAGGGTGCGCCCGAGCGTCGGCAATGCCTGGAAGCTCAGGTCATGGACTGGGCCGACGACATCGCCTATTCCGTGCACGACGTGGAGGACGGGGTGATCGCAGGCCGGATCGACCTTCGCTCGCTTGCTGATCCGTCCGAGCAGCGCGCACTGGCTGAACTGGGGGCCTCCGAGTTCCGCGGCTTGGTAGTCGACGATCTGATCGAAGCCGCTCAGAGGTTGTCCGAACTCCCCGTCGTACGCGGAGTCGGAAGTTTCGACGGGACGCTGGGAAGTTCCGTCGCGTTGAAGAACCTCACAAGTGAATTGGTGGGACGCTTCGCCACGGCCGCGATCGCCAGCACACGGCAGACAAACGGCAACCGACTTCTCTCGCGCTACCAAGCCGACCTCGACATACCCGAGGCCGTCGCATCCGAGGTGGCGTTGCTCAAGACCGTGGCGCTCTACTACGTGATGTCCGACGCCGGGCACAAGGCGCGTCAGGATCGGCAACGTGATCGTGTGCATCGCGTCGCGGAATGGTTGTTGGCCACGGCGCCCGCGGGGCTCGATCCGATCCTGCTGCCCGCATGGGAGCGCGCCGAGGACGACGGTGCTCGGGTCCGCGTGGTGGTGGATCAGATCGCGTCGTACACGGAAAGTCGGCTGGAGCGGGTGGACAAGGCGAGCCTGGGCGCGCAGGCCAGTTGGGGCTGAGCCGGCTGCGCTCTCAGCAGGTCATTCGCGTCGACGGGTCGGTAGTGGTGTCGAGCCACTTGCCGTAAGCGTCGCCGCCTGCTGCGCGGACGTCCTTGCAGATCTTCGACTCGCTGTTTCCGGATTCGCGATACACGGTGTAGATCGCAGTCCCGGAATCCGAGACTTGACGCAGTGACGGGCAGGACTGGTCTGTGCGTAGGTATTTCGAGCCGGGGAACGCGTCAAGGTAGTTCTGAATCTCGCTGGCATACGTGGCCGGATCGGTGGCATTGGCCAACACCACGATTCCGGTTCCCTTGCACGAGGGGACGGTGATCGGCTTGCTCACCCCGAGATCGCCGTTCTTCGTGGACAGGGTGGACGCCCGCGTGGTCGTGGTTGCCTGCTGTCCAGCGGTGGGCAACGGCTCCAGGTTTGGCGTTCTGACCGGCTCCTGGATGGGTGCCGGTTCCGCCGTGGCGGTGGAAGCTGCTACAGCGGTTGGTGATTCGGGCCCCGAGCTTCCCTGTATCGCCCAAGCCGCCGCGCCTCCTGCGGCCAGAACGAGTGCAACTCCAGCCGCCCCGATCGCGATCGGGGCTCGGTTTCGCTTGGTCTTTGTCGCGATGTGCGTGTAGTTCCCGTAAGCGGGATTCACTGTGGTGTAGGCGGGCGGCCCGACGATTGTGGATTGCAGTCCGCCGGCCGCACTGGTGGCGTTGTCGGCCGAGAGGGCTTGCCGCGCTTCGAGTGCGAGCGCTCCGGTGGTCGGATAGCGGTGTGCGGGATCCTTTGCCATACCGCGGGCCACGACAGTGTCGAAACGTTGCGGGAGCGACGGAACCGTCAGCGTGGGGCGCGGCGGCGGAGCGTTCAGGTGCGAATTGACGAGATGACCGATGCTTGTGGTGTTGAAAGGCGTTGTTCCGGTGAGGGACTGGTAGAGAACACAAGCAAGGGAGTAGACATCCGCTGCGGCCGTCGGTGTTTCGATACCGAATCGCTCCGGCGCCATGTACGCATACGAACCGACCGCGCTTCCCTCGGTGGTGATTTTCGTGTCTGTCTGTGAATATGCGATTCCGAAGTCCACGAGGTAGGCGAAGCCGGTCTTCGTGAGAATGATGTTGTCTGGTTTGACGTCGCGATGGATGAGTCCGCGCGCGTGCGCTGCGTCCAGCGCTGACGCTATCTGCAAGACGATGTCGACGGCTCGCGCCGGGGTGAGTCTGCCGAACTCGGTCAACTCGGCTCGCAATGTGTGGCCTTCGACCAATCGCATGTCGATGAAGAGAACTCCGTCGATCTCGCCCCAGTCGTGCACCGGGATCACGTGCGGTTCGTTCAGGGCGGCGGTGGTGCGAGATTCTCGGCGGAAACGAGCTTGGAATGACGGGTCGGCCGCGAGGTCGCGATGGAGCAACTTGAGAGCGACCAGGCGATCCTTCGAGGTGTCGTACGCCTCGTACACCTCACCCATTCCGCCCCGACCGAGCAGACGACGCAGCTCGTACACGCCGAATCGAGTTCCCGATCGCCCTTCGGGCGAGCTCGAGGCGTTTTCAGTCATCGTCGGTCCCATCGCTGCGGTGCAGAGTCGGCCATCAACATATCGTTGTCAGGAGGTGTCGGGGGACCGCCTAGACTGATGTACGTGGCGGGCCGAATTTCTGACAGAGACATCGCGGCCATTCGCGAACGCACTCGCATCGAGGACATCGTCGGTGAATACGTTTCACTCAAGCGTGCCGGTGGCGATTCGATCAAGGGTTTGTGTCCCTTCCACGACGAGAAGTCACCGTCGTTTCACGTACGACCCAACCACGGCCTCTATCACTGCTTCGGCTGCGGTGAGGGTGGTGACGTGTACTCGTTCCTGCAGAAGATGGACCACATCAGCTTCGTCGAGGCCGTCGAGCAGTTGGCGGATCGACTCAGCTACACGATCTCGTACGAGGGCGGCGGACCGTCCGTTCAGCGCGATCGCGGCACCCGTGCACGCTTGATTGCGGCGAACGCGGCGGCTCAGGAGTTCTACGCCGCCCGACTGCGCGAACCCGATGCCCAGGCGGCCCGCGACTATCTCACCGAGAGAAACTTCGACGGGGCAGCAGCCCTGCAATTCGGATGTGGATACGCGCCCGAAGGTTGGGACACTCTCACAAAACACTTGATGTCCAAGGGATTCGAGTTCAAGGAGCTCGAAGCAGCAGGGCTGTCCAAAGAAGGGCGGCGCGGTCCGATCGACCGGTTCCATCGTCGCCTGCTCTGGCCGATCCGCAGCGTTGCCGGTGACGTCATCGGCTTCGGCGCCCGCAAGCTCTTCGACGACGACACCATGCCGGGCAAGTACGTCAACACGCCGGAAACGATCCTCTACAAGAAGTCCCAGGTGTTGTTCGGCTTGGACCTCGCCAAGCGCGACATCGCCAAGGGGCACCAGGCTGTAGTCGTCGAGGGGTACACCGACGTCATGGCGATGCACTTGGCCGGCGTCAAGACCGCCGTTGCTTCGTGTGGAACGGCCTTCGGTGAGGAGCACCTTGCGATGCTCCGCCGACTACTGATGGACGACAGTTACTTTCGCGGTGAGATCATCTACACCTTCGACGGTGATGCCGCGGGGCAAGCTGCTGCGATGAAGGCATTCGAAGGCGATCAGAAGATGGCCGGGCAGACCTTCGTGGCCGTCGCTCCTGACGGAATGGACCCGTGCGATCTTCGCCTCGAGTCCGGTGACGCCGCCGTTCGCGACCTTGTTGCGAGGCGTACGCCGATGTTCGAGTTCGTGGTCAAGTCGATACTCACCGAGCACGATCTCGAGACGGCTGAAGGGCGCGTCGAAGCACTGCGTCGTACGGTCCCCGTCGTTGCGCAGATCAAGGAATCAACTCTGCGCGACAGCTATGCGAACCTCCTCTGCGGATGGGTCGGGTGGGACGATCTTCCATCCGTCCGACGACGCGTGCGTGACGAAGCTCGTAAACGGGCGTCGACGCGTGGATCTTCACCGGCGCCCAAGCGTCGTCAGGTTGTCGACCCACCTGCCGCCGATGCGCTTGCCTTGCCGATCGGAATCTCGAGGCCACGGCCCAACGACCCGGGGCTTTCGACGCAGCGAGCTGTCCTCAAGGCCGCGTTGCAGCACCCTGGCGTCGCCGGCAGCGTCTTCGACTCGTTGCCACCCGAGACCTTCACCCACCCCGCCTACGTCGTGATCAGGCAGGCAATGGCCGACGCCGGCGGAACGAGCAAGGGACTCGGCGGCGCCGAGTGGATCGAAGTCGTCACCAAGGGCGTCGAAGACATGACGGTGGCCTCGGTTGTATCGGAACTGGCCGTCGAACCCATGCCCTGTGACGAAGACACGGTTCCGCGCTACATCAACGGAGTGCTCGCCCGGCTGCAGGAAGCGTGGGTGGGCGAACAGGTTGCCGACCTCAAATCCAAGCTTCAGCGCGTCTCACCTGCTGCGGCCCCGGAGGAGTACAACTCGCTGTTCGGCGATCTCGTGGCGCTGGAGCAGTATCGCCGACAGCTGCGTGAGCAGGCTGTCGGCGACCAAAGCGTCTGACCTAGCGGTTCTTCTTCAACTGGTCGTGGGGGACCAGAATCGTGGTCTCCTCGTTGAGCGGCTTCATCGGCTCGAGCTTGGGCTGAGTACTCAGTGAGTCGGCCAGCTTCTGCCGTGACGCATCCAACACCTTCTTGGTGGCCGGACTAGTGGCCACCGCCTTCGCGGCCCGGCTGATCTGCTCGTATCGTGCGCGGCCCGCTTTGGTTCCCAGGACGTACCCAGCTGCAACACCGATCAACAAACGCATCATTCCTGCTTCCCTCCAGCACCGATCGTCCTGACTCCATCCTGCCTGATGACTCGCTGGGCAGGCGATTTGGTACTTCGGTGGAGGATTCGCTACAGTTTCTCAGGCAACGCCGGAACGGGCGAAGCGAGCAAGACAATCCCCTGTAGCTCAATTGGCAGAGCTTCCGACTGTTAATCGGACGGTTGCTGGTTCGAGTCCAGCCGGGGGAGCAGCAAAGCCCCTCACCTGAGAAATCGGGTGGGGGGCTTTCTTGTATTCGTCCTTGTTTCGTCTCCGCTAGTGCGTTTGCAGCAGACCCACCGATCGAAGTGCCGATTCAACGTCTGCCGCCTTGTTTGCTTGTGCACCGCGAATTCCCAGCTGTCGAGCGCCGAGGACGTTGATCGGGTTGTCGTCGACGAAGAAGGTCTGTTGAGGGCGCGCATCGAGAAACTTCAGCGCGGCCAGGAAGGCCGCAGGGTCGGGTTTGGTGGCTCCGAGCATGCAGGAGAAAACATGCTCGTCGATTGCCGATGGAGTTACGACGCTCTCGATGGCGGCCAAAAGGACAGGTCCGTTGTCGGAGAGTGTGGCGACCGCGACGCCCTCGCTACGAAGCGCGATTGCGAGATCGATGACTGCGCGGTCCGGGATGAAGGCCTTGGCCCAGACTCGACGTAGGTCGTCGCGGTTACCAGGAAACCCGAACGCTCGAAAGCGTTCCAGAATCGCCTCTTCGGAGTGAAGGCCGAGATCGCATTCCCGGTCGAACCCGGACTCGAACACCAGGGCATGGATTTCTTTTTCAGTGCCGCGGATGGCCGTTGCCAGTTCTGCGGCGCGAAGATCAGGTTCGAACCGACACAGCACACCACCCAAGTCGAACAAAACGAGTTCAGGTCGTGCGCTGTCGTTCGCCATCTCGCAGAGGATAGGCGTCATCAGCACCCGTGAACGCGGCTCGAAGATTTTGGCGACAAATACATCGAAAGCCCGACGCAAGAATCTGCGTCGGGCTTTCGGTGGAACCGTCGAACTGTTCGGCCGGTGCGCTTACTTCGCTGCGCGATCCGACGGCTCGAACAGTCGGATGATGTGGCTGGGGTTGATGTAGTAGACACCGTTCGGAGAATTGAGAACGAGAGTGTCTTCGGTGAAATCGGTGACGGTGCCGTTCAGCTTGGCGCCGTCGGACATGATGATCCGGATCGTAGCCTTCGAGTTCTTGAATTCGGTCAGTGCAAGCTTCATGTGGTGATCCTGTTCCGTGGGGTGTGCACTCCCACGGTATCGGCTCATCGCGCCTGTGCCGACCAACCTTGGAAGACTCGACTCGAAAGAGTGCAACGCGTCACCGCCTGCCCGATTGTGATCCGCGTCGGATGTGCCGGTAACATTCGGATTCGCCGTGATGCAACGCGTCACGGATGGGGCGGTAGCTCAGTCGGTTAGAGCCGTGGACTCATAATCCATTGGTCGCGGGTTCGAGCCCCGCCCGCCCCACGTTCACGTGCCGTGAGCCAGCGGCTCAGCCCAAATGACTTTTGTCGAAGATCATGCTGCAGACGATCGCCAAGGCGACAAGTGCGCAGAGTGCAATCACCAGGACAGTTGCCCACCGGTTGTTGGGATCGAATCGCCGGGCAATGCGCCTGCGGTTGCGCCTGAGTCGAGCATTCCTGGTCACGCAAGGAATCGTTGCATCATGATCGTCGATTCCAGACGAGGTGAAAGTCTCGGATCCAGATGACCAATTTCCCGACAGTGTCGGATGTGCAGCTTCTGGATGTGACCGAGACAGAGACGATTCGGAAGCCGAAGGAAAAGCAGGTACCTATCCAGGTATTTCAGCGTATGTGCTCGACCAGCCGAAGTGTCACGCTCTAGATGTACCTACGCACGGCGATCGAAGGTGATTTCGAAGATCGAACTCAGGGTTCACTGAACCATTGTCTGTACCTGCTGGCGCGAGCCCGGCCTACAGGTGACGACGATGCGTTCGAGCGACACCCTGAGCGTCGACGCACGCTGGTTAAACAGTTAGCCGGCACGAAAACCATCTTCGCCTGGTGTAGGTGCAGGCAGTCGAGCCGACCCCCCCGCGGCTCGGCTGCCCTCAACAGGCGACGAGACCCGAATGGCGGCGCCGAATTGGCGATTAGGGTGTCAGTCTGCGGACCGAATGTCAATGGAATGTAAAAATGCTCGGAATTTCATTGGGAGACATAAGGTTTGTTCGAACCCTCGGTTGGGGGCCTGAGGATTGCCAACCTGCGATTGGGGCACCCGCGAACTGTCGCGGAAGGTCCGCACCCGCGTAGTAGATCTATGGATCTACGGTGCGTCCGAACTGGCGGGAGACACTTGACGTCGAGTATCCGGCGCCGACGTTCTACCGATATCGGGCTTTCTGCCTAGGGCTCGCTTGACGATCCATACGGCAGGTGCCGACAGGAATGGGAGATACACGAAGATGTAGCTGTCGAACTCAATGCCCAACGCGAGGTAAACCCCGAGGTGAAATCCGAGCAGGACGACAATCCCGATCCTGAACAACACAGGGAAGAGGACGGCAACGATCAACCACCCTTCAGTGAAGACAGTGGCGTAGTCGAGGACCTTCCAGAGCCACATCGCGTGAATGTCGAATAATTCGTATGTCAACGGGCCGAGCTTGGTCGGGTCAGCCACGTCTCGTGCAACATAGCCCCGGGTTGCCTGCAATTCAGGGTTCAGCCATCCCGACGCTGCTTTCGGTAGTGCCGCCGTAAACAGGGCGTAGGCGATCGTTACTGCCCAGATGAGCATCGGCAGCCCGCGGGTTCGGGGAGCTTTTCGTTGTGCACGTGAGCGTCGTGCATCGAGGGATAATGCTGCGCCCCATCCAGCAGCGGCCATAGCCACAGGCAAGAGCTCGAACAGTATGAAGTGATCGACCTTGCCGAAGGAATGAACGATCCCGCTACCGGTCACCAGCACGACTGTCATCGCGACGGATACGAACATTGTTCGATAGCCGACGAGAAGGGCTGACGCCAGGATGAAACGGATGACTTCGAGGCCGACGAGGAGGCTCGCGGAGGGCGGTGACGACAGCACGGAAAACGGACCGGACTGCGGATGAAACAGAACTGCCGGAACCTCGCCCGCCCACGAGTAATCGATGGGAAACGCGATCACATACAGTGCGAATAGGATTCGAATGACGGCGAGGTACCTCGCATTCGCGCGGTACGACTCGCACAACTGATCGATGTAGTCGCGCAGGAACAACAGAGTTCCCGCACGGGCACTCATAGATCAACCCTTGTCGTTTCGCACGGGTCAGTTGACGTGTCGGTTCCGTCGGTGATGTCGATAATTGTTTTGCGCCAGCAGAACTCGATACTGTCCGGGATGGCACCACTTCCGACTTCGACGCTGCGGTTTCGGAGCCATTCGACCAATTCAGGGTCCGCTGTTCGGGTGTTGCGGTCGCCTGCCCCGCTGGGGCGGAACGCATAATCGAGTGATGCTCTCGCGGATGAGTAGCGAATATCGCCGGCGAGATCTACTGGGTTGGGACTCATCGTGGATCCGTCGGTGTAATGGACAGTAATATCCAAGCCACTTCCACTGAACTCGCCGTCTGCATTGGGCACGCCACCGAAGCTGGGCATGCGAATTGTCGGGTACGGCTCGGGGCGGACACCGAACGAGTAGGCGCCTTGCGCGAGGAGTACGACTGCGAGTGCTGCGATCGCGATCAGTCGCCGATTGCTGCGCTTTGCTTCTGTTTCTGGCATGTCGACGTTCTTCCTGGCACCTGGTGCCGATTTCTTCGAATGAGAAAAATAGGAGGGGATTGCCGACCGCGGGGGACTGGGTGTTGTCGCGCGTCCGTGCAGATGTACCGAAAGTAGTTGAAGTGTCGACGAAATATAGCTGCGCGATTGCCGATTGTCGCAGCGTTGAATTGGAAATGGACTTTGGTCCGTCGAATGGGGGACAGTGTGCCCTGAATGCTTTGCCGCGCCTTAACTTCCAGCAAGCTTGGCCCCAGTCTGCTGTGAGAGCGGGATTTCGCTCCTTTGTCGAAGTTCGATTCAAGCGGTACGACAGATGCTTGACACTCGCTCAGAGGCAACATGATTCGACCCCGTATGTTTACGGGGTGACCAAACCCAACAAGCGAACTGTCGCCGTCATCGGTGCCGTGGTTTTCACCGTCGTAGCGGTGATCGTAGGATTTGCTTACGAGCAATCCCGAGACAGTCGGGCAACTGCCTCTGTATCGCAGCCCGACAGTTCGGCGCCGGCGCTGAATGCCCCTACCGACGACTTCGACACGGTCGCAATTTTGGGGGACTCTTACTCGATTCCGAACACGACGGGAGATCACTGGCCGGCACTGCTTGCCTTCGATCGTCGCTGGTACCTGGCAGATTTTGCGAGCGGTGGTACCGGCTACGTCCAAGGAAACGCCGAAAAAGGCAAGCTACCGTTCGGTGCGAAAATTGATCAGGTCGTTGCGGTGAATCCCGAGGTCGTCATCATCGCCGGCGGTCGAAATGATGTTTCGTACCCGCTCGAAGTGCGAGATGCGACTCGGGAGTTGTATGCGCAGCTACGAGATCGGCTTCCTGACGCCAAGGTTGTAGTCATCGGCCCCATCATGGACAACCGGCCTCCATCCGAGACTGCTGTCAACGTGAACGATCGAATCCGTTCCGCCGCAGAGCAGTACAAGCTACCTTTCATCGATGCGCTCGCCGAGAACTGGCTGTCGGACCCGACGCTCCTCAAGGAAGACGGCATGCATCCCACATCGGCTGGTCAGAGGCTCATGTTCGAGAAGATCAGCGAGCACCTTCACTCGCTCGGTCTCTAGCTCCGAACGAAAGCGAAGAGGATCCCGCACATGCGGGATCCTCTTTTTCGTGAAAAGTGCTGTCGAACTTAGGTCATCAGTAATGAGGACTTTGGACCCAGCCTTCGCCGCGAGTTCGTCGGCGGAAGGTCGTACTTGTGCCTGCCGGAGGCGCACACACCTAGGGCGGAGATGGCAGGGGCGGCATAGACCATGTCGACATGTTGGCTACTGCTGCTGTTCTGTGTCACCCGTGATCAAACCGGGCAATCGGAACAAAGCACTTGCTGATGAGTTACAGTTGTTGATAAAGTGTAACGATAAGTGATGTAAACGAACAGCAAACCTCGAGGTCGCGCTACCGGAATTCGGTGGGTGCCGGGGATCGCTTTGCTGTCGATGGGCACGACGTCGTTGGGCGGCGCAGACAAGGGTTCGGCGAATTGTGCCGGGGCGCACCTCTGATCAACCTGACAGGTCAACGTAACGGAGAACATACTGTGACAACCAAGAACTCGATCCCGCCTGGTGTCAAACCAGATCAACGAAACAGGCTGTTCGGCAACACTATTCGATCGGTTGAAGGTCGCGAACTGGTCGAGCGGCTGAATGTCATGTTCGAGCGCGCGAACAGTACAGGTCAGGTGGTGAATCAACTCGAACTCGCGACTGTGCTTTCTGCGCAGAGGTTCGACGGTTCGCCAGGTGACAGGTCTATTTCGGCGCCTGACAGGTTGATGCATGCAACCGAGGGGCTCTCGTACGAATCCCTCTCCCTGCTGATTCTTGCGGCCGAGCATTTACTGCGTTCGGAGGGGGTACATGTCGACTCGACGCCCTTCAACTGAGGGATGACGAGACCAGGTGAAGCCTTGGCCACAACCGCGTCACAGAATCTTTGAAGTTGAACTGAAAGCCCTGGGAAATTTCAAGTGACCGACCCGTCGCAGACGGACGAATATTCTGTCACCAACGGAACGACGTCGATACGTCGTTGTTTGTAATTCCGTGGTGCGAGGGGCGAACCAGACGGCCGGCGTTTCTCAACCGCAAGATCCCGATTCCGCTGCTTCGAAGGCTTCCTGGATGCGCTGACGCCCCTCAGCGTCGAATCCCCTCCAATCGCCGTAGGGTCCTCTCATGTATTCGCGGACGCGATCGATCGGTGACGTGGAATCGCTTGGAGTCCGTCCCAGCTCTTCGGCCAATCCGAGTATCGACTGGCAGATTTTGTCGACGGAGTCGGGTACGCCAAGCCGTCGGACCCACGTTCCGCCCGTTTCGGCTGTTGTCGATACGGTGTCGGGTTGTTGCACCGCCGGCGCCGCGCAACCGCCAATCATCAAGCCGGCAGCGAGAGTGGCCAAGGCGAGCGAAGAGCGCATGTTTCGAATCAAACCAGATGCCGCAAACGATGATGGAAATTCGCAATACCGAGCACGATTCGTTTCATCGGCCAATCAAAACAGACTGACTCCGCTCTGGCGGACTATTCTCGATCCATGCCGATCACCCCGGACACAAAGAATTGGACATGGGTCCTCGAACGCCCTTGCACCGAGTGTGGGTTCGACTCATCCAGCGTTGCATTCACGGACGTTCCCGATCTGGTGCGTGCCAACGCCGCCTCCTGGGCTGCAGTGCTCGAACGCGAGAACGTGACAGTGCGGCCAGACAGCGAAACATGGTCAGCGTTGGAGTATTCCGCCCATGTGCGCGACGTGTTCAGGATCTTCAAGGTGCGGTTGGAACAGATGCTCGAATTCGACGATCCGAGATTCGAGAACTGGGATCAGGACGCAACAGCTGAGGCCGAGCGATACAACGACCAGGATCCGGCAACGGTGGCATCGGAATTGTCGGACGCTGCTGCGGAGATCGCGAACGCTTTCGAAACCGTGCCAGAGGGTGGCCGCCAACGACGGGGCCTCCGTAGTGACGGATCGGCGTTCACCGTCGAATCGCTGGCGGCCTACTTCATTCACGATCCGATCCATCACCTCCACGACGTATCGGCGTAGTCAGAGCCCACGTACCTCCTCGAGAGTTTTCCTGGCTCCGACGGAGTGCAATGAGTCGAGAGTCTTTCGGAAGCTTGCGACAAATCGGCGGTTGTCCACGAGATCTCCGAAGACTTGGCGGTTCCCGATGAAGGCCAGTGGATCGCTCGACTGCTTCTGCGCGAGCGGTACCAGAGTCTCCGCCATCTGATCGACGACGGTGATGGGGTCTCCATTCTCGTCTGAACCCTCGGCGTAGCGGGCCCAACTGGCGACAATGGCGGTGGACAGGTTGATCGACCCGCCCGCGTCGAGTTGCTTCCGGATGACGGGCAACAGCCACTTGGGAATTCGATCGGACGACTCGGCACACAGACGTGCAATCGTGTCGCGGACCTGAGGGTTCGAGAATCGTTCGATGAGGGTCTTCTTGTATTGATCGAGATCGACGCCGGGTACCGGATCAAGGGTCGGCGTCGCTTCGAGATTCATGTAGTCGAGCAGGAACCCTGACAAGAGTTCGTCCTGGCATGCCTCGTGGACCAGGCGGTATCCGGCAAGGTAGCCGAAGTACGCGATGCCTTGATGGCTGGCGTTGAGAAGGCGCAGTTTCATGAGTTCGTACGGGCGAACGTCCGGCACCAGATTCACACCGGCATTCTCCAAAGGGGGTCTGCCCATGGTGAACTCGTCCTCGAGGAACCACGCGGTGAAGGGTTCCGCCGCAATCGGCCACTGATCTTCGACGCCAAACGTCTCGGCGATCTCTGCTGTCACCTCGGCTGTCGTGACGGGTGTGATCCGGTCGACCATGGAGTTGGGGAAGGCGCCGTTCTCTTCGATCCACTCCGCAAGTTCGGGATCCTTCAGGGCGGCAAAGGCTCCGAAAGCGTTCCTCGCGACTGATCCGTTGCCTTCGATGTTGTCGCAACTCATGATCGTGAACGGTGCCAGACCCCGGTCTCGACGGAGTGCGAGTGCAGCGCAGATCAGACCGAAGGTAGTGCGGGGGAGTGTTCCTGGTTGGAGATCGTGCACCACATCGGGATTGGACGAGTCGAACTCTCCCGTGCTGTCCGAGATGTTGTATCCGCCCTCGGTGATGGTGAGGGAGACGATCTTCGTCGATTTGGATGCCATCTTTTCGATCACTGCCTGCGGATCGTCTGGAGCGAACAGGTACTCGACGATCGACCCGATGACCCGGCCCTCGAGCGTTCCGTCTGCATGCTTGAGTGCCAGGGTGTAGAGGCCGTCCTGCGCTCGGAGTGCGTCTCTCATTCGCTTGTCCGACGGCATCACTCCCACACCGCAGATTCCCCAGTCGAAGCCCTCGCCACGTCGCAGGAGAGTGTCGATGTACATGGCCTGGTGTGCACGGTGAAAGCCGCCGACACCGAAATGCACTATGCCGGTAGTGACTTTGCTCCGGTCGTAGTTCGGCACTTGGAGTGAAGTGTCGAAGTCGTGCAAGGTCTTCGTATTGAGTTCCATGAAAGTTCTAGTCTCCTTCGGCGACGATGACTACGGCTTTGATGCTGCCGGGAATGCGGTCGGCCACCAGGGCCTCTTGCGACTGTTCGAGTGAAAAGCGGGCAGTGACCATCGAATCCAGATCGACCCGGCCGGCGGCGACCAGTGCGGCGGCGATCGGCCACGTGTTGGCGTATCGGAACACCCCGGTCAGAATCAGTTCGCGGTTCTGGATGATCGGGACCGGCAACGGAATCTCGTCGGCCCCCATTCCGACCAAAACGACTGTCCCAGACGGCCGAACGGCGTGAATGCCGTCGATTACGGCGGCCGTGGCACCCGAAGCGTCGATGAATGCGTCGACGGCGAGAGAGCGTACGTCGCTTTCGCGGGGATCTACGACCGTAGTTGCGCCGAATTTCAGTGCCACATCACGCCGGGCCGCATCGATGTCCGAGACGATGACTTCCGTGGCGCCAAATGCCTTGGCCACCTGCGTCGTCACGATTCCTACCGGACCGGCGCCGGCGATCAGCACCCGAGAGCCAGCCGTGATCCCTGCCTTCTGGGCGGAGGCGATCCCTACTGACAGTGGCTCGAACAGCGCAGCTGCCTCGTAGGACACGGAATCTGCGACGGGATGCGCGAAATCGGCACCGATCGTGACGTAGTCGGTGAGTGCACCGTCAATCGGAGGTGTTGCGAAGAACTCCATGTGAGGGCAGAGGTTGTATCTGCCTGCCTTTGATTCGGGACTTGTCGGATCAGGCTTCTGCGGCTCGATGGAGACGCGCTGCCCGACGCGTCCCGGATCGACGCCGTCGCCGACTGCGGCGATGCGTCCCGATGCCTCATGTCCGAGAACGAGGGGTGCGTTGACGACGTAAGGACCGATGCGGCCTTCGCGAAAGTAGTGCGCGTCCGACCCGCACACGCCCACGGCGTGGATGCGGACGAGAACTTCACCAGCCTTCGGGGATGGCCGGGGTCTCTCGACCATCTGCATCTTTCCGGTCTCAACGAGGACATTTGCCCGAATTGTCGCAGGTAGATCGATGGATTCTCCGGAAACTGTTGTGTGGGTCACAACCTGATGTTAGCTTAATGAGCATAAGAACATCTAGTGAGCATCTGCTCACGATCGAGAATCTTTGAACCTGATGCATAAGGAGACCGTGTGAACCAGTCGGCTCAGCCCACAGGACTCAAGCCGTCGAAGTTGCCTGCTTCCGAGGATGTGCGGCTCGCGTTGCGGGCTGCGACCATGTACCACCTCGAAGGCGCCACTCAGGCGGAGATTGCAGCGAAGTTGGGCGTCTCGAGGCCTACGGCCGGGCGACTGTTGGCCAGGGCGCGGACGCAAGGGTTGGTCAGGGTCGAGATTATGGTTCCGCCGGAGCTCGAAGGTTCGGTGAACACGGAATTGGAATCGGAGCTCGAGAAGCACTTCGGGTTGGCCGAAGTTTTGATTGTCCCCGAAGCGAATTCGGACTCGGACGACCCGGACTTCGACGCGCTCGGCCGACGTGCAGCGGAAGTCCTGGTTCGGCGCCTGCAGCCGTCGAGCGTGCTCGGATTCACATGGGGCCCGGAAACCGTAGCGGTAGCGGGTTCTTTGCCAGACAAGGCGGCGAAGTGCTCGGCTGTGGTACAACTTGACGGCTCCATGACGGTGACCGACTACCAAACCGGTGTCGACTTCACCATCGGCCGATGCGCACAACAGTTGCAGGCCAATCCTATTCGCCTCAATGCTCCGCTATATGCCGATCCAGCGACGGTGGAGTCGATGCGAAACGACTCGGTCATCTCGAAAGCCCTGAAGGCTGGAACTGATTCCGACATCATGGTTTTCGGAGTTGGTGCTGTTTCGACGGCCACGACTTTGTTTGCCGGCAGTTTCGTCGACTCGACCATGCTGGACGAGTTGGAAAGTCGAGGGGCTGTCGGTGAAATCGGCGGCCGTTTCTACACGATCGACGGAAATCCAGTGGAGGGGCCACTGCCTGAGCGGACGGTCTCCGTCCCGCTCGACGCAGTGAAATCCTGCGATCAGACAATTCTGATTTCGGGGGGAACACACAAACGCCAGGCCGTTCTGGGCGCATTGCGCGGAGGTTTGGCAAACGTACTCGTCACCGATGTCGAGTGCGCCCAGTGGCTGCTCGAAGGGTAGCGCTCTCACGAGTTTCGCTGTCCGAGCGCGCGACTGACACGCAAGTGTGAAGGAAGGTAATCCGTGAAAACAGGAAGACGAGTGTGGGGCGCTGCAGCGGCGGCGCTCTGCCTCCTGGTGTCGGGATGTGCGGGTGCTGGTGCGCTCGGTGGTTCCGGCGAACGAACAGTCACCATTGCGATGGTGTCGAACTCGCAGATGCAGGACGCCATCAAATTGGCGCCGGCTTTCGAAGCCGAGAACCCCGGCATCGACCTCAAGTTCGTCAGCCTTTCCGAGAACCAGGCCCGCGCCAAGATCACAGCGTCGACGGCCACCGGTGGCGGCGAGTTCGACGTCGCGATGATCAGCAACTACGAGACGCCCCAGTGGGCAGCGAACGGTTGGCTCACGAACCTGTCCGAGTACGCGGACAAGACTCCAGGTTATGACGAGGACGATTTCGTACCGTCCATCAAGGCTTCACTGTCGTACGAGGACAACATGTACGCGGTTCCGTTCTACGGGGAGTCGTCGTTCCTGATGTATCGCAAAGACCTGTTCGACCAGGCGGGGATCACAGTTCCAGAAGACCCGACGTGGCAGGAAGTTGCAGGTTGGGCAGAGCAATTCGACAACCCTGATGCCAAGATGTCCGGAATCTGCCTGCGAGGAAAGCCGGGCTGGGGCGAGGTTCTCGCGCCGCTCAACACAGTGATCAACACTTTCGGCGGACGCTGGTACGACGAGAACTGGAATGCGCAGTTGACCAGTCCGCAGGTCGAGGAGGCCGTTCAGTTCTACGTGGACACCGTCAAGGAGCACGGCCAGCCGGGGCCTGCCACAAGTGGGTTCGGCGAATGCGCAACACAATTCGCGCAAGGCAACACGGCGATGTGGTACGACGCGACCTCGGCTGTGTCGGTGCTCGAAGATCCCGCATCGTCGAAGGTGGTCGGCAACATCGGATATGCGAAGGCCCCGAAGGTCGAGAAGTCCGATCCCGGATGGCTCTACACCTGGGCGCTCGGAATCCCGGAGTCGGCACAAAACAAAGACGATGCCTGGAAGTTCATCTCCTGGATGACGAACAAGGACTACATCCAGAAGGTCGGCACTGAACTCGGCTGGTCGAGAGTCCCTCCGGGAAGCCGTCTTTCGACCTACGTGATTCCGGAGTATCAGGAAGCGTCAAAGGCATTCGGTCCGATCACCCTCGAATCGATCAACAACGCAGACCCGAAAAACCCGACAGTGCAACCGGTTCCATACACCGGCGTCCAGTTCCTCACCATCCCTGAGTTCCAGGATCTGGGCACTCGCGTCAGCCAGCAGATCAGCGCGGCAATCGCGGGTCAGAAGAGTGTGAAAGAAGCACTCGAACAATCGCAGCAGTATGCCGAGGTGGTCGGCAAGACCTATCAGGAGAACCGATGACTACGGTTGCTGAGCTCAGATCCACGGTGGACGACGCGCCACCGGTTCGTATCGACAAGAAGATCTCCCGTGCCGAGGGTTGGCGTCGTCGAGGTCCGTTGCTGCCGGCGTTGATCTTCTCGATCGTCGTCACGCAGATCCCCTTTCTGTTCACTCTCTACTACTCCACGCAATCCTGGAACCTTGTCCGGCCCGGATCGCGGCACTTCAACTGGTTCAACAACTACATCGATGTGTTCAAGGACAGCCAGTTTCGGGAAGTCGCGGTCAACACGGTCATCATGATCGTGGGTACGGTCATCGTTTCGGTGATCCTCGGACTCGCATTGGCGCTGCTACTCGACCGAGCCTTCCTCGGTCGCGGTATCGTGCGAACGCTGCTGATCACGCCGTTCCTCATAACTCCCGTCGCTGGTGCATTGCTGTGGAAGACAACAATGTTCGATCCGGTATTCGGTATCGTGAACTTCGTCCTCCAGCCTTTCGGCGTCGGCCAGGTCGACTGGGTCAGCAAGTTTCCGCTCGCCGCGGTCATGATCAATCTGATCTGGCAGTGGACGCCATTCATGATGCTGCTCATTCTGGCCGGTTTGCAGTCGATGCCCCGAGACATCCTCGAAGCCGCACGGGTGGACGGAGCCAAGCCTTTTGCGATGTTCCGCGAACTGACACTGCCGCACCTGCGTCGCTTCATCGAACTCGGTGCAGTTCTCGGCGCGATCTACCTCGTGAACACATTTGACGCGGTGTACATGATGACGTCGGGTGGGCCCGGCGTGGCCAGCTCGAACCTGCCGTTCTACATCTACCAGCGCGCGTTCCTCGGCTTCGACGTCGGTCAAGCCGCGGCGATGGGTGTCGTGACAGTGATCGCGACCATCATCGTGTCCACGCTTGCGCTTCGACTGATCTTCAAGAGCTTCACCGGCAACGAGGAGGCGGCGTGATGACTGCCGTAGAGACGACAAGTGCGACGACCGACAAGCCCGTCGTCAAGAAGAAGAAGAGCAGTAAGTTCAGTCCGTGGTCGGTCGTGGCGTGGATCGCGGCCCTCGGGTTCTTCTTTCCGGTCTTCTGGATGGTCCTGACCGCGTTCAAGACCGAGGCGGACGCGTACACCGATCCGCCGAAGCTGTTCTTCACCCCGACCCTCGAGCAGTTCCGAGCCGTCCTCGACTCCGGCCTCGGGACGACTCTGGCGAACTCTGCCTTCGCCACGGGGATGTCGACCATTCTGGTTCTGCTACTTGGTGTTCCGGCGGCATTTGCCTTGTCGCTCCGACCGGTCGCCAAGACCCAGGACGTTCTGTTCTTCTTCATCAGTACGAAGATGCTCCCCGTCGTGGCAGCGATCGTGCCGCTGTACGTGATCGTCAACGACATCGGCCTGCTCGACAACATCTGGGCCCTGGTCATCCTGTACACCTCGATGAATCTGCCGATCGCGGTGTGGATGATGCGCTCCTTCTTTCTCGAAGTTCCCGGCGAGCTTCTCGAAGCGGCCAGCATGGATGGTGCCAGCCTGTGGACTTCGGTTCGCGAGGTGATCCTGCCTCTGATCTCACCCGGCATCGCTGCCACCGCACTGATCTGTGTGATCTTCTCGTGGAATGAGTTCTTCTTCGCCGTCAATCTGACAGCTGTTCAAGCACAAACGATTCCGGTCTTCTTGGTCGGGTTCATCACGGGCGAGGGCCTGTACTGGGCTCGGCTCTCCGCGGCAGCGACCATGGCGGCATTGCCCGTCATCTTGGCCGGTTGGTTCGCCCAGAACAAACTGGTGCGCGGCCTGTCCTTCGGTGCAATCAAATAATTCTCCTCACCCTTCTCAGGAGTTCGTCATGGCTGAAATCTCGTACCAGAAAGCGTCTTGCATCTACGAAGGTGCCGGCACTCTCGCTGTCGATTCACTCGATCTCGACATCAACGACGGTGAGTTCATCGTGCTCGTCGGTCCGTCAGGTTCCGGAAAGTCCACGGCACTACGCATGTTGGCGGGGCTCGAGGACATCGATTCGGGCGCGATCACCATCAACGGCAAGGACATGACCGATGTCCCGTCGAAGGACCGTGACATCGCGATGGTCTTCCAGAACTATGCGCTTTACCCCAACAAAACCGTCGGCGAGAACATGGGGTTCGCGCTGAAGATGCGCGGTGTGCCCGTCGAGGAGCGAAAGAAGAAAGTTGCCGAAGCGGCCAAACTTCTTGACCTGACGGAGTATCTCGACCGCAAGCCGGCCAAGCTTTCCGGTGGTCAACGGCAGCGAGTTGCGATGGGCCGCGCCATCGTTCGTGAACCGCAAGTGTTCTGCATGGACGAGCCGCTTTCCAACCTCGACGCCAAGCTGCGCGTCCAGACTCGCACGCAAATCGCGGCATTGCAGCGACGACTCGGAACCACCACCGTCTACGTCACACACGATCAGGTGGAAGCGATGACGATGGGTGATCGCGTGGCCGTGCTCAAGGGCGGTAAGTTGCAGCAGTTCGCCTCTCCGACCGAACTTTACGATCGGCCCGCCAATGCGTTTGTTGCCGGATTCATCGGATCTCCGGGAATGAACTTGGTGACGGTGCCGGTCAGTTCGGGTGGCGTCCGCTTCGGTGCCGTCGAAGTTCCGCTCGACCGCGAGCAGATGACGGCAATCGCCGCAGCCGGTCTGAGTTCGGTCACCGTGGGAATTCGGCCTGAACAATTCCAGGTGGTCGCGGCCGGAGACGGAATCGCAGCTCAGATCGACCTGGTCGAGGAACTGGGCAACGAGTCGTACATCTACGCGCACGTACCCGGCACGGAAGCCGATCCGATTTCGCTCGTCGCACGCACCGGTGGGCGATCGAAGTTGCAGTACGGCCAGACTCTCGGTTTCGAGCGGGTGGACGGTCCGGTTCACCTCTTCGACCCCACGACCGGCGAGCGCGTGGGTAGCTGAACCCCTCCACAATCGTGACCTGCTCGGCACCCGAATTCGTTCGTGCCGAGCAGGTCACATCCATCTTCGATTGGCAAGAAGGTTAGGGTCTACCGATGAGTGATACACGCGAACGATCCGTCGTGGTGTGTGGTGAGGGACTGGTCGATCTGGTACCGGTGGGGGATAACTTCTCGCCCAAATTGGGCGGGGGTCCGTTCAACGTTGCGATCGCATTGGGTCGACTCGGCTCTGACGTGGGATTCGTCTCTCGCTTGTCCACCGACGCGTTCGGAGATCGGATGATCGACTCGCTGGCCGCGTCGAACGTCGACACAACCGGAGTCGAACGCGGGGCCGAGCCGACAACTCTGGCCGTCGTGAATCTTGCTGCCGACGGGGGAGCGCGGTACTCCTTCTATCTCGAGGGAACGGCGGATCGACAGTTTGCGCTGCCGAAACTTCCCTTCGCTCGGGCGTTCTCGTTCGGAACGCTGTCGCTGGTGCTCGAGCCCGGTGCCTCTGCCTACGAAGCGATGCTGCACGAAGCTCATGCCCGCGGTCGACTCACCATGGTGGACCCCAACATTCGCCCGGCGGTGATCGCAGACCCAGACGCCTATCGACGACGGTTTCGGTCGTGGTTACCGTCCATCGACATTCTCAAGGTGAGCGACGACGACGCCCAGTGGTTGGGTTCGGTCGACGGCACCGAGTGGCTGGACGAAGGCGTCGGCGCCGTGCTGCTCACCCGAGGTGGTGATGGGTTGCGGTTGATCACCAGCGAACTCGATGTTTCGGTGTCGGCGCCCGCGGTTGACGTCGCGGACACGATCGGTGCGGGCGACACGGTACACGGAGCGCTGTTGGCTTACCTTGATCGACACGACGCACTCGACGCCGCCGTTCTGCGTGGGTTTTCCGAGTCCGATTGGACGGCTGCGTTGATCTTCGCTGCGCGCGCGGCAGCTGTCACGGTGTCGCGACCGGGGGCGGATCCGCCGTGGTCGAGGGAGTTGGGCCTGATCGGCTAGCCCTGGGGACCACCGCCCTACTGCGAGCGCAGTACGCGTAAGTGTCTACCTGTGCACGATGTGCGACGGGGTCGTGTATCGGCACAGTGATACGCATGTCGATATTTCTGTACAAACTCTCGAGACTTGCGTTTCGGCGCCGCTGGGCGATGGTGGGCTTCTGGCTCGTCCTGCTGGTGGCGGGCGGAGTGGGCGCAGCAACGCTGTCCGGTCCGACGGTCAACACGTTGTCGATCCCGGGTACCGAATCGCAAGCGGCGCAAGATCTTCTGGCTGAAAGATTCCCGCAATCGTCCACCGACGGAGCCAGTGCTCGCATCGTCTTCGAATCTCCTGCGGGCACGACGCTCACCGATCCGGCGATTCGACAATCCGTCAGTGACTTGGTCTCTGCGCTCGGGAAGGATCCCGAGGTTGCAGCGGTATCGGATCCGTATGCCTCCGGGGGAGTGTCGTCGACTGGGACCATCGGATACATGCAGGTCTCCTATACCGCCGACTCGATGGACTTGCCGGATAGCTCGAAAGAACTGCTCGAGTCGGCCGTTCACGACGCTGCGGGTTCGGGACTGGCGGTCGATGTCGCCGGCAACGTGCTTATGGAAAGCAGTGCCGAATCGATGGGCGAGGTGATCGGCGTCGCGATCGCCGCGGTGGTCCTGACGGTCACTTTCGGTTCGTTGGTGGCGGCAGGGCTTCCGTTGATCAGTGCACTCATCGGCATCGGCATCGCGATCTGCACGATCACCATCGCAACGGGCTTCATCGAATTGGGTTCGAGCACAACCGTCCTGGCAATGATGCTGGGTCTGGCCGTGGCCATCGACTACTCGCTGTTCATCGTCTCGCGCTACCGCTCAGAACTACGTGACGGACATGATCCCGAAATTGCAGCGGGCCGCGCAGCCGGGACAGCGGGATCGGCCGTAGTGTTCGCGGGGTTGACCGTGCTCATCGCATTGGCAGGATTGTTCGTCGTGAACATCCCGTTCCTGACGAGCATGGGTCTGGCTGCGGCGTTCGCAGTTGCTGTTGCCGTGGTGATTTCACTGACTCTGCTGCCCGCCACGCTGGGATTTGCAGGATCGCGCGTTCTGAGCCGATCCGATCGTCGCCTGCTTGCGTCCGGTGGTCAGTTGACGCATCGCAAAACGAAGGAAGGCGCAGGCTCGCGATGGGCCAAGTTCGTGATCCGGCGTCGAGTTCCGGTTTTGCTCGCGTCAGTTCTCGGGCTGGGATTGCTAGCGATCCCCACCTTCGGCATCAACCTGAGCTTGGCGAGCCCACCGGTGCCCGACACCACTGCCGCCCGAGCCACCGACCGACTTTCCGAGGGATTCGGTGCCGGGTTCAGCGGTCCGCTGATGGTGGTCGTCGACGTTGCCGACGCCGCAGATCCGACATTGGCATTGAGTGGGGCCCAAGAGAAACTCGGTGCTCTGCCCGACGTAGCGGCAGTGACGCCGCCCGCGCTCAATCAGGCCGGTGACACAGCAGTCATCACAGTGGTTCCGTCGAGTGGCCCGGAAACCGAGGCAACCAAGGCGCTCGTCGCCGATATTCGAGCGGTCGCCGGATCGCTGACCGACGAGACCGGGGCCACGATGTCGGTCACCGGTCAGACAGCCTTGACGATCGACGTCTCGGACCGCCTGGCCGATGCCCTGGTTCCTTATCTCGCATTGGTCGTCGGCCTCGCCTTCATCCTCTTGATGTTGGTATTCCGCTCGATACTGGTACCGCTCAAGGCAACTCTCGGATTTCTGCTCTCCATCGGCGCGACGTTCGGTGTGCTGGTCGCGATCTTCCAGTGGGGTTGGTTCGCCGGGATTCTCGGAATCGAGGGTCAAACCGGATCAGTTGTCGCGATGTTGCCAATCTTCATGATCGGCATCGTCTTCGGGTTGGCGATGGACTATCAGGTGTTCCTGGTGACCCGAATGCGTGAAGCGTACGTCCACGGCGACGGACCGGACGAAGCAGTCGTGAAGGGCTTCGACCAGGGTGCCCGAGTGGTCACGGCCGCGGCGCTCATCATGATCGCCGTTTTCGCGGGCTTCATCTTCGGCGGCGACGCCTTCATCATGCAGATCGGACTCGGACTTTCGTTCGCGGTTCTGTTCGACGCCTTCGTGATTCGCATGACAGTCGTTCCGGCCGTCATGTCCCTGTTGGGCTCGAAGGCATGGTGGTTCCCCGCTTGGCTGGACCGGTTGGTCCCGAACGTCGATGTCGAGGGGGAGCAGTTGACTGCGCTGCTCGCAGATTCGAAGGATTCCACTGAGCCCGCGAACGACAAGTTGTCGGTGTGATCCGGATACGGTAGATCGATGACCTCGACTTCGACGTGGGGTCGATGGTGTGCGGAACACCCGCGCACCATCGACCTGGCACTGACCATCCTCGTGCTCCTTGCCACGTGGACGGCGCACCGCATCGCGCTCGACGGCAATGAGACCCGCGAGGTCACGGTTGTGGGAGTCGTCGTGACAGCTATTGCAGCCGCAACCATCGTGTTCCGAAGGCGCTATCCGTTCTCGGCGCTCGCGGTGGCAGTGCTTCTCGGCGTTTTGATGATTGCGCTGTCGACGCCGCCGAATGCCGGCACAGGTTCGGCGGCGATGGTATGCCTCTATTACGTTGCCAGCACGAGTGACCGCCGGAAGACCTTTTTCGCAGCGGCAATCACAGTCGGATCGCTGATGCTTGTCACGACTTTCCTGGGAGTAGGAAACAACCTCCTACAGGAAGCGCTGGGGATGTTGTCTTGGTTGCTGATGGCGAGTTTCGCCGGCGCTGAGGTCCGTTCTCGCCGTGCATATCTGGAGTCCGTCGAAGAGCGTGCGGTGCAAGCGGAAAGAATGCGCGAGGACGAGGCTCGACACCGGGTCGTCGAAGAAAGAATGCGGATAGCGCGAGACCTGCACGACGTCGTCGCGCACCACATTGCATTGGTCAATCTGCAAGTTGGGGTCGCGTCGCACCTGATCGGGAAAGACCCGGAGAAAGCGACGACTGCACTACGCGGAGTGGAAGAAACATCCAAGGCCGCACTGGACGAGATTCGGGCCACCGTTGGTGTTCTCCGTGATGCGCAGGACGGCGATCGCTCGATGAAGCCGGCTCCGGGGCTTTCGGATCTACCGGCACTGGTGGATCAATTCGTCAGTGCAGGAATGGAAATCGAGGTGCGCGCTGTGGGTTCTGTTCGCTCGCTCGGGCCCGCAGTAGATCTCACGGCGTACCGAATTATCCAGGAGGCACTCGTGAATGCGAGCAAACATGCGCTGCCAGGGGCCGTCACCGTGTCGTTGTCGTACGAAGCCGAGGTTCTGGTGCTGACTGTCGAAAACTCCGGAACAGCAGTGCCTTCGACTTCGCCACCCGGGTACGGACTGCTGGGAATGAAGGAGAGGGCGCAGGCAATGGGAGGCGAGGTGTCAGCAGGATTCCGTGCGGACGGGGGATTTCGTGTGGACGCGCAACTTCCGCTTGTGTCAGTGTCGAGCGGTTCTCTGCGTGAGGAATCGCTGTGACTGTTCGGGTAGTAGTGGCGGACGATCAGGCGCTCTTTCGGCAAACGCTTGCACTGCTCATCGGTTCTGAAGACGACATGGAGGTGGTCGCCGAGGCGGCGGACGGAGAGCAGGCATTCCAGGCAGCGCTCGAACACCGACCTGACGTTGTACTCATGGATATTCGAATGCCGGGCACCAGCGGTGTCGAAGCAACCGCCATGATCGCCGATCATCCGGATTTGTCCGACGTACACGTGTTGATCCTGACGACATTCGAGGTGGATGAGCATGTGGCACAGGCGATCCGGGCGGGTGCCAGCGGCTTTATCGGCAAAGGGATCCGGGCTGAAGATCTGCTGGATGCTGTTCGGACGGTCGCAAGTGGCAACTCGTTGTTGTCGCCGATGGCGACCAGTGCGTTGATTACTCGATTCCTTTCCATCCCTTCGCGGGCAGACTCGGCTTCTGGGATCTTCGGTCAATTGACGCCGCGTGAACTCGAGGTGGTAACTCTCGTTGCTATGGGGATGTCCAACGACGAGATCGCCGCGGAGTTGGTGATCAGCGCTGTCACGGCAAAAACGCACGTGAACCGGGCGATGACAAAACTTGATGTCCGTGACCGCGCACAGTTGGTGGTTCTGGCCTATCAATGCGGTCTGGTGGTTCCGGGACGCTCGGTGGATTGATTCGATAAACCCTCTTGACTCGAACGTGTGTTCGACTATTGTAGAGGGTGGGGATCGGGGGATTCTATGAGTGTCTTGTTGTCGGACGTGGTTTCGAGTTCTGCGGTGGGGTTGCGCGGGCAGTTGTGGCAGTTGACTGCCGCCGAGTTACGGGCTGCTGCTGTGTCGGCGAGTGCGGAGATTCTTCGCCTGGAAGCGGTGCGGGTGGCGGTGGTGGACGAACTGTCGATGCGTCCGGATGATCAGGTGATTGCCAGCCGCGGAGTCGGGTCATGGTTGGCGGCGAACACGATGCTGCAGGTTCGGGACGGGAAGAAGATCGCCGCGTTGGGTGCAGCGTTGCGGCCGTTTCCCGCGGTAGCAGCGAGATTCGATTGCGGGGATTGCTCGTTCGATCACGCAGTGTTGATCGTGGCGTTCTGCGAATCCCCGCCGAAGGGGATGCCGGACGAGGCGTTACCTCGCTGTATCGACCTGCTGCTTGCGGCAGCCTCGGGGGTGGAGGCGACGACGACGAAGGTGCGGCACGTTATCGCGACCTTGGAGCGGGTGTTCGAATCCGATGAGATTCCGCCCGCCGAAGACGTCGACCGGAACGAACTGCGGATCGCCTCGACCTTGAACGGTCGGGTGGTGGTTCGTGGGGATTTCGACGCCCTCACCGGCGAAATGCTGCTCTCGGCCCTGTCGAATTTGACGATGCCGACCCCGGCACCCGACGGAACCCCCGACGCACGGTCGGCGGCAAAGCGGACCGCGGACGGGTTCACCGAACTGATCCGCCGCTACCTCGACTGCGCAAAAACCGGAACCGACGGCGGCCAACGTCCGCACGTGAACGTGCACATCAACGCGCGCGATCTCGCTGAGCATCGGGACTGCGCCGCCGCGCCCTCGAATGGTGAAG
Source organism: Rhodococcus sp. NPDC057135 (assembly GCF_042670865.1). Lineage (NCBI taxonomy): Bacteria > Bacillati > Actinomycetota > Actinomycetes > Mycobacteriales > Nocardiaceae > Rhodococcus > Rhodococcus sp. NPDC057135. The sequence continues at coordinate 157,070 of NZ_JBHUUU010000008.1, forward strand.
AGTCCCCGTCGGATCTCGATGTCGGGCACATGCCATGGCTCGGACCGCTGTCGGTGTCGCAGACGAGGTTGTTGGGGTGCGACTGTTTCCTGTCCACCGTCCTACTCGACGATCACGGCGCACCGCTCGATGCGAAACCCGGAAAACGGTTGGTCAACGCCGAACAACGCGTCGCCCTGATCGCCCGAGACAAGGGCTGCGCGTTCCCGGGGTGTTCATGCGTACCAGCCTGGACCGATGCGCACCACATTAAGCACTGGGCGAACGGCGGCCCGACGGTGATGAACAACCTTGTCCTGCTGTGCCGTTCCCACCACCGGCTGATGCACCGGAAATCGGGGTTCGTCGGCAAGTGGGAAATCCGAATCGGTGTCGACAACAAACCGTGGTTCATCCCGCCGCCCTCCATCGACCCCGGACAGCACCCCCGGCCGGCGAACACCACCTTCAAAACCTGAGAACAGCTTCTCAGGCACAACAGCCCACGCCAGGCTCCGCATCCGACTTGACTGCCGGAGGCGGAGTCCAAGGTGCGTGCTCTCGTGATGGCCGTGGCTTCGGCGCGACCGTGGTTTCAGCGCGACCGTGATTTCGGTGAGGCAGGGCGACGTGTCCCACTCAGTGGGTCATTTTTTCGTCGCTGCCACGCCGGTTGTGCCAGGTCATTTGGACGGCTGACCTGCACCGCGAAATCTTTCGTTAGAACACGTTCCAATTTCGCAGTTTTGTGGCTATGGTCACAGAGATAGATGCGGGTGTGCGAATGAAAGGGTGAAGTGACGTGAAGACCAAGGGTGCAATCCTGTGGGGCCTCAACGAGAAGTGGTCCGTCGAGGAGATCGAGATCGGCGAGCCGGTAGCCGGCGAAGTTCAGATTCGCATGGAAGCGGCCGGAATGTGCCACTCCGATCACCACATCGTCACCGGCGCGACCCCGATGCCGTCGTTCCCCGTCATGGGTGGGCACGAGGGTTCGGGCGTCATCACCAAGCTCGGCCCAGAGGTCAAGGGGTTGGAGGTCGGCGACCACGTCGTCCTGTCCTTCATTCCGGCTTGTGGAACCTGTCCGGCGTGTTCGGGCGGCCATCAGAATCTGTGTGACCTCGGGATGGGTCTGCTCAGCGGCCAGGCCATCAGTGACGGCACCTACCGAATCCAGGCTCGCGGCGAAAACGTGATCCCGATGTGCCTGCTAGGGACGTTCTCGCCCTACATGGTCGTGAACCAGTCTTCGGTTGTGAAGATCGACAAGGACATTCCGTTCGAGGTTGCAGCACTCGTCGGTTGCGGCGTTCCCACCGGTTGGGGATCGGCAACACACATCGCTGATGTGAAGCCGGGTGAAGACGTTGTGATCATGGGCGTTGGCGGCGTCGGTATCAGTGCCCTGCAGGGTGCTGTTGCGTCGGGTGCCCGCTACATCTTCGCCATCGATCCTGTGCCGTGGAAGCGTGAGCAGGCTCTGAAGTTCGGCGCAACACATGCGTTCGAAAGCGCCGCCGCTGCCATTCAGCCGATAATCGACGCTACGTATGGACGCATGGCGCAGAAGACGATCATCACCGTCGGCGAAATGAAGGGTGAGTACGTCGAAGAGGCGATGATTCTGACGGCCAAGGCTGGTCGTTGTGTTGTCACCGCGATGGGGCATCTGACGGACATGGACGTAAAGCTGAACCTGTTCCTGATGTCGATGCTTCAGAAGGATCTTCAGGGCAACATCTTCGGCGGTGGCAACGCTCGCCAGGACGTGCCGAACCTCCTCGCGATGTACAAGGCAGGCAGGCTGAACCTCGACGACATGGTCACTCGGACCTACACCCTCGAAGGTGTGAACGACGGCTACCAGGACATGTTGGATGGCAAGAACATCCGCGGCGTCATCCGGTACACCGAAGCTGACTGGTGATCGGAAGCGCAACGCTTGTGCCAGTAGTCTGATCGGGTGCCCAGTACTCACAGTCTTGACGTAATCCAGCAGTGGCCGGTCGACAATGCGGCAGCGGTCGTCCTCTCCGGGAAGAACTCGGGTGAGGGCGACCGCGTTCGTGGTTTCAGCGGCGATCAGTCGCACGTTTTCCCTCTGGCTTCGGTGACAAAACTGTTGTGCGCCTACGCGATTCTCGTCGCGGTGGAGGAAGGGGCGGTCGAGCTGGACGGGCCGGCCGGACCTGAGGGGTCGACGGTTCGCCATCTCCTCGCGCACGCGTCGGGGTTGGCATTCGCCGAACGTGTCGTTCAGGCGCCGGTGGCGTCGAAGCGGATCTATTCGAGTGCGGGATTCGAGGTACTTGCCGAGTTGGTTTCCCGGGAGACCGAGATCGAATTTGCCGACTATCTGGCCGAGGCCGTGTTCGCGCCATTGGGGATGACCAGTGCGGGTCTCGTCGGTCCGGCCGGCCACGGTGCGCAGGCATCTGCAGACGACTTGGCCAAGTTCGCGGCTGAACTGCTCTCACCGACCCTTGTTTCGACGCAGACGTTCGCCGAGGCGACGACCGTCCAGTTCCCGGGGCTCAACGGAATCCTTCCGGGTTACGGCTCTCAGCGCCCCAACGACTGGGGACTCGGATTCGAAATTCGCGGCGACAAGCGTCCGCATTGGACTGGTCTCGAGAACTCGCCGGCAACCTTCGGTCACTTCGGTCAATCGGGGACTTTCCTGTGGGTCGATCCCGCGATCGATACTGCGTGCGTCGTACTTACCGATCGCGACTTCGGTGACTGGGCCAAACCTTTGTGGACTGAATTGTCCGATGGCGTGATCGGCGAAGTTTCTCGATAGAGCACAAATTTCTCTCCTTCCACTGGCGCAACACGGGTAACACAAGGCACACTGTTCAATCGAGCGTGCTGCACGAACTCGACAGAGGTCGTTGGGGAAGACGTCCCTCGTCGAAGCAGGAGGCTCGAGTGCGCGAAATGAATCAATTCGCGGACGTGACGACTGGTGTGGTTTACATCCACTCGTCGCCCGCGGCGCTGTGCCCGCACGTGGATTGGGCTCTGTCCGCCACGTTGGACAGCCCTGCCAAACTCAGATGGACCTCCCAGCCTGCCTACGACGGCCTTCTCCGTGCAACGACGGATTGGACAGGTCCCGTCGGAACCTGTGCCCGCCTGGTCGATTCGCTACGCGCGTGGCCGATGTTGCGGTTCGAGGTCACCGAGGATCCGAGTCACGGCGTCGACGGCGAACGGTACAGCCATGTACCTGGTCTCGGTTTGTGGCGCGGATCCACCAGTGCGAACGGTGATGTCGTCGTCGGGGAGATGAAGCTGCGGTCCATCATGAATTCCGGTGGAGACATCGCCGCGGAAATCGGTCGGGCAATAGGCGCACCGTGGGACGAGGAACTCGAACCCTTCCGGAGTTCAGGCGAAGGTGCCGAAGTGACATGGCTACGAAGGCGCGTCAGCTGACCGAGGTCCATCCTGAACCCTGAGTGCTCTCGCGGCTTGAACGACTAAGACTTGAATGACAAAGGTGGGCCCCGCCGTATCGGCGAGGCCCACCTTGCTGTCAAGGGATGTCAGAGCGGAATGTTCTTGTGCCGCGCGCGGACAGACGGCGCAGACGCGAGCGCAGCAGTGACGATGCTGCGAGTCTTCGCCGGGTCGATTTCCTCGTCGACGACGCCGATTTCGACCGCGCGGTCGACGCCGCCTGCGATTGCCTCGTGCTCGGCAGCGAGGCGGTCGTGCAATGCTTCCCGCTCGTCGTCCGGTGCAGCTGCGAGGGCCCGCTTGTGCAGGATGCCGACAGCAGCCTTCGCGCCCATCACGGCAACTTCGGAGTTGGGCCAAGCGAATACGGCCGTTGCTCCGAGGGCTCTCGAGTTCATCGCGATGTATGCGCCGCCGTAGATCTTTCGAGTGACGACGGTGACCCGGGGGACCGTTGCCTCGGCGAAGGCGTGAAGTAACTTCGCTCCGCGTCGGACAACGCCTTCCCACTCCATCGAGACGCCCGGCAGATACCCGGGAACATCGACGACGACCACGAGCGGCACGCCGAATGCGTTGCACAGTCGCACGAACCGAGCGGCCTTCTCTGCACTTTCGGAGTTCAGGCACCCGCCGAGTCGGAGTGGGTTGTTCGCGATGACGCCAACGGTACGTCCGGCCATTCGACCGAATCCGGTGACGATGCTCCGCGCGTAATTGCCTTGCAGTTCTTCGAAACTCGACTCGCCTTCGACGTTGTCGAGCATTTCGTGAACGATCGGACGAACGTCGTACGCACGTTTTGCGGACGCGGGCATCATGGCGCGCAAATCGCTGTCGCCGAGTTCGGCCGCACGCTGATCGAATTCGCCCTGCTCGCACATCATCGAAACCAGGCGGCGTGCACGGTGCAATGCGTCGGCCTCGTCGTGTGCGGCGATGTGTGCGACACCGGACTTCTTGGTGTGTGTGTCCGGACCGCCGAGTGAAACCATGTCGACCTGTTCGCCGGTGACACTGCGAACTACGTCTGGGCCGGTGACGAACACTCGGCCTTCCGGGGCCATGATCACGACATCGGTGAGGGCTGGACCGTACGCGGCTCCGCCGGCCGCGAAGCCGAGCACGACGGAAATTTGAGGTATGAGACCCGACGCGCGGACCATGGCCTCGAAGACCAGTCCGACTGCGTGGAGTGCTTCGACGCCTTCAGCCAGACGCGCGCCACCGGAGTGCCAGAGGCCCACGATGGGGGACTCTTCCTCGATGGCGGTATCGATGGCTTTGACGAGGTGTTTGCAGCCGTCGACGCCCATTGCGCCGCCCATGACGGTGGCGTCGGAGCAGTATGCGATGGTGCGGACGCCGTCGATGTTTCCGGAAGCAGCAAGCACACCGGACTTGTCACGGGCGTGGAGTGGAACTGTGGTGCCGGGGTCGAACAGATTTTCCAGGCGCGCAAGAGGATCGCGCGGGTCTGTCGATGATTCGGACTTTGTCACGGGGGCCAGGATGGTCATCGCGTCCTCCTTCAGTACGAGCCTTGGGTGGAACGAAAGGTCGGTGTTGTCCGCGGGTGACGTTGTGTTGCAACGACACCCGCGGACAGGTGCAAACCGCGGTTCGGGCTAGGCCCGACCGAAGGCGAGCGCGACATTGTGCCCACCGAAACCGAACGAGTTGTTCAGTGCGAAATCGAAAGAGCCGGTTCGGGGTTCACCCTTGACGACATCGAGATCGATCTCTGGATCCTGGCTGTCAACATTGAGCGTGGGCGGGATGATCCCGTCACGCACTGCCAGAACCGTCAGGACTGATTCGAGGGCGCCGACAGCGCCGATCGAGTGTCCCAGCGCGGATTTCGGGCCGTACACCGCAGCGTGATTGCCGACCGCTGCGTTGATTGCCTTTGCCTCTGCGATGTCACCGATCGGCGTCGCAGTGGCGTGGGCGTTGATGTGCTTGATGTCGGACTTCGTCAGTCCGGCCATCTCGATTGCTCGGGTCATGGCTCGCGCCGCGCCCAGGCCTTCCGGATGCGGTGCCACGATGTGGTACCCGTCCGAAGTGATTCCGGAACCAAGCAGGCGGGCGTGAATCGTTGCCCCGCGTGCCTTTGCGTGCTCCTCGGTTTCGAGGATCATCAGGGCGCCGGCTTCGCCGAAGACAAATCCGTCGCGATCCTTGTCGAAAGGACGTGAAGCTGCGGCCGGATTGTCGTTGTTGGTGCTCATCGCACGCATCATGGCAAAGCTCGCGATCGGAACCGCGTCGATGAAGCTCTCGACTCCACCAGCCACAACCATGTCCGCGTCACCCATGACGAGCATGCGGTGAGCGTGAGCAATTGCCTCGGAACCCGACGAACATGCTGAAACCGGGGTGATGACGCCACCGCGTGCTCCGAGCTCGAGCCCGACCGTTGCGGCCGGTCCGTTGGGCATGACCATCTGCACCGAGAACGGGGACACCTTGCGGTATCCGCCGCCGCGGAGCTTGTCGACGGCGTCGATGAGCGTGTCGCCGCCGCCGAGCCCGGTGCCGATGACAACGGCCAGGCGGTCCTGATCGACTTCAGGGCTGCCGGCGTTGCTCCAGACCGTGCGACTCAACGTGAGGGCAAGGCGTTCCACCCAGCTCATCCGTCGAATTTCGACGCGGGACAAGCCCTCGTCCGGTGAAACCTTCAGGTGCCCGCCGATGCGAATGGGAAGGTCGAACTCGTCGATGAACGGGTCATCGAGGATTCCGATGCCGCTTTCGCCGGCGAGTAGCGCCTTCCACGTGCCATCCACATCACCAGCCACCGACGTCGACGTCGCGAGGCTCGTGACGACGATGTCGGGGAATTTCCCTTTGCGGGTAGAAGCGGAAGTCACGGTCGGCTCACTCTGCGTTCTTGGCTTCGGCGCCTTCGGCTTCGAGCTTCTGGATGTACGCGACGATGTCGCCGACGGTGCGCAGGCCTGCAAGATCCTCGTCGGGGACCTTCACGCCGTACTTGTCTTCGGTCTGAACAGCGATCTCGACCATGGACAGGGAGTCGATATCGAGGTCGTCCACGAAGGACTTGTCAACGGTGACCTCGGAAGGCTCGATACCGGTGACCTCCTCCACGATCTGGCCGAGTTCCGCGATGATTTCTTCCTGAGTGTGGGCCACTGGTGTGGCTCCCTTCTTGATCGATTGAGGTGGGGTGAAACGTCCGGCCGCCGTTGGGGCTGATCAGCCGGTAGGGCGTCCGAGCTAGGTCAGCTCGGACAGTGCGGAGATATCCTCCGGGTTCTTGAGGGCCACCGTCGGTGTGCCACGCATTTCACGCTTGGCAATTCCGACGAGGGTTCCGGCCGGCGGGAGTTCCACGATCGCGGTGACTTCTGCGGTCCGCAACGAAGCGGAGCAAAGATCCCAGCGAACGGGGCGGGTAACCTGCGCGGCAAGTTTGGTGAGGGCGTCGGCGCCCGAGGAAACCGGTGCGCCGTCCGAGTTGGAAAGCAGCGTGCGCGTCGGATCGGACGGGGTGATCTTGGCGGCAGCAGCTGCGACGGCGTCCTGTGCAGGTGCCATGAAGCGGGTGTGGAACGCGCCGGCGACAGGCAGTGCTCGGACTCGTGCCTTTTCGGGCGCATTCGCCGCGAGTTCTTCTAGTGCGGTGAGCAGGCCGGCGGCCACGATCTGGCCGGCTGCATTGCGGTTGGCCGCTTCGAGTCCGAGTTCTTCGAGTCGTGCGAGTACTTCGGCTTCGTCTCCACCGAGAACTGCCGACATGCCGGTCGGCTCGAGTGCGCAGGCCTTGGCCATCTCGGCGCCGCGAATTGCAGCAAGTGCAACCGCGTCGTCAGCGGAGATCACTCCGGCGACCGCAGCGGCGGCAAGTTCACCCACCGAATGGCCGGCAGCGATGACGTCGGCGCCGAGCAGCCCGCGTGATTCGATTTCCTCGTATGCCAGCAGAGCGGCGGCGACGACGAGGGGCTGTGTCACCGAGGTGTCGGTGATTTCTTCGGCAGTTGCGGTCGTGCCGAGGCGGACCAAGTCCAGGCCGGCTGCCTTCGACCACACTTCGAGGCGGTCTTGCGCTCCGGGCAATGCCAGCCAGGGGCTGAGCATGCCGGGTGTCTGAGAGCCCTGTCCCGGGGCGAGCAACGAAATCACTTATTAAGAGAACACCGCCGCGAGCAACCTGCGAGATGTCGGTCGCGATGAACTCTGGCGAAGTGTTTTGTAGGGTTCCCACAAAATCCCACGTCGCGCTCGGCCATCGAAATTGGACGCTCGGGGGTTACAGGTTTGTTTGTCCGGATGTTAAAGATGTGACTGAAGTAACCGAATTGTTCGATTTGAGATCGATTTGTGTCAATCGGCCCACGGTAGCGGCGATCCGTAGTACGTATGCGTCCCGAGGATTCGTAGGATCCCGGCCGGTAACTTCCGCGATTCGCTTCAAGCGGTACCGAACGGTATTTGGATGAACAAACAGAAGACGTGCACAAGTCTCAACCGCACCTCCACAGTCGAGATAACTGTCTAAAGTATCGGTCAAGACTGTGCCGGATTCAGCTAAAGGTGCGACCAGGAAATCGCGAAGAGCCTTTACGGCAGCGGCGTCTCCCAGTAGTGCCCGTTCCGGGAGCAGTTCAGTCGCGAAAACGGGACGAGGTGCGCCGCGCCACCCGGCAACGGCCTTGACTCCCGCGAGAGCTTCGGACGCACTGAAGTGCGCTGCGCTCAACGAGGGCGTTGTCGGGCCGATCACCACCGGCTCGTCGGCGAAACTCATGAGCAGGTCTTGAAGGAACTGGCTGCCTTCCGTCTTGCTGCTCAGCTCGCCGCTGACGATCATCACCAGCCGCGGACCCTGCACCACGGCAAGAACAGCGCGCCCGTGCGCGGCGGCAGTCGCGTGGACGGTGCCGGCAACCGAGACCCGCTCGTCCGGCGGGGGAGACCCGACGATGACGGTGGCCGGGGCAGTGGCATCCCAGTTCAAAGTGGCGGCGCGGGAAAGCATGTCCGAACCGGTGTCGCCCTGCACGACGGCGTCGACGACGAGCGCTTCCAGCCGCGTGTCCAGGGCTCCACGAGATTCGGCAGCACTTGCGTACACCGTCGCCGCTGCAAAGCCGAGTTCACGTCCGTAGCGCAGGACGGCCTCCGTCAGCGCGATCAGCTGCTGATCGTTGCGCGCGAGAGCCGGTAGCCATTTCTCGAAGAACTCCATCGCCACCCGGACCATGTCGACGGTCTGGCGCAGCGTGAGCTGTCGAGCAAGGTCCTGAGGGATGACCGGAAAAGACTCGTATCCGAAGCTGATCTCCGAGTCGAGTTGCCGCAGCCATTCGAGGAAGTTCACCACCGATGTCTGCACCAAGAGTTGAACGTCGGCGCGTTGCGAAGCGTCGAGACTGTCGAAGAAGGGAAGCTGCTCCTCCATCACGGTCACGGCCTCGGTGGAGAGCCGACCGGAGAACTGTTTGACGCGGCGGAGCAGGGCCTCGGGGAGTGGATCGCGAACCTGACGACGGCGGGCGAGAACAGCCTGCAACCCGGACGACTGTGGTCGGGTGCGGCGCACACCCTCTTCGGGTTTCTCGGGATCAGGTTCGGGCATGAGAAAAACCTACGCCCATCGCCGCAGCGGATGTCGAGATGACACCCGCGGCGATGGGCGTAGGTCTGTTTTCGAGCGCTCGGACTGTTGCGCTAGGACTTACGCGCTACCGGTGTCCCCGGTCTGCTCGGGCGCAGCATTCACGTCGTCGATACGGTACCGACTCGCTGCTTCGACGGCCTTGGACCGCTCGATCGATCCTTCCTTCGCCAAACCGATCAGCACGGCAACGACGATGGATTCGGCATCGACGTTGAAGTAGCGACGTGCCGCAGTGCGAGTGTCGGAGAAACCGAACCCGTCCGTGCCGAGCGTCGTGTAGTCGCCTGGAACCCACTGACGGATCTGATCCGAGACCGCACGCATCCAGTCCGAAGCCGCGACGACGGGACCCTGAGCCGAGGACAACGCCGTGGTGACGAAGGGAACCGGAGCATCCTCGGACGGATTGAGCAGCGCCTGACGTTCGCATTCGACGCCTTCGCGGCGCAGCTCACCCCAGGACGTGACCGACCAGACGTCTGCCGAGACGCCCCACTCGTCGGCGAGCAACTTCTGCGCCCGCAGCCCCTCGGGCATCGCGACACCGGATACCAGGATCTGTGCCTTCGGGCCGGCGGCCTCGGAAGTCTTGTAGAGGTAGATGCCCTTGAGCAAGCCCTCGACGTCGAGATCTTCGGGCTCGGCCGGCTGAACGTACGGCTCGTTGTAGATGGTGAGGTAGTAGAAGATGTTCTCGCCACCGAAGCCGTCGACGCCCTCGGTTCCGCCGTACATGCGGCGCAAGCCGTCCTTGACGATGTGCGCCAACTCGTACGAGAACGCGGCGTCGTAGGTGACAGCGGCGGGGTTGGTGGATGCCAGGAGCAGGGAGTGTCCGTCGGCGTGCTGGAGACCTTCACCGGTCAGGGTGGTACGACCGGCGGTCGCGCCGAGAACGAATCCGCGAGCCATCTGGTCGGCGGCCGCCCACAGACCGTCACCGGTGCGCTGGAAACCGAACATCGAGTAGAAGATGTACAGCGGAATCATCGGTTCACCGTGGGTGGCGTACGACGTGCCGACTGCGGTGAACGAAGCCGTCGAACCGGCCTCGTTGATGCCCTCGTGCAGGATCTGGCCGATCGGGCTCTCCTTGTAGGCGAGCATGAGTTCGGCGTCGACGGACGTGTAGAGCTGACCGTTGCGGTTGTAGATCTTCAGCGACGGGAACCACGAGTCCATACCGAACGTGCGAGCCTCGTCCGGGATGATCGGAACGATGCGCTTGCCGATTTCCTTGTCGCGCAACAGTTCCTTGAGGATGCGCACGATCGCCATGGTGGTGGCGACTTCCTGCTTGCCCGAACCCTTGCGGATGACGTCGTACGTCTTGTCCTCGGGGAGCTTGAGCGGCGCCGCGTCGGTGTTGCGCGAAGGCAGGAACCCACCCAGTGCTTTACGACGGTCGAGCATGTACTTGATCTCGGGTGCGTCGGCGCCGGGGTGGTAGTACGGAGGCAGGTACGGGTCCTTCTCGAGCTCGGCGTCCGAGATCGGGATGTGCTGCATGTCGCGGAACGCCTTGAGATCGTCCAGCGTCAGCTTCTTCATCTGGTGCGTGGCGTTGCGGCCCTCGAAGTGCTTACCCAGGGTGTAGCCCTTGATGGTGTGCGCGAGGATGACCGTCGGCTGGCCCTTGTGAGCCATGGCGGCTGCGTATGCGGCGTGGACCTTGCGGTAATCGTGGCCACCGCGCTTGAGGTTCCAGATTTCCTGGTCGGTGAGGTCCTTGACCAGTTCCTTGGTGCGGGGGTCACGTCCGAAGAAGTGATCGCGCACGAATGCACCGTCGTTGGCCTTGTACGTCTGGTAATCGCCGTCCGGCGTCACGTTCATCAGGTTGACGAGTGCGCCGTCGCGGTCGGCGTGCAGCAGCGCATCCCACTCGCGACCCCAGACGACCTTGATGACGTTCCAGCCGGCACCACGGAAGAACGATTCCAGTTCCTGGATGATCTTTCCGTTACCGCGGACCGGGCCGTCGAGGCGTTGGAGGTTGCAGTTCACGACGAACGTCAGGTTGTCGAGGCCTTCGGTTGCCGCGACGTGAGCCAAGCCGCGTGATTCCGGCTCGTCCATTTCGCCGTCGCCGAGGAATGCCCACACATGCTGATCGGTGGTGTCCTTGATGCCACGGTCGTTGAGGTAGTGGTTGAACCGCGCCTGGTAGATGGCGTTCATCGGGCCGAGGCCCATCGAGACCGTCGGGAACTCCCAGAAGTCGGGAAGCAGTCGCGGGTGCGGGTAGGAGGGCAGTGCGCCGCCGAAGTCTGCGTGCGACTTCTCCTGGCGGAATCCGTCCAGCTGTTCCGCGGGGATGCGGCCCTCGAGGAAGGCGCGTGCGTAGATGCCGGGGGAGGCGTGACCCTGGATGAAGATGTGGTCGCCGCCGCCGGGGTGGTCCTTGCCGCGGAAGAAGTGGTTGAAGCCGACTTCGTACAACGCTGCTGACGATGCGTAGGTCGAGATGTGTCCGCCGACGCCGACGCCCGGCCGCTGAGCGCGGTGGACCATGATCGCGGCGTTCCAACGAATCCAGGCGCGGTAGCGACGTTCGACCTCTTCGTCGCCGGGGAACCACGGCTCGTTCTCGGTCGGGATCGTGTTGACGTAGTCGGTCGAGGTGAGCGCGGGGAGTGCGACGTGCTTCTCGCCGGCGCGTTCGAGCATGCGGAGCATAAGGTAGCGGGCACGTGTGGGCCCGGATCGATCCAGAAGTCCGTCGAATGATTCGAGCCATTCGGTGGTCTCGTCCGGATCGATGTCCGGAAGGTACGAGGCAACACCCTCGCGAATGACGCGAACGCGACCGTCGGTTCCTCCCGGCGTATTCGATGCGGGCGGACCCGACTCGCCGGCGGCGCCGGAATCGGCGTTCTGCCCGGACGCGGGACCCTGGATCAGGTCAGACAACGTGTGCTCCTCATTGGTTTGGGGACGCGTGGTGGGGCGTCCTTACATAGGTGATCGAGGCCTTGTTAGGTCCGACGCACTTCCATCGTGAATATGGCGCGTACCTCATCTTTCACCATCCCGGTCGGTCCGGCACACCTCGCCTCTGGTTACTCTCGGGTAGCGTTTTTCGGCGTGACGCAGGGGCGTGATGGTTCCCCGTAGTCACAGGCTTGGGGGATGGATCGGAACGTATGAAGGGGTGGGGAAAAATAAACAAAGAAATCAATTGCGGCAGGGTCGGGGCGTGGGTTTCGATCGGATCGATCGCAGTGGGGTTGTCTGTGATCGTGGGGTGCTCTGCGGCGGTGACCGGATCGGCAGTTCCGAACGAATCGCAAGCCGCTGCGTATGAATCCGAGGTGAGCATTTCGGTGGCGGCGGCGTCTTCGTCGAAAGCGGCAGCAGATGCTGCCGAAGCAGCCTTCACGATCTGTGAGGAAGCGGTCTCTCGATCGAAAAACGACGTGGTCGCGTTCAACGCCTACGTCGACGCCGGAAATCAAGGCGCGTCGGACTTGAGGGCCGAAGCGAGCACCGCTGCTTCGTCTGCACGGGAAACGGCTTCGTGGTTCGACTCGGTCTCGAGTGAACTTCCAGCGGAGCTTTCCGGACTGTTCGACGAATTGGCCGCGAACCTACGTTCGTCTGCTGCCGTGATCGAGAGTGATCACACGGCGGATGAAATCAATTCGATCAGCGATGCGAGCAATTCGATTCGCAAGTCGATCTTCGACGAATGTGGATCCCTGTGACCTGCGGTAATCCGCAGGCGTATGGTTCGGCGTGTGTCAGAAGACGATCTTTGAAGAAAGTTTTCGGCGTGGTCGGCTTGCGCTAACGCCTCAGACCATGTTCGCTTTCCCTAATTGATCGTCAAACGGTAGGTGTGCGGGGTCGCCACACACCATCAACAAAAGGAGGACCCCACCGTGGTCGCCGCGGCGGATGCCCAGAACTACGCTCAGAAACTCGGGATTACCACTGACATGGTGGTGCAGGAACTGGGCTGGGATGAGGATACCGACGACGGCATTCGTGCCGCGGTTGAGGAAACCATCGGCGGGGAAATGCTCGACGAGGATTCCGACGAGGTCATCGACGTCGTGCTGCTGTGGTGGCGCGACGAGGACGGTGACCTGGTGGATGCTCTGATGGATGCCATCGGGCCGCTCGCCGACGAAGGCTTTGTGTGGGTCCTCACCCCGAAGACCGGTTTCGACGGTCACGTCGAGCCCAGTGAGATCGCCGAATCGGCGCCGACTGCCGGCCTGACCCAGACATCGGCAGCCAACCTCGGTGACTGGTCGGGAAGTCGATTGGTTCAGCCGAAGGCCCGTCCGGCCAACAAGCGCTGACCCGGTCCTTTTCCGTACTTTCCCAAGGAATCGCACATGCCCCTCGATGTTGGTGCCCAGGCACCGGATTTCACTTTGAAGGACCAGAACAACCAGGAAGTTTCGCTAGCAGATTTCCGTGGCAAGAAGAATGTTCTGTTGGTCTTCTATCCGTTGGCCTTCACCGGAACTTGCCAGGGTGAACTTTGCAAGGTCCGTGACGAGCTTCCGAAGTTCGAGAACGACGACACTGCCATTCTCGCGATTTCTGTCGGTGCTTCGCCGACCCACAAGATCTGGTCGGCAGAACAGGGATACACCTTTCCCTTGCTGTCGGACTTCTGGCCGCACGGTGAAGTCGCTCAGAAGTACGGCGTGTTCAACGACAAGTTGGGCTTCGCGAATCGCGGCACTTTTGTGATCGACAAAGACGGAATCATTCGCTTTGCCGAGATGAACGGCCCCGGAGAAGCCCGTGACCACGGACTTTGGGCAAACGCGCTTGCCGCGCTAGAGTCTTAGAGCACTCCCGGTGAGGGTCTCACCGGGAGTTCGGGCGTGTAGCTCAGTGGTAGAGCTCTGGTTTTACACACCAGCGGTCGGGGGTTCGAAACCCTCCGCGCCCACCGAAGAATTCAAACCCCGATCTGCATGTCGATGCAGATCGGGGTTTTTCATTTCCGACAACGAATTGTCTTTAATACGCCATTCTGGACGCATGTCCAGTTCTGTGATCGAAGTAGCCGTCGACCCGAGGCGTGTGCATCCCACCCGTCCGCACATACATATCGCCGAGATGCCCAGTCTGAGTGTTGCGTTGTTCCCGGGGCAGACGATCCGGGTTCGCTCCCACGGTGACGCACCGGCGACAGGGGTTGCCCGTGTCTGGGAAATCAATCGCATGCACCGCTTGATCTATCTCACGATCGACTGGGACGGGTAGAGATCAGCTAGCGCAGACACGTGACGGTTGGCCAGAGAACGAGCGTCGCTGCTACAACTACGCTCGTGCAAATTTCGGTTCGTTCGTCCCAATCTCGATTCAGTGCGCGAGCCGCCGGCCTTCTCCTCGGCTTCGCTGCGGATCGGGTGTTCGCCGATCCGGGGCGGTTCCATCCGGTTGCCGGCTTCGGTACCGCAGCTATCGCGCTGCAGAAGATTTCCTACCGAGACTCGAGGATGGCCGGAACACTTCATGTCGCTGTGCTCGTGGCAGGTACCGCGGGGCTCGGCCTCGCGGCCGAAACAGCGTCGCGCCGGGCAGGTTGGATGGCCGTGACGGGTACGACGGCGTTAGCCACCTGGGCCGTGCTCGGCGGGACGTCGCTCGCACGCACCGGCGACGACATGGCCGCGCGGTTGGAGGCCTCCCGCGTCGATGGCGACCTGACGGAAGCGCGTGAGCTTCTTCCTTCACTGTGTGGACGTGATCCCTCGGTGCTTGGCGAAGAGGGCCTCACACGAGCTGCACTGGAGTCGGTCGCCGAGAACACATCCGATGCGAGCGTCGGCGCATTGTTCTGGGGCGCAATTGCGGGCGTGCCAGGTCTGTTCGCGTACCGCGCCGCCAACACACTCGACGCGATGATCGGTTACCGCTCCGAGAAGTACCTCAGATTCGGGTGGGCCGCGGCGAGGTTCGACGACTTGGTCAACATCGTCCCGGCTCGGCTCACAGGCGCGCTGACGGCCGCGTGTGCACCGGTGGTGGGCGGCTCGGTGCGCGAATCACTGACAGCGTGGAAACGCGACGCAGCGGCTCATCCAAGCCCTAATGCGGGCGTCGCGGAAGCGTCGGCGGCAGGGGCATTGGGCATTTCGTTGGGAGGCCGGACCGAGTACGCGCACGGTGTGGAGATGCGGCCCGTCCTCGGCGGTGGGCCTGCGCCTGCGCCGAACGATCTGCGCCGCGCGTCGAGGCTTTCGTCGGCGGTGCAGATCAGTGCAGCAGTGGTCGCAGCGGGTATTTCAGCGGGTATTGCCGTATCGATCGGCAAGTTTGGCTTCCTGCGCCGTCAGCGGCACTGACTCCGGTTCCGGCTTCTTACGGCGGGTGAAGGTACGAGCCGGTTCAGCGGGGGGTGCGGCAGGCGCGGACGCCGTTGCCTCTGGGGTCTTCTCGGTAGCGGCGTCGTCGGTCGCAAAGCCCTCGACAGCTGCTTGAGCTGCCTTCTCCTTGCGACGTTCGCGCCACTCCGCGCGAATGAAGTAGGCCAGACCGAGCGGCGCCATGATGCCGAAAGCCAACCATTGGAACCCGTACGAGAGGTAGGGACCCGCGTCGAGTTGGGGGAGCGGAATCGTGCCGAGACCGCCGGGCTGGTCGGGTTCGAGCTGGATGTACGCGTCGATCAGGTCCGTTCCGATGAACTCGCCGATAGGTTGTGCGTCGATGGAGTAGACCTGCTTCGCGCCGTCCTCGAACATCGGAACTCTGCCGGGCGCAGTGCCTTCCGAGAGACGCACGCGGCCGTTGAGCGTCACCGGATCGGTCGGCGGCGCAGCGATGGGAGGTGCCTCGGCGCCGTTGATCGGCCGAACGTATCCGCGATTGACGAGGATCGTGCGACCGTCGTCCAGGCGGAAAGGCGTCAGGATCTCGTACGAAGGCGCGCCCTCGATGGACTGCAGGCGGACGAGAATGTCGGCGTCCGGCAGGTAGGAACCGGCCGCGGTGATGTTTCGCCATTCGTCGTCCGGTGCGATCGTCGAATCGGAGATGACATCACCGATCGGCACGGTTTCCGCGTTGATCGAGTTCGAGATCAGATCATTGCGATGCTCGGTCTTGGTGTTCTTGCCGAGCTGCCACGGAGCGAGCACGGTGAAGCACAGGTAGGCGAAGAGCCCGACCACAGCTGCCAGTACCAACCAACCGGGCCGCAACAGGAATTTCAGTCTTCGCACACGTCCACGGTATCCGTTGCCCGAACGGGAGTGAATTTTGCTACTGGTTCAGGCCCGCTCACGGATCCAGTCGAGTATGTCGGGAATGGCCGCTTCGATCTGGTCTCGAACCAGTTCGAAGTCCTCCTGATCCCCGTAGTACGGGTCTGGGACAGATTCGCCGTCGGCCTCGGGGTCGAACGATCGCAGTAGCCGCCGCCGCTCCGTGGGCACGCCGAGATGAGCAAGCTCACGTTCGTGGCCGGTGTCGAGGGCGACGACCAGATCGGCCGCCAGATGATCTGCATTGACCTGCGCGGCGCTGTGGCCCGTCGGATATCCGGCCGCGCGGAGCACGACGTTGGTCCGCTCGTCGGCCTCGCTACCGGTGTGAAACCCCTCGGTACCGGCGCTGCTCACACGCACCCGGTCGGCGAGGCCTTCACGGCCCAGATGCGCGAGCAAGATCTTCTCGGCCATCGGTGACCGGCAGATATTGCCGGTGCACACAAACGTCACATGGAGCGGTTCAGGCGCGGCCATCGAGTAGTCCTCCCAGTTCGGATGCCGACGATACGGAGCAATGAGCTTGCCGCGCTTCGTCGGCAGAGCCGTAGCCCCATTCGACGACGACGGTGGGAATGCCGTACTTCGCGGCGCCGAGTACGTCGTGGTCACGATCGCCGATCATGAGCACGTCGGGCGTTCCGCCGTCGGCGGCGAGGACGGGAGTGATCCCGAGTGAGGTCAGCGAGTGCGCGATCACGTCCGGCTTCGCCCGGCGGGTTCCGTCGTCGCTCGCCCCGCCGATGAACTCGAAGTGCTCGGCCAGGCCGAAATGTTCGAGGATGCGAATGGCGAACCGTTCCGACTTCGAGGTGGCGACGGCGAGCCGGGTCCCGTTCGCGCGAGCCTTGCCCAGGACGACGTCCATGCCCTCGTACACCGAGTTCTCCTGCCACCCGGTCGCGTCGTATCGCTCGATGTACGCGGAGATCGCCCGGTCGACGTCGGCCGGGGTCATGCCGAGTGATCTGAAGGTGTCGACCATCGGCGGGCCGATGACCGATGCCAGCATCTCCTCCGTCGGCTCCGGCCGGCCGACGGTGGCCAACGCATGTCGGAAGCCGCCGTGAATGCCGGGCGCGGAATCGGTGATGGTTCCGTCCAGATCGAACAGAACTACGGGAAAACGGTCGAGCGGTGGTGTCGTCACGGTTCTCATTGTCCCGGACGGCGGGGGTGATGTCCGCGCGCAGTGCCCGACCGTAGGCTGGCCGGGTGAGTACCGGAACGGTTGACCTGGAGAGCTTGCGACATCACGGAGATGTCGAAGCCGAGCCCGGGTTGCTCGATTTTGCCGTCAACGTTCAAGGCGCCGGCCCACCGAAGTGGTTGCGGGATCGGCTGGCCGCAGGGCTGGCGACGCTCGGTTCCTATCCGTCGGCTGCAGCGGAACTGAAGGCCCGCGAAACCGTCGCGCAGCGGCACGGGCGCCGACCCGAAGAAGTCTTGCTGCTCTCTGGCGGTGCCGAGGGTTTTGCGATGTTGCCGCGCCTGAATTCTCGCTCGGCAGCACTGATCCACCCGTCCTTCACCGAGCCGGAACTGGCGCTGCGAGAGGCCGGTGTACCGGTGACGCAGGTAATTCTGGAGCCGCCTTTCGAGCTTCGGGCTGCGCAGGTACCGGAATCCGCGGACCTTGTCGTTCTGGGTAATCCGACCAATCCGACGTCCGTGCTTCACCCCGAGGCCGATGTGTTGGCACTGCGTCGGCCCGGCCGGATCCTGGTGGTGGACGAAGCCTTCGGCGACGCGGTCCCCGGCGAAACGGAGAGCGTCGCGGGTGTCGAGTCGGCGGATGTACTCGTGCTTCGCAGCCTGACCAAGACGTGGGCGCTCGCCGGATTGCGGTGTGGGTACGCGATCGGCTCTCCGGATCTTCTGGCTCGATTGGCGCACGGCCGAGCGCACTGGCCACTGGGCAGTCTGCAGATCGAAGCCATCACGGCGTGCTGCGAACCGTTCGCGGTCGAGCAGTCGAGGATCAAAGCCGAAGCGATTGCCGCAGACCGCCGAGACATGGCCCGGCGACTGACCGAGATCGGGATTGCCGTGCACGAACCCGCGGCGGGGCCGTTCGTGCTCATCGACCTCCGCGACGGTGCCGCGATGCGAGAGCACCTGCGTGCCCGCGGTATCGCCGTCCGCCGGTGCGACACCTTTCCCGGGCTCGGGCCGGATCAGTTGCGTGTGGCGGTCCGTCCAGCCGAGCAGGTCTCGGTTCTGATCGAAGCGATGAAGGAGATCTTGTGAGCGGCCCAACTCTTGCGGACGTCATAGCCGTGCTGGAATCCGCCTATCCGCCTGCCCTGGCAGAATCGTGGGATTCGGTCGGTCTGGTCTGCGGCGATCCTGCCGACGCTGTGACGAGAGTGGTTTTCGCGGTGGATCCGACCGAGGCCGTGGTCGACGACGCCATCGCCTCCGGCGCCGACCTTCTCGTTGTTCACCATCCACTGCTGCTGCGTGGGGTGGATACCGTCGGTGCTCACACCCCCAAGGGCGCGTTGGTCCACAAGCTCATCAAGGCCGGGTGTGCGCTGTTCTCGGCGCACACCAATGCGGACTCCGCCGACCCCGGAGTATCCGACGCTCTGGCGCAGGCTCTGGGCCTGACCGTGCTGCGCCCGATCGAACCCAAGCCGACGCAGCCGCTCGACAAGTGGGTCGTCATGATTCCGATGGAGAATGCGCCGGTCGTGCAGGACGCACTTTTCGAGGCCGGGGCGGGCCGGATCGGTGACTACAGCCAGTGCAGTTGGACCGTCACCGGTACGGGTCAGTTCCTTCCGGCCGACGGTGCGAATCCGACGATCGGGACTGTCGGCGCTGTGGAGCAGGTTCGCGAGGATCGGGTGGAAGTGATTGCCCCGCGCGGAAAGCGAAGCGCGG
Organism: Rhodococcus sp. NPDC057135; assembly: GCF_042670865.1. Lineage (NCBI taxonomy): Bacteria > Bacillati > Actinomycetota > Actinomycetes > Mycobacteriales > Nocardiaceae > Rhodococcus > Rhodococcus sp. NPDC057135. The sequence goes on from NZ_JBHUUU010000008.1 coordinate 176,300, forward strand.
TGCTGGGCGCACTGCGGACTGCCCATCCGTACGAGGAACCGGCCTTCGACGTTTTCGAACTTGCAGCGTTCCCCAGTTCGCTCGGTCTGGGTCGGGTAGGTGAGCTCGAGCACCCCGAAACTTTGCGGGAGTTCACTGCGCGAGTGGCGCGCTCACTGCCCTCGACCGAGTGGGGTGTTCGCGCCGCTGGAGATCCAGACGCGACCGTCAGCAGGGTGGCGGTCTGCGGCGGTTCCGGCGACTCGTATCTGGACGTGGTGGCGGGACTGGGCGCCGACGTCTACGTCACTGCGGACCTGCGGCATCATCCCGCGGACGAGCATCTTCGCGCCGGTGGCCCGGCACTGGTCGACGTCGCACACTGGGCGAGCGAATACCCCTGGTGTGCGCAGGCGAAATCTGTGGTCGATGCCGCGTTTGCCGACAATTCGGGGTGGGAAAGCCGGGTTTCGACAATTCGCACCGATCCGTGGTGTTTGAGTGCGCATTAGTGCAGGGCTGTGCAAGGTACGGTTGCACGAACAATTCAAGAGCAGTTCTTCGAGAGCCGTCCTTCGCGAGCACTGCCGACATCGGACTTACAGCAGGAGTTATACAGCGTGAACGTCGAACCACAGGTGCAATCCAAGCTTCTCGACCTCGCCGGGGTGGATGCTGAGCTCACTCGGATCACCCACCGACGCGGAGCGCTTCCCGAGCAGCAGGAAGTCGAACGTCTCGAGGCCGAGCGAATCAGCCGCAAGGATGCGTCCGTAGCCGTCGAGATCCAGATCGACGACATCGATCGCGACATCCGCAAGCTCGAGGGCGAGGTCGACGCTGTTCGTCAGCGCGAGGATCGTGACCGCACGCTTTTGCAGAGCGGGTCGGTCGGGGCGAAGCAGCTCACCGAACTCGAACACGAACTCGGCAGCCTGGTTCGGCGCCAAGGACTCCTCGAAGACGAGTTGCTCGAAGTGATGGAGCAGCGTGAGGCGTTGCAGGCTGATCACGATCACGCCGGTGCCCAGCTCTCCCAGGCCGAAGAAGAACTGATCGACGCCAAGCGTCGCCGCGACGATGCCGTCGCTGATCTGGACAAGGCGCAGGAACGTTGCGCCGCCGATCGTGAACGACTCGTCGGCGAATTTCCCGCCGATTTCCTCGCGGTGTACGAGAAGCAGCGCACCCTGGGCGGACCGGGCGCAGCACTACTGCAGGCCCGCCGATGCGGCGCTTGCCGGATCGAGATCGACCGCGGTGAGATCTCCCGAATCGCCGCGACGCCGGCCGACGTCGTCGTTCGTTGCCCTGAGTGCAATGCAATCATGGTGCGTACCAAGGAGTCCGGTCTGTGAGTCTCTCGCAGGTCATCGTCGAGGCCGACGGTGGATCGCGGGGCAATCCCGGTCCGGCCGGCTACGGAGCTGTGGTGTTCGACGCCTCGCGCTCGGTGTTGGCCGAACGCAAGGAAAGCATCGGAATCGCGACCAACAACGTCGCCGAGTACCGCGGACTGATCGCCGGGTTGACCGCTGCCGGTGAACTCGGCGCGTCGACGGTCGATGTCCGTATGGACTCGAAGTTGGTCGTCGAGCAGATGTCCGGGCGCTGGAAGGTCAAGCACCCGGACATGATTCCGCTGCAGCGACGCGCGGCCGAGTTGGCGACGCAGTTCTCACGAGTCACCTACACATGGATTCCGCGCGCCGAGAATTCTCATGCCGATCGTCTTGCCAACGAGGCGATGGACGCTGCTGCCGGCATCGAAACCGCGGCCCCCGCACCTGTTACGCCGGCCGCCCCGTCCGAAGAGACGTCGGAGCCGCAGATCGCCGGCTCGCCGGGATGGATCGCTACCACCGGCAAGCCCACACGAATGTTGTTGCTGCGTCACGGCCAGACAGCGATGTCGGTCGATCGCCGCTACTCCGGTCGCGGCAACCCGGAGCTCACGGAACTGGGCCGAGCGCAGGCCGCCGGCGCTGCCGGACGCTTCGGCAACCGCGGCGGTATCGACGCCATCGTCTGCTCACCCCTCGGCCGAACCCGCGAGACGGCAGAGGCATCGGCCCGCGTGCTCGGCCTACCCGTCGTCGAGCACAAGGGTTTGATCGAAACCGATTTCGGCGACTGGGACGGACTCACGTTCCGTGAGGCAGCCGAGCGTGACCCGGAGCTGCATCGCGAATGGCTCTCGGACACTTCGGTGCGTCCACCGGGCGGCGAGAGCTTCGACGAGGTGCGAGAACGAGTCGTCGCCGCGCGCGACGACCTGATCGCGACCTACGGCGGCGCAACGCTGTTGGTCGTCTCTCACGTCACCCCGATCAAGACTTTGGTGCAGTTGGCTCTCGATGCCGGGCCGTCGTTGCTCTACCGGTTGCATCTGGATCTGGCGTCGCTGAGCATCACCGAGTTCTATCCCGACGGGGGAGCGTCGGTGCGGTTGGTCAACGACACGTCACACCTGCGCTGAAAAGCCCAGACGGCTGATCAGCCGCTGATCAGATCACCAACCACAGGGCACTCACCGCGGCGAGCAGCGTCAGCGGCGTCGTGATGACCCCGAGGAGGGTGAACGTCGCCAGCGTGGGCGGTGCGCCCGCGCTGGTGGCAACTCGTCGCCAGAGCATCGTCGCGAGAGAACCGACGTAGGTGAGGTTGGGGCCGAGGTTGACGCCGATCAACATCGCAAGCACCAGAGCTGGAGGTGCCCCCGTTCCGAGCGCTGCGATCATCAGCAGCGTTGCCGGCAGGTTGTTGACGAGGTTGGATGCGACCGCCGCTACCGCGGCGACAAAGAGCAGTGAACCGTAGCTGGTGTCATTGGGGAGGATCTGCGCAATCCATTCGCCCACGGGCCCGTTCGCGACCCCGGCGACGATGATTCCGAGAACGAGGACAAACGCGCAGAACCAGAGGTCGGCAGCGTAGACCATCTTGGCTGCGGTCGTACGGTGCCGAGCCAGAGCGATCGCTCCCAGAACACCGGCACCCACCACAGTGATCCAGGCGGGTTCGATCCCGAAGAAACCCGAAACCGCGAAACCGAGAAGCGTCATAGCGATCACCGTCAGCGGCAGAATCGGCGCGGGCGAGGAACTCTTACTTGCCGGTGGCTCTATGTTTTCGGAGCGGACGAGTTCGGAGCGGACGAGTTCGGATCGGAAGAACAGTCGGAAGATCAGATATTCGACAGCGATCGTCACGACCCACGGCAACGCCATCAACGCGGTGAAGTGCAAGAACGTCAAACCTGTTGCGGCAAACGCGATGAGGTTGGTCAGGTTGGACACCGGCAGCAGGGTCGACGCCGAATTCGACAGGTGCGCACTGGCATAGGAATGCGGCCGGGGACTTGCTCCGATGGATCGTGCGGCCGCGATCACCGCGGGTGTCAGCAGCACGACGGTGGCGTCGAGGCTCAGGACCGCCGTGGTCAGGGCGGCGGCGCCGAACACATAGATCAGCAACCGGTGCGGATCGGCGAGGGATCGTTGCTGCAGGACCTGGCTGACCCAGCGGAAGATACCGAGAGCGTCCGCGGCGTGAGCGAGAACCAGCACGGCCACCAGGAACACGACGGTAGGCGCCATGCTCGTCAGTTCTTCGCGGGCTTCTTCGAGAGTGACGACACCGGTCAGAAGCACGATCACGGCTGCTGGGCCGGCAACGGTGATTTCGGGAAGTCCGCGTGGACGCACTATCGCAAAGACGAGTACGGCGGCGACGAGCAGGATGGGAAGAAGAGTCACGCGGTTGTGCTCCGCGTCGGGGCGAGCGTCATTTGAGCAGTTTGTAGAGCGTGTTCAGGTTTCGGGTTGTCGTGAACGCCTTGAACTTCGGTTTGCCGGTGTTCTTGCCGAACGCGCTCTTGACAGTCTGGCCCTTCTCGACCTCCCAATACAGAACCCCGGCGCCGGCCGCGACCCGTTCGACCGAGGCATCGAGTTGCGCTGCCGCAGCGCTCAATTCCTCGAGCACCGCCGGCTCGGAGGCAACCATCGCGTACGCGTGCCAACCTCCGCGTTCGCGCTCGAACGGATAGTTGTCCACGATCGCCTGCAGTGCCGGGATGTCGAGGACGAATACCCAAGCCTCGTAGCCGAACTCACGGGCCAGAGCGGATTCGATCTGCTTCTTCAGTGAAAGTACGTCGGTGCTCGGACTGTCGAACAGCACGTTGCCGGAGGCCAGGACGGTTTTCACGCCTTCGAATCCGAGGTCGGTGAAGACTCTCGCGAGGTCCACCATCTTGATGTTGATGCCGCCCACGTTGATACCGCGTAGCAGGGCCACGTACCGAGTCATAAGGTGACCATAGTGCCGGCCGCCGACAGGCGCCCGGTAGCATACGGGGGCGGACGAGTTGGCCGGGCGGCCGCGGCTTCTGGAACCAGCGCGTACCGCGCACAGGCCTGGGGCCGAGGAAAGTCCGGACTCCACAGAGCAGGGCGGTTGTTAACGGCAACCCGAGGCAACTCGCGGGACAGTGCCACAGAAAACAGACCGCCTGCCTTTCGAGGCAGGTAAGGGTGAAACGGTGCGGTAAGAGCGCACCAGCACCTCGGGTGACCGGGGTGGCTAGGTAAACCCCGCCCGGAGCAAGGTTGAAGGTCGCATCGCTCGCGGTGCGGCTGCGCAGGTGTTCGAGGGCTGCTCGCCCGAGCCTGCGGGTGAACCGCTCGAGGCACCCGGCGACGGTGTGCCCAGATGGATGGTCGCCACTCGGCACTTCGGTGCCGCAGGACAGGATCCGGCTTACACGCCGACTCGTCCGCCCGCGATCTGCACAGTGAGAAAAAGAAGACCCCCACCGGATCGGTGGGGGTCTTCTTTGTTCGAAAAGCTGTCAGACAGGCTTGATGACCAGCAGCGTAGCCCAGTACGTTGCCGCGTCATGGCCCATGAGCGGGAGGAGGTAATCGTAAAGAATTGCGGACATGCGCACTCCATTTTCTGTTCGTAGCTTGTGTTGGGCATTCAAGCAGAACTCACCGTTCGAATGTCCGGTTCTCACCTGCCAGGCCAAGTAGAAAGAATATCAGTCTCACAGCGATCTACAAGCTTCTATCTCACTCTGATGTCACACTGTGGATATGACTGATGAAGATCGACTCTGGTACTTCGACGTGTCCGACGGTTCCGTCACGCAGGGAAAGGGTGCGTCCTCGCTGACGAGGATGGGGCCGTACCCTGATCGGGACTCTGCCGAGCACGCATTGAAGATCGCTGCCGAACGCAACAAGGCGGCCGATCGGGCAGACGAAGACTGGAACAACTGAGGCTTGAGCAACTGAGACTGCAACAGCTGGGACCGGTACAGCTGCTGCACCGGCCCGAACCGATCATGGAGGATGCGTGCCCGCAAGTCGAATGATGGTGCAGGGAATCGACTTCGGAGTGGTTCGGGCGGAGTTCGACTTGCCAGGAGCATTCTCGGCCTCGGCGCAAGCCGAGGCCGAAAATGCCGTGGATCGTTTCGGCGACGGGCGTGTCGACGAAACGGCAATTGCGTTCGTGACCATCGACCCGCCCGGATCGATGGATCTCGACCAGGCAGTGCACATCGAGAAGACTTCGACGGGTTTTGTGGTGCACTACGCGATCGCGGATGTCGCGGCGGTAGTGACGCCGGGCGGCGCTCTCGACATCGAGACACGCAAGCGGGGCCAAACTTTCTATCTCCCGGACGGTTCCGTCCCGCTGCATCCTCGTGCGTTGTCCGAGGGTTCGGCGAGTCTGCTGCCGGACGTGGTTCGCCCCGCCGCGCTGTGGCGGATCGAACTCGACGCGCAGGCCGAGCCGACGTCGTGGCAGGTGAGACGCGCTTTGGTGAAATCGGTGGCACGTCTGGACTATTCGACCGTGCAGCGCGATGCCGACGCGGGAACCTTGCATCCGTCGATCACGGCGTTGCCCGAGTTCGGCCGTCTACGTAGTGCCTCCGCGATTGCCAGGGGAGCCATCGAGCTGAAATTGCCTGAACAGTCAGTGGTTCGGGAGCAGCCCGAGGACGAGTCTTCGGGCCGCTGGCGGATCGAGTTGGAGCCGCGCACCGAAGCTGACGACTGGAACGCTGAAGTCTCGCTGCTCACGGGCATGTGCGCCGGGCGCATGATGATCGACGCAGGTATCGGGTTGCTTCGCACCCTGCCGCCGGCCGAGGAGTCCGCGGTTCGGACCCTGCGGAGAACTGCAGTGGCGCTGGGTATCACGTGGCCGGAGGGTCACAGCGTCGGGCAGATTCTTGCCGGCCTCGATTCGAGTGAGCCGTCGACGATGGCGCTGATGTCGGTTGCGCCGTCGTTGCTGCGCGGGGCAGACTACGCGGCCTTCGACGGCCAACTACCGGAGTTGACGGTGCATGCGGGGATCGGAGCGCCCTACGCTCACGTGACTGCTCCGCTGCGCCGCTTGTCCGATCGCTTCAGCACCGAGGTGTGTTTGGCGATCACAGCTGGTACGCCGGTACCGGAATGGGTGCGCACTGCCCTTCCCGAGTTGCCCGACATCATGAGTGGGTCCGACTCACTGGCGAACAAGGTCGACCGCGCGTGCATCGATCTCACCGAGTCCACCTTGCTCGACGGCCGGGTCGGCGAGGTTTTCGACGCGGTAGTGATGCGCGCCAAGGACGGAAAGCGCTCGGCGGAAGTATTTGTCCCGTCGGTCGCGGTGATCGCGAAATGCGTCGGAACGCCCGACGACGGTGAGCGCGCGAAGGTGCGGCTCACCGCCGTCGACACCGTCAAACGGACGGTGGAATTCACGTTCCCGGCGTAGGGAGTTACCGGTAAGAATCGGTGGCTTCCACCAGGTGATGCACGATGCCGGGCTCCATGGCGGAATGTCCGGCGTCGTCGACGATCACGAGCTTGGATTCGGGCCACGCCTTGTGCAGCGCCCAGGCGCTGGTGGCCGGGCAGACGACGTCGTAGCGGCCCTGGACGATCGTCCCCGGAATGCCCTGCAGTGCGGAGCTTTTGCGTAGGAGTTGGTTCTCGTCGAAGAACCCGCCGTTGACGAAGTAGTGGTTCTCGATGCGGGCGAAGGCCAAGGCGAACCTGGTCTCGGAGTTCTGTTCGATCTTGTCTGCCTGTGGGTACAGGTAGCTTGTCGATCCTTCCCACGCAGACCAGGCGATGGCTGCGCGGGCCGCGACGTCGGGGTCTTCGGAATGGAGCAGGTGGTGATAGACCGCGACGAGGTCTTCGCCGCGCTGCCCCTCGGGTACCGGTTCGAGGAATTTGTCCCAGCGCTCCGGAAAGATGTTTCCCGCGCCGCCGTTGTAATACCAGTCGATCTCGCTGCGACGCAGGAGGAAGATCCCGCGTAGGACGAGTTCGGTGACGCGCGTGGGAAACGCCTCGGCGTAGGCGATGGACAGTGTGGAACCCCAGGACCCGCCGAAGACCATCCACTTGTCGATCGAAAGATGTTCGCGCAGCGCTTCGATGTCGCCCAGCAGCTTGTCCGTCGTGTTCACCGACAGATCGGCGCCGTCGGCCACATGCGGGGTGGATCGACCGCAGCCGCGCTGGTCGAGCAGAACGATGCGGTAGGCGGCCGGATCGAAGAACTGCCGTACCGCCGGTTGCGCGCCGCCGCCGGGACCGCCGTGCAGGAACACCACCGGCTTGCCGTCCGGATTTCCGCTGACTTCCCAGTACATGCTCTGGCCGTCACCGACGTCGAGGAAACCGGTCACAAACGGCTCGATCGGAGGATAGAGATTCCGACGAACAGTCGGCTGTGCTGATGTTTCGGTCATCAGAAGCCCACCAGGCCGGAGGCGAGATCGGGGATCTCGAGTGCGGAAATCGCGCCGGTACGGACGTCGGGGCACGCGGCCGAGGTTGCCGCGTCGATACTTTCGCGGTTCTGGGCGAGATCGAGCAGGTTGATGCCGTTCTGCGTCGCCCACGTGATGACGATCGTGTTCAGTCCGCCCTTGCCGAGCGTCGGGGTGACGGTACGCCAGTTCTGCAGCTGCCCTTCCATATCCGAGCACAACTGCTGGACCTGCGCGTCGGTGAAGGTGGTGCCGGACGCGGACGTTGTTGCCGGCGCCGTCGTGGTGGAACTCGCGGGCGTAGTGCTGCTGGGCGCGGGAGAGTTGGTGGACCCTCCCGCGCATCCGCTCAGCACCGTGACGAGAGCTGCCGCGCCGACTACAGCTGCGGCAGTAGAACTTCGACGGTTACCGATCATTGAACGCACCCCTGGCTGGTTGAGAGACAGGCGGCGTTCGCCGGTCTCGGATCAGAAACTGTGTTCTGCGGCCGGGAAAGCGCCTGTGCGAACTTCTGATGCATAGGCTGCGGCTGCGGAACGCAGTTCGTCACCGACGTTACCGAAACGCTTGACGAACTTGGCCGTCTTACCGCTCGTGTAACCCGCCATGTCCTGCCAGACGAGTACCTGAGCGTCGCATTCGGAACCGGCCCCGATGCCGACGGTGGGGATGGTGAGTTTGCGGCTGACCTGGCCTGCGATCTCGGCCGGGACCATTTCCATGACGACGGAGAACGCCCCGGCTTCCTGGACTGCAATGGCGTCCGCCACAAGCTGCTCGGCCGCGTCGCCGCGACCCTGGACACGGAAACCGCCGAGCGAGTTCACGGACTGCGGGGTGAATCCGACGTGAGCCATGACGGGGATGCCGGCCGAGGTGATAGCCGCGATCTGCTTGCTCATCCGTTCGCCGCCCTCGAGCTTGACGGCGTGTGCGAGGCCTTCCTTCATGAATCGCGTCGCAGTCGCCAGGGCTTGCTCGGCCGAACCTTCGTACGTGCCGAACGGGAGATCGGCGACGACGAGTGCGTGTGGAGCGCCCCGCACGACGCCGCGAACGAGCGGAAGCAGTTCGTCGACGGTGATCGGCACGGTGGTGTCGTAGCCGTAGACGACGTTGGCGGCAGAGTCGCCGACGAGCAGCACCGGGATGCCTGCGTCTTCGAAGATGCGTGCCGTCGAGTAGTCGTAGGCGGTGAGCATCGACCAGCGTTCACCGTTCTGCTTCATTTCGGCGAGGTGGTGAATGCGCGTCTTACGCTTCGGTGCATCGGTAGAGCTTGCAGTGGGTACAGAACCGTAGAGAGGTGTCTCGGACATCGTTGTCCCTTTCTGGCCTCGAGGCCCTGAGCGTTGATCGCCTTCGGGTCCCCGGGTGTGGGTGATGACGTGTTCAGTCTGCCACCGGACGTCGCCGACACGAATAGCTGACGGGGTGCAATGGGTCACATCACCGCGCGCGTACCAGGTAGGCGCCGAAACGAGGCGAACCGCTGGCTATCGAGGATTCCTGGCACCATCGATGGCATGTCGAAGTTCGTTCGCCTCTCCGGTGCCCTCGCCGGAAGCGCAGCAGTGCTCGTGTTGGTTGTCGGTTGCACCAGTTCAGGGGGCACTCCCGAATCGGTGGAACCCGATGGTTCCGCAGCATCCGCGGTTCCGTCCGGCCTGGAGAAATTCTACGAGCAGACGCTCGACTGGGGATCGTGCGACCAGTTCGTCGAGGACGGCACGGCGCCACTGGGGCGAGGGGTCGACTGCGCGAAGGTGAGCGTTCCCGTCGATTACGCGAATCCGAGCGGCGACACTGCGCAGGTGGTGATCTCGCGTTCGAAGGCCACCGCTGACCGCATCGGTTCGCTGTTGCTGAACCCGGGCGGACCGGGTGGGTCCGGGCTGTCGATGGCGACGTCGGGTTCGGGCACCGAATTGCAGGAACGCTTCGACATGATCGGTTTCGATCCGCGGGGAATCGGTGCGTCTACCCCGCAGGTGCGGTGTCTGACGCCGGAGGAGATCGATGCGGAGCGCGCAGAGGTCAACGTCGACATGACGCCGGAAGGTATCGCCCTCGCCGAGGCGGACAGTAAGGACTACGCCGCCAAGTGTGCCGAGCGGACGGGTACGGAGTTCCTCGCCCACGTCGGTACCTACGAGGTAGTGCGGGACATGGACGTCATTCGGGGCGTTCTCGGTGATCCGAAGATGAACTACCTCGGGTTCTCGTATGGCACCCGGCTCGGATCCACGTACGCCGAGACCTTTCCGCAGAACGTTCGAGCGATGGTCCTCGACGGCGCGCTCGATCCCGAGCAGGATCCGATCGACGAGGTGGTCTTGCAGGGGCAGGGTTTCCAGGGCGCATTCGACGCCTTTGTCGCCGACTGTGTCTCGCGAACGGACTGCCCGTTGGGTGACGATCCGGCGCAGGCGCAGGCACGCTTCCAGGCACTCGTCGATCCGCTGATCGAGAAGCCGGCGGCGACCACCGACCCACGCGGGCTGAGTTATTCCGACGCGATCACCGGCGTCCAACAGGCCCTGTATTCGCCGCAGTTGTGGACTCCGTTGCGTGGAGGTCTGTCGAGTCTGGCCGACGGACGCGGCGACTCGCTGCTCAATCTCGCCGACATGTACGAAGGCCGTGAGGACGACGGCAGCTACTCCAACATCAACGACGCGTTCAACGCCATTCGCTGCGTGGACGATCCGGCAACCACCGACCGCGCCGAGGCCGGCGAATCCGACACTCGGTACCGCGAGGCGGCACCGTTCCTCGACGACGGACGGGGGACCGGTCAAGCGCCGCTCGACCTGTGCGCGTTCTGGCCCGTTCCGGCAACCGGCAGCCCCCACGCGCTCGACCCTCAGGCGCTCGCTGACGCCGGTCTGCCGCAGCTGGTCGTCGTATCCACGACGCAGGATCCGGCGACCCCGTATCAGGCCGGAGTGGATCTCGCGAAGCAGTTGGGCGCCGCCCTGATCACGTTCGACGGAACCCAGCACACGGTGGTTCTGGACGGAAACTCCTGCGTCGACGATGCCGTCGTCGACTACTTCGTTTACTTGAAAGCTCCGGAAGAAGGTCTCACATGTTAGCCGGCGCGACGCCGTACGCTGCGCCTATTCGATGGTGACCAATCACTCTGTTAACCGGGACCACTGATGTAACACAGATTTAACGTGGCTTGCTTAGTCTCGCGTGCATGGATCGCCAAAAAGAATTCGTGCTTCGTACCCTGGAAGAGCGCGACATTCGGTTTGTCCGCTTGTGGTTCACCGATGTTCTCGGGTACCTCAAATCGGTGGCGATCGCCCCCGCCGAACTCGAAGGTGCCTTCGAGGAGGGAATCGGATTCGACGGTTCCGCCATCGAGGGATTCTCGCGAGTCTCCGAAGCCGACACCGTCGCCCGACCCGACGCTTCGACATTCCAGATCCTGCCGTGGGCCCACAAGGACGGTGCGCAGCATTCCGCGCGCATGTTCTGTGACATCACGATGCCCGACGGTTCACCGTCGTGGGCAGATCCGCGCCACGTCCTGCGTCGCCAGTTGAGCAAGGCCAGCGATTTGGGCTTCAGCTGCTACGTTCACCCGGAAATCGAGTTCTTCCTGCTGGAGAACGGTCCGATCGACGGCACTCCGCCGATCCCGGCCGACTCGGGTGGATACTTCGACCAGGCCGTCCACGATTCGGCTCCGAACTTCCGCCGCCATGCCATCGACGCACTCGAGTCGATGGGTATCTCGGTCGAGTTCAGCCACCACGAGGCTGCGCCGGGTCAGCAGGAGATCGATCTGCGCTACGCCGACGCACTCTCGATGGCCGACAACGTCATGACGTTCCGGTACGTCGTGAAGGAGGTCGCGATCGGTGAAGGCGTTCGGGCGAGCTTCATGCCCAAGCCGTTCAGCGATCAGGCCGGCTCCGCGATGCACACCCACATGAGCTTGTTCGAAGGCGATACCAACGCCTTCCACAATCCTGACGATCCGATGCAGCTCTCCGAGACCGGCAAGGCATTCATCGCCGGCATCCTCGAGCACGCCAACGAGATCAGTGCGGTCACGAACCAGTGGGTCAACTCGTACAAGCGACTCGTTCACGGGGGAGAGGCACCCACTGCCGCGTCGTGGGGCCCGTCCAACCGATCGGCTCTCATCCGCGTTCCGATGTACACGCCCAACAAGGCGTCCTCGCGCCGCGTCGAGATCCGCAGCCCAGACTCGGCCTGCAACCCGTATCTGACCTTCGCGGTCCTGCTTGCTGCCGGCCTTCGCGGCATCGAGAAGGGCTACACCTTGCCGCCCGAGGCAGAAGACGACGTGTGGTCGTTGACCTCCGCCGAGCGTCGCGCCATGGGTTACAAGGAACTGCCGAGCAACTTGGACAGCGCTCTGCGCGAGATGGAGAAGTCGGAACTGGTGGCCGAAGCACTCGGCGAGCACGTCTTCGATTTCTTCCTGCGCAACAAGCGTCGTGAGTGGGAGGAATACCGCAGCCACGTGACGCCGTTCGAGCTCAAGACCTACCTCGGTCTGTGACGGTGAAACCGCCCGCTGCGAGATCAGCAGTTCCAGGACCGGGTCGTCTCGGGCTGGTCGAGCCCACCGCCGCCGACGAGTTGCGTCAGCTCGGTTGGGTCGACGCCGAGAGCATCGAACTCTTGTGGTCGCTTTCGCGTGCCGCGAACGCCGATCTAGCTCTGCGCACTCTTGTGCGGATCAAGGACGGGCTCGGCGACGGGTGGCGTGAACTCGATCAGGCATTGCGCAAGGACAAGAGCCTGCGCGGCCGTTTGTTCGCGCTGGTGGGTGCATCGTCGGCATTCGGCGATCACCTGGCCGCGGATCCGATCGGCTGGAAACTTCTCGACGGCACAGCTCTGCCGACCAAGGACGAGGCGACTGCGGCCTTGCTCGAGGCCGTGGGTGCCACGCTCGACGAGGGTGCCACCGAAGGCTCACTGACCTACCGCGCCTCCGTGACCGGACCGGAAGCTGTTGTTGCTCTGCGTAAGAGCTACAAGGATCAGCTGATGCTTCTGGCCGCGGCTGATCTTGCGGCGACCGTCGAGAACGAACCGGTGGTGCCGTATCAGACTGTGGGGCATCAGCTTTCCGACCTGGCTGACGCTGCGCTGACCGCTGCACTCGCGGTAGCCATTGCAACGGTGTGCCCTGAGGGCAGTTGTCCGATCCGGCTCGCCGTGATCGCCATGGGCAAATGTGGTGCGCGCGAGCTGAACTACGTCTCCGACGTCGACGTCGTGTTCGTCGCCGAACCGGCCGACGCGACGGCAAGCCGCGTTGCCGGTGAGATGATGCGTATCGGAACCTCCGCATTCTTCGAGGTCGACGCTGCGCTGCGTCCCGAAGGTAAGCGCGGAGAACTGGTTCGCTCGCTCGAATCCCACATCACGTACTACAAGCGTTGGGCCAAGACCTGGGAGTTCCAGGCGCTGCTCAAGGCTCGTCCGATGACGGGCGACATGGAGCTGGGTCGCCAGTACTCCGAGGCGATGAGCCCGATGGTGTGGATCGCCTCCGAGCGCGAGGACTTCGTCCCCGAAGTTCAAGCCATGCGTCGACGCGTCGAGGAAATGGTTCCCCCCGAACTGCGTGAGCGTGAACTCAAACTCGGCCGCGGAAGCCTGCGCGACGTCGAATTTGCCGTCCAGCTCCTGCAATTGGTGCACGGACGGGCCGACAGTTCGTTGCACGTGCAGAGCACCGTCGATGCACTGACCGCTTTGGCCGCGGGCGGATACGTCGGCCGCGACGACGCCGCCAACCTGACTGCGTCGTACGAATTCCTGCGTCTGCTCGAGCACCGTCTGCAGTTGCAGAAGCTCAAGCGCACGCACACTCTGCCGCCGCCGGACGACGAGGAAGCGCTGCGCTGGTTGGCGCGCGCCGCACACATGCGACCCGACGGTCGGCTGGATTCCCTCGGAGTCCTGCGCGCCGAGATCAAGCGGAATTCGCACCGTATTCGCCGCCTTCACGCGAAATTGTTCTACCGCCCGCTTCTCGAATCGGTAGCGCGGATGGACAAGGAAGCGCTGGTCCTGGGGCCCGAAGCCGCGGTGCGGCAGTTGGCCGCTCTCGGTTACACGGCGCCCGAGCATGCACTCGGACATCTGACCGCACTGACCAGTGGCGCTTCGCGCAAGGGTCGTATTCAAGCGCTCCTGCTGCCGACGCTGCTCGAATCCCTCGCGGACACACCTGATCCCGACGCCGGTCTGCTCGCCTACCGCAGGCTCTCGGATGCGCTCGTCGACCAGACGTGGTTCCTGCGCCTGCTCCGTGACGAGGCTGCGGTCGCCGAGCGTCTGATGACCGTGCTGGGCTCGTCCGCGTACCTACCCGACCTGCTCATCAAGGCTCCCGACGTGATCCGTTTGTTCGCGGATTCACCGAGTGGACCGCGCCTGGTCGAACCGAAGCCCGAGGATGTCGCTCGCGGGATCCTCACCGCCTCCGGTCGACACAGTGATCCGAATCGCGCTGTTGCCGCGGCCCGCTCGCTGCGCCGACACGAACTTGCCCGCATCGCTTCGGCCGACATCCTCGGCATGCTCGATGTTCCCGCAGTCTGCAAGGCGCTGTCCTCGGTCTGGGCTGCGGTGCTCAACGCGTCGCTCTCCGCTGTGATCAAGGCCAGCGTCACCGAACTCGGGACCGAGGCTCCCGCCAGTTTCTCCGTCATCGGCATGGGCCGATTGGGCGGCGGGGAACTCGGCTACGGATCCGATGCGGACGTTCTGTTCGTGTGCGAACCCCGCGAGGGCGTCGACGAGACCGTTGCGGTCAAGTGGGCCAACAGCATTGCCGACAAGGTGCGCAAGCTTCTCGGGGCACCGAGTACAGATCCACCGCTCGAGGTCGACACCGGACTGCGCCCGGAAGGTCGCAACGGACCGATGGTACGAACCCTGGAGTCTTACGACGCGTACTACGCGAAGTGGGCTCAGGCGTGGGAGATTCAAGCACTCCTTCGTGCGCACCCGGTGGCCGGTGATCCTGAATTGGGACTGCGGTTCCTGCACATGATCGACAAGACCCGCTACCCCGAAGGCGGCGTCAGTGACGCGGCGGTGCGCGAGATCCGGCGCATCAAGGCGCGCGTCGATTCCGAAAGGCTTCCTCGCGGAGCCGATCCGGCAACGCACACCAAACTGGGTCGCGGCGGTCTGGCCGACATCGAGTGGACTGTGCAGTTGCTGCAGCTGCGGCACGCCGACAAGATCGAGACGCTGCACAACACGTCGACGCTGGAGACTCTCGACGCCATCGGCGCCGCGGAACTGCTCAGCGAAGGCGACGTCGAACTGCTACGTGACGCCTGGATCACCGCAACGAAGGCACGCAACTGCCTCGTTCTGGTCCGCGGTAAGCCGACCGATCAGCTTCCCGGTCCCGGACGCGTCCTCGCGGCCGTGGCGCAGGTCGCCGGATACGGCGACGACGCAGGGGAGTTCCTCGACAATTATCTGCGCATCACGCGTCGAGCAAAAGCTGTGGTGGAGAGGGTGTTCGGCGGCGAGTAGCGCTCTCGCTCAGTCCTGCCGAATCGACGCGTTCGCGGCGAACTTACGCACTTCGGCGTCCTGCCACACGTGGGCGGGAACGCCGCCGCCGAGGAGCTCGCGCGCGAGCGCTGGTTGCCCGCCGATCGGTACGTCGCTGCCCGCGATGATCATGTTGCCGTAGCGGCGACCCTTGAGCATTGCGGGATCAGCAATGATCGCCATGTGTTCGAACTGTGCGCCGATGGTCGCGGCCTCGCTCCGAGCGCCCTGCAGATCCGGGGTGTCGCCGCAGTTGACGATGTAGATACCGCCCGGGGCAAGTATGCGTCGTACATGGGTGGTGAATTGAGCCGTCGTCAGCGGAGTCGGAGTTGTGCTGCCGGCGAAGACATCTCGTATCACGATGTCGCGGGTGGACTCGGTGAGAGTTTCCGCGACGGCGCGGGCCTCGCCGACACGAATGCGCAGCAGTGGTGCGCGCGGAAGGTCGAACCAATCGCGCACGAGTTCTGCCAGAGCGCCGTCGATTTCGACCACCACCTGACGTGCGTCGGGGTAAGTGGCAGCGAAGTACCTGGCCATGGAGCAGGCACCGCCGCCGAGATGCAGGACCCGCAGACGCTCGGCCTTGTCACGTTCGGAATCGACCAGATGCGCGATCCACCGCATGTATTCGAAGTCGAGCACCGTGGGATCCGCGACGTTCACGTGGGAACTGGGCACTCCGTTGATCTGGATGATCCAACTGTCGTCGGAGTACTGATCGCGGACAAGCTCGCACGTCCCGGTATCGATGGGGAAAGTGCCGGCGACGGGACCGGACTCGCCTCGCTCGGGAGCACTGCTGCGAGTTCTGGTCTTGCGAGTTCCCTTGGCCACTGTGTCCATGTTAGCCGTGCGCCTTTTTGGTAGCGCCCACTACCAAAAAGGCGCACAGACCGGCAGTATTCTCGAGCTACTTCAGGCACACTCGTACCTGGAGTGTGATCGGTGACACAAATGCCGGCGCGTTCTTTCGTCGTCCGTGCATCACGAAGAATTTCGAGGAGTGCAGGTGAAGGTCAAGGCAGCGGTAGTCAAGGCGCCAGGTCAGGCATGGGAGATCGAAGAGGTCGAGCTGGGCGACCCGGTCTCGGGTGAGGTGCAGGTCCGACTCGCCGCATCGGGACTGTGCCATTCGGACGAACATTTGCGTACGGGCGCCAGCCCGCTGCCCTTCTTCCCGGCCTTGGGCGGGCACGAAGGCGCCGGAGTGGTGACGAAGGTCGGCCCGGGTGTCACGAGCGTCGAAGAAGGCGACCACGTGGTTCTCGCCTTCATCCCGGCGTGTGGACGTTGTCCGTCTTGCGCGAAGGGTCTACAGAACATCTGCGACGAGGGAGCCGGCCTGTTGACCGGGCAGGCGATCTCCGACAAGACGTACCGCGTCACCCTCAACGACGAGCCGGTCATCCAGATGTGCCTGCTCGGAACATTCTCGCCGTACGTGACCGTCAACGAGGCGTCGGTGATCAAGATCGAGAAGGACATCCCGCTCGACAAAGCGGCCTTGCTCGGTTGCGGTGTCGCCACCGGCTGGGGATCGGCCACCGCGATCGGTGGAGCCAAGGTCGGCGACACGGTGGTGGTCGTCGGCGTCGGCGGTGTCGGAATCAACTCGGTACAGGGTGCGGCGTCGGCCGGAGCGCGATTTGTGATCGCGATCGATCCCGTCGAGTTCAAACGCGACAAGGCAAAGGAATTCGGCGCCACACACACGTTTGCCTCACTCGAGGAAGCGCTACCGGTAATCGGCGAGATCACCTGGGGCAAGATGGCCGACGTCACCGTGATCACCGTGGGTGAGATCCACGGCGACATCATTCAGCCCGCGCTCAGTGCGACGGGCAAGGGTGGCCAGGTAGTAGTCGTCGGAATGGGGCATTACGCGGATTCGCAGGTGACGCTCAGCCTCTTCGAGCTGACCCTTCTGCAGAAGCGTTTGCAGGGAGCCATCTTCGGTGGGGTCGGGCCAAGGTCCCAAATTCCCAAGTTGCTCGATCACTACCGAAGCGGCGCACTCAAACTCGACGAGTTGGTGACCAAGACCTACAAGCTCGAGGAGATCAACGAGGGTTACGCCGATATGCTGGAGGGAAAGAACCTGCGCGGCATGATCGTTTACACCGAGGCCGACTACTGATCGTTTTCATCTGACACAACAGTCCGGCCCGACACCCCGCGGTGTCGGGCCGGACTGTTGTGCCCAGCAGTGGTGATTTCTGTCGATCGATGCGTCGATCGCGCCCGTAGTGGGCACTCGCAGGGTGAGCAAGCCGGGCAGCGTGTCCGGGCCTCACTCCACGACTCGACAGAGAAGAGCAGAACATGCCCTACATCACCACCTCCGACGGAACCGAGATCTACTACACCGAGCACGGCACCGGCCGGCCGATCGTCCTGAGCCACGGGTGGCCGCTCAGTTCCGACGCCTGGCAGGTCGAGATGAAGCTGTTCGCCGACGCCGGATACCGGACCATCGCGCACGATCGTCGAGGACACGGTCGCTCGTCGAAGACGTACACCGGCAACGACATGGATACCTATGCCAAGGACCTGGCCGAGCTGATCGATACCCTCGACCTGAAAGACCTGATCCTGGTAGGCCATTCGACCGGCGGCGGGGAAGTGGTCCGCTACGCGGCGCAGCACGGCAAAGGGCGCGTGGCCAAGGTGATCACCGCCGGCGCCGTACCGCCGATCATGGTCAAGTCGGACGGCAACCCTGAAGGCACACCGATCGAGGTGTTCGACGGAATCCGCAAGGGCTTGCTGGGGGACCGATCGCAGTTCTACAAGGACCTCAGCGAGAGCTTTTACGGCGCGAACCGCGAAGGCTCCGATGTCTCGCAGGGAGCGAAGGACGACTTCTGGCGACAAGGGATGTTGGTCAACCTCGCCGCGGCATACGACTGCGTCAAGGCATTTTCGGAGACTGACCAGACTGCCGATCTCGAATCCATCGACGTTCCGATCTTCATCGCTCAGGGGGACGACGATCAGATCGTGCCGATCGGCGCGGCGGCGGAGAAAGCGATCAAGCTGGTGAAGAACGGCACGCTGAAGGTATATCCGGGTGCACCGCATGGGATCTACGGCTCGTATCAGGAGACCCTCGACCAGGACATTCTCGCCTTCATCGAGGACTGACGTCAGAGAGTCGGAAGGACCAGAGTGGGAAGGATCAAATTGCCATGACCACACACGTTGCTTCGCTGCGCCATGGTCCCAGCATCTTCGAGAACGAACTCGGCTCGATCTCGCAGCTCGACACGAGTTCGTTGCCGATCCTGTCCGGTCTGTCGATCAAACGAATTGTTCTCGGCCCCGGCGCGATCCGCGAACCACAATGGAACGTCAACGCGAACCAGATCGCCTACGTCACGAGCGGAACTGTTCTTGTCTCGATGTTGGGCAATGTCGATGAGTTCGCAAGTTTCGTGGTGCGAGCGGGGCAGATGTATCACGTCGAATCCGGGGCGATCTATCACATCGAGAATGTCGGCGAGGAGGAAGCGGAGATCATCGCTGCCTTGCGAACTTCTCTCCCGCAGCACTTCTCGTTGCAGAGTAGCGTCAGCGCAATGTCGAACGCGGTGCTCGGCAATACCTACGACCTCGCCGCATCAGCCTTCGATGTCTTCGGTAGAGCCGATGCGTCCCAGATAGTGCGGCGCGGCGGTGCGGCCGTAATTCCCGATACCGCCGGCCTTCCCAACGCGCATCTCTTCGACCTCGACGGCCAGATCGCCCCTCTCGCCTATCCGTACGGACAGGCGAAGGTGGCGCGCAAGCAGTATTGGGCAGCGCTGGAGGATCTTTCGATGTACTCGTTGACTATTCGCGAGAGCGGAATGCGTGAGCCCCATTGGCATCCCGTCACTGCCGAGATGGGATACGTGCATCGGGGTCGCGGGCGGATGACAGTTCTCGATCCCGACGGATCACTCGACACCTACCTGCTCGAACCGGGCCAGGTGTACTTCGTTCCACGTGCCTATCCTCATCACATCGAGGTTGTGGGCGACGAGGACATCAACTTCCTCATCTTCTTCGACCAGTCGACGCCAGGCGACATAGGCTACCGTGCAACGGCTTCCGCGTTCTCACGCAGCGTTCTCTCGGCCTCGTTCGGCGTTCCGGAACGCGAGCTGCCACACTTCCCTTTCACTCCGATCGATCCGCTCATCGTCTCGCGGAACAATCCGATCGACCAGGACTGACCGGCGAGGACGCCCATCATGACCAGCACGCTCACCGTGACCGATCACGGGACGACGCTCGACTTCACGTACGAGGATGCCCTCCGCTATCACGGTCCGCAGGCCCCGGGCGGCGTGGCGCACGCCTACAAGGTCCTCGAGCGCGCACTTGGTGTGTTCGGTGGGGAGGGCTCCGTGGAGCGTCGCGACCTGGTCGTGGCCACCGCACATGGCGGACCTGGAGTGCGCGATGCGTTCGAATTGGTCACGCGCGCGGTGACAGAAGGGCGGTACACCGTCGACAGTTCCCTGGCCAGGCCTGAACGTGGAAATACACTCGCACTGTACGTATTTCGGGTCGACTATCGAGGCGCGAGCGTCACGCTGACCATTCGTGAGGGATTTGTCGTCGACGAGTTCATCACTCTCGCCCGCAAAGGTGACCGGACGGTCGACGACGAGGCGCGGCTGACAGTGCTCAAGCAGGAGATGGCGGACCGAGTGATGTCGAGCCCGGCCGAGAGCGTGTACGACGTCGAGACCGGCACGCTCCCCGCGTGACAGACGGGCGGCGTAGGCGTCGGCGCAGAACCCTGGGCTGACCGGAGTCCGCGACTCTGGGCTGTCTGGAGTCAGCGGCTGGCGAACATCCTTATCCGCTGGTCGCGGCTGCGCTCGAGATGGTTGCGCATGTGACCACGAGCTGACGATTCGTCCCTGGAGCGAATGGCGTTCAGGATCTCTTGATGCTCCGAATTGAGCAGGTCCGGTTCGCCGTAGTTCGACGGCGGGCCGCTGTCGTAGATTCGCAATTGGGTAGTGAGTCGGATCAGCAGTGACGTGATCGTGGAATTGTGGGCGGCCTGCCAGAGGGCCTCGTGAAACTTGAAGTTCCCGGCACGAACCTCGGTGCCTTCTGTTGCAGTGCAGCAGAACTCGTGCAATCCATCCAGGCGGGCAAGGTCGAGATCGCTGTGACGGAGTGCGGCCGCGCCGGCGGCTTCCGATTCGAGGGCAACCCGCGCTGCGTAGATCTCGATGACGTCTTCGGGAGTGCCGGAGCGGACCCGAAAACCGCGGGCGGCTCGTTCGAGTAGACCGTCGTGCGCGAGCCAGTTGAGTGCCTCACGGATCGGGGTACGTGATGCGCCGTACGATTCGCACAATTGAGTCTCGTGCAGCGGAGCGCCCTGGGGGAACTTGCCCGCCAGGATGTCGGCACGCAGGCGCAGGTACTGCCTCGAAGTCTGATCGGACCGGCCCAGCGCAGCCTCCGGCACCAGCAGATCGGTGGTGCTCGTATCGGCGTCGAGATCCATGTGTCCCCATTCCTGTGCATGCAAGTAGAGCGCGTTCGATTATGCCATCGACGACGAGTGAGTACTTGCGTATACGCTAGTACTCATTTAGATTCGTGATTGTTCGTTTCCGAGGGAGAGGGTCCGAGGTGGCTGGAGAGACCGCGTCGCCGCTGGTGGGTGCCGCTGAACTCGACGCGATGCTGCGTGAGGGAGGCGTCTCTGTGCTCGACGCGACGGTGCATTTTCCTCCCGCACGATTCGATGGTGACTACCGGCCAGAGTCCGGGTACGCCGGCTGGGTCTCCTCGCACATCCCGGGTTCTCGGCACGTCGACCTCATGAATGTCTTCTCCGATAGGGAAGCGGCACTGCATTTCACGCGTCCGTCACCGGAGCAGTTGGTTACCGATCTTCAATCGAGCGGTATCGAGCCGGGTGCGGCAATCGTGATCTACGACCAGGGATCGACCACCTGGGCATCGAGGCTCTGGTGGGTGTTTCGCAACGCCGGCATCGAAGCAAGAGTCCTCGACGGTGGCCTCGCCGACTGGACGCGACTCGGCTTCGCTCTCGTGAGCGGCGACGACGTAACCCACACGTCGGCGTCGGCGCGTTGGAGCGTGACGGATCTCGGACTGTGGGTCGATCTACCGCGGGTTGCCTCACTGTCCTCCGGAGAAGAAGCCGGAACGCTGGTGTGTGCCCTGGCAGCTGAGCAGTACGAGGGAACGGAGAAGACGCGATACTCGCGACGCGGACATATTCCGTCAAGTGTGAATCTGTCCGCGAAGAGCCTTCTCGACGCCGACGCTCGGATGCTTCCGGTGGACGAAGTTTTGTCGAGATCGGCCGACGTTCTACCAGCCGTCACCGAGCCTGTCGTGATCTATTGCGGCGGTGGAGTTTCGGCGTGCTTGACCGCACTTGCACTGATCCGAAGCGGCCACGAGGATGTCAAAGTCTACGACGGCTCGTTGGAGGAATGGACTGCAGATCCGACCCTGCCGATGGTTGTCGGTAGTGAGCCCGGCGGCGCGATTGCGGATGTTCGATGTCCGCGGTCCTGAATCGCCGCAGTCCCCAACTACTTTCCGTCCTGAAGGAATTCTCATGTCTGACACTGTCTCTGTCGAAACCGTGGCGTCGGCGATCGACGCACTCCGCGATCAGGTACCGCTCGTTCAATCGCTGACGAACATCGTTTCGGCAAACTTCTTGACCAACGTCCTGCTCGCTGCCGGCGCAAGCAATGCTCACATCGACAATGTCCACGAAGCGGGTGGGTTCGCCGCCATCGCCGGGGGAGTTCTGGTCAACCTCGGAACACCGGACGACGGAACGGCAGAAGCCTTCCTGGTTGCTGCAGAAGCGGCCAGAACTGCCGGTACGCCATGGGTTTTGGATCCCGTGGGCGTCGGCGGACTGCCCTGGCGCAGCGGTATCGCAGTGGACCTGCTGCGCTTTCACCCCAGCGCAATCCGCGGAAATGCTTCGGAGATCATCGCTCTGGCCGGACTCGGTGGTGACACCCGCGGCGTCGACAGTGCCTCGGACTCCGTCGATGCCGTGCCGGCCGCACTGTCTCTTCTGAAGCATGCCGACGCAGTTTCGGCATCAGGACCGGTCGACTACATCGTCGGACGCGATGCGGGCGGTGACACCCGGGGCATCCGAGTCTCCGGTGGCAGCGCACTGTTGCCGCGCGTGACCAGTACCGGTTGCTCTCTGGGTGGCCTTGTCGCCGCCTACCTCGCCGTGACGCCGACCGCGCTGGACGGATTGGTTGCTGCGCACACGCATGTTGCCGTGGCATCGGAGATCGCCGAGGAAAATGCCTCGGGCCCTGGGTCTTTTGCAGTCGCATACCTCGATGCGCTCTACAACGTGAATGCGGACACCATCCACTCGCGGGCCCGAATCGAATCGTTCGACCTGCCGGCTGGAGTGCAGAACTGATGGGCGTCAAGACTTTTTGGTATCTCACCCAGGCCGACGGGGACTACCCGTGGAGCCCTGGCGGACTGTATCCCGTGGACGGGGCCAGGCAGATCGAGCTCGCAAAGACCATCGACGACGGCGGATTCGAAGGCGCTCTGGTTGCCACCTGGCCGAACGATCCGTTCATCTCGGCGACCTGGGCCGCAGCGCACACCACGCGCATGAAGTTCCTCGTCGCTGTATACGCGAACATGACTCCGGCGCGCCTGCTTGCGGAGAAGGCATTGACCTTCGACGCCTTCAGCGGTGGCCGACTGTTGATCAACTCGGTCAACGGACGCGAGAACATCCTGACCAAGTACGACATGAACGTGCCCCACGACGAGCGTTACGAGTTGGGGGAGCAGTACTGGGCAGACTTCCGCCGCATCTACTCCGAAGGGACCGAGTCGAACTTTCCCAACACGCCACTGCGTATCGACGCGCCCACGGGGCATCAGGTTCCGCTGTGGGGCACCGGTGATTCGCCTGCAGGCCTGGCGAATTCAGGCAAGGTGCTCGACACCTACTTGGCGATGCTGCGCGAAACTTCGTTCATCGAAGACAAGTTCTCTGCCGCGCGGGTGGCGGCGGAGGCAGCCGGACGCGAATTCACCGACTTCGGTGCGCTCACCGGAGTGATCGTTCGCCCCACCAAGGCGCAGGCGCACGACCGGTTCCGCTCCTTGTTCGAGAAGACAGGCGTCGAGCAGATCGCCCATGTCTTGGACAACGCAGTGCGTCGTCGTACTCAGGGGAAACAGGACCTCAAAACTTTCACTGCTCGCGACGCACAGCGACAGGGCTGGGCGGACAAGATTGCGGCCGGCCGACTTCCGGAACCGGAGGAGTTGTACGTCGGTGACGGTCTGTACGCAGGTATCACGGCGTGGTCGCCGCTCGACATCTTCGGCACCGGGTCGTCGGCGGTGTACTACGTCGGTGATCCGGATTCGATCACGGACTCGGTGCGCACGCTTCGCAGCCGAACCGGTTTGACTGCACTGATTCTGGCGGGCTGGCCGCTGATCGAGGAAGCGAAGTGGGTTGCGGAGTATCTTGTTCCGCGATTCGACGAACTCAGCTGACAGCGCGTCGCAGGATCGTGGCACCGAGACCTAACGTGTCACGGAGAAATGCTGCAGCAGTGTCGATTTCATTCGCAGTGCATTCGAGAAGGATTTTGACTTCCACGTCCTTCTTGACGATGTCGGCAATAACAGCCACGGCAACAACGCCGGTTCCGACGGCCGAGCCTCGGAACAGATCGATCCCGTCGCCGTCCGCGCTGACCGTGCCGTCGAGATAGCCGTAATCGAGCGGATAGATCGCAGCGTGGTACCGCGGGTGTGCCGACCCGCGGGGTCGATCGATCACGACGGTCGACGTGGCAGCCAGGTGATCGAGGGCCGAGAACAGATCTTCGTTCATCTCTACCGGTGCTCGCGCAGTAGCTGAGTCGGCGTCAGACCGGCCAGCGCTCGCGTATCGCGCGCGAGGTGGGCTTGGTCGGCGTATCCGGCGCGGCCGGCCAGCGAGGACAACGTGAGATCTGCGCTGCGGCTGAGAGCTAGTACATTCTGCATGCGTTGTACCTTCTGAATCAGCTTGGGGGACAGCCCGACCGACGACGTGATCGAGCGTCGAAAATGACGTTCGGAAACACCGAGGTCTGCGGCGATCTCGCGGACCGGGGTCGTAGGTGAGGCGATGAGCGCGCAATAGCCTCGTTCGATTCCGTAGTCCGGTTCCAGTCCCCGCCACAGCTGGTCCAGCAGATTGGCGTCGACTGCCTCGTGGCGAAGGGCATCGGCAAGCACCCGAGCTTGTCGGGAAGTCAGGATGTCGTCGAAGGCGATCTTCGAATCCTGCACCGCGTCGGCCGCGGCGCCGAGCAGGCTCCGCAGAGCGGGTGGTTTGATGCGGATGCCCCACATCGTCGTACCGGCGGCGACCGAAACCAGATCGGCACTGGTTGCAGGTCCGACAAGCCACGACCTTCCGTCGCTGTCGACGATGAAGTCGGCGCAGAGATCGGGAAGTATTCGCTTTGCCTGCGTGGACGTATCGGATTCGGTAGTGCTCTTCCACGTGCAGCTGAAGAGGTCGGTCGAACCGGTGATCCGATTCTCGACATAGGTGTGGCCGTTTTGTTCAAGACTCGACGCTGCCGTCCGACTACCGTCAAGAGTGAGGGTGTCAGTGCCGGTCATCAGATCATCGTCACACACTCGCCGATCACTTCTCGACCCGAAACAGGAGAAATACCGTGTCCGTCTCTCCGAGACTCGATCTCGTCGGAATCGTCACCAACGATCTCGCTCGTTCCCTCACGTTCTACCGAACCCTCGGGCTCGACATTCCGGAAACACCCGCGGATGCTCCCCATGTGGAGTTCACGTTCGACGGTGGGCTTCGGCTGGCGTGGGACGCGCTGTCCACCATCGCAAGCTTCGATCCTGACTTCGCTGTCGGGGAGGGGCGACACCCTGTCGCGTTGGCGTTCGATTTCGGCACACCCGCTGCCGTCGACGAGGCGTATCAGCGCATCACATCCGACTTCCCCGGACACAAGGCGCCGTTCGATGCCGTGTGGGGGCAGCGTTACGCCGTTCTTCTCGATCCCGACGGCAATACCGTGGATCTCTTTGCCGCGCTCTGAATTCGAACGACGCAGGCCTCGACCGAATATCGGTCGAGGCCTGCGGTTGTCGGTGATCGAGTAGTTGTCAGTTCACCAAGCGTTGAGGGTGTCGAGGATCTGGCCTCGGGCCTTCCACAGTTCTGCACCCCAGTACGGCCACGAATGAGTGCCGTTGGCCGGGAAGCTGTACGTTGCCGGAATTCCCAGGGAGTTCATGCGCAGTTGGAATGCCCGTGAGTTCATCAAGGCAAGGGCCTCGAGCCCGATGGCACTACCGGTATTCACGAAGTCGACGGGCCGACGCGGTTGATCGAACTGCCCGGGTAGGCCGCTCGCAGCGGATATGTACAGCGAGAGCCCAGCCAATTCGGGGGCAAACACGAACGGGTCGTTGCGGAGCCAAGCAGGGTTCCACGGCGGTCCCCACATGGCATCGACATTGAAGGATCCGGCGCTGACCATCGCCACGCGGATCGCTTCACGCATACCTGGAGCCGAGATGTTGAGGTATCCCGACAACGACCCGGCGAACTTGAACTGATCGCGGTGGTAGGCCGCGAGCGTCAAGGCCGCACTGCCACCCATGGAGAGTCCGAGCACACCGTTGTTGGTTCGGGAAACGCCGCGCGATTCCAGATACGCGGGAAGTTCCTGAGTGAGGAACGTTTCCCATTTGTACGTCACTGGCTGGCGATTCAAATTGCTGGTCGCGTACCAGTCGGAGTAGAAGCTGGACTGCCCGCCGACCGGCATGACCAGGGTGACGTTGTCGCCGCGAAACTGTTCGAGGGCGTTGGTCTCGAAACTCCACGCGTTTCGGTCGTCACGTGCACGCAAACCGTCGAGAAGATAGAGAGCCGCGTTGCCGCCGCGTGAAGCCCACTGGATCTGGACCTTGATCGGTCCCATCGAGGAGTCGACGAAGACGTCCTCGATACCACCGGCCGGAGCGGTGCGCGCAGGTGCCGCTGTTGCTACTGAACCGCTGATCAGACCTGCTGTCAGGGGGAGTGCGAGGGCTGTCGCAGCGATGCCGAGGATCCGACGCTTGATTCGTCTCGAAATTCGCTTCTTCGAAGAATCTCGGTTGTTTGCAAGATCAATGTGTTCCTCGTGCATAAATCACTCCCGCCCCAAAGGTGCTTGCACACCGAGATCCGACCGAGCCCCCGAGGCACGGAATTCCTGATGACACTAAGTGGTCTGTATTGGCTCCGACGGCTCCGTTATCGGTTCGTTATCAAACTGGTCCGATTCACGAAGTGCCGTCAGGAGTCGTCTACCGGAGGTTGAGCGTCGATTTTCCAACCTCCACGAATCAAATGTTCCCGTACCCGAGCGACATCCGATTCGTGCGGCATGTCGTCGGTGACTTTGGTGATGAGGACGCCGATGTCGATCGGATCGACCGGAACCGGAAAGTCGATCGGATCGACTGGAACTGGAAACTCGGCGACGAGATCGTCGGCAAGAACGGCGATCTCTGCGTCCGACAGCTGCCGCCG
This sequence comes from Rhodococcus sp. NPDC057135, assembly GCF_042670865.1. NCBI lineage: Bacteria > Bacillati > Actinomycetota > Actinomycetes > Mycobacteriales > Nocardiaceae > Rhodococcus > Rhodococcus sp. NPDC057135. The sequence goes on from NZ_JBHUUU010000008.1 coordinate 203,287, forward strand.
GAGCAGGGCCATCAAAGGGACGTAGTCCTGCTCCGGCACACCGTTCGGATACCCGGCACGCAGCCAGCCGAGTATCGAAGCCAGAAGTGGTGGAAGGCTCAACGAATCGAGCTTCAGTCGTTGTCGAGATCAGCGAGTGGCCACCCGGCGGCAGCCAGGACCGAGGCAACGCGCGCGATGTCCTGGTCCGAGGGCGTCTGGCTCGTCAGATCTGCGATCTGAGCGCTGATCTCGTCGCTCGAGATCACCTGGTCGCTGTTGACATCGCTCAGTTCTGCAAGTGCAGCGCCGATGGCGATTTCTCGAATTTGCGCGTCCGAGAGCTTGCGTCGTAGCAATGCGACCAACGGAATGCGATCCTTGGGCGGTATGCCTTCGGGGTAGCCGGCGCGAAGCCATTCCAGTATGGACTGGGGCAGGGATGGAGTCGGTGCAGTCACGGTGATGTCTTTCCGCTCGTGAGGGCGCAGGGGAGAGCCGCGCCGGGGATCAGAAGATCTCGATGCCGAAGGTGTGGCTGAGGAAGCCCTGCATGATGAAAAGGATTCCGGTGACGATCGCGATGAGTACAACCGCGAAGCACACCACTGCACCTGCCACGGCCAACGGACTGCGAGCCGCGACGGCAGTGCTCCCGCCCCCACTGCCACGCTGCCCGGCGTCGAGGGATTTCAGGCCGATCGCGAAGATCGCCGGGAGTCCGGCGCCCAGCAAGAGGCCGACCAGTACGACCTGCCAGAGCGAGTCGACGGTGTTTTTCAAGATATCCATGTCGATTCCCTCTTTCAGGCTTTGACGTCGGTGGTGACGCGGGCGTCCGGCCCGGGGACCTCTGCGGGTACCAGGCCGCCGTCCCATTCGGCGTTGACATTGCTCGGATCGATGGGCTCCTTGCGGGAGCGCAGGTACATCCAGCCGGCCAACGCGATGAGCACGGCGAATACGACCAGGACGCCGGGCAGGCCGCCGACGATGTTGGCCAGTCCCCAGCACAGAGCGCCGACGATCGCAGCGGACGGGAGAGTGATCAACCAGGCGACCGCCATACGTCCGGCTACGCCCCAACGAACTTCGGCGCCCTTGCGTCCCAGACCGGTTCCCATGATGGAACCCGTCGCCACATGGGTGGTGGAGAGCGGAAGGCCGAGGTGGCTGGAAGTGAGAATGATTGCAGCAGAGGATGCTTCGGCTGCCATGCCTTGTGGTGCGGCAATCTCGACAAGTCCCTTGCCGAGCGTGCGGATAACTCGCCAACCGCCGAGGTAGGTTCCGGCAGCGATCGCGAGCGCGCAGGTGAGCTTGACCCAGAACGGCATGTCCGCGTCGGCGGAAATGGTTCCGTGGGCTACCAGGGCGAGGAAGATGACGCCCATGGTCTTCTGAGCGTCGTTGGTGCCGTGGGCGAGAGAAACGAGTGAAGCCGAACCGATCTGGCCCAGTCGGAAACCCTTGTCCTTGGTTTCTTCTCCGACGTTCGAGGTGATGCGGTAGATGAGCCAGGTGCCGGCCGCGGCAACCAAGCCGGCCACGACGGGCGCGAGAACTGCGGGGATGACAACCTTGCTGAGGACGCCGCTCCAGGCGACACCGCTCATACCGAGGGACGCGATGGCGGCGCCGATCAGACCGCCGAACAGCGCATGCGAGGAACTCGAGGGGATACCGAGCAACCACGTTGCCAGGTTCCAGATGATGCCGCCGACAAGGCCGGCGAAGACGATGGTGAGCAGCGCTTGGCCACCCACATTTCCGAGGTTCACCACGCCCTTGGCCACGGTGGCAGCAACCTCTACCGAGAGGAAAGCTCCGACCAGGTTCAAGGAAGCAGACAGAGCGACTGCCACCTTGGGCTTGAGGGCGCCGGTTGCAATCGACGTGGCCATAGCGTTGCCAGTGTCATGAAAACCGTTGGTGAAGTCGAACCCCAGAGCGGTTACGACGACGACGAGGAGAACGATGAGTTCCGCATTCACGAGAAGTCATGTTCCAACACCGGCGGGCCTCAAATCGACCTGAGACGGGGTCGTTCCGCGACATTTCCACCACTCGGCACCTGCTGTTCATCTTCGTCCGGATAATTGTCCGTTTTGAAACTCCTGGGGTAGCGAAAATTCATTCGCGTGCATGGTCGTGGAGTTTGTGGAGGCATGCGCACGTTTCATCTTCCTGGGCGAAGAGAAGACGATCTCGGTCACCACATTCCGTAAGAGTGGTGACGGTGTGGCTACGATTTCGAAATTCTTCAACACTCTCGGTCACGTCGGTGATGGTCCGTTCCCGTACGGCGATACCGGCGTGATCATTTCCGTCGACGCATAGTCGGCGTTGTGCACCGGAGTAACCTGGAGGCATGGAACCCACGACCGGGCGCCTCTGCCTGACGGTTCCACGAATCCTCCGTCAAGGAGCCTCGTCATGGCGCACATCAGCACTCTCGACTATGCAATGGAAGCACCGCAGCGCCATGTCGGGCAACCTTTCCCTTCGCCGACGCGGACCCCGCGGTTCCTGCTTCGTGGGCAAGGTGCCGTCAAGGCTTCGGTGGACGGCGCGTGGTTCCCGTGGACCACGAACGTCACGGCGGAGCTTCACGATCTGATATCCGCACTTTCGTTGCGGCTGGGGCCGATCGCGAGAGTTGCGTTCGACTGGAACACGATCAGTAGCGCGCAGCGACGTATCGACGAGGTCGACGGACTGGAAGTGCGGGGTCCGTACCCTGGCCAGCCCCACGATTTGATGTATCTCGACGACATCTATGGTCGTCAACTCGTTTTGATGATGATTCCGCCGTACACGGATCCGGACCGCGCGTACGAGGTCATGCGGCGGTTGGTGGACCCTGTCCGCAGCGAAACCTATCGGGTGCAGTGAGATCTTTCTGACGGGCGGAGTCGAATTCTTCGATTCCTGAACATGCGTCCAGTTTGTCTGGTTTGATGGTTTCCGAACCACAATCTCAGGCGCATTCCTTCCGGTCAGCGCTTGGGCGCGGCAGCTTGACTCCCTGCCGTGTCGTCGGTCCGGCACGTCCACCACCCTCCCGCTGTGCGTGAGCGCCGGACCGAAGGAAGCCCCACCCTCCCCACGGGGGTGGGGCTTCTACTTTGTTCGGGCTGACCGGCGTTGGCGTCGCCAATTTCCCTTGGTGTTCTCGAGATCGTAAAGCCTTCGCGCGTTGTGGAATTCGATCCTGCCCATCCACCTGATGTACGCAAAATCGAACTCGGGAGTTGTGTAATGCAGTGTGGCCCTGGGGCGCTCGCGTGCTTTAGATCGAGGAGCATGAGCCGCCGCAGGGAACAACCGCCGGCACGGCGGTATTTACCTATATGCCGGAGTTCATTCCATTCGCGGACTCGACGGTTACCTGTTGTTCGTCGATACCGGTCCCGGTGACCTCTACGGGTGTGTGACCGAGTTCGACAATTTCGCTGCAGACGATGCCGGGCCTCGGTGGGTCTCCCTGAGCGCGATGCTCGCCGATCTCGCAGACAGCCTCGAAACCGGATCAACATTCGACGAATATTGGAAACCTAAAGTGGTCGACGGCTAACTTGAATGGAAGTACGCGCCCTGACTCTTACCCTGACCCGCCGGATACATTCAGGCGATGACCCTCACTGACGCATGGCTGCGGTACATGCAGGTTCTTCACCAGAAGGCTCCGATCACGGCAGGCGCGATGCGTCCGCCGCGGACACTCGCCGAGAGAGAAGATGCAGAACGCGCAACGGCGCCGTGGACTGCGGAGATTCGAGAGTTCTTTTCACTTCACGACGGCCAAAAGAGGCCGACCGGTGGAGAAGCCTTCGTCGGGAGTGTGTTCCCGGGCTTTGAGACGCTCTGTCTCGACGAGGTCGTCGCAGAGCACCGATACTCGCGAGAGCACCTTCATGACACCGAAGATTTGGGCGATGAGTGGGGGAGTGTCGCGCGGGGGCAGCCGGCCGGGGAAGTCGCGCACATGTTTGTCGCCGAATACATTCCGTTCGCGGTGCACGGCTGCGGCGATCTGTTGTGCATCGACACGCGCGGTGGGCAGCGGCAAGGTTGCGTTCGCGAGTTCGGTTCGGAGGGCGCTGATGAATCTGATCCGGAGTCGGCGTCGTTGGCGGACTACGTCGATTCGGTGCGTATCAGTGTCGAGTCGGGTATCGAACATTCCGGTCTTGTCCCGACTGTCGAGGACGGCGCCCTCGTCTGGGACGTCGACTTCAGTGAAAACCCGGTGCAGGGATCCGCGCCCGAGCCCAAGGTGATGATCCGTCTGCCGTTCGCTCTGACGCATTTTCAGCCGTCACAGATCGGACCGGACGATGACCTGATCGACCTCGGTGCCGTGCGGCAAGCGGTATTGGACACAGCCCGATCGTTGCACCCGGGAGCGGCTATAGAAGGGGGTGAATCGGTCTTCCATCGAGTGCCCCGTCAGCAGGGTGTCGAAATCAGTTGGCTCGTCGGGATCGACAGGGAGGCGGCCACTTTCGTGTCCGTTGTCACGGGTATCGGCAACGAGGTGATCGTTCACGAACTACCAGAAGATGGCAGCGCCACCTTCGTGTTCGACGAGTGATGCCCGATCCGCTGGGGCCGCCGGGGTGTGTGGCCCAAGCGGACAACACCGATAGGTCGTCACACTGGTACACACAGTCATGACGGAAAACGAGGAGCCTGAGGCAGTGAGCACAACGAGTACAGCGGATACGTTGTTGTCGGGGCCACGCGGACGGCGGATGCTGCTTGACTACGTGATGGATGCCGAACGGATCCGGCGACCCGAGCCACATGACGACTCGTTTGGTTCCGCGGTTTTTCTGGCCTCCTATCACCTCGACCCCGACCGAGACTCGAGCGTATTGTTCGGCCCCGGCGCAGACGAAGCGCGGCAGACCGTCGTCACTGCCGACGATGTAGCGCACCGCCTGTCCGAGGTACCGCTTCCCGAGGTGACCGAGGTTGCACTCCGTTCGGCCCTCGCCGCAGCGACGGACACAGCGCGCTACTGGCAGGACCCCGACGGTGAAGATATCCTCGTCGCAACCGAGCCGGTACGGCGTGAGCTTCGACGAGTCGCCGAGCACATCGCACGATCCCCACACACGCAGTGGTGGACGACCGCGCTCGCCGAGACCGATCAATGGGTGATAGTGAGCCGGGACGACGACAGCCCCGATACCTTTGAGTCGACGGGTGCAGAACTCCTGAGCGACTGGCACGAGCACACTCTCGCAGCGGAAGCGCGAGCCGCTGACCGCCCGACCGATCCAAAGGCGAACTGGTCCGGTTACTGGTGGTCGAATCCGTCTGTTCGGTGTTCGACACGGACACTGTTCGACGGGACCCCGGCAGAATTGTGGTTCGTCGAAGACGGCATGGGTTGGAAACGCATCGCCGTGCGACAAGTCGACGCACCCGCCGGCGCTCGCATATACGAGATCGACGGTGCGCAGGCGTGGGCGGAACTCTGCAGACGGTTCCCCCTCGAGGTCACCGCGGATAAACGACACGACTGGTACCGGACCACCGGACGATCAGGGCGCTGGGTCATCCCCAACTGGCAGCTCGTCGCCGAGTGCTACACGGGCGTGCATCTCACCGTTATGGGATACCTGGCCGCGGCGGGAACCGCGATCGGAGTCGACGACGAGACGGCGAGCGTCATCGCCGGGTGGGCGCCCGACGCAACATGCTGGCTCACTGACCCCGACCGCATCGGCGAGGAATCCCGTACCTGGGTGCTCGACGACAGCCGAGAACACCCCGACTGGGTCCAAGAAACGCAACAATGAGTGACAGCCAATCGTGTTCGCTGCGCAATGTCCACTCGGTGAGCATCGCGGAGTGCAAGTCGAGACGGGTAACCCCACCTACGGGGACGAGGTGAGTAGCTGTGTCCGCTCTAGTCCTTGGTCACGGTTGAGTGCTTCTATCAATTTCGCAATGCCAACAGCCGTCTCGTCCTCAGCACCGATATCGGGCGTGCTCGGTTACAGTGCCGTGCATGAGCGGGACAGACTGGTGAAGTCGGCTGTGTGGCGTCGTGGATGTCAGCGATGAGTGACGTTTCGCCGGCAGGTCACCGTTCATCGTTCCGACGCTTTCTCACGGCCGCGGTGATCAGTTCGGCCGGCTCGTCGGTGACAGCTGTGGCGATGCCCATTTTGGTAGTGCAGCTTTTGGACGCGACGCCGTTCGAAGTGGGTGTGGTGAACGCGGCTCAGTTCATCCCGTATGCGGTGCTCGGGTTGGTCGCGGGGGTCTATGTCGATCGGTGGCGGCGCAAGCCAATTCTCGTGTGGGCCAGCGTCGGTCGAGCGGTGGTGCTCGGTGCCGTCCCGCTCCTGTGGCTCGCCGGGCTTCTGCACATCTGGGTTCTGGTCATCGTGTTGCTGTTGTTCGGCTCCTTTTCGGTGTTCGGCTTCGCTGCGATGCAGTCCTTGTTACCCCGGCTGGTTCCACGCAGCCAACTGGTGAAAGCAAACGCTCGACTCGACCAAGCCGACGCAGCGGCAACGACATTGGGGCCAACGGTCGGAGGCGCACTCGTAGGCCTGCTCGGCGCTCCCGTGGTGATCGCCGTCGACGCGATCAGCTACCTCATCGATGCCGCACTCAATTTCGGGCTCGACGTCGACGAGCCTCGATCCGTTTCTCGCTCCCGAAACCTGATGAACGAAGTGCGTGAGGGTCTGAGATTCACGTATCGCCACCGCACTCTTAACCCGCTCGCGATATCGACACACGTGTGGTTCCTTGCCAACGGAGCTGCGTTGACTGTGCTGTCGCTGTTCGCTCTCCGCTCGCTCGGGTTCAGCGCCTACACATACGGTTTGCTGCTGACGACGTTCGGTGTCGCAAGCCTCCTCGGCACATCCTGCGCTCACGCGCTCGGCACGCGCATCGGATCAGGACGAGCAGTCATCCTCGCCCGCACGGTATACCCCGTCACCTGGCTTCTCGTGGCCTTCGCGACGGACACAGGTGTCGGCCATGTACTGCTCTTCGCAGCACTGGGCCTGCAAGGGTTGGCAGCGGGCGCGGAGAACGCGAACGAGATGGGCTATTGGCAAACACTCACTCCCGATGAGCTTCTCGGGCGTGTGAATGCCGCCCGACGCTCCGTCAACCGCACCATGGCTGCGCTCGGCGCAGTGATAGCAGGTCTGCTGGTCGGCGCGATCGGTGAACGCCTAACCCTGCTCGGCGTCGCTGTTGTGTTCGCTATCGCCGCAGCCACATTGGGGTTCTCTCCGATGCGACATCCGGCGCGCGAACTCTGACCTCGAGACCTGCACCAGCCGCGCCTGCCCTCAGCTCGTTTTCTTCGTAGTTGGCACGGGAGACCGGATCCTTGAGAGCAGCGAACGCTGAAAGATAGATGGCGCGTTTGAGTCTGGCGTTGCCGCTGTGTTGTCGATGCCCACCTTCGACGGACGTTCCGGAGCGATGTGTGCGAGGTGCGACCCTGGCGTAAACCCGGCCGGTCCACCGAACTTCGCGAGCAATCCTGGTCCGACCGGGCGGTGCATCTGCGCGCCGATCGCGCGTCCGTGGCGGATTCACCGACAACAGCACCGACCGCAGGCGGTTGATCAACCGGTTTTCGTCGACCGCCAGATCGGCGTCGAATTCGGACAGCATGCGTAGACCCTCGACAAGGTCGCAGGCCTTTCCGATCGGCAACAGCGTATCGGGGAGTGTGCGGGCGGCATCGACGATGATGAAAGCATCTTTCGCGTCGGTCTTTCCGTTGCCGGGTACAGGTCCGCGAAACGCTGTATCCGCAGCCCTGGCAGGTAGGTCGACTACTCGCACTTCGCTACCGGCCTCGGCACAGAAAACTACTGGATCCGGTAGCCGTGCCCGGAGCAGAACTGCGCAGTGGAGAGAGATGTTCCCGGCTACGTGGTGGGCTGCTTTTCCTCGGGGTGTCGTCGGTTCGGCTACGATTTCCGGTAATCCGGTCTCGGTACTGGATGAGGTGCGGGTCGCCGAGTTGTTGCGGCCAGAGTTGGATGTGGAGTCGTATCTGCGGTTGGGTCTCCGGTGTCCGGTAGGCGTCCCAGTACTCAGTCCGTCCCCGAGCAAACACTCGCACTCGGCACGGGCCTGGCCTCGGATGGGGAATTGGATGCGATACCTCGCCTGAGAATCCGTCGAAGCAGAGTGCGTCGCTCTCGATGGTGAACGAACCCTCCGCAATGTCTTCCCACACTGTGAGTAGCGAATCCGTGAGCGGAGGGGCAGGTGTTTCGGTGGAGGTGACTGTCACGCGTACGAGCCCGCGTCCACCGGTGTGGATGACGAGTCGGCCTGGTCCGCCGGTGACGAATTGGGGTTCGGTCGGAAACCAACCCGGCGCAAGTGGTTCGTAGTCATCCGGTGAGCGCAGGACGATCGTGTTGTAGAAGGAGTCCACTTCGATTGCGAACGGATCGGGCATCTGTTGCTCCTCCTGCACCCAAGTCGGTTTCGGTCGAATGTATACCCGATGTAATTCCGCTCCGTTGCGGCTGGGACGTGTGTGGCAGACACATTCGATCGGACCGAAACAAGTGCACCCGCCCCACAGACGCGGGACGGGTGCACTCGGTATTCGCAGGTCTGACTTACGTCAGGATGCGGATCACACGTCGTAGTAGAGCTCGAACTGCATTCTCGGCGTTTGCGGTTGTTGGCATTGATTGGCGAAACTAATCTATCTGCGGATATGCCGTTGGAAGCGTTGGTACGAACTGAGCAATTTCGGATCTACTGCGTACTCTCTGCGTACCGAATGCGTCATGCCTGGCTGCTGTCAGCTCAGAATGACTAGAGCGCGTCGCTTGGCGCTAGTCACGAGAATGAAGTTCGCGGCTCAGTCGGTCGGCATCTGTGTCGTACCCACAGTTCCTCAGCAGTTTGATTGCTGATTCAGCCGTATCCCACGCGTGTGTCACCTGCCCGCGTAGCACGATCAGCTCACTGTGGCGCTCAACGGCTTCAACGCCGCACCATTGACGCACAATGCCCCAAGACTGCCGCTGCTTCTCCGCGAATTCCAACCACCAGTCTTCGTCGCCATGCTCTCGTGTTGTGGCAGCAGCTTCTCGCTCACTCGATGCGACCGAAGCCAGAATCCGTTCAGAATTCAACTCGCACAAAGTCGTCACGACGCGCAGGGTCGTCGCCCCACGGCGCCACCAAATCATCACCATCACGGAACGCCAATGAGTCAGATTCCAACTCGGTAGGCTCAATCTCGAGGAGTCGAGCCAACGCATCAACATCGAATATCGTTACGACACCAGCCCATCTGCTATGTCCGGCAGATGCAACAGTTCCATCAATCAGTTCGTCGAATACAACATGGCACGCGCCTTCCCTCGGATCGTTGTAGCCGAGCGATGCCTTACAGACTGCGGCCAGCCTGCTCTCCCTCTCCATGAGTGCATCGCGGTCATCCCACTCGACGTGCAACCTGCCCGGAGTTACGCGATCCTTGAGTCCGTCATCCTCAAAGCGGACAACAACTCGGGGTGGAGGACTTGTCCTTTGAATCTCAAGACATTTCACACGGGTGAATGCGCCTTGGCGGCCCACCCGGTAGGCGTAGTCGTGGCCAACTTCGATTTCGTCAATCTTCAATATTTTTGTCCTTCGTGTCCGAATTTTCCTTGCTCGACGAAAGTTGCCGAATCATCACGGGCTTTGCGCACGCACAGAGATTGGATTCGGTTTAGCAAGTGCCACAAACGATATCGCACGTTTGCCAGTAGACGTGAGATCTTCAAGTCGTGACGAGGCCGAGCACCACGGATTGGTGCGGTAGGGCGTAGATACGTTCGACCCTCCTTTGGACCTGGGAACCCGTACATCTTGCGATCACGTGAGCGAGTTGGGGGCGTGATCGATGCCGGGGGGGAGGTACTCCCCCCACTGGGCGTCACTGAGGCTGCGATCAAACTGCCCTGTATGGCAGGTTTCACTGCGATAATCGAAGCCATGCAGAACAACAGCGAACACGAGCAGTCGGTAGGCGAGACGACCACGACGAGTTCGGAACTGGGTGACCGCATCGAGCAGGTCAACTCCGATCAGGTGCCTGCCTTGATCGAGGTCGACGGGCATCGTGCTTGGATTGTTCCTGAGCGCCTATGGAACTCGATTCAATCGATTGCATTCCATGTCAATGACCCTGTCGGAGCAAAGGAACTGGGGGAGAAGCGACGCCAATACATTCGTGATGAGGCCGAACGACTGGCGAACGACCCCGACGATTTGGCCGAGATAAAGGCGATACAGGACTTCATCTACGGGAACCAATGATTCGAACGCGCCTACACGTGAACACAAATGAGATGGTGTGCCCAAATCGCCAGAACGAATCCGCAATGACGTTCGCACCGGATTAGTACGCGCAGCCGATCGGTGAGGCCACGAACCGAGCGAGCCCACAGTGTCGGTGTATTGCGATGTCTGAGATATTGAGACACTGGAAGATTCACCTCGTCGCATCCATTCATTAGGTCACTGTGGGCAACACGCCATGCCAGCGCGAGATCAAAGCGGCCCGCACTGCGGGCAAGCCGCCCGTCCGCAAATGTGTGTTGTGACGGAAGAAAATCATGAACACGGTTGCACTGGTGAACTTGTCGAACTGCCGACCCGCCCCTTAGAAGTGTCGTCGCGACTACGCAAGAGACACGATCCAGCGCAACCCCAATCGGCGCAACGAGAGCCACGGATGGGAAGCGCAAGAAGCCTCCGCACGGCAGGCCATGGCGGCAAACCGAGATCAGGTACTCAGCGGGGACACCTTCCGATCGCAAAAGCCGTCAACCTGGCGAGTGGGCAGCGCTCCACATTCGGTACATGACGGAGTCGCGCAGACACACATCACCCTCAGCTATTGAGATTCTCCGGCAATGACGTTTCAATGGCGTTTGCCAACGCTCGCAATCGCGAAGCTTCCGACCGCGCGTCGCCGAGTGAGTATGTCGAGAATCTGACGTCATCGTGTCCTTGCACGACTCGAATCGCGTCAGTGGCCGTGCTTGTTAGGTGCGCGAGTGCATCCAGTACTTCTTCGAGGGTTGGTTGTAGCTGAGACCTCCGCCCATCTCGAGAGATGTCGCGGGCTGTTATCGCGTCACCTGTATCCGCTGCTTCGTCGACAAGCTGGGACACCACAAACGAAATCACAGAGAGCTTTCGGCGTCGCCCCTCGATTGCGCGAGCTAGCTCGTCGAGTCCATTTGGAACCTTGAACAAGAGACTCGTCGTCTTCGGGCTCAATCCGAGCGCGGTGGCAGCCTCAACAATATCTCCAAGCCCCTGCGCGTCCACGAGCGCCCACTTCCGCTTGACGGCCATGTTTTTGATGGTCTCGCCAGCGAACGTCGGTCCTATTACCGCAGCGAAAACTGCCTGATGCTGGGTCTTGTGAGTCTCCAAAGCTACGTCGCTAATGTCAGTGTGTGATACCTGACCGTTCGATCGAGACTTAGCCTCTACGATGGCCACCGCTTCAGTTCCAGTATCGTCGCGCCAGCTCACAACGACATCGGTATCACCCGATCCGCTGATTATTCGTGCATGGAACCCCAGTGCTCGAAAAGCATCGCGGATTGCGAGCTCGAAAGCCTTCCCCGAACCGAGACCTGAAGCGTTTGGCGATCGCGACAACGTCACCAACTGATCCGTGAGCGAAGGTTGGTTTGGGGGGCTGGCCCGGGCAATCTCGGCAGACTGAGCCTGCTCGTCATCGCGAGGAGTCGGAGCGGTTGCGAGTGGCAGCCCAGCGAGCAGAGCTAGTCCAAGTGAAGTTGCCCGAAGGCTCCCGTACCGTGGCTGCTCGACCAAACCGGCGTCTTCGAGAAATGATGCGATCCAGCGACTTTTGTCGACGTTGAGGCCGTACTTCGCGGATTCGCGATACATGTCAGTGCGAGTGATACCGAGCTTCACAGTCTGAAGCATTTCGCCGACAAATCGCATATTCGCATGAAGAATTCGGATGAAGTTGATGTCCTCTTCCGATTCAATCCACGCTTTAGCGGGGGTCGTGGCTTGGTAAATGCCGAGTCCGACCTCGTGCAGAAGACCCGATGCCCGGAGGAACGGCATCATTGAATCGACGCTACTGCGTTGCAGCGCGAACGTGTCGGTAATAAAGCGAAGTAGCTCTTCCCGATCGATTGGATCGAGGGCCGCGTTCACAATCGTCCTGAGGTTTTCGACCTTGTTGGGTCTTGAGGCTGGACTTGGAACCCAGATGTTGTAGGTGCTACGAGATTCATGAGTACGTTCGGTCGTCGAGAACTCTGCGAGGAGGAGCTTGATCTCGTGCGGTGCTTCCGCAATGTCGTCGGTGGTGGTACGGCGTATTGCGATGGCTTGGGGGCTAACGATCGTGCACTGAGCGAGAAGTTTCTCCCCCGCTGACGTTGTACTCCAACGGCGGCCTCCGATTCCTTCGACAAGACCAAGAGCGTCAAGCCAATCAATCCGATCGCGCGTGCCGCCCAGACTCCTCCATGCCGTTTCATATTGAACGCGAAGATGGCGGTCGAGGTCCTCGACCGTGCATGGCGCGTTGGACACGAACGCCAGCGATTCCGCGAATAGCCGAAAGTGGCCGGCGAGGGCTGCACCGAGGGCTTCAGGTGCCGGACCCGACTGAAAAGCCTGACCGGCCGATGTTAGGTCAAGTCGACCTCGCACGGTCTGCGCGAATCCAGTCGCTTTGAGGAATCTGCCGTATTCACGCCATGTTGATGGATCTGTTGAGGGCGCAGCGCCAACCTTGTGTATGGCGCCCTCGAAAATCGCAGGAGGGATATCGGGGCGAGACTCCATAACGTCTGCTTTACCAGCGGCGATCTGCTCCACGAGCTCGACGACGAGCGCGAACCAGACTCGCTTGCCTCCACGCAACGCGGGTAGCGAGGACGCTTGCCTCCGCCAAAGTGCCGTCTGCTCGGCTACCTCATGCCGCGGGCTGGTTTTGATTGCTGGAGCCATGGGAGGAGTCTAAGGGACTGCTTGTTTCGCTCATCGAAAACGTCCCCACCGTTTTCAATTCCGTCTGGTGTCCAAGTGTGGATCGCCCCTTTCTGAACACCGGTCGACGAAGTCTAGTCTTCAGCTCGGTCGCGGTGAGATCGAGCGATAGGCCACCCAGCCTTCTTCCGGGGAATCATCGATCCACTCGCATTGATCAACAAGACGTTCGCCGCCCCCGCGCAACTCGCCTAGCGCGCAAGGAAACTGAGATCATTCGCTCGTCGGTCTCCACCTCGGCTTGGCAGACACCGTGCGCCTCGACCTGCCCGAAGCCGAGGACGGTTCCGCACAGTCTCCGTGCACTCTGTTTAGCCACGGCCGCTAACGCTGAGTCGGACTCCCAGACGATGGTAGATCAATCGGACACCATGGGTCGTTTCGCGTTATCGAATGGTCCAACGTTTTTTGGTGACGGAACGTGGTGGAGGTCCGCTACAACGATCAGCATCTGATGCTGCACCACGCGTTGACAGTTACGGTGTGACCAATCGACATCTACCACGCGAATTGTCTCTGTATCTGTTCAAGAGCTACGCGAGATACCGGTAGACCGTCGCACGTGAGCAGTCGAGCATTCGTGCAATGTCTGGAGCGCTGATACCTTTTTCGCGCAACTGTCGAGCCTTGATCGCGTCAGAATCTGTCACCTTGCGGGGCCGTCCGCCCTTGCGTCCGTTTGCAGCAGCTGCTACCAGTCCGGCACGTGTGCGTTCGATCATGGTGTCTCGTTCGAGCTGCGCGAATGCGGCCATGATCGTCAGCATTGCCTTGCCCATCGGCCCATCGGTATGGAGGCCCTCGGTGACGCTACGAAATCCGATCCCGCGCTCGGTGAGTTCATCTATGAGTTGCAAGACGTGGACGGTGTTGCGGCCGAGTCGGTCGAGCTTCCACACGGTGAGTACGTCACCTTCGCGCAGGTGGTCGATGCACGCATCCAACTCGGGGCGTGTGGTCTTGGAACCGGAGACGCCGTGGTCGGTAAAGATCCGGGCTGCACCCGCCGCTTTGAGCGCGTCTAGCTGAAGCTGCGCATTCTTCTCGGTGGTGCTCACTCGTGCGTATCCGATGACTGCCATTGTCTCGCTTCCGTCTCATTATCCCATCAAACTTTTGGTTATGAGACTATTGGTTATGAGACGGGATTACAAGACGGTTGCTCACGACGGCGAACAGGCGAAATCGAATCGACCGCCCCGGGTGGTCGCAGTCGCATCAATCGATCGATTCCGAGACAGACTCTTACGCGACCAATCCCCACCGAAGCGCGCTCATCAAGGCGCATGTCCGTTATGTTCTACCTTCGTGGTCGCGTTCTGTGGCCGCATTGCACCCATGCGAATTCTGCCGGAAAGGCAACTACACCGTGACAACACCTGAGCTTCGTCGCCGACCGGACCGAACTCAACGCACCCGCGCCGCCAGCGCGTTCGGCGTTGCGGTTGTCGCTGCGGCCACGATCTTGACCGCCGGCACCAGCAGTGCCGCGGCCGCCACTCCCGCCGAGATCCTCACCGCCGCCTGCCGCTACTACGAACCGAACCCCGATCTCAATATGGGCAGGTACTCCGACTGCTGGGGCGCGGACCTGACGGGCACGACTCTGACCAACGTGAACCTGAACGGCGGGATCCTGTCCGGCGCGAACTTGACCGGCACAGACCTGACCGGCGTGAACCTGACCTACGCGAGCCTGAACGGTGCGACCCTGTCCGGCGCGAACTTGACCGGCACAGACCTGACCGGCGCGATCCTGTCCGGCGTGAACCTGACCAACGTGAACCTGAACGGCACAGACCTGAACGGCGCGGACCTGACCAACGCGAACCTGACCAGCACGAACCTGACCAGAGCGAACCTGTTCGCGGCGCGCATGAGCGGCGCGAACCTGACCGGCACGAACCTGACCGGGGCGTACCTGACCTACGCGAACCTGACCAACGCGGACCTGACCAGCACGAGCCTGACCGGCGCGACCCTACGAGGCTCGACTCTGCGCAACACGAACCTGGCCGGCATGAACCTGGAAGGCATGGACCTGAACCATACGAGCATGTGGAACGCGAACCTGACGGGCGCGAACCTGACGGGCGCGGACCTGACCAGCGCGAACCTGTATAGCGCGAACCTGACGGGCGCGAACCTGACGGGCGCGGACCTGTCCTACACGGACCTGTACAGCGCGAACATGACGGGTGCGAACCTGACGGGCACGCTCGCGGTCCCCGCCGACATCACGATCGCCGCGACGTCATCAGCAGGGGCCTCCGTCACCTGGCCCGCCCCGATCGTTCCTGCCGCGCTCACCTTCGGTAGCTGCACCCCGACGTCGGGGACAATGTTCTCCGTCGGTACCCACACCGTCACCTGCGTCCTCGGGAGCACCGCGAATGCCAGCACCGGGCGCGGAACATTCACGGTCACCGTGACCGCAGCGCCGACCACCCCCGCAGCGCCCGCCACCGGTTCCCTCGGGTCGCTCGGATTTGGCAGCTGAGCTTTCTGCCTGCGTCGACGCAGTGATCACGTTGTCCTCCGCCCTTTAGCGGAGGGCAACGTGGATTCGTGGACTATCTCGCCGATCAGTGTCCGAGAACGGATCGATCTCGAGACAGCGCCTTTCGTGAGACCGTCTGTTAAGCGATGTGTCTGAATTGGTCCTCGAACGGTATGAATACGAGATGACCTCACCCCGTGCGGACGGAGCGGCCAACAAGCCGATCACGTTGGAAACTGAGAAGAAGGCCGAGCGATCATCGCTTCTTCTCTGGACTGTTTTTGGGATCGTACTGACCGGAGCATTGTCCTTCGAGGTGATGACAGTCTTCGTCCGGCTCATCCACGGAGAAGGCTCATGGTGGAAGATCTGGGACCACGACCTCAACGACGGGCAGTGGTTCGAGGCCGCGAGAGTCACCGTGGCCCTGGTCGCATTGACCGTTGCAGGCGGCGCCGCATACCTCGCCTACCGGCGGCAACGCACCGCTGATCAAAATCAGAAGACAGCTGCCGAGACACAACGCATCACTGCACAGGCGTACCAGCTGAGCACCCAGCAGCACGATGCGACACTCCGCCGAGAACGACGAGACCGGTTCACCGACGCGGCAACACAACTTGCCCATACCTCCGCTGCAGTGCGGATCGCCGGCATCTACGCGATGGCTGCCCTCGCCGACGACTGGCACTCCAATAGCGAAGCTAATGAAGTCCAAGCCTGCGTAGACGTTCTGTGCGGCTACCTCCGGTTACCGTACGACCCCGAACATGCGGTGAATCACCAAACCAAACGCATCATCACCAGACCGCGCACCCACCCCGACGGAACAACAGCAAAAGGCGACATCGAAGAGCATTTCGAGTACAGGCAGAACGACCGCGAAGTCCGTAAAACGATCCTGCGCGTAATCAGTGATCACCTCCAAGTCACGGCGGACTCCGCGTGGAGTGATCGCGCATTCGCGTTTCAAGGTGCTGTTCTCGAGGATGTTGACTTCGCAACAGCAATCTTTCGGGGACCGGTGTCATTCGACGAGGCGCAGTTCTATGGTGAGCGGACGTCGTTCGACAAGGCCCAGTTCCACAGCGAGCGGATATCGTTCAACCAAGCCCAGTTCCATGGCGAGCGGACGTCGTTCGACGAAGCCCAGTTCCACAGCGATCTGACGTCGTTCGACAAGGCCCAGTTCCACAGCCTCGAGCAGACGATGTTTTCCAAGGCACAATTCCATGGCGAGCGGACGTCGTTCGACGAAGCCCAGTTCCACAGCGATCTGACGTCGTTCGACAAGGCCCAGTTCGTCAGCCTCGAGCAGACGTCGTTCGACGAAGCCCAGTTCGTCAGCATCGAGCAGACGTCATTCAACGAAGCCCAGTTCCTCAGCATCGAGCAGACGTCGTTCGACGAAGCCCAGTTCCACAGCAATCTGACGTCGTTCGACAAGGCCCAGTTCCACAGCATCGAGCAGACGATGTTTTCCAAGGCACAATTCCACGGCAAGTGGACGTCGTTCCACGAGACCCAGTTCCACAGCAATCTGACGTCGTTCTACGAGGCGCAGTTCCACAGCGAGCACGCGTCGTTCTACAAGGCGCAGTTCCACAGCAAGCACGTGTCGTTCCACATGACACAGTTCCACAGCAACGAGCAGACGTCGTTCTACGAGACCGAGTTCCACTGCGAGCTGACATCGTTCGACGAGGCATATTTCCACAGGAGCGAGCGGACGTTGTTTTGCATGACCCAGTTCCATGGCGAGCGGACGTCGTTCGACATGACGCAGTTCCACAGCGAGTCCACGTTGTTTTGCGAGGCACAGTTCCATGGCGAGCGGACGTCGTTTTACATGACACAGTTCCACTGCGATCTGACGTCGTTCGAAATGACGCAGTTCCACAGCAATCGGACGTCGTTCTACAAAGCACAGTTCCATGGCGAGCGGACGTCGTTCAACAAGGCACAGTTCCACAGCGATCTGACGGCATTCGACGAGGCGCAGTTCGATGGTGAGCGGACGTCGTTCAAGAATCCTGGTGCATGGAAACAGGTCTACTTCGACTGGAGCCCGCGACCGCCCTACGCACCCACGGTCAAGAAACCCGACTCAGTATTTCCTGTGGCGTGGCCCCCGACTGTTCGAGACATCTAAACCACGATCCGAGCGGTCTCTGAGTCGATCGTTTTGAGACTTAGGCGTTGATTTCCATGGGGCGAGGCTGGTATCGATCCAATTGTTGCAGTGACTGGCTTCAAATGGGACGCCGATTACCTCCTGGTGATAGCTGCCATAAAAATCAACTTCATGTGCGACGAATCTTAGAGAGCTGGCTCACCCACATGGTCACCAGTTCTTTGTCGCCGCGTTGAAGCAATCTCATGTGCGAGAGCCGGTTTCGAATTGGGATAATCTCGTTCGCAAACTTTCGCCACACGACTGCCTGTATTCCGAGCTGGTTGAACTTCTCAACTCGCGACACATCCAGCAACTCGCCGAGAGTCAGCCATTCAATGGGATCTCGGAGTTCTGCAAGACTTCTGGCTGCAAAATTTGTATCTGCACGAGCACGGTCAAGAACTGTTTTTCCCATACCGTCGTTGAAAATCTGGTTGCGCCATTTTGGTCCGTATTCAGAAATTGCATCTTCACGGAGCCAACTTCTAATAGTTCGTTCGATGGTCCAAAGCCCCTTTGACACGCCGGGTAGATCGCCTTGCGAATCTACGATTCGAGAAAGAACATTGGAAAGCGCTTCGCGCAGTTCTGAATATATTCTTGAGTCAACGAGAACGGCATTGCTGTCATCGACTCGCACGAGACCCGCACCGATTAACCCTTCAATTTCCCTATTTCCGAGAACTCCCAGGAACGTGTCTGGACTAGTGCCGTATATTGCTGCGTCCAACGCAGCCAGTTGAGAGAGTCCCAGTTCGATCAGAGCGTTTTCGATTATTTCGGAAATATCATGATTCAATCCCAAGCCAATCCCAGGCAAGGTCGATGATCTGAGAGTTTTGCATTCATCTTCTCGCTCATCTTCGGATAGAGTTGACATGAAATGTGGCGACGAATCTTCTAAAATTGAGCTTCCTGGAACGGCTCTGAATGCGGAGCGTGGCGACCGCGAGACCAAGCATACCGAGATATTTTGGTCCAGTATCCTATCGATTTCTATCCTAAATTCTCCGAGCGAATAGCCATTGTAAGTTCCCAAATCTGCAAAATTTTCAACTCCATCTATAATAACTAATTTTTGGCCGTCTTGAATGTTTATTGACCCAAGTTCAGTAATTCTATCAACGGCTACGATTTCTCCCCCAATTGATTCGAGGAGAGGGTCTCTGACGCAGTTCCAAACTGAGCCACACTGAAGAAAAACTAGCCTCCTTCGTGTAATCTTTTTTCGCAGAGAGTCCGATCTGGATTTAACAATTTCGTTTAGTTTGTCGCTCATGTCAGCTGCAGCACCGGTGTGAGTTCATATCCATTTCCATCTCGAATTATCAATCCTAAGCTTAGTAGGTGCCCAAGGGCGCTTTGGGATATGACGGACAGTGATTCAAATTCCTCGGGTTCATCACGAAGAACGTCGAGGAGAAATGCCTCGTCCGGGTAGTACCTCCGGACGTGGTCGAGCATCTCCCGCATGTTCCCGGCAATCAATCGATGCCAATCTGTTTGGACGTGCAGAACATCTCGGCGCGTGATAATTCGCGAAAATACATCGACTGGAAGTTTAGATACCACCGTTGAAGCTAGGTGGCGGTAGAGAAAAGCATGACCACCAGACGCCTCAAAAAGCGCTGAGAGCGCGCTCTCCTGAATTTCAATACCCATCTTACGGCCCAGTGAGAGTGCGAGGTCGTTGGCTTCGTATCTCTCGAATGGTGCGAGATAGTGCGCCTTGGCCCAGGAAAATAATGGATTTGGGCGTCCATACAAGCGCCCGTCTTCGACGATAGCGCTGGTTAAACCAGATAGTAGGAAAGTGAAATTTTCATTCTCCTGCACAAGGCTCCTTAGCACCCCAAGAAATTGGGATATTGTCGTCATGGGCCCTTCGTGGATATCAATCCGATCAGAGGGAGTTAGATACTCTATTTCGTCGAGCAATACAACTACTGATATTTCTGATTGATTCAACTTTCGCATAACAGCCTGAAGTGCACTTTTGAATTGCGCCAAATCAGGCTTGTCGATTAGTTTTCGCAATTCCTTGAAGTCAATCGACCGCGTCTCTAGCTGTGTCGATAGATCTCCCACCAATTCTTGAACAAGCTGTGGTACAGGGTCCTTGGGCGGCGAGGGTAGGCTCTCCAAGTCGCGAAGCAAGACAATATTTTCGGGTCCGGATATAGAGTGAGAAAGCTCAGAAAGTACGCTTGTTTTCCCGGCCTTGCGGAGACCAAATAGGCCGGCAACTCGTTGATTCTTAACATCGTCCCGCAGGCTCTGGAGTAGTTGACGCCGGCCAAAGAAATTGTCGCCCTGAACCGGAGTCGTTTCATAGAACAGATCGCGTGTAAATATATAGTCCCGGATCAGGGAAACGAAGGAGATCGGCGGTGCCCCAGATTCGATGTCTAATGGAATGGCCAAGAACGAATGAGATGACCAATCGTCGAGTTTCTCACGGAGGCGAGGGTCCGGGGACCACAGAAAAATTATGTCTGGAGTAACTTCGCGATCTAGTTTTGCGATCGTTCTTCTTGCTGCCTTGAATGTTCTGTTCTGCAAATCAGGGTACGGACTGTAGAAAAACATCACCTCGCGGGTCATTCCGAAAGCTGATTCGATCGCGCCACTGAATCTTACCAACCCAACCATGCAGTCCTCAGAGCCAGTAACCTTACAGTAGTTGGCGAAAAGAAACTGCGACCCGAGAGCGTTTAGTGATTCTTGATGTTCATTCGCGATATTAAATCGCCTTTTTAGAGTGTTGACGTTCTTAATTGTGTCGGGATGGATGGGTGGTCGAACGGCGCCCGCACGCCAACTGGACTGGCGGGATGTTCGATCTGGTAGGTCATCCAATGATTTATCTTGATTTCTTACCCATTCTCGCATTTGTCGGGCGGTCGACGTGCGTAGGGGG
This sequence comes from Rhodococcus sp. NPDC057135, assembly GCF_042670865.1. Taxonomy (NCBI): domain Bacteria; kingdom Bacillati; phylum Actinomycetota; class Actinomycetes; order Mycobacteriales; family Nocardiaceae; genus Rhodococcus; species Rhodococcus sp. NPDC057135. Next base: position 223,930 of record NZ_JBHUUU010000008.1, read on the forward strand.
CTCGATTCCGTCAGACCCCGTTCCCCAAGCTCTCCGAGCTTCTTGAGAACGAACGACGATGTGACACCCAATTCGGCAGCGAGCTCGCTTACACGATCATCCATGCGACAAGAATGCCATCGTATGTTGGGTTTGCGTCACGCGACACGGTTGATCTGGGTTCGTGGGCAAGGCAACCGTGCCGAACCATGAAATCTAGCCTGGGTTTGCGCTCAGCGCCTGTTTGACGGGGCTCAGATCTCCGCTTCCTGCCTCAGGTCTTGAGGTCGGTCAGGAAATGAACATGGCGAATCATTGGCCATCGAGGTCGTCTGGTGCACGATCAATCTTGGAGAGCTGGTCTCGCGCTATCCTGCTACTTTGGTCCTTGGCCCGTGAAGTTGTGCGCTCACCAGTGAATGAAGTGCGAGTCCGAGTGACTGAAGAATGATCAATGCGAAAGAATAGGCGCTACCGCCGACGTAGAACATCAACGCGGTTTTTCGGGACTCTGTAACGTTCGTTGGTAGAGGGGTGGAGAATTTCCACCCCTCCCCTCCACCTCAGAATTACCTCCTGGCCTGCGCAAATCAGTGTGGATACTCAGGGTGGAGCTTTTCACCCAACTCACTCAACGGAGCTTGTACCACTCTTCGCTACCTGCAATTCGCACGGAAACAACGTCATCGTCAACGAGTTGCACGATCGCGGGGTTGAAGTCGGGGCGGTCCGCAGAATTGAGGCATCGGCGCAACGGACCACGTGAAAGTTCTCCTTTTCGAAGTTCGCGTGTGATGCGTTCGGCGATGCGGTTGATTCGCTTCTGCGCGCGCGTGATTTCGGCAGTGTCATCGTCCTCGCCCCGGGCGACTGCGCGTGCCGTCCGATTCCTGCGGTTCCGATCGGACAGGACGTTCTCAATTTCGCCCCTGGTTCGACGGGATACGGCCATGATCTCTCCAGCCAGCATCCAGTCGTCGTCGCTCACAATTACCCGGCCTTCGAGGAACATCAGCGCAGCAGCAACCTTGAGACGGCAGAGCATGACGTGACCATCAAGTGGATCTGCGGCGTTACCCCGGAGCACCTTCAATCGGTGAGCGTCGATCTCGTTGCGAGCCACATCCGGAATCACGATCAAAGCCGGAGACGGCCCCCAGTGGGCGACCTTGATCTTCAACGGTTGCGGCTCATCCGGTCGGACGTCGGGCGCATATGGATCGTTGACCGGCAACCAGACGAATCTCTGCGGGGTTCCGCCACCCGCATCGTCAATAAGAGGGGCGGCATTTTCAGGTTGCACACCAACCGTGAGGCACAAACGGTAACTGTGTGCCTCCACGGCTGACGTCGTGACCTTCGACGCATTGTTGAATCCGATCGATTCACCCATATATGCCTTGCGCAGCTCGGGCATCAGAGTGGCGCCCTTCCTGCCTGCGAGCGCCGCCAAGGTGTCGATCTCGGAGACCGCGATCAATGCCCTAGTGCGCCTGGAGGATTCACCGTCCAGAGGCTCAGTTGCGCGAAATGCACGGGCCAAGCCTTCGCCACTACCAATATTCGGCTGATCGATCTCAATCGTGGCGTTGCCCCCGAAGTCCACGAATTCGACGGCAGCGAACCCTGCACCGTCGGCTGCGCCCTTACCTCCCCCTGAGATACCGACCGCAGCGAGGAAGAAATTTACTGACACGGCGCCTCCTACCGTGGGCGGAAGCATGACGTTGGGTTCAATCGCAGCGACGGCGCGCGCCAGGACGACTCCGAGCGTTGCCCACGGTCCGGCCCGCCGAGCCCGGGCGAAATCACGAACATGAGCCAAGGCCGGCCGCTGATTCCAAAATTCTGTATCGGGATCTTCGCTGGATCCGACATTCGCCGGTACGAACTCGTCTACGGAGTGCCCTGCCGTCACATGATCTGCGGCGTCCTTTCCGACCTTTGCTTCGACGATCGATACAATCTTGGCAATCCCTTCAAGGGTGATCGCGACATCCTGGGCGTGCTTATAGCCACTCGCATCCCTATCTGCCACGATTCGAATGACCCTGCCAGACAACGGAGTCCAATCGAAACGGCTAGCTGGAGTGTTGGCTCCCTGCGGGGGTGATACCGCAGCGATCCCCACGGCGGCGAGTGAATCTGCACATTGCTCACCTTCGGTGACGTAGACAACGACATCGCGATCCGCGGGAAGGTGTTCGAAGCGGTACAGCGACCGATCAGACTTGTTGCCCGACTGAGGAAAGCATTTGTCGGTAGTGCGTTGGACGGTCCGCCCTCCGGCGTACTGGTAGGTCACACCGTTCGGGCTGTCGAACAGGTCCGGCATCGAGAGGTTGACCTTGTTGAGTACCTCCTCAAGAGCATCAGCATGACTGTGAATCAGAGTTCGATCTCGGCTGTACATCACGCTGATCGACCTGTCTTTGGAGCTGTGGCCGGGTGATTGGATCGATGCCCGATCGCCGGCAGAGTTGAGCGTGACGACGGATCCAGCTTTTTCGAATGCCTGAATCACACGTTCGAACGATGTCACGCAATGGCCCCCGTCGTCACGCGCGTTGCACCCCAGTGGGCGAGGTGCCGGCGATGCAGGTCAAAGCTGATCAAAATGCTGAGGCTTTCTGTGTTAGCGTAGGTTTGATTGGTTGTCTGATAGCAACTGAGAATTCGAGAAGCGGATCCCTGGCCGGATCCGTTTTTCTTGTCTCTGGCCATCATTCGATCGTCCGGACGCTGAACCGGAATGACGCCTGGCGTTCGGCGACTCTCCTTACGCCTTCAGTGAGTTGGGCGATAACGGTGCGCGCTTCGTCGACCGTCAAGATCAACGTGAAGTGCTGCCCGATCCGGAGACTGACCTTTCCCATGTGGGGCATGGCAACTACGTCGGTGTCTACGGAGCCGTGTGCCATCAAGTCAGCCATATCAGCCAACCCCGCCGCGGATGGTGGCGATCTCCCGCGATGCGACCCACTTCTCGACCTCGCCCCTTCGGTAGACGACGCGCTTCATGCCGAGCTTGAACGACGCAGGTCCATAGTCCGTATGACGCCACCACCTCAGGGTGGCCTCCGGAATCCCGTATTCCGCGCAGACCTGTTTCGTGGTGATGATTTCCGTTGCCAAAGTCGACAACCTTCCTGTGTAGTGCGTAAAATAATGCATGATATGCAGAGCGTAAGCTGCGCTCTGTGCAGAACCAGGATTGCAACAACTTGCCTGCGTGGCAAGCAGGCCCCGTACTGATCCTCATGCAGCAAACCGATATAGCTGAACTCTTCGGGCAGATTGTGGCAAGACTTCGTGTCGACAAAGGGCTGAGTCAGACTGCACTCGCAGCAAGACTCAGCGAGGAGCTTGGTAAGAACGTCGACCCCACGACAATTACTCGAATGGAGCGAGGCTCAAGGCCGACCTCAGTCGTCGAGTTATACGCTCTCGCAAATATTTTCGGAGTTCCAGTCCGTGATCTACTCCCGGGTCGCCGCGACTCGCCGACGGAACTGGCTGCCAGACAGCTCAAATTCACCGAGGCGAACCTACGGCGAGAACGAATTCAGGCAGAAGCACGAGTGAGTGAGCTTGGCCGGGACATCGAGCGCATTGCAGCTGCTGTAGAAGCTGCAGGGCGCCTGACGATGCGCTCAGAGCCGAAAAGTTGCCTGACGACGGATGAGCTAGCCGATCTCGAGACGCTCGCACGCTTCGGATTCGGCGGATACCTCGAGATTCCGTTCATGAACATCTTTCATGAACTCTTCACCGACGACGAGGTGTCGAAGGCCAACGCATCGGCGAAGTTCCAGACAGCAGAAAGTCTTGGTCTCGAGGAAGACGTGCCAGACGAGGTTGTGCACTACCTGGGATTGATCGATTACCTGCGCAAAAGAAGGGTTGAAGGTGCAACCGAAGCGTAATAGGCGTGCGGGCGTCGAGGATCTCTGGAAGAAGGCCGACGGCACGCGTTCCAAGCTTGATGGACAGGGAAAGCGCTGGCGCGCAAGGTATGTAGACGATCAAAGCGGTGAGCATACGAAGCGGTTTGTGCGCAAAGTGGACGCTCAGGACTGGCTTGATAGTGCAACTACGGCACTGACCCAGGGCACGCACGTTGCGCCGCGTGATGCACAACTCACGGTCCAAGAATGGTGCGATCAGTGGATTCTTGGCTACGCGGTGCACCGTGACTCGACGGTGCGGCAGGCGCGCACTCACATTGCGCAGATTGCCGCGGAGTTCGGCACGATGCAGCTCGCCGCGGTTCGGCCATCGGCAGTTAAGGCGTGGACGTCGAAACTGAAGATCGACGGATTCGCAGAATCCTACGTCGACGCGCTACATGGCCGACTGTCTCAGATTCTCTCTGACGCGGTTTATGACGGATTGCTCGCTAAGAATCCGTGCTCGCGTCGTACGTCACCGCCTGCAGGAAAGCAGAAGGTCTATGTGCTGACTACCGATCAGCTGTGGATTCTTCACGACTCGATGCCGGAGCATTTGAGGGTCGCGATATTGCTGGGGGCCTTTGCTGGGCTTCGCGTCGCTGAGGCTACTGCCTTGAGGGTTGATGATGTCGATTTCATTCGTGGGATCGTCCATCCGAAGCAGCAGGGGCCGAATAAGCCACTGAAGACCGATGGCAGCTCTGCGCCGATCCCAATTCCGTCCGAGTTGAGTTTGCAACTGTCAGCGTCAGTGAAGCAGTGGCCGCATGAGAATCTCGTGACGAACGGTCAAGGGGGAGCGGCTGGTACTTGGTTGATCGACAGAGCGATCCGAGCTATGAAAGCCGACGAAGATATCGAATTACCCGAAGCCCTGACCTTCCATGATCTGCGTCACTATTTTGCGTCATTGCTGATCGCATCGGGATCAGATATCAAGACGGTTCAGGCTCGGATGCGGCACGCGAGCGCGAAGACGACGCTCGATGTTTACGGTCATCTGTGGCCGGACGCAGACGAGTCCACCCGCTCTGCAGTTGGAGCTGTAATCGCAGAACGGGCGGACTCGGTCAAAACTACAGCGTACTGACTGCGTGCCGAAGGAGTGTTTTCCTTGCGGTGCTGGTCAGAGGGTCAAGCGGCTCACACGTCGTAGTAGAGCTCGAACTCGTACGGGTGCGGACGCAGGTTGACCGGAGCGATTTCCTGCTCACGCTTGAGCGAGATCCAGGTCTCGATCAGGTCGGTGGTGAAGACGCCACCCTCGGTCAGGTACTCGTGATCGGCTTCGAGGCGGTTGATGACCGTCTCGAGGCTGGTCGGAGCCTGCGGGATGTTGCGAGCCTCCTCCGGGGGAAGCTCGTAGAGGTCCTTGTCGACCGGAGCCATTGGCTCGATCTTGTTCTTGATGCCGTCCAGGCCGGCCATCATCTGTGCAGCGAAGTTGAGGTACGGGTTACCCGAGGAGTCGGGTGCGCGGAACTCGAGACGCTTTGCCTTCGGGTTGTTGCCCGTGATCGGGATACGGACAGCTGCCGAGCGGTTGCGCTGGCTGTACACGAGGTTGATGGGAGCTTCGTAGCCCGGCACCAGACGGTGGTACGAGTTGATCGTCGGGTTGGTGAAGGCCAACAGCGACGGAGCGTGGTGCAGGATGCCGCCGATGTAGTGGCGAGCCATGTCCGAGAGGCCCGCATAGCCGGACTCGTCGTGGAAGAGGGGCTTGCCGTCCTTCCACAGGGACTGGTGGACGTGCATGCCCGAACCGTTGTCACCGAAGAGCGGCTTCGGCATGAAGGTGGCGGACTTGCCGTGCTGCCAGCAGGTGTTCTTGACGATGTACTTGAACAGCTGCAGGTCGTCGGCCGCTGCGAGCAGCGTGTTGAACTTGTAGTTGATCTCCTGCTGTCCGCCGGTGCCGACCTCGTGGTGGCCGCGCTCGAGCTCGAAGCCCGCGTTGGTCAGGTTGGTGGAGATTTCGTCGCGCAGGTCCACGTAGTGGTCGTACGGAGCGACGGGGAAGTAGCCGCCCTTGGCGCGAACCTTGTATCCGAGGTTCGGGGAGCCGTCGGCGTTGGTCTCTGCGCCGGTGTTCCAGGAACCGGAGATGGAATCCAGCTCGTAGAAAGCGGAGTTCATGCCGGAGTCGTAGCGAACCGAGTCGAAGATGTAGAACTCGGCCTCGGCGCCGAAGAATGCGGTGTCCGCGATGCCGGTGCTGACCAAGTACTCCTCGGCCTTGCGGGCAACGTTACGCGGGTCGCGGCTGTAGGACTCACGGGTGAACGGGTCGTGCACGAAGAAGTTGATGTTGAGGGTCTTCGCCTTGCGGAAGGGATCGATCTGCGCCGTGGTGACGTCGGGAAGCAACATCATGTCGGACTCGTGGATCGACTGGAATCCGCGGACCGAAGATCCGTCGAACGCGAGGCCGTCCTCGAACACGTCCTGGTTGAAAGCAGACGCCGGGATCGAGAAGTGCTGCTGGACGCCGGGCAGGTCGCTGAACCGAATGTCGACGTACTCGATGTTCTCGTCCGCGATGTACTTGATGACCTCTTCGGCCGTGGTGAACGCCACGCTTGTGCTCCTTAAGTCGCTTCAGCCAAGTGATGTCGGTTGAATCCGTCGAGGCAGACGGTAGGGAGCTGGTGTTGCCCGCTCGTCAACCCCTTGTTTCGGCAGTGTTACGCGTCGCAGCATCCTGGGGATTTCCGAAGTCCATGTGACCGGCCACACAGTTAAAACCCGGCAAATCTGGACTACGGTGCTGCGACGCCTATCCTGGACAGCATGGCACGAATCACCGGAACTTGGCTCTCTGGGCCTGAAGCAGCTTTGCCGAAGAATGCGGACGGTCGTGAGCAGTCTTATCGCGGCGAGTTCCTCGGCTTCCCTCAGGAGGGCCCCGGATCTTTGGTCGGTTCGGGCCGTCGTATCGCCGCACTGTTGGTGGATTGGGTTATGGCCGTGGGAGTGGCCTCGCTCATCACCGGCGACTTCTTCGACGGTATGACCTCCACGATCACGTTGATGGTGTGGTTCGCCGTCGGCGTCGTCACTGTGGCGCTGTTCAACTTCACACCGGGGCAATTCGTTCTCGGACTTCAGGTTGCGCGAATCGAAGGCCCGATCCGGGTGGGCTTGGTGCGCGCGCTCGGGCGTCAGGCACTTCTCGTGTTCGTGATTCCCGCGACGATCACCGACATCGACGGTCGCGGCATTCAGGACCGCGCGACCGGCACTTTGCTCGTGAAGTCGCGCTGACACGAACTTCTCGAACGAAGAAAGACCCGGGTCCGTATTGGGCCCGGGTCTTTCGTTTTGCTGTGGGGGAGTGTCAGCGACGACGAATGGTTCGCTGCATTCCCTTCATCTTCGCGCCTCCGGGCATCGGGCCCTTGGGAAGCGCCGCGCCGCCGCCGCGTGCGCTGAGCGCAGCGAGTCGGCCTTCGATGTTGTCCATGCGCTTGGTGTCGATGTTGCGCGGCAGCTTGTTCAGGTAACGCTGGAGCTGCGAAAGCGGAACCTGGCCTTCGTCGTTTCCGATGATGATGTCGTAGATCGGGGTGTCACCGATGAGGCGCGCAGTCTTCTTCTTCTCCTGCGCGAGGAGGCCCTTGACGCGTTGCGGCGAACCCTCTGCGACGAGGATGACACCTGGTCGTCCGACAACGCGGTGAACGGCGTCGAGCTGGGTGGTGCCGGCGACGGCGTTCGTGACGCGCCACGCGCCCTGCATGTTGTCGAGTGCCCACGCGGCGGCGCCGGCCTGGCCCTCAGCCTTCTTGTACACCGATTTCTGGACGCGACGACCGAAGATGATGAAGGCGCCGAGGAGGCCGAGAACGATGCCGATCGGCAGCAGGAACCACTGAAGGCCCCAGATGAGACCGACCAGGAAGAAGACCAGGGCCGCACCCACCAGGGTGCCGATCATCAGCGGCAGAAGGAGCTTGTCGTCCTTGCGCTGCATCTGGAACGCCTGCCAGAGCTGAGTTCTGCGTTCCTTGGAAGCCTGCTTGCGGGCAGCCTTCGCTGCAGCCTTTGCCTCTTTGGTGGGTTTGCCCTTACCGGATTTGCTGCCGTTCGCCATGTACCCAGGATACGTCCATTGCTGTGCGCCTTTACTAACCGCCCGCGGTTAATAAAGGCGCACAGCAAAAAGTGGATCAGCGATTCAGGCGCGCCATGAGTGAGCTGGCTTCCTGGGAAGCGTCGCCGCCCTCGGTCAGATGACGCTGCGCCTCGGGAAGTTCACGGCCGTGATGTGCCATGGCCTGCGCATACAGGCGGCCGGCACGGTACGACGAGCGAACCAACGGACCGGCCATGACGCCGGCGAAGCCCATCTCTTCTGCAGCCTTCGAGTGTGCGACGAACTCCTCGGGCTTGACCCACCGCTCGACGGGGTGGTGCCGAGGTGAGGGGCGCAGGTACTGGGTGATGGTGAGGATGTCGCAGCCGGCGGCGTGGAGATCTGCCATCGCCTCGGTGACTTCTTCCGGGGTTTCGCCCATGCCGAGGATCAGGTTGGATTTGGTGACCAGTCCGTACTCGCGTGCCGCAGTGATGACGTCGAGGCTGCGCTGGTACCGGAAAGCGGGACGGATCCGCTTGAAGATGCGGGGAACGGTCTCGAGGTTGTGTGCGAGCACCTCGGGACGAGAGGCGAAGACCTCGTCGAGCAGTTCGGGCTTGCCGTTGAAGTCGGGAACCAGGTTTTCGACGCCGGTGCCCGGGTTGAGTTCGTGGATCTTGCGGACGGTTTCGGCGTAGAGCCAGGCGCCGCCGTCGGGGAGGTCGTCGCGGGCGACGCCGGTGATCGTGGAGTACCGAAGTCCCATGGCCTGAACGCTTTCGGCGACGCGACGGGGCTCGTCGCGGTCGAGGGCTTCGGGCTTGCCGGTGTCGATCTGGCAGAAGTCACAGCGGCGTGTGCACTGCTCGCCGCCGATCAGGAAGGTGGCTTCGCGGTCTTCCCAGCATTCGTAGATGTTGGGGCAGCCCGCTTCCTCGCAGACGGTGTGCAAACCTTCACGCTTGACCAGGCCCTTGAGCTCCGAGTACTCGGGGCCCATCTTTGCTCGGGTCTTGATCCAGTTGGGTTTGCGTTCGATGGGCGTCTCCGCGTTTCGGATCTCGAGACGGAGCAGCTTACGTCCTTCTGGGGCGATAGTCACGACAGTGATCCTACGCCCGGTGATTACTGCAACGGGGTTCGGGCGAGCCCGTCAGCTGTACTGAACGGTAGTAAAAGTCGGAGTAGGCGAGGCGCTTTCGAAGGTGACGCGCTCGACGTTGCGTTCGGTGACGGGCATGGTTCCGTCGAGAGCAGCGATCACGGCCGTGGTGACGGCGGGAGTGACCTCGTCCACTGTGACGTCGCGACCGAGTTCGTGTGACAGCGTCGTCACTCCCGCGTCACGGATTCCGCAGGGAATGATGTTGTCGAATCCGGTCAGCACCGAATTGCAGTTCAGGGCGAAACCGTGCAGCGCGACACCACGTTGAACGCGAACGCCGATGGCTGACACCTTGCGTTCGGGCTTCCATTGCCCGTTGGCGAGTTCGGCAGGCAGCCACACACCCGAGCGGCCGTCGATCCGCCCGCAGTTCAGGCCGAGGTCCGTGCACACCGTGATCAGCGCTTCCTCGATGCGTCGTACGTATCGCACCACGTCGATGGGCTCGGCCAACTTCACGATCGGATACCCGACCAGTTGACCGGGGCCGTGCCAGGTGATCTTCCCGCCGCGGTCGACATCGATGACCGGTGTGCCGTCGACGGGTCGATCTTCCGGTTCCGTGCGTCGCCCAGCCGTGTACACAGGGGGATGTTCGAGGAGTAGGAGCGTGTCCGGCCCGATGTCGTCTGCCCGCGTTGCTGCGAGCTCACGCTGACGGTCCCACGCGGCGTTGTAGTCGATCGATCCGAGTTGCTCGACGGCGATCGGCAGTTTCGAGAACCGGGCGGAGACGGCAGCGCTGCTCATGGAAGTAGAGATTACGCCCGACTTCGGACTCAACCCAGTGCGGCCGCCAGCGCTTCGCCGATTGTGTTGTGGCGGAAGGAGAATCCCGCCTTTTCCAAAGCTGCGGGAATGGCGCGCTGGCCACCGAGGATGCCGCTCTTGGCGAATTCGCCGATCAAGGCTTCGAGGGCGAACCCGGGCACGATCCACGGCGCCGGGCGGTGAACTGCGCGGGACATGGCGTCGTTGAACTGGGCGTTGGTGACAGGCGCCGGACCGGTCAGGTTGACGGGGCCGGAGAGTTCGGGATTGGTGAGTGCGAACTTGATCGCGTTGCACTCGTCTTCGAGTGAGATCCACGGAAAGTACTGACGACCGTTGCCCAGTCGCCCACCGAGGCCGAACGAATAGATTCGCCGCAGTCGACCGAGCATGCCGCCGTGGGGTGAAATCACGACGCCGGAGCGCAGATTGACGACGCGAGCACCCGCCCTGCGCGCGGGCTCGGTGGCAAGCTCCCAGTCTCGACACGTCGTGGCGAGAAAGTCGGTGCCTGCCGGCGAATCCTCGTCGACGATCTTGTCGCCGGTGTCGCCGTAATAGCCGACGGCGCTGGCGTTGGCGAGGACGGGAACCTTCTGGCTCGCGACAGCTTCGGCCAAGACATCGGTGGCAACTATGCGGCTGTCACGGATCGCTTGCTTGTAGGAACCCGACCACCGTTTGTCGCCGATGCCGACACCACAAAGGTTCACGACGGCGTCAGCGCCTTGCAGGACGGAGAGGTCCAGACGGTCGTGGTCCGGGTCCCAACGCGATTCGTCGGGTCCAGCGGTCGACCGTCGAACCAGACGCACCACGTCGTGGTTGTCGGAGCGCAACGATGACACCAAGGCCGTTCCGATCAAACCGGACGAGCCGGCGATGACTACTCGCATTCGGAAAGCCTCCTTCGATTCAGACTGCTTCGGTATCCGACCCTATCTATCCGACCGTACTGAAAAAGCCGGGGCGCCACCTCCTGATGGAGATGACGCCCCGGCTGGAAGAGCAGTTGCTTACAGGCCCAGATCAGCTTCGAACGAGGCTTCTTCCAACCGCTGCTTCACAGTGGTGAGGAATCGGCCGGCGTCGGCGCCGTCGACGAGACGGTGATCGTAGGTCAGCGGCAAGTAGATCATCGAACGAACGCCGATGGACTCGTTGCCGTTCTCGTCGGTGACCACCATCGGACGCTTGACAATAGCGCCGGTTCCGAGCATGGCCGCCTGCGGCGGTACCAGGATCGGGGTGTCGAACAGCGCGCCCTGGCTGCCGATGTTGGTGATGGTGAAGGTGCCACCCGAGAGCTCGTCCGGCTTCAGGCCACCCGAGCGTGCACGCTTGGCAATGTCGGCGATGGCGCGGGCCAAGCCGGCCAGGCCGAGATCGCCGGCGTTGTGGATGACGGGGGAGAGCAAGCCCTGATCGGTGTCCACTGCGATGCCGAGGTGCTCGGCGTCGTAGTAGGTGATCTGCTTGGCAGCTTCGTCGTAGCTGGCGTTGATGTTCGGGTGCGACTTCAGTGCCTCGACGACTGCCTTGGCGAAGAACGGGAGGAACGTCAGGTTGACGCCTTCGCGCTCGATGAAGCCGGCCTTGGCGCGGGCCCGCAGGGCGACGATCTTGGTGACGTCGACCTCGAAGGTCTGCGTGAGCTGAGCGGTGTTCTGCAGCGACTCGCGCGTCTTGGTGGCCGTGATCTGCCGAATACGGTTGGCCTTCTGCGTGGTTCCGCGCAGGTGTGCCAGTTCCGGTCGGACGCCTGCAGCTGCGGAGGCAGCCGGTGCGGATGCGGGAGCTGCAGCAGCAGGAGCAGCTGCTGCGGGTGCCTTCTTGGCCTCCGCAGCGGCGAGCACATCCTGCTTGCGGATGCGGCCGCCGACGCCGGTGCCGGTGACGGTGGCGAGGTCGACGCCGTTGTCCGTTGCGAGCTTGCGCACGAGCGGGGTGACGTACGGGCTGCTGTCACCCGAAGCTGCGGGTGCAGCCGCCGGTGCGGGAGCCGCAGCGGGCTTCGGTGCGGGTGCGGCCGCAGGCTTGGGTGCCTCAGCCTTCGGGGCCTCAGCCTTGGGTGCTTCGGCCTTCGGGGCCTCGGCCTTGGGAGCGGGCGGTGCTGCGGGCGCGGCGGGAGCAGCCTTGGGTGCCGGAGCCGCGGCGGGTGCGCCGGATCCGACGACGGCCAGCTGGCCACCGATCTCGACGGTGTCGTCTTCCTGCGCATTGATCTCGAGCAGGATTCCGGCGACGGGCGACGGGATTTCGGTGTCGACCTTGTCGGTCGAGACTTCGAGCAGCGCCTCGTCGACGGCAACTTCGTCGCCGACGGCCTTGAGCCAGCGGGTGACGGTGCCTTCGGTGACGGACTCGCCGAGGGCGGGCATCGTCACGGCGGTACCTTCAGCGGAACCGCCGGAAGCAGCGGGTGCCTCGGCGGCGGGAGCTTCCTCGACGGGTGCCTCGGCAGCCGGAGTTTCCTCGGCGGGAGCTTCTTCTGCGGCCGGGGCGGGTGCCTCTGCCGCGGGAGCTGCGGCTTCGCCGGCTTCACCGATCTGGGCGAGCTCGCCACCGATTTCCACGGTGTCGTCTTCCTGCGCGACGATCTTGGTCAGGACGCCGGCGACGGGAGACGGAATCTCGGTGTCGACCTTGTCCGTGGAGACTTCGAGCAAGGGTTCGTCGACTTCGACCGTGTCTCCTTCCTGCTTGAGCCACCGTGTGACAGTTCCCTCGGTGACGCTCTCACCTAGGGCTGGCATCTGGACGGAGAAGGCCATGTCTTTTGACTCCTCGACAGTTGTGTTCGGGTTGTTGAATTTTGTCGACTTGTGGTCGTAATGCATTGTGCTCGAGTGGCGCGCGACGTGCGGCTACTTGTAGCTATTTTGCCGATGTCGACGCGCGGGCGCGGCGTCACCGTCGTTCATCTTTCCATTGATACGCCGGGCGTGTCCGATGAGGGGGATGCCGTCCGTTTCGGGTGTGTCGGCTACTGGTGAGTAGGTATGCGTCGGGGGTCTGGCTGTAACGTCGTAAGCGGACCAAACGGTATGTCGTGCGCAGGCAGAACGGACATCGCCTGGCAAACTTGACATATCGCCGGGGTGCATCCGCGGCGTCGGTACCGAGGAGAGTACGACCGTGGGACTGTTCGATCGTTTCAAGCGTCCGCCGAGTGCGGCTCAGGCCGCAGCGCAAAGTGATGCGGATCATCTGGCGAACTGGGCGCACTCACACGAGGGCGTCGAGGCGTACGTGGAACCTCAGACGACGGTGACGGAGGTGACCGTCGTCCTCGTCGCGAAGGACGGGGAGTGGACTCGTCGTCGCGTCGGCGGCGAACGCGGTGCCCGCAAATTGGGACAGGATTTGAAGATCCCGGTCTACGACGTCCGAAAAACGGGATATCCGCAGCGTATGCGTGATCACGACGAGCGTAAGCGCATCGAACGCAAGCGGGCGCGCGAGCAGGAATTGCGCGACGGCGCCTGAACTGCTGTGCGCCTTTATTAACCGCGGGGGGTTAATAAAGGCGCACAGCAAGGGGTCAGCCGTTGACCGCAATGTCCTCCAGGACAGAGATCATCGTGCGTACCGGAACTCCGGTGCCGCCCTTGCCGGTGTAACCCCACGGTCCTGACGTGTTGTACGCCGGACCCGCGACGTCGATGTGCGCCCACTGGACACCCTCGGGAACGAATTCCTTGAGGTAATGAGCTGCGACCAGCATGCCGCCCCAGCGGTGCGGGGTGACATTGGCCATGTCGGCGACCTTGGAGTCGAGATCTCCACGCAGTTCCTCGGGCAGCGGCATGGCCCAGCCGTTCTCGCCGACGCTCTGCGAGATGGATGCGACGCGGTCACGGAACTCGTCCGTGCCCATGACGCCGGGCGTGCGGTTGCCGAGCGCCACCATCTGCGCACCGGTCAGGGTGGCGGTGTCGATCATGTAGTCGGGGTTGTCCTCACCCGCGCGGACCATCGCGTCGGCAAGGATCAAACGGCCCTCGGCGTCCGTGTTGACGACCTCGATGGTGATTCCGCCGTACTGGGTCAACACGTCGCCGGGACGCTGCGCGGTCGCCGACGGCATGTTCTCGGCCATCGGTACGTATGCGACGACGTTGACGGGCAGGCCGAGCTTGGCGGCAAGCACGACGGTGGAGATGACGGCTGCGGCGCCGCCCATGTCCGAGGTCATGTTCTCCATCCCGGCGGCGGGCTTGATGGAGATTCCGCCGGTGTCGAAGGTGATGCCCTTACCCACCAGTGCGACCTTGCGGGCGCCACGCTTCTTGGACGCGTATTCGAGGCGGACGAGACGCGGCTGGCGTGACGAGCCCTTGCCGACGCCGATGATTCCGCCGTAGCCACCCTTCTCGAGTGCCTTCTCGTCGAGAACCTGGACGCTGAGCCCGGCCTCGACGCCCAGTGCCTTGGCACGCGCGGCGAACTCGGCAGGGTAGAGGTGGCTCGGGGGAGTGTTGACGAACTCGCGTGCGGTGGCGACGGCCTCGGCGATGGCAGCCGACCGTGCCAACGTTGCCTTGGTTTCCTTGGCGCGCGGCGACGGCACCAGAAGTTCGACGCGCGCGAGTGGCTGCGAATCAGGTCCGGGAGCCGTCATGGACGACTTGAATTCGGTGAAGCTGTACGCGCCCAACGCAAATCCCTCGGCGGTTGCACCGAGATCGAGGATCGAGAGCGTGGTTGCGACGGTGTCGATGCCGGACAGCGAGCGAGCTGCGGCGCCGGCGGACTTGCGGATCTGCTCACTGCCGAGCTTGTCGGCGGAGCCGAGTCCGACGGCGAGGACGCTGGTGACCGACAGTTCGCTCGGTGCCGGGACACGAGTGAGCTGCTCGGGCTTGCCCGTGGCGCCGACGGCGATGAGGCTGTCGAGGATCTCGGCGAGCACGTCTTCGGCGACGATGCCTTCGCTGAGTGCGATTTCGGGGCCGTCCGGACCCGACGTCAGACCGACGACCAATATCTCTGCGCGCTTGGCGACTGTGCCGGCGAGAACGAGGTCGGGTCCCAACGATCGGGCTGTGCGAGTGCTCAAGGTGTCTCCTGTGAGGTGAGTGTGCGATGCGTCCGGTTCTGGCGGACGCCTGAGTCGATGTTAGGCCCTTTGCAGTTTGCGGACGGGCGATCGTCACGGCCAGGTGAGCTCTCACTGCGGACATGTTTCGATCGGCGAAGTCCGATAGGTTGTGGGCCATGACCGACGAACAACTGTTGCAGGGCCCGATCCACCCCGTCCACGTCGAACTCGGCGCGACGTTCGCGCCGTTCGGGGGGTGGCAGATGCCGGTTTCGTATGCGGGCGTCGTGGCCGAACACACCTCTGTGCGTGAGAATGTCGGACTCTTCGACGTCAGTCACCTCGGCAAGGCCGTCGTGCGTGGGGCGGGCGCCGCGGAATTCGTGAACTCCGCACTCACCAACGATCTGAACAAGATCGGACCGGGTAAGGCTCAGTACACGTTGTGCTGCAACGAGTCCGGTGGCGTCATCGACGACCTCATCGCGTACTACGTCAGCGACGACGAGATCTTCCTCGTCCCGAACGCAGCCAATACCGCGGACGTTGTTGCGGCTCTGGTCGCTGTAGCACCGGACGGAATCACCATCGAGGATCAGCATCGTGCCTACGGTGTGCTGGCGGTGCAGGGTCCTAAATCGGTGGCGGTTCTGACGGCTCTCGGGCTTCCCACCGAGATCGAGTACATGGCGTACGAAGATGCGGAATGGAACGGGGTGCCTGTTCGTGTGTGCCGCAGCGGTTACACCGGTGAGGTCGGCTACGAACTCCTGCCGCGGTGGGAGGACAGTGAGCCGTTGTTCCGCGCGCTTCTCGAGGCAGTCCGCGCCGAGGGTGGGCAGGCCGCCGGGCTCGGAGCCCGCGACACTCTTCGTACCGAGATGGGCTATCCGCTGCACGGGCACGAGCTTTCGCTCGAGATTTCCCCGCTCGAAGCGCGCTGCGGATGGGCGATCGGTTGGAAGAAGCCGACATTCTGGGGCAAAGAGACCCTGACCG
The DNA here is from genome assembly GCF_042670865.1 of Rhodococcus sp. NPDC057135. Lineage (NCBI taxonomy): Bacteria > Bacillati > Actinomycetota > Actinomycetes > Mycobacteriales > Nocardiaceae > Rhodococcus > Rhodococcus sp. NPDC057135. Next base: position 239,922 of record NZ_JBHUUU010000008.1, read on the forward strand.
ACGAGAAGGCCGCCGGTCCGGCCCGCAAACTCTGGGGGATCAAGGCTCTCGACCGCGGTGTGCTGCGGGCCGGCCTCGGTGTTCTGCGTGACGGCGAGGCAATCGGCGAGACCACCTCGGGGACGTTCTCACCGTCGCTCAAAGTGGGAATTGCGTTGGCGCTCCTGGATTCCGGCGCCAATATCGCAGCCGGTGACGAGATCGAAGTCGACGTCCGTGGTCGTGCTCTTCGGTGCGTCGTGGTGTCTCCTCCGTTCGTGGAGACCAACACCAAGTAGAGAGCTTTTTCACGTTCGATAGGATTGCGCCCATGACAGGTGCCGCCGATTTCGTTCGTGTTCAGAGCTCGTCCCCGAAGTCCGACGCCGAGCGCCGTGACATTTTGGCGGCGCCCGGCTTCGGGCGGCACTTCACCGACCACATGGTCTCGATCGACTACACCGCGGGCAAGGGCTGGCACGACGCCCAGGTGTTGCCGTACGGAAACATCGAGCTCGATCCGGCCGCAATGGTTTTGCACTACGGACAGGCCATCTTCGAGGGCCTCAAGGCATACCGTCAGCCGGGTGGCGAGATCAGTTCGTTCCGCGTCGAGGCCAACGCCGAGCGTTTCGCAGCATCTGCGCGCCGTCTGGCGATGCCGGAACTGCCGGCACAGATGTTCGTCGATTCCATCACCGAACTGATCGACGTCGATCTCGACTGGGTTCCCGCTGCCGGCGGCGAGGACGCGCTCTACCTCCGTCCGTTCATGTTCTCCACCGAAGCCGGCCTCGGTGTCCGTCCCGCCAACGAGTACCGCTACCTGCTGATCGCATCGCCCGCCGGCGCGTACTTCCCTCGTGGCGTCAAGCCGGTCAGCGTGTGGCTGTCCACCGAATACGTTCGCGCGGCCCCCGGCGGTACCGGCGCGGCCAAGTTCGCCGGCAACTACGCCGCTTCACTCCTCGCCCAGGCGCAAGCCGCCGACGAGGGTTGCGACCAGGTGGTGTGGCTCGACGCCATCGAGCGCACGTACGTCGAGGAAATGGGTGGAATGAACCTGTTCTTCGTCTTCGGCTCCGGTCCCGACGCTCGCCTCGTGACGCCGTCGCTGTCCGGATCGTTGCTGCCCGGCATCACGCGCAACTCGCTGCTCGCGCTCGCCGCCGATTCCGGCTTCTCCGTCGAAGAGCGCAAGATCAGCACCGACGAATGGCGCACCAAGTGCAAGAGCGGTGAAATCACCGAGGTCTTCGCTTGCGGCACAGCAGCAGTCATCACTCCTGTCGGACGAGTCAAGTCCGCCGAGGGCGAGTTCACCATCGCCGACGGCGAGCCGGGTGAAGTGACGATGGCACTGCGCGACACCCTCACGGGTATCCAGCGCGGTACCTTCGCCGACACCCACGGCTGGATGACCAAGCTTCACTGATCGCTGGTTCGTTCCGCGAGCAACCGCTCACGGAAGAACTGCAGAATCTCGTCTCGTGCGACGGTGGTGGGTGATCCGGCCTCGTCGACGAGGTGAGCTGTCACCACGCTGTGTGGATTGGCAATGACGTGTTCGAAGAACGGTGACGTTGCCGCGTTGGCCGCTTCGTCGGGCAGAACCTTCCCGACGAAGCGCTCGCCCAAGGCCGCCCTGTAGGCCGCGAATCGCTGTGCGCGGCAGAACGGGTCGCCTTGAAAGCGGTAGGCAAGCACCGTGAGGTCTTCGGCGTCGAGCCGCGAGCGCACAGCGTCGAGTTCTTCGGGCCCACTGTCGGTTTCGCCTGGTCGATCGAGCGGTAACGACGGTTGGGCGAGAACCGACGCAATGACCGAGGGTTCGAGCATCATCGACAGCGCGAAGTTACCGGTGAAGCACATCCCGATCACGCCGACTCCAGGGCCACCGCACTCCTCGTGGGCCGAAGCGGCGAGTGAACGCAGCCAACGGACCGCTGGACTCGGTTCGTCGGCAGCGAGAGCGCGGAACTCTGCGCTGACGCAGGCTCTCTTGAAAACGGAGACTCCCTCGTCCACTGTGGGCACCGCGCCGTCTAGGCCGAACAGCGACGGAACAAAGACCGTGAAACCGGCGTCGCGCACCCAGCGGGCGAATCGCGCAACATGCGGGCTGATGCCCGGCATTTCCGGCATGACAATTACTGCGGGTCCGGTGCCAGCCACGTACACGGACTTCGACACTGCGTCGATCGTGATGGTTCGCCGGTCGAAGTCTTCGAGCGGATCATCTTTTGTCATGCTTCGGTTCGGCATGCTGGGCCCTCCCAATTGGTCGAAGTTTCTCCTCTGCACAGTCTTTCGGTGCGGGATCAACTACAGAAGAGGGCGGTTCGCCACGTTTGCGGGCGGGCTCGCCACGCGCGACTTATCCGGTGCCGCCGTCGCGGAACCGCTTTCGATAGTCGGCCGGGCTGATTCCGACACGGTCGGCGAACAGTCGACGGAAAGTTCCAGGATCCTGATAACCGATGTGTCCCAAGATCTTTCCGAGTGACCAATCGGTTGATTCCAACAGGCGTTTGGCCTTTCGCACCCGTGCACGCTGTAGGTAGGCGCGCGGCGATTCCCCGGTTTCGTCCTTGAACTTCCGGAGCATAGTTCGGGTGCTGACGCGAAAAGCAGCCGACAGCTGATCCAAGTCGTATGGCTCCGCTATCCGTTCGACCAACCAGCTTCCGACGGCCTCGGCAAACTGTGTGTGCTTCACGGGCAGCATCGAGTCGACAACGTACGGAGATTGACTGGTTCGGTTCTCCGGCGCCAGAGTAATTCTTGCCGTCGTTCGCGCAATCTTGTCGCCGAGATGCTCGCGCACGAGTGCTGTGGCGAGGTCGAGCGCTGCAGTGAACGCCGCAGTGGTGGTGACGCCGTCGTCATCGACGATCAGCGAATCGGTTCGAACCGTCGCATCGGGATATCGACTCGCGAGGTCGGCACCGTACAGCCACGACGTAGTAGCGCGGCGTCCGTCGAGAAGTCCGGCCTCGCCCAGCAGATATGCGCCGACGCAGACTGACGACACACGAACGCCCCGCGCCTCGCAGGCACGGATGAACTCGATTTCTCTGTCCCACAGCGACAAGCGCGTCGCGGGATCTTCGGACGGTACAAGTTCGAACCCCGGCACCACCAGGTGATCGATGTCGTGATGCCCCTCCTGTGCGCCGATCGAAAATCCGCCCGCCGCAACGACGGGCGAGCCGGACGCGGCGATGACCGATACCTCGAAGGGGTCGGTGGACGCTCCATCGGCGACGCGATTGGCGATCAGCAGAAGATCCGTGAAAACGAAGATCTCGGCCGCCAGGCAACCCTCGTACGCCAGGACTCCGACTCGCACGACGTCAGATCACAGTCCGAGAGTGAGGCCGACGGCCGTCAGCGTCACCGTGAGTTCGAGCGCGAATCCGAGAACATCGCCGTTGAGCCCGCCGAATCGCCGGACGCAGTGACGCACACACAGCACACTGATCAGCAGCGCCGACGCGGTGACGAGAGGGCCGAGCCACCACCGGTCGGTGGCAAAGGCAGAAACGGCGATCAGCGGAACCGACCATACGAGTGCGGCCCACAGCGGTTGCGAATCGGCGACGAGCGCACCGAATCCGCTCGGGCTCGACGCGAGAACGCCTCGGCGGCAGGCAAAAACGACGGAGACTCGGCCCGCAGCGACAGCTACGAGGACCGCGATCCACTGCCGGGGGGAGTCGGCAACAGCAAGGACGCCGAAGGAGACCGATTGCAGACCGAGGAAGATGAACAGTGCAGCGACCCCGAAGGGTCCGGCACCACCGCTGCGCATGACCTCGCGGGCGCGCTCCGGTGGACCGTAACAACCCAGTCCGTCGACGGAGTCTGCCAGTCCGTCCACGTGCATCCCGCGGGTTCCGAGAGCGAGTGCGCCGACCGTCAGTAAGCCTGCGAGATAGGGATTGAGGCCGATGCTGGTTGCGCCCCAGAGTAGGAACGTCGCGGCAATGCCGAGAGCGATTCCGGTCAGCGGAGCGGCGGTGATGGCGCGACGCCCGGCAGCGCGATCGATATCGGAGGGACCACGAACCGGGAGGACCGTCAGCCACGAGAAGGCCAGTGGCACACCGGACAGCGGGCCCGCCACGCTCACTCCGCCGTAACGGTTTTGGTCAGGTCGATCGACTCGGGCTCTTCAGCGGGCGCGCTGCCCTGAGTGCTGACACCGGCCTCGGAGAATGTCGCCATCTTGCTCAGGATCGCCACTGCGCCCTGAAGGATCGGGAGCGCGGTGACTGCGCCTGACCCTTCGCCGAGTCGCATGTCGAACTCGACGATCGGTTCGAGACCCATTCGCGTCAACGCGATGGTGTGTGCGGGTTCCGTGGAGCGGTGCCCGGCGACCCACCATTCACGTGCGCCGAAAGCCAGCTCGTCGGCGACCATGGCGGCTGCGGTGACGACGACGCCGTCGAGGATCACCGGCGTACGACGCGACGCTGCCTGGGCCAGGAAGCCGGCCATCGCTGCGAGGTCGGCACCCGAAGACGTGCGCAGCAGCGCGACTGTGTCGCGAACGTGCGGACGAGCGCGTCGGAGAGCATCGCGAATCGCGGCAGTCTTGCGGATCCACCCGGAGTCGTCGATACCGGTACCTCGACCCACGACCGCCACGGGTTCGCTGTCCGTCAGGGCGGCGATGAGCACAGTGGCGGGTGTGGTGTTGCCGATGCCCATGTCGCCGGCGATGAGAAGGTCTGCGCCCCCGTCGATTTCCTCGTCCGCGATCGCTCGGCCGGCAGCGATGGCCTGGAGGGTTTCCTCGTTCGACATGGCGTCTTCGCGGTCGATGGACCCGGAAGACCTGCGTACCTTGTGGTTCGAGACGGCCGGATCGGTATCGCCGTCCACCGCGATGTCGACGACGCGAACGGTGGCGCCGGCAACCTCGGAGAGGACGTTGACTGCCGCGCCGCCCCCGAGGAAGTTGGCGACCATCTGTGCGGTCACTTCCGGGGGATAGGCGGAGACACCGTTGCGGGCGATTCCGTGATCACCGGCGAAGACGACGACGCGAGGTCGAGCGAAAGCATGTGGAGGACAAACTCCTTGGCATGCCGATGCCCAGCCGGCCAGAGCCTCCAGTCGGCCCAGTGAGCCGGCCGGCTTGGTCAGGTCACGCTGACGTGCGTCGGCCTGCGCGCGCACGTCGCGGTCGGGCGGGGTGACAGGTTCGAAGTCGGCGCTACTGGCAGGCGCGACGTCAGGGTTGGATTCTGGGTCGGCAACTGGATTCGCCCCTGAATTGGCCCCTGAATTGGCGTCGGTACTCACATCGTGCCTTCCGGTTGTGCAGCAGTATCTTTCAAGACGAGCGGTAACCCTGCAACCACTAGTACGACACGATCGCACACCGCGGCGATACGAGCGTTGAGAGTGCCGATCTCGTCGCGGAACAATCGTCCTGACCGGGTCTCGGGAATCACGGCCAAACCTACTTCCGGGCTGACCAGTACCAAGGATCCGCGGTAGTTCTCGACGCCGGCGACAAGGCTGTCCGCAGCGGGCGTGATGGTGCCGCGCGGTGCGTCCCAGGCGCTCTGACGGTCCAGTTCCGTGGTCAGCCACGTTCCCAGATCGTCGACCAACGTCGCTGTGTGTGAATCGCTTTCGAGCTGCGCCGCGAGGTCACCTGCATCCGCGGTCTCGACGGTCGACCAGTGAGAAGGCCGTCTGCTCCGGTGCTGATCGATCCGGCTTTCCCAGTCGGCGTCGGAGTTATCGCGCTTCGCTGTCGCCAGGTACCGGATCGGTGCCGAATCTTCGGGTAAGTGGCCTGCACAAACCAAATCCTCGGCGTGCGCGGACTTACCAGACCGCGCGCCGCCGAGGACCAAAGTTCTATACGTGTTCGTCACACTCAGATTGCGTCGCCCGGCCCCACACGAGGCTTCGGTGCGCGCAGCTTACGGATCTGCGACGCGCGAACGAACGCGTACCAGCCGAGCTTGAATCCGCCGTCGGTGCTGTCGGGGAAGCGCTCGGCGACGCGGTTGTTGATCATGCGTCCGAGCCAGATGCCTTCACCGACCATGAAGAGCATCATCACGAGCATTGCCAGCGTGACGATCTGCTGGAGTGCGGGCGTGACGAACATCGTCATGATGAGGATCAATGCGAGCGGCATGAACAGCCCGACGAGGTTGCGGCGAGCATCGATGAAGTCGCGGACGTAGGCGCGAACCGGGCCCTTGTCGCGGGGGAGCAGGTACTTGTCCTCGCCGGCGAGCATGCGGGCGCGGCGGTCTGCCGACGATGCGCGACGCTCGGCGGCTTCGGCCTTGCGGTCCTCCTTGGATCCGCGGGTCGCCTTGCGGCGGGCGCGGGCTTCCTTCGCGGTCAGCGGGGCAGGCGCAACCGGGCCACGCCTCTTCGCCTCGGCGTCACGACGCTTGGGTGTTGGGCGGCCCTTGCCCACCTGCTCGATGGGCGCCTCTTCGGAGGCCGAGGATGCCTCAGTGCCCTCGACGTCACGTTTGTCGGAGTTGTCTGAGTCACCGCGGCGTAGCAATTTCACACCTCCAGGCTATTGGATAAGTGCACGGTCTGGGAAACCGACCTCGGTCTTTCTGAAAATCACAATCGCGCAAGACGCTCAAACGCTCGAGAAACCGAAACATCGGGGTCATTCGGCACTCTTAGACTTCGGCTATGCGAGTAATAGTTGCTCCAGATTCATTCGGCGAGACCCTGACCGCCGTCGAGGCGGCCGAGTCCATTTCTGCCGGTTGGCGACGCGGCCGACCCGATGACGACGTCGTCACCGCGCCACAATCCGACGGGGGACCGGGATTTGTCGACGTCTTGGCCGCGGCAGGGGGCGACATCCGGTCCGCGCGGGTGTCCGGTCCGTTGACCGCGGGCGTCGACGCGAAGTGGCTGCTCGATTCGGGCACGGCGTACATCGAGTCGGCCGAAGCAGTCGGGCTCGGCCTGCTCGGAGGTCCACCGACGCGTGCGAGCGCACTCGCCGCGCACAGTCGCGGTGTCGGAGAACTGATCGCGGCTGCGCTCGAGGAAGGCGTGAAGACGATCGTCGTCGGACTTGGTGGGAGTTGCTGCACAGACGGGGGACGTGGACTGGTGGAGGCGTTGGGCGGCCTGGAGGCTGCAACGGCGGCTGCGGCGGGCGTTCAGTTGGTCGCGGCCACCGACGTCGAACACGTACTTCTCGGCGAGCACGGTGCGGCAGCGGTGTTCGGCCCGCAAAAAGGCGCCGACGCCGAGGCAATCGCCGTCCTCGAAGCGAGAAACGCGATGTGGGCAGAACAGTTGGAGTCCATCAGCGAGAAGGGAGTGTCGGATCTTCCTGGCGCCGGCGCCGCAGGTGGTATCGGTGCTGCGCTGTTCGCGCTCGGTGCGCAGCGGCGATCCGGGGCCGACGTCGTCGCCGATCGGACCGGGCAGGCAGCGCTATTGGCGTCTGCCGACCTGGTGATCACCGGCGAAGGCAAGTTCGACCACCAATCTCTGCGAGGCAAACTCGTCACAGCGCTCGCTTCGGCCGGGGCAGCGCACGGCGTTCCGACGCTCGTCTTTGCCGGCCAGGTGACGCTCGACGAGGCGGACTATGCGTCGACCTCGATAGTCGCGGCGGAATCGGTGACAGAGTTCGCGGGTTCGGTGGAACGCGCGATGAACGAAGCGTCGGCGTGTCTCGAGGGACTCGCCGAACATACGGCGCGCGAATGGAACATCTGGCGCGGTCAACAGAGCGCAGGATCCACCAGCGTCGACGCGCCGTTGCCGTGACGGGAAGACCGGATAGGATGAAGACGAATCGCACCCGGTAAGGACTGGCGGGAATAAGTCGGCAGCGGCGTACCGTTGAAGCGTTCACGGGTTGGTACGAACATTAGGGAGAGCCCATGACTGTGCAGAACGAGACCGCCACCCACGGCGTCAAGATGACCGAGGCCGCATCCGCCAAGGCGAAGGCACTCTTCGATCAGGAGGGTCGCGACGACCTCGCGCTGCGTATCGCAGTGCAGCCCGGCGGCTGTGCCGGACTGAAGTACCAGCTGTTCTTCGACGACCGCACGCTCGATGGTGACCTCACCGTCGACTTCAACGGCGTCAACCTGGTTGTCGACCGGATGAGCGCGCCGTACGTCGAAGGTGCGTCCATCGACTTCCTCGACACCATCGAGCAGCAGGGCTTCTCGATCGACAACCCCAACGCAACAGGCTCCTGCGCCTGCGGTGACTCGTTCAACTGAGTCCGTCGATCACAACTCAATTCGCAAACAACTGACGCGGAACCGACATTCGGTTTCGCGTCAGTTGTCTGTGGTGACTCGTACCCAGGCGGTTCCGATCTGACGGCTCGGGTGCCAAAGACGGCGCTACGGGCAGTAACGTGAACTTTTGCTCCTCTTTCATTCTTGTACTCACTTCGCTGAAAGGCCACGATCCGTGACTATTGCGGTAACCGGTTCCATTGCCACCGACCACTTGATGCGCTTTCCCGGCCGCTTCGCCGATCAGCTCCTCGCCGATCAGCTCGCCCACATTTCGCTGAGCTTCCTGGTGGACGACCTCGTGATCCGCCGCGGCGGCGTCGGCGGCAACATCGCCTACGCAATGGGCGTGCTCGGTGGGTCGCCGCTGCTCGTCGGTGCGGTCGGCGCGGACTTCGCCGAATACCGCACCTGGCTCGAGGACAACGGCGTCGATTGCAGCGCGGTCCGCATCTCGGACAAGGCACACACCGCGCGTTTCGTGTGCACCACCGACGAGGACATGGCGCAGATCGCGTCGTTCTACCCCGGTGCGATGAGCGAGGCCCGCGAGATCGAACTCGCAGCAGTGGCCAAGACCGCGGGTGCACTCGATCTTGTACTGGTCGGCGCAAACGACCCCGAAGCAATGGTTCGCCATACCGACGAATGCCGCCTGCTCGGAATCCCGTTCGCAGCTGATCCGTCGCAGCAGCTTGCCCGCCTGTCCGGTGACGAGGCCAAGGCCCTCATCCACGGTGCGAAGTACTTGTTCACCAACGAGTACGAGTGGGGTCTGCTTCAGCAGAAGACGGGTCTGAGTGAGGAAGAGATCCGCGCACAGGTCGGCATCCGCGTCACCACCCTCGGCTCAAAGGGTGTGGAAATTGTTGATGCCGAAGGTAATTGGGTGCGTGTCGACGTAGTGCCCGAGACTGGCAAGGTTGATCCGACGGGTGTTGGCGACGGCTTCCGCGCGGGCTTCCTGCTCGCACACGGCGCTGGTCTGAGCTTCGAGCGTGCCGCACAGCTGGGATCTCTGGTTGCTGTGTTGATCCTCGAGACCGTCGGAACCCAGGAGTGGGTGTTCAATCGCGACGAGGCCCTCAAGCGCCTCACCGAGGCGTACGGCAGCGCGGCAGCGGACGAGATCGCGACGATTCTTCCGAAGTAGGGGCTCCGCCCCGTGAGTGGTTGAGGAGTCCGGAGACTCCCTAACCGCTCACGGGGCCGAAGGCCTAGATATTGACCGGGTACACCGGTTCCTGGATCTGCGGCACGATGCGCTTCTCCACGAAGATTCCGTGCCAGACCATGAAGGTCAAGACGGTCCACAGGCGTCGGCTGTGGTCCGAAACGCCCTCGCGGTGATCGTTGAGCATCTTCACGACGGCCTGCTTGTCGAAGATGTGGTCGGTTCCCGACTCTTCGATCTGCAGATGTGCCCAGTCGAAGAGTTCGGTGCCGCGAAGCCAGTGGCGCAGGGGAACCGGGAATCCGAGCTTGGCGCGGTGCAGAACATGGTGCGGCACAATGCCTTCCAAGGCCTGACGCAGCGCGTACTTGGTTGTGTCCTTCGTGATCTTCTGATCGAGCGGAACGCGTGAGGCGACGTCGAAGACCTCGGGATCGAGGAACGGCACACGCAGTTCCAGCGAGTTGGCCATCGTCATCTTGTCGGCCTTGACGAGGATGTCGCCTCGCAGCCACGTGAACAGGTCGAGATGCTGCATCCGGGCAACCGGATCCCAGTCCCGAGACTGCGCGTAGATCGGCGCGGTGACGTCCTGGTGAGTCCATTCGGGTCGGAAGTCGCGCAGGACGGCGCGAAGCTGAGCGTCGTTGAAGCTACGAGCGTTGCCGTAGTAGCGCTCCTCGAGCGTCAAGGAACCGCGGTTGAGCAGACTCTTGCCGCGAGTGCCGTCCGGGATGCGTTCGGACAACTTGCCCGCGGCCCGACGCAATCCCTTGGGGAGGTACTCGAAAGGCTTGAGCGACAACGGTTCACGATAGATCGTGTAGCCGCCGAACAGCTCGTCGGCGCCCTCGCCGGACAGCACCACCTTGACGTGCTTGCGAGCTTCCTTCGCGATGAACCACAGCGGAATCAACGCCGGATCGGCCACCGGGTCGTCGAGGTACCAGACGATCTCGGGAATGGCAGCGGCGAACTCGGCGGGGGAGACCACCTTGACGACGTGCTTCGCGCCGATCGCTGCGGCGGATTCTGCAGCAACGTCGACCTCGGAATAGCCCTCACGTTCGAAACCTGTCGTGAAGGTGATCAGGTTGGGGTTGTGACGCATCGCCAGCGCCGCGATGGCAGTGGAGTCGATACCGCCGGACAGGAACGAACCGACGGTGACGTCGGCGCGCATGTGCTTGGCAACCGAATCTTCGAGTGCCTCGGCGATTTCCTGGTAGCGCGCCTTCTCCGTGCCCGGCGCAAAAGGCTTGGCCGGGAACTTCGGCGTGAAGTACCGCGTGAACGTGGGCTCCTCGCCCGGACGCACTCGAGCGAAGCTGCCCGATTCCAGGCGTCGGATCTGCTTGTGCAGTGTTTCCGGCTCCGGTACGTACTGCAGAACGGTGTAGTGCTCGATGGCGCGCGGATCCAGTTCGGTACCGATGCCGATCAGATCGGTGAGTTCGAGCAGGCTCTTCTTCTCGCTGCCGAACGCGGTGCCGCCGGCGCCGGTCGCGATGAACAGCGGCTTGATACCGAACGGATCGCGCGCGATGAACAGCTCACGTGTGTCGGTGTCCCAGATCGCAAACGCGAACATTCCGCGCAGGCGCCGGACTGCATCTTCACCCCAGTAGTGGAATGCAGCGACGATGGCTTCCGAGTCGCCCTCGGTGAAGAACTTCGCGTCGTGATCCTTGACCAACTCGGCGCGAATCTCCAGATAGTTGTAGATCTCGCCGTTGAACGTGAGCGCGTAGCGCTCCGGATTCTCCGGCGGGCCCCAACGCAGCGGCTGGTGGGAATGAGCGATGTCGATGATCGCCAGGCGGTTGAACCCGAAGACGAGGTGGTCGTCGTTCCACGTCCCGTGTTCGTCCGGCCCGCGGTGACGAAGGCAATGCATCGCCTGGTCGACCCGCGAGACGGCGTCCTCGCTGGTTCCGCCAGATGTCAGTAGCCCGAGCAGTCCACACACAGCGTCCGGTTCCTCGATTCAGAATTTTTTGTACAGAAGGCTCCCGGACACGAGTGTCGGGGAGAGGTCAACGAACTCTTGTCGAAAGTATGCCGCAGATCGACGTCTCTGCCGATCGCGGCGGAACGAATCGACGTGATGTGCGTCGCCCAAACGACCTGAGCCGTTCCTGAGCAGCACCTGAGAGAGCTGTGTGACGTCCGCCGCGACACGGGCGAGGACCCGAGGATGGATAGCGCCCGGCTTTGGTCTACGCTGCGTAGTAATTGGGCCTTCCCTCCGGGCATGCCCTAGTTGAATTTTGTGGCGATCAGGAAGGCGTGAACGTGGCGCAAGGTCGGATCCTTCGGCGAGCGGGGCTGGCAGTATCTCTGGGCATTGCTGCCTTGCTGCTGTCGGGTTGCTCCATCGACAACGAAGTGCTTCGTTTCGGGTGGCCTTCGGGCATCACCCCGGAGGCGACGCGCATGCGTGAGCTGTGGACGTGGTCGGTTGTAGCCGCCCTCGTCATGGGTGTGCTGGTGTGGGGGTTGGTCTTCTGGGCCGTCATCTTCCACCGTAAGAAGAAGGACTCGCCGGAATTCCCGCGTCAGACGGCATACAACGTGCCGCTCGAACTCGGTTACACGGCAGTTCCCTTCGTCATCATCGCGGTTCTCTTCTACTTCACCGTCATCGTTCAGAACCATGTTCTGGATAAGACGGACAACCCTGACGTCGTCGTAGACGTCACGGCCTTCCAGTGGAACTGGAAGTTCGGCTACCGCTCCATCGAGTTCGGTGACGGTTCCGCCAAGTACAACGGAATCGACGTCGAGGCCGAAGAGGCTGCCAAGACCGAGGGCTCCACTGTCAACGATCACGGCGAAGAAGTTCCCGGCCCGATCCACGGCAACAGCACCGAGGACCTGAGCTACCTGCACTACGACAAGATCGAGACCGTCGGCTCCAGCCAGGAGATCCCGATCCTCGTTCTGCCCACCGGCAAGCGAATCCAGTTCGAACTCGCTTCCTCGGACGTCATCCACGCATTCTGGGTGCCCGAGTTCCTGTTCAAGCGTGACGTTCTCCCGAACCCCAAGGAGAACCACTCGGACAACATCTTCCAGATCAGTGAGATCGAGAAGGAAGGCGCGTTCGTCGGGCGTTGTGCAGAAATGTGTGGCACGTTCCACGCGATGATGAACTTCGAGGTTCGTGCGGTTTCGCCGGAGGACTTCGCCAAGTACATCGAACTGCGCAAGGGTGACGCGGAGGGCAATGGTGGTCTGACGACCGCTGAGGCTCTGCAGGCAATCGGTCAGTCGCCGGTGGCTACGTCGACCACGCCGTTCAACACCGACCGCGAGTACCGTCAGGCAACCGTCGCCACTGCAGGCAACTGAGCCGGCCAGCCTCTTCACTGAACAAGGACAAGTGCTGATATGAAGATCGAAGCCAAGCTCTTCGAGATCCTGACGATGTTCTTCATTCTCGTCGCGATCATCTACGGAGTGTTCACCGCTCTGTCACGCACAGGTATCGAGTGGGCCGGACTGACGGCCATCGTCCTGTCTGCAGGTCTGACGCTCATCGTGGGTACCTACTTCCGCTTCGTTGCTCGTCGTCTGGACACCCGTCCCGAGGACTACGACGACGCTGAAATCTCGGACGGTGCAGGAGAACTGGGCTTCTTCAGCCCGGGTAGCTTCTGGCCGATCCTGCTGGCCGCCGCTGCTGCACTCGCGGCAGTGTCGCTGGCGTACTTCCAGCCGTGGCTCATCGCAGTCGCAGTTGTCTGTGTGCTGGCCGCAGCTGCCGGCCTCGTGTTCGAGTACTACACCGGACCCGAGAAGCACTAGTTTCACCTGCACTCGAACAGAGGCGCCGAATCCATCCGGGTTCGGCGCCTCTGTTGTCGTTGATGCAGGGTTGTCGTTGGTGCAGGGTTGTCGTTTGTGCGGGTGTAGGACGAGCGTGCGAAGTATCAACCGCTGTCTGTCAGTCGTGGAGCAGGTATTCGAGGTCGTAGCGGTGTAGACCATCGACTACCTCGAGCTCGAGAGTGCCCGAGATACCCTTCAATTCGCCGGTTCCGGAGCCCGGCACGATCTCGTACAGGAGCTTCTGTGTTCCGTCGATCATCTGACCGAACTGCTGCAGGGCGAACGACCCCACCGCTTCCTCGACTTGCCCGGTGACAACTTCCAACGCGACGTAGCCGGCTTCACCGTGTGTCGGGTCGCCGGCGGACAGCATGAGGCCGGACGACGTACCTTCGATGCCGCCGACGAATGTCTTGTCGAACTCGAAGCGGCCGACGCGTCCGGCGAGCTCAGGATCGGCAGGGCGGAGATCGATCTCGAAGGTGCCGCGCGCATGGGATGTCATGGTCCGAGTATCTCACCAGGCGGCAACGCCTCGTGGGGACTCTCGAGAACGTGCAACACTTCGCCTATGATCCTCGAACATGCCGTCCTGCAGGTCGATCCGGCGCAGTCGGCGCAATTCGAGTCCGCGTTCGACGTGGCCCGCGCCATCATCTCCGAGGTTCCCGGATTCATCAGGCTGCGGCTCTCGCACTGCGTGGAAGCGCCGGAACGGTACCTCCTGCTCGTCGAGTGGGAGGACTTGGAGTCACACACCATCGGGTTCCGTCGGTCCGCGGGTTACGAGAAGTGGCGAGAACTTCTCCATCACTTCTACGAACCGTTCCCGACGGTCGAGCACTATTCGTCCGTCTTCGAGGTCTGAGATTGGGCGTACTGCCCTTCATACCGGCCGCACACGGCGAACTGGGGGAGTGGTAACACACTTTAGTGGTTCTCCAAACTGAATCGCGCAGAGAACGAGTGAGGCCCCGAACCGGAATCCGGTTCGGGGCCTCACTGGTCAGCTGTCGTTCTTAGTGGAGTTCTCCACTGGAACCATCGGACTTGCCGTTGGTTCGGTTCTGGTAGTCCAGAAGGATCTGAAGCTGCTCGTGCTCAGCTTCGTGATGAGCGGCTTCGAGAGCCTCGCTCTCCTCGACCGGGTCAGCGGTGATCAGGCTACCGCTACCGGGCTTACCGGCGAGGCCGAGCTTGTTCATCTTCTTCGGGACAGCTGCACCCTGGTACTCGAGCGGGATCGGGTGTCCGTGCTCGTCGACGGGGCCGAGCGGCTGGTGGATCTCGATGTACTGGCCGTTCGGCATCCGCTTGATGATGCCGGTCTCGATGCCGTGCTCGAGGACTGCACGGTCACTGCGCTGCAGGCCGATGCAGAACCGGTACGTCACGAAGTACGCGATGGGCGGAAGGAGAACCATGCCGATACGGCCGATCCACGTCATTGCGTTCAGTGAGATGTGCAGGTGGTACGCGATGATGTCGTTGATGCAGGAGATCGTGAGCACCAGGTAGAACGCGATGGACATTGCACCGATAGCGGTACGGACCGGCACGTCGCGCGGGCGCTGCAGGATGTTGTGGTGAGCGTCGTCTCCGGTGAGGCGCTTCTCGATCCACGGGTACGCGATCAACAGTGCGAAGACGAGGCCCATGATCAGGGCGACGGCGAACACAGCGGGGATCGTGTAGCGGTTGAACAGGTAGATCTCCCACGCCGGCCACAGTCGAGCAAGGCCGTCCGTCCACATCATGTAGATATCGGGCTGGGAACCAGCCGAGACCTGAGACGGGTTGTACGGACCGATGTTCCACACGGGGTTGATCTGGAACAGACCACCGAGCAGTGCGAGCACACCGAAGGTCATGGCGAAGAACGCGCCACCCTTCATCGCGAAGACCGGGAGAATACGAACGCCGACGACGTTCTGTTCCGTGCGGCCGGGGCCGGGGAACTGCGTGTGCTTCTGGTACCAGACCAACGCGAGGTGGCCGGCGATCAGGGCCAAGATGATGCCCGGGAACAGCAGCACGTGCGCGACGTAGAGGCGCGGAATGATGAGGTCGCCGGGGAAGTCGCCGTCGAAGATCAGCCAGTGCATCCAGGTACCGACGATCGGGATACTCATCGTGATACCACCGAACGCAGCGCGGAGGCCGGTGCCCGAGAGCAGGTCGTCGGGGATGGTGTAACCGAAGAAGCCTTCGAACATCGCCAGGATGAGCAGCAGGCAGCCGATGACCCAGTTCGCTTCACGCGGGCGACGGAATGCGCCGGTGAAGAAGATGCGAGCGAGGTGAACGATGATCGACGCCGCGAACATCAGTGCAGCCCAGTGGTGAATCTGGCGAACGAAGAGACCGCCGCGCACCTCGAAGGAGATGTTGAGGGTGGTCTCGTAGGCGCGAGACATCGTGACACCGCGTAGCGGCTGGTATGCGCCCTGGTAGACGACGTGTGCCATCGACGGATCGAAGAACAGCGTCAGGAACACACCGGAGATCAGCAGGATCACGAAGCTGTAGAGCGCGATCTCGCCGAGCATGAAGGACCAGTGCGTCGGGAAGACCTTGTTGATCTGCCTGCGCATGCCTGCAGCGAGGTGGTAGCGGGAGTCCATAGCCTCCGCTTGTCCAGCCGCTGCCGCGCTGATCTTGGACGGTTTGGTTGTTGTTGTGGTCACGGTCGACGCTCCCAAAATGCCGGGCCGAGTGCTTCGATGAAGTCACCGTCGGCGACCAGGAAGCCCTCTTCGTTCACTGTAATAGGCAACTGCGGAAGTGCGCGAGCAGCGGGACCGAAGATCGGCTTGCCGTAGGTCAGTGCGTCGAACTGCGACTGGTGGCAGGGGCACAGAATACGGTTGCTCTGCTGTTCGTAGAGCGAGGTGGGGCAACCCAGGTGGGTGCAGATCTTCGAGTACGCGAAGTAGTCGCCGTAGTTGAAGCTTTCCTGGCCCTTGCGCTTGGTGACACGCGCGGTGTCTTCCGTGCGCAGGCGGATGAGCATCACCGAGTTGCGAATGCCGCGAAGTGCTGCGAGCAGAGCATGCTCGTCGCCACGATCGGACTCGCGGAACGGGAAGACCGTTTCCATCGATCCGGCATCGAGATCTTCCGGGCGAACGAGGACGATGTCCTCGGGACGGCCGGTGTCACGACGCAGGTAGATGGTCTCGCCCGGGTAGTTGGGGGTCCAGCCGGACACCCACAGGGGTGAGTCGTCGCCCTTGGCCCACGGGTTCTTGATGAGTCCGCCGAGAGGCATGACCATCATGACGCCGAGTGCGCCACCACCGAACATCAAGCTGCGCTTGATGGCCTTGCGGCGGGGGAGGGTGGACGTATCGAGGGTGTCGCCGAGTTCGGCAACGATCGTGCGACGATCGACCTCTGTGGAACCACCGTCGTGGCGGTCCTGGATCGAAACCTCTTCGGGGATGAACTTCTTCGTGAACTGAACGGCACCGATACCGACGCCGAGGATCGCCAGACCCATGGTCAAGCCGATCAGCGGGGTGTACAGGCTGTACTTGCCGTAGTTCTCGTCACCGGCGCCGGCGTACTCCCAGGGCCAGAACAGGTAGATCGCGATGAACGCGATCGCCGAAACGCCGGCGAGGCCGAACCAGAAGGCGACGTTGCGCTCTGCGCGCTTCTCCGCCCTGGTGCCCTTTACCGACCAACGATCACGGCGGTAGACGACGTCGACGCCATCGAGATTGGTACCCAGCTTGACCAGGTCGTCGCGTGACATCGCGTCGAGCTCTTCATCTGTGTACTTCTTAGGCGTATCGCCGCCATGCTGGCCAGCGTCGCTCATGACCTTGCTCCGATCCACAATGCTGCACCGACGACAGCGATGATTCCGACGGCCCACATGGCGAGACCCTCAGAGGCCGGACCGAGGCCACCGAGCCCGTACCCACCGGGGTCCTTCGACTCGCCCGACGACTTGACGTAGGCGATGATGTCCTTCTTCTCCTCGATCGTCAGCTGACGATCCGAGAACTTCGGCATGTTCTGGGGGCCGGTAACCATGGCAGCGTAGATCTGCTGCTCGCTGGCCGGATCCAGGACCGGGGCGTACTTGCCCGAGGACAGTGCGCCGCCGCGGCCGGTGAAGTTGTGGCAAGAAGCGCAGTTGAGCCGGAAGAGCTCACTGCCGCGTCCGATGTCGCCACCGCGCAGCGAGGACTGGGCGATTTCGCCGTTCTCGTCGCGGATGAGCGTCGGGCCGCCGCCGTTGGCCTGGATGAAAGCGCCGAGGGCATCGGTCTGCGCAGCATCGAACTTGGGGTCCTTGCGTGCAGCCTGGGCCTCGTTGCGAGCTGCGGGCATACGACCAGAGGAGACCTGGAAGTACACGGCTGCTTCGCCGACGCCGATGAGGCTGGGACCGCGGTCCTGCACGCCCTGCAAGTTCGCGCCGTGGCACGTGATGCATGACGTGTCGTAGAGCTGCTTGCCTTCACGAATCAGAGCTGCTGAATCGTCACTGGCGGTCGCAACCTGCGGAGCTGGTGTCAACGCCGAAGCGAGGAAACCTGCGCTGATCAATCCCATCATCAATACGAGCGCGCCGGTAACGCGCCGGCGGATTTTCCGCTGGCGACGCGACTTCGCGGCATTCGCTGAGTTATCGGATGCGGGAGGGGGGGATGAACTCATCTGTATCCCTTTGGTATGTCGGGACGGAACTGGACGTCAGGGGCTGCCTGGGGCGTACAGCTGATTAACGGATGAAATAAATCGTGGCAAACAGCGCGATCCACACGATGTCGACAAAGTGCCAGTAGTACGAAACAACGATCGCGGCGGTGGCCTGGGCGGGCGTGAACTTGCTGACCCGGGTACGTGCGATCAAGAAGACGAAGGCGATGAGACCGCCGATGACGTGCAAACCGTGGAAGCCGGTGGTCATATAGAACACCGAGCCGTACACGCTGCTCGAAATCGTGGTGCCCTCGTGCACAAGGTGGTAGTACTCGTAACCCTGGCCGGAGACGAAGAACGCCCCCATGATCAAGGTGATGGTGTACCAGCGACGAAGTCCGAAGACGTCGCCACGCTCAGCCGCGAAGACACCCATCTGGCAGGTGAACGAAGATGCGATCAGCACCAAGGTCACCGGCACGGCCAGATACAGGTTCAATTCGGTTGGCTCCGGCGGCCAATTTCCGTTCGCCTGAGCTCGTGCCACGAAGTACATGGCAAAGAGCCCTGCGAAGAACATGAGCTCACTTGACAACCACACGATGGTGCCAACGCTGACCATATTCGGCCGGTTCAGCGAGTGCACGCGTTGGGTGATTGCCGATCCTGAAGTCCCTACTGCGCTCGTCACAGACAGAAGTATGACGCTTCGTCGTAAGAGACGACCACTCGGGTCCACCATCGGCGCGTCGCTCGGCTCGAGTTCGCGGGATCGGGCGGCGAACGCGCTGGTGGCGTGGTCGGAATATGCTGGCGCGATGGCAGCTACACACAAGAGTAGACCGTGGTTCCTGAGAATTTTCGGCACAAAGATTCCGACGCCGCTCGACGCGGGGCGGTCGGATCTGGTCGTCGTCGCCGAGGGCTTCGACGACGCCGAGGCGAGTTCGACCGCTCTCGAACGTGCCGGCTCCACCGAGCCGAAGTTCCGGGCGGAGTCCGAAGTGGTTCTGCGGCACCATCTGGACCTGCCGGAGGGTGCCGTTGTCGATGCCGAGAACATCGTCGCCCAGGACGGCTATGTGCGAGGCGTGAGTCGGCCCGAGGACGTGGCGCAGGCGGCCGAGAATTCGGTTCGCGTCATCTTCGAGCGTGTCCAGGTGCTGGACGCCCTGCATTGCTCCCAGGAGCGATCTCGAATGGCCGGTCTGGCCCAGCGACTGGGTGGTTCGGTAGCCGGGTGGGATGCGCTTCAGCCCCCAGCCCTTGCGGAGGCGACACCCAAGCGCGGCCGCCGAAAGTCCTGAGCGGCCCTATTCGGTGTCCTCGCTACCTCACTGACTAGGCTGCGAGGGTCATCGGCAGCACAAAATGACAGCACGTAATGACAGCACAAAAAGACAGCACGAAACGACAGCACGAAATCCAGCCCACATGAACGACAGGGGACCAAGGCACTATGGCCGGCACCGACGCATCCAACGCCGTGAACGTCGATTCGAGTGCAGTGGTGCGGTCCTGGCCGATGATTCTCGGATTGCTCACGGACGGCAGTGACTTGTCGGAAGCGGACTCCCGTTGGGCGATGGGCGAGATCATGTCGGACAACGCCACTTCCGCTCAGATCGCAGCTTTCGGCGTCGGGCTGAAGATGAAGGGCGAAACTCCCGCGGAGTTGGAAGGGCTCGCTGCCGCGATGCTCGAACACTCCCGGCGCGTGCCGGTCGATTCCGACGTCGTCGACATCGTCGGTACGGGTGGTGACCGCTCCAACACCGTCAACATCTCGACGATGGCCTCGATCGTGGTTGCCGCGTCCGGTGTGCGAGTTGTCAAACACGGCAACCGCGCTGCTTCATCCAAGAGCGGCGGAGCCGACGTGCTCGAGGCGCTCGGCGTTCGCATCAACCTCGGGCCGGAGCAGGTGGCGAGGTGCGTCGAAGAGGTCGGCATCGGCTTCTGCTTCGCGCCGGTCTTCCATCCCGCACTGCGCTTTGCAGCGGTGCCCCGCAAGGAAATCGGCATCCCGACGGCGTTCAACGTGCTCGGTCCACTGACCAATCCGGCTCGCCCGCGCGCCGGCCTGATCGGGTGCGCATTTCCGAAGCTGATCTCGGTTGTCGCGGGAGTACTTGCGCAGCGCGGCAATTCGGCGTTGGTGGTGCGCGGAGACGACGGACTCGACGAGCTGACCACCTCCACGACTTCGACGGTCCACATCGTCGGCGGCGGAAGTGTGCGAACCGTCACGTTGGATCCGCGTGATCTCGGAATCGACCGCGTTCCTCTCGAGGAGTTGCGCGGAGGAGACGCCGAAGTCAACGCCACGGTCGCGCGAACGCTGCTCTCCGGGCAGAAGGGCCCCGTCCGGGACGCGGTCTTGCTGAATGCGGGAGCAGCCATCGCGGCATTCAACGGTGTCGGCGACGACCTGGAGGGTGCGATCTCTGCCGGGATGGACGCCGCCGCTGCCGCGATCGACAGCGGCGCGGGCGCTGAACTGCTTCACAAGTGGGCGGCACTCACCGCCGATCTGGCTGACCGAGCCTGATCGACGTCAGTCGAAAAGGCGTCGATCAGGCTCGGTCGACGGGCTACTCGCCCAGAGAGAAACCGGCTTCGACGTCAGCGCTGGAGAACGACTGGAATGCAATGTGTGTGGCGGTTCGGAGAACGCCGGGCACCTTGTTGATTCCCCCGGTGACCACGTCGGCGATCTGGGCGTGGTCACGTACTTTCACGATGGCGATCAAGTCGACGTCACCTGCGCACGAGTAAACCTCGGTCACTCCGGACAGGTCGGCGACGGCCTGAGCGGTTTCCGGGATCCGGGCGGACTCGGCGTGAATCATGACGATGGCGTTGATCATTTCTCTCCTCGATTTCCCGGCGGGTTGTGATGACCCGGTGGTTTCGATCGAGCTTAGGGGTGCCGCCCCGCCGTTACGTCATCGATGTTCGGATTCGGTACCGGCTCGCGCGAGTCGGCACCAGGCTTCCCACTTGCCGGCGCCGCCCACCGGTTCGACGTAGCCGGATGTCGCCGACACGATTCGGACACCGTCCGATCCGAGCCATCTGGCGATCAGTCCCAGTTCTTCGGGCGAGGCGCCGCGAAACGGGGCGTCGTCCGGCAACACGGTTTCGGCCGCCGCTGTGATGGCGTCGACGACGGGCATCGGGTGTGTTCCGCGCCCGGCGAGTCCCGCGGAGGCGAGCCGTCCGGAGCGGATCACGGACAGCTCCCAGCCGCCGTCCCCCGTGGGGCGGGCGAGAACGAGTTGTTCGATCGCCGCGACTGCGGCGAGCCGCTGTGTGCGCCGCACTGCGGTAGCGACTGCGACGGTTCGGTCACGCAGACGAGCAGCATTCTCGAACAACGCGTGTGCGGACAGCTCGTCGATCCGCGCCTGCATCTTTTGTAGAGGAGCGTCGTTGGTCCCCCGGAAGAAACCACGCACAGCCTCAGGGGCCGCCGCGTAGTCCTCTGCAGTGATTTCCGGGGCCCAGGAGGCCGGACACGCTCCCAATTCGCGAGCGGGGCAGTCAGGGCCGTGGACGGCGCCGCGCCCCAGTCGCTTGGTGCAGGTGCGTAGACGACTGAACTCTGCGACCGTTTCGGCGACGTCTACTGCATCGGCGCGAGAGGTGAACGGGCCGATCGAATCGGCCGTCGGCGTGCGAACCACGGACAATCTCGGGAATGCCTCGTCCGTGATGGTGATCCACCAACCGCGCTTGGGAAACTTGGAGCGGCGGTTGTACGGCGGCGCATGCGCGCTCAGCAGGCGCAGTTCGCGGACCCCGGCTTCCAAAGCATGCGCGCACTCGACGTGGTCGACGCGAGTGGCCAGCGCGACCATTTCCTTCATACGGCCGCGCGTCTCCGAACCGGTGAAGTAGTTGCGGACGCGGCGTCGTAGATCGGTAGCAGTTCCTATATAGAGGGCTTCGTCCGAAGGACCTCGGAAAAGGTAGACGCCGGGGTTTCTCGGCAGGTCGGCGGCAAAGGACCGTTTGGCCCGTTGATGCGAGGAAATATTGGGCAGGTAGTCGACGAGTTCGCTGTAACTGTGGACGCCCTGGTTCCCGACCCTGTCGATCAGTCCGTGGAGGACGTCGACGGTCGCACGCGCGTCGTCGAGAGCCCGGTGCGTCGGCTGGGTGGTCACTTGGAAGAGATGGGCGAGTGCGGAGAGCTTCACCGAAGGTGCTTCGTCGCGCGTGAGTACCCGTCGGGCGAGTTTGACGGTGCACAGGACACGGAATGCCGGCCACGGGCGTGCGCTGCGTGACGCCGCTGCTTTGAGGAAACCGATGTCGAACGGCGCGTTGTGTGCCACCAGCACCGCGCCCTCGGCGAACTCGAGAAATGCAGGCAGGACACGCTCGATCGGCGGTGCGCCGATCAGCATGGCCGTGGTGATTCCGGTCAGCTCGACGATGTACGGCGGAATCGACCGGCCGGGGTCGACGAGTGTGGCCATTTCACCGAGGACCTCGCCACCCCGGATCTTGACGGCGCCGATTTCGGTGATGGAGTCCTGGTCGGCGCTTCCACCTGTGGTCTCGAGGTCGACGACGACAAATGTTGTCTCGCTCAGCGGTGTGTCCAACTCGTCGAAGCTCAGTTGCCGCCCGACGTCGAATTTCTCCCCGTCGGAGAACAGGGGCGGAGACGGAAATTCTCGGGCCGAGGCGGGACTCACATCGCAGACAGTAGAAGGACCCCCCGACAGGAATTGGCGAGTGCTGACGCGGAATCCGGCTCACTCCGACTTCCATTGGGAAAGCAGCGGATTGACCCCCGACAAAAGTATGAGAGACGAGGATCACACTTGCGGTGGGAACTCGCGAATGCGGCCTCGCACCTACTTGCCGGTAGGGCGATTCGTGAGGTTGTTGCTACGACGATCAGCCGCCGGAAATGCTGGATTGATCGAAACAGGTTCTAGTTTCAAGTAATCGGCGTTGAACTGCATGGAAGATCGGATTGTCGGGTTTGGTGACCCTTGCCAGTGGGTAGCAAGCGCAGGTTTGCGGGCCAGGTGAGCCTCGCCGAACAGACCTGTTGTTATCTCTTCGTGACCCGTTGGGAGTATCGCGGGCGCGGCAGCACGATTTCCGGCGAATCGGGCGCGATTGTCACGAAGCGGTCGACATCGTCGCGATCATTTCGTAACCTTCCTGAGACCTAACGAAGTCTTGCCGGACCAAACAGGACCGGCATCGTCAGGAACCGCCTAATCGGGATCTCCGCGAGGAACCCGAACCGGGAACCCAAGTTTCCACTGGGGTGAATCCCGCCTGGGGTGCAGCACGCACGATCGCTGCAGACCACGCGGGTAGGGCTGATCTTCCCAGCCCGAACCCGTCAGCTAACTCGGTCGGCGGATGAATGGAAGAAATGGAGCACCCCTTAAGTGGCGTCACAGAGTTTCAAGCGTTCAGCGCAGTTGGCAGTAGCCGGCGCGCTCGCAGTCGGTGCATTTGCTGCCACCGCTGCACCTGCCTCGGCAGACCCCATCACGATCCCCGGCGTCGGCACCTTCGAGGTTCCGGGCGTTTCTATTCCTCAGTTGCCGGTCATCCCGGGCATCACCGACATCGCACCGGCCGCACCGGCCGCTCCCATCTCCAGTGTTGGTGAGCAGGCAGTTCGCGCCGCAGAGAGCAAGCTGGGCTCCCCGTACGTGTACGGCGCATCGGGCCCGGACGCATTCGACTGCTCCGGTCTGGTCCAGTGGGCATACAAGCAGGCCGGCCTGAACCTGCCTCGCACGAGCTACGACCAGGCTGCAGCCGGCGTTGCCGTTGCACAGTCCGATCTCCAGGTCGGCGACGTGATCTCCTTCTACGGCGGATCGCACTCGGGCATCTACGCCGGCAACGGCAATGTCATCCACGCGTCGACCGCTGGTCAGCCCGTGAAGCTCGCACCGGTGTCCTCGATGCCGTACGACGGCGCTCGCCGTTACTGATTTCTGATCACGCTCGACGGCTGTCTCCGGTAGGCAGTCGGAACGATCCGCCGCTGCAAGGCGGCGGAGCTCGGGGGAGCTCCGGATCTTCGAATGTGGGCCTCGAATCTTCTGATTCGAGGCCCACATTTTTGGTTTCTCGACAATCCGCCGGTACTTCACCCCGACACGCCTACCGGCGAGTAGACACAAACGTATGCCGTTCCGTAACCTTACCGAGACATTGCGCGGCCGAGACAGGTACTGTGGATAGTTGACAGCCAGCTAACAGATCGTCGACCGGTCCCGGTCGACGTCGCTTCATCGAGACGGAGAGTTGCATTCCGTGGTTTCATCGAAAAACAACAGTCGAGTACGCGCCGCATTTACAGTGGGAGTGCTGGCGTTCGGACTCGTCGCAGGGCCTTCGATGCAGGCCGGTGCCGACCCCGTCATCACCAATCCGACCGAGGCACTCGACAAGCTGGGTGAGCTCTCCCGGGTATCCGAGCAGACCAACGAAGCGCTGCACAACGCGCAGATCGATCTCGACGCGAAGCTGGGCGTCGCAAACGATGCGGACGCGCGATCGGCAGCCGATCAAGGCCTTCTCGACGCGGCTTCGGCACGCGTCGCCGAGTTCGCTCCGGCGGTAAACCGCATTGCCACAGCGAATTACCAGGGTGCGCGGACCAATCGCCTATTTGCTTTGATGGTGAGCGATTCGCCGCAGCAGTTGCTCGATCAGATGTCCGCGCTCGACGTGATCTCGAACGACGCCGCAGTGCAGGTCTCCCAGTTCAACCAAGCTACTGCCGATGCGCGTGCTGCCTCGGAAGCGTCGAAGCGATCGGCCGAAGAGGCTCGAACCGCCGCCGATCAAGCCCGTGCACTCAGTGACGACTTGCAGCGCAAGCAGAGTGAACTGCAGACGCAGATCGCCGATGTGACCAAGGCATTCCAGAACCTCACCGATGCCGAGCGTAACCAACTGAGCGGTACGCCTTTCCCGCCGGACGTCGATCTCAGCAAAATTCTAGCTAACTTGACGCCAGGTTCCGGCGCCGCGGCGCTCCAGGCAGGCCTGACCCGTATCGGTGATCCGTACGTCTGGGGCGCAACCGGCCCGAACGAGTTCGACTGCTCAGGTCTGGTGGTCTGGGCCTACAAGCAGATCGGGAAGTCTCTGCCCCGTTCGAGCCAAGCGCAGGCGCAGGGCGGTGTTCCGGTCTCGAGGGACCAACTACAGCCCGGTGACGTCGTGACTTTCTACAGCGACAACTCGCATGTCGGTATCTACGCCGGCGACGGAAACATTCTGCATGCGTCGACGTTCGGCGTCCCGGTAAAGGTTCAGTCGATGGCAGGCATGGAGTTTTCCACTGCGCGTCGTTACTGACGGCTTGCTACGTCCAGGCGACGTGTGGCCAGCCGCCGTGAAGCGTCGAGTCCAGTTCTCCTACACTCGGCACCGTGCCGACTGAACCGATGACGACGCCCGACGTCGGCGCAGATCGAAAACGCCGTTGGGAGTACCCAGCTCTAGTGGCACTCGGTGTTGCCGTGGTGCTCGTTCTCGGATTGACGATCTTCCTGACGAACAGGTCCGATTCCGACGAAAATGCAGCCAGCGAGCAGGATGCCGAACGAACCGCTCAGGTACAGGCCTTTCTCGATGCCTGGGCTGCGGCGCAGATGTCCGACGATCCATCAGGGCTGGCGAAGTTCGTCGACGATGCCGCCGCACCCGGTGTGCTCGAAGCGGAAATTCGACGAGCCACCGCAGCGGGAGCGCTCGACTTCTCCGACTGGGGATACGAGATTCCCAGCGGCGGCCTGACTCCGGCGCCGCGAACCGGTGCGCCGGACGGAGACGTCGAAGTATGGAATGCGCAAGTCCTGTTGCGGTACGCCCTCGACGGCGTCGACGCGTTACCCACTCGCAAGGGCGTGTCCATGACGCTAGCGAAACGCGGTGATCAGTGGTCGGTTCTTGCTGACGGGGCGATCGTCGGACTGGACGGAGCCCGAACGACGGGCGAATCCTGGAACGGCCCTTGGGACTTCGGCCCGCTGGCCGTCGCCGAAAATTCTGCGGGTAACGCGCTGGTGATCGGGCATCCGGGTCAGCAGGCGTTTGTCGATGCCTTGGCGTCCGATGTGGACTCGGCCATCGAGAACACGACGCAATTGTGGGGTCCATGGTGGTCCGAGCGAGCGGTGCTCATGGTGGCTGGATCGGCGGAGGAATTCACCGCACTGGTCGGCTCCCATCACGACGGCGCTTCGATTGCCGCAGTGTCGGTCGCGGATGCGACGGCGGACGGGTCTTCCGACGTGAGCGGCCAGCGGGTGGTTTTCTCGCCTGCCGCGGCTTCGAGGTTGACCGACATCACCAGGCGAACGGTGTTGCGCCACGAACTCATGCACATAGCCGCCCGATCGAAAACCCGTGACGGGTCACCGATGTGGGTGTTGGAAGGGTTCGCCGAATACGCGGGCAACCGCGGATCCTCGCGGGCCTGGGGCGAGATCGCGCCGACTCTGGCAGCAGCGGTACGCGCCGGCGACACTCCTACTGAGTTTCCGGACGACACGCAGTTCGGCGGTGTACCGGTCGTGAGTTCACTGGCGTACGAATCGGCGTGGTCGATCAACGCGTACATCGCTGATCGATTCGGAGAGGCCAAGCTGACCGACCTCTTTCGGGCCCTGGCCTCCGGAAAGATGACGGCCGAAGACCTCGACTCGCGGATCCGAGCGGTGCTCGGCGTCGGAACCGAGGAACTACGAACCGGATGGGTCGACTGGACCAACAGCCATCTGGGCTGAGTAGTCGGCGGTTCGGTCGTTCGCGGCGCTGTCGTCCGTAACTGCGAGGTGACCTTGTCACGTCTCGACGAACCGGGTGCCCTACGGTGGACGGATGCGCCGGACCCTCTTGGTGACCAATGATTTTCCTCCTCGCCCCGGAGGTATTCAGTCCTATCTCCACACGTTCGCAGGGCACCTGCCGGCGGACAAGTTGGTGGTGTACGCGCCGCGGTGGCGGGGCGACTCGCACAAGAAGTTCGACGCGGCACAGCCTTTCGAGGTCGTTCGGCACCCGACGACGCTGATGCTGCCCTCGCCTTTTGTCGCTCGTCGGGCCGCGAAGCTGGTCAAGAAGCACGACTGTGAGTCGGTCTGGTTCGGTGCGGCGGCGCCGTTGGCATTGTTGGCGCCGGTTGTTCGGCGCGCCGGGGCGAGCCGAGTGATCGCGAGCACCCACGGCCACGAGGTCGGATGGTCGATGATTCCCGGTGCGCGGCAGTCGTTGCGCGTGATCGGTGACCACACGGATGCGGTGACGTTTGTCAGCAAGTACACCCGTGGACGGTTCTCGGCGGCTTTCGGCCCGCAAGCGGCACTCGAGCACCTGCCGTCGGGCGTCGACACGTCGGTGTTCCACCCGGACTCGGTCGCCCGGCCAGAACTGCGCAAGCGATACGGGCTGGGGGAGCGGCCCACGATCTTGTGCTTGTCGCGGCTCGTGCCCCGCAAGGGACAGGACATACTCATCAAGGCGCTTCCGGCCATTCGCAAGAGCATCGACGGGGCGGTACTGGTGATAGTCGGCGGTGGGCCCTACGAAGACCACCTCCGTCAACTGGCGCGTAAAACCGGGATGGACGATCACGTCGTCTTCACCGGCACGGTGCCCGCCGCGGAGTTGTCGGCTCACCACACGATTGCCGACGTGTTTGCGATGCCGTGTCGTACCCGAGGCGCCGGCTTGGACGTCGAAGGATTGGGAATCGTCTACCTCGAGGCTTCGGCGACCGGCGTTCCGGTCATCGCCGGGCGCAGTGGTGGCGCCCCGGAAACGGTGCAGCAGAACAAGACCGGGCTCGTGGTCGACGGCACCTCGGTTCGTGACGTGGCCGAATCGGTGATCGAGGTTCTGTCCGATCGTGATCGAGCGGCCGCGATGGGAGCAGCCGGCCGGGCGTGGGTTGCCGAAGAATGGAAGTGGGACACGCTCGCTTCGAAGCTGCGCAATCTCCTCGGCTGAGCTACGGCGGACTCGAACGCCAACGGCCCGCACCGAATCCGGTGCGGGCCGTTCACTGCGGCGGAGACCTACTTGCCGGAAAACTACTTGGCGTAGATCTTTTCGATGTCGGCGGCAAAGCTCTCGTGCACGACGTTGCGCTTGAGCTTCATCGTGGGCGTGAGTTCGCCTGTGTCCTCGGAGAAGTCGACCGGAAGAATGCGGAACTTCTTGATCGCCTCGGCGTGTGAGACGAGCTTGTTGGCCTCGTCGATGGCGTCCTGGATTTCACCGACCAGTTCGCCGTCCGAGACCAGGTCGGCAGCTGTGGTTCCCGCGGCCTTGTTGTTGCGCTCGTTCCAGGCGGGGAGAGCCTCGGCGTCGATGGTGATGAGAGCGCCGATGAAGGGCTTCTGGTCGCCGACCACGATGGCCTGGCTGATCAGCGGATGGGCTCGAAGGGAATCTTCGAGCTGAGCGGGGGAGACGTTCTTGCCGCCTGCCGTGACGATGATTTCCTTCTTGCGTCCGGTGATGGTGATGTAGCCGTCCTTGTCGACGGTGCCCAGGTCGCCGGTGTGGAACCAGCCGTCCTCGATCGACTCGGCGGTCGCCTTCTCGTTGCGCCAGTAGCCGGTGAAGACCACGGGTCCCGAGAGGAGGATCTCGCCGTCTTCGGCAACGCGAACAGAGTTGCCGGCCAAGGGCTTTCCGACGGAGCCGACCTTCTGGGCGCCGATGGTGTTGACGGCGAACGCTGCGGTTGTTTCGGTCAGTCCGTAGCCCTCGTAGATCGTGACGCCGATACCTCGGAAGAAGTGGCCGAGTCGAGCGCCGAGAGGTGCGCCACCGGAAATGGCCAGCTGGCACTGTCCACCGAGTGCAGCGCGCAGCTTCGAGTAGACGAGCTTGTCGAAGAGGGCGTGCTTGGCTTTGAGGACGATGCCGGCGCCGCCCTTGTCCTGGGCCTCGCTCCAGGCAACCGCAGTGTCTGCGGCCGCGTCGAAGATCTTGCCCTTGCCGTCGCCGTGCGCCTTGGCACGTGCGCTGTTGTAGACCTTCTCGAATACACGCGGCACCGAGAGGATGAAGTCGGGCTTGAACTCACCGAACGTCGGAACGAGGTTCGGGATGTCGCTCGTGTGCCCCAGCGTTGCACCGGCATCGAACGACGCGATGCTGACTGCGCGAGCGAGAACGTGCGCGAGCGGCAAGAACATCAGGGTGCGAACACCGGGAGTCTTGAGCAGCGTGCCGAGGTTGGAGTCGAGGATGCCCTTCGACTCGGCAATGAGGTTGGAGTGCGTCAGCTGGCAACCCTTGGGTCGGCCTGTGGTGCCCGAGGTGTAGATCAGGGTTGCGGGATCGGAGGCCTTCAGTGCGGCGTCGCGGGCGCGGACGTCCTCGTCGGAGATGTCGGCACCCAGTGCGGTCAGTTCCTCGACAACACCTTTACCGCCCGCCGCGGCATCGATCTGGTAGACCGAGCGGAGCGCGGGTGCGGCTGCAGCGACATCCTTCACGGTGGCGGCGTGCGTGTCGTTCTCGACGATGAGGTCGATTGCCTCGGAGTCCTCGAGAATCCAACGAACCTGCTCGGCTGCGGAGGTTTCGTAGATCGGAACCGTCACGCCACCGGCTGCCCAGATTGCGTAGTCGACGAGCGGCCATTCGTAGCGAGTCGCCGACATGAGGCCGACGCGGTCGCCCTGCTTGACGCCGATCGCGATGAGCCCCTTGGCGACGGCCGTCACCTGAGCGGCGAATTCGCCTGCAGTGACATCGACCCATGCATTTCCGACTTTGCGCTTGTAGACAACCGCCGCCGGCTTCGTCTTCGCGAAGGCGAAGACCGAGTCGACCGCGGAGGCATCCTCGGGAATGGTGAACGTCTGGGGTGCGCTGAACTCAGGCACGAAATACCTCCGACACTGCGAAATACTGACGAGTAGGGTTTTCGTCTCCTACTGTAGTCGCATGTCCGACGCAGTTGTGGCCAGGCTTACAGTCTGTCCGGTATGCAGTGGTGCGACACCCCTCGACGCTTCGCCGACGCGATATGTGAAGCTACTTCGGTGAGCAGCATTCAGGTCGCAGACCAGACTTTCATCGCCGCCCCGCCCGAGCGGGTCGCCGAACTGTTGTCCTCGCGTGCGCGGTGGCGTCGCTGGTTCAGTGATCTTGCGCTCGAAGTCCGGGAAGATCGTGGCCCCGCAGGATTTCGCTGGGGAGTGTCCGGTCAGCTGGTCGGCACCATGGAGGTGTGGCTCGAACCGGTCATGGACGGGACGATCGCGCACTACTTCCTGCACTGTGAACCGGTCGGCGTATCCCCGTCCGATCTGGCGAGCCTCGACCTCGCCGGGATGAACCGAAAGCGTCGGGTCGACGGCAAGGTCATGTCCTTCGAGCTCAAGCGCGAACTCGAAGCAGGGCGTGCCGCCGGAGTGGCACCGGACTGATAATCGAAGCAGTGCAGGTTCTGGACTCTTGACGAAGGAAGGTAGCGCAGTCGTATGGCCGAGAAGACCAAGGGGTTGATCAGCATCGACGCCCCTGCCGACGCCGTGATGAACGTCATCGCCGATTTCGCGCAGTACCCCGAATGGGTGGCCGCGGCGAAGTCCGTCGAGGTGACGGCGCCGGGGCAGGGCGGCCGCGCGGACCGAGTGCGTTTTGTCCTCGACGCGGGAATGGTGAAGGACACCTACGAACTGCAGTATTCGTGGGCGCCGGACGGTATGGCGGTGAGCTGGGAGCTGATCTCGGGTGAGATCCAGAAGTCCCAATTCGGTTCGTACACACTCGAGCCCGGCCCGAACGGCACCACGTCGGTCACCTACGAGTTGACGGTCGACCTGACCATTCCGATGATCGGTCTGTTCAAGCGCAAGGCCGAGAAGATCATCACCGACACAGCTCTGAAAGAACTGAAGAAGCGAGTCGAGGGCTGAGTGCCGGAGCAACGATCGCGCGTCCAACTGTTCGTCGGTAAAGGCGGAGTAGGCACGACGACGCTTGCCGCAGCGACTGCTGTGTCGGCTGCGGCCGACGGGGCGAGAGTGCTCCTGGTGTCGATCGATCAGGCAGGTTCTCTCGCGGACGTCCTGGGCGTGCCGAATCCGCGAACGACGACGTCTCTCGCCGAACACCTCGACGTCCGGCATCTCGACACTTCGGCGCTCCTCGAGGAAAAATTCCGAGGATTGTCGGGATTGATCGATGCTGCAGGAAATTTCGGAGCGGGAGATCACGAACACGGTTCGTCGTTCGAGGGGTTGGAACCGGAAGAGTTGACGGGATCCCTGGGCGTCCAGGACATACTCGGGCTCTCCGAGATCGTCGACTTCTCGGACAGCGGCGACTACGACCTGGTGATCGTGGACTGTCCGGCCGCAGCCGAAGCGCTGAGGATCCTCGGGTCGCCGTCGATGGTGTCGGAGTATCTCGAGCGATTGTGGCCGCGGCACAGGCGGATGGTCGCCGTGACGGGCACGGACATGCGATTGCTTTTGCTCGTGTCCGTCATCGAACGGGTGCTCGCGTCGGTGGATCGAATCGCAGTGCACCTCTCGGATCGGGAGAACACCAGCGTGCGTGTGGTGACGTCGGCGGATGGCGTGTCGGTCGCGGCGACTCGTCGGACGTTGTCAGGGCTGGCACTCGCAGGATTGCGAGTGGACGAGATTGTGGTCAACAACCTTGTCCCGCAGTTCAACTCGCCAGCAGAGGAGGGCGTCGACGATTCGCCGGCGGCGCTGTGGCTCGCTTCGATCCGGGCGTCACAAGAACTCGTCGTCGACGAATTGCGTGGATCAACCGATGGAATGTCCGTCACAACGGTCGAACGCGCCCGCGTCGAACCGGTAGGGTTGGCGGCTCTGGGCGAGATCGCGGCCACGTTCGCGGGTGGAACGGGCACGGATTCGGGCACTTTCGACACCGTCGACACCGTCGACACCGTCGACACCGTCGACACCGTCGACACCGTCGACACCGTGGACAACATCGTGGTCTCGTTGGAGTCGGGGGCCGGAGTCGATTCGGTGTACGTGATGCGGATGTACCTTCCGCTCGTGGATCCGTCGTCGTTGTCGTTGGGCCGGGTGGAGGACGATGTGCTGGTGGGAGCAGACGGCGTGCGACGCAGAGTTCGTTTGGCGTCGGTGCTGCGTCGTTGTGTCGTGAACGGGGCGGAGTTGGACGGCAGTTACCTGATCATCCGGTTCAGCCCGGATCCCGCGGTGTGGCCGGTATGAGCGAAGAGCACGAGCGTCTCGTCGCGGAATTTCGCGCGCTGGCGGATACCGTTCTGACACGTCTGGAACCGATGTTGCAGAAGGCTGCCACAGCATCCACCGGCGCAGCATCCACTGCCACGACGGCCACCGACCTGGGGGACGACCCCGGTTCAGCGGACGCGCAGCCGGTGTTCAGCGGCTGCAGTTGGTGCCCGGTGTGCGCCCTCGCTGCACTGGTTCGCGGTGAGCACCACGAACTGCTGGCATTTCTCGCGGGTCAGGCAGCAGCATTCCTTGCGTTACTTCGCGAGATTCTCGACGAATTTCTCGGGGGGCCGCCCGGCCCGGATCGTGGACCTGACAGTGGTGCGACGACGTCAGGGGCCGAGCGAGCTCGGACGGCTGCATTTGTCCCGATCAACGTGACGGTCAAGGACTGACTTAGTACCCCGGGTAGAACGAACGGCGCGCGTTGAGCACAATCGACACAATGGTCACCGACGCACGAGTCACCGATACAGGGTGCGCACTCCAGCGGGCGCCGCTCGCGCGGGAATTGTCGCGATGAGCGCGCGCCGCTTGAAAGCGGTCTCCGACCCCACCATGGACGACATCTTGACGGTCGGCATCGACGTCGGCGGGACGAGCATCAGGGCCTCCGTCGTGGACGTGGACGGACAAGTGCTCGAGATGATTCAAGCTCCGACCCCGCAGTCGGCCAGAGCTCTCGAGGACGGCCTGGATCGCGTCGTGCGCGAGTTGGTCACCAGGCACGAGGTATCGGCTGTGGGGTTGGCGGTCGCCGGCTTCATCACGTCCGATCGAAGCTCGGTTCGGTTCGCCCCGCACTTGCCGTGGGTGGATGCGCCGGTCGGAAGCGACCTGAGCAAGCGACTCGGACTGCCGGTCGTTCTCGAGCACGACGCCAACGCAGCAGCATTCGCGGAACATCGATTCGGCGCGGCCGCAGGGGGCCGCAATGTCGTGATGGTGGCAATTGGGACCGGAATCGGCGGCGCGCTTCTGATCAACGGTGAGCTGTACCGGGGGAGCCACGGCGTCGCCCCCGAACTCGGCCACATCCAGGTCGTGCCAGGCGGGCGGCAATGCGCGTGTGGCAAACGTGGGTGTTGGGAGCGTTATTGCAGCGGAACGGCACTCGTGGACACGGCAATCGAACTGCTTGCCGCCGACCCGGCCGCGTCGACGGTTCTGGCGCGTGAGGTAGCGGTGGATCCGGGGTCCCTCACCGGTCGTCGGATCGCCAACGCCGCGCAGGACGGTGACCCACTCGCGCTGGCGACCATCGCCGAGTTCACCCGTTGGCTGGCCGTCGGACTGGCGATGGTCGGCGACGTCTACGACCCCGATCTGGTGGTGATCGCCGGCGGCGTCGCAAGTTCGGCCCCACTGTTTCTCGACGACGCCCGTGAGCAGTACGCGACATTGTTGACGGGCGCGAAGCACCGCCCGCTGGCACGAATCCGTTCGGCTCAGCTGGGCGAAGCTGCAGGGATGGTCGGCGCCGCAGCCCTGGCTCGCTCGGTAGTGCCTCAGGATCTCGATGGGGTCGACGGCGCTGGAACCACATCTGCCGGACTGTGATCGGCGCGATCCTGGCGGGGCGTGTGTAGCGGGGGTTACGGGTCGGCAGTAAGGTCGTACTCAGCGAAATTCAGTTGTGAATGGGAGGGACGCCGTGTGGTATTGGCTCTTCAAGTATGTGTTGCTGGGGCCGATTCTCTGGCTGCTCGGGCGTCCGACGGTCAAGGGTCACGAGAACATTCCGACTGACGGAGCGGCCATCCTGGCGAGCAATCACCAGGCGGTTCTGGACTCGTTCTACCTTCCGCTTCGCGTCAACCGCCGCATCACGTTCCTTGCCAAGAGCGAGTACTTCACCGGTTCCGGCCTGAAGGGCGCTTTTCAGAAGTGGTTCTTCACCGCGGTCGGTCAGGTCCCCATCGACCGAACCGGCGCGGACGCCGCGCAGGATGCTCTCAACGCCGGTCTCAAGGTTCTCGGTTCTGGCAGTCTGCTGGGCATCTACCCCGAGGGAACGCGTTCACCTGACGGTCGCCTCTACAAGGGCAAGACCGGAATGGCGCGCCTCGCGCTCGAATCGGGTGTCAAGGTGATCCCGGTTGCGATGGTCGGTACCGACAAGATGAATCCGATCGGCTCACGGATGTGGCGCCCAGCCAAGGTCACCGTCATCGTCGGCGAACCCATCGATTTCTCCCGCTTCGAAGGCATGGGCGGAAACCGCTTCGTCGAGCGCGCTGTAACCGACGAAGTGATGTACAAGCTGATGAAACTCTCCGGCCAGGAGTACGTGGACATCTACGCGGCGAGCCTGAAAAACCAGGCGCCCACGAAATCCGAAGTTGCCGTCGACGTTCCGTCGGAAAACGGCGAGTCGGTTGTTGATCTCGTCGCCTCCGCCGAGTCGAAGGAAGCCTCGAAGACCGACAAGGATTCGGTCCCGGACGCACAGGCCAGCTAGAGATTTCCCACACCTGCCGCACGCGCATTGGCTCCAGGGCCTGCGCGTGCGGCATAGTTTTCGGACGTGCGCTACTTCTACGACTGTGAATTCATCGAAGACGGTCGAACCATCGATCTCGTGTCCATCGGCGTTGTCTGCGAGGACGGCCGGGAGTACTACGCGGTCTCGACGGAGTTCGATCCCGCCCGTGCCGGTAGTTGGGTGCGCAAGAACGTGCTGCCGAAGTTGCCGCAGCCGTCGTCGCCGCTGTGGAAATCCCGCGAGAAGATCCGCGACGACCTACTGAAATTCTTCGTTCCGCGCCCGATGGTCGTTCCGGAACTCTGGGCGTGGGTCGCCGCCTACGACCACGTCGCGCTGTGCCAACTGTGGGGCGATATGACCGAACTACCGCAGTCGATGCCGCGCTACACCCGCGAACTGCGACAGTTCTGGGAAGACAACGGCAGTCCTGCCCTCCCGTCAGCGCCCGCCGACGCGCACGACGCACTAGCCGACGCCAGGCACAACCTCGTGAAGTTCGACGCGATTTCGGCAGCACGTTCACTTCGCTGACCCAGGTTTCGGTGCGCGAGAAGTGTCCCGATTGGGCTGCGATCGAGAGCCTGTGTGACGCGCCGACGGGCGAGCGAATATCCTGTAGAGGTGAACTGGACTGTCGACGTGCCGATCGACCGCTTGCCCGAACTCCCGCCGCTGCCTGCCGGACTGCGTAAGCAGCTCGACGAGGCGCTCGCGAAGCCCGCTGCTCAACAGCCCTCGTGGCCCGCTGACCAGGCGGCTGCCATGCGGACTGTGCTCGAGAGCGTGCCTCCCATCACGGTGGCCAGCGAAGTCGAGGCGCTGCAAGAGCGTCTCGCGCAGGTCGCGCGTGGTGAGGCATTCCTGCTCCAGGGCGGTGACTGCGCCGAGACATTTGCGGACAACACCGAGCCGCACATCAAGGGAAACATCCGCACGTTGCTGCAGATGGCCGTCGTGCTCACCTATGGTTCCTCGATGCCGGTCGTCAAGGTCGCTCGCATCGCCGGTCAGTACGCCAAGCCGCGTTCTGCCGACATCGACTCGCTGGGCCTGAAGTCCTACCGCGGCGACATGATCAACTCACTCGTCGCTGACGAGGCAGTCCGCGCGCACGATCCTTCACGTCTGGTGCGTGCATACGCCAACGCCAGCGCCGCGATGAACCTGGTTCGCGCACTCACCGGCGCCGGCATGGCCGACCTGCACAAGGTGCACGACTGGAACCGTGAGTTCGTCGCAGCGTCTCCCGCCGGCGCACGCTACGAGCAACTCGCTGCCGAGATCGACCGCGGCTTGCAGTTCATGAACGCGTGTGGCGTCACCGATCCGAGCCTGCACCAGGCACAGATCTTCGCCAGCCATGAGGCTCTGGTTCTGGACTACGAGCGCGCGATGCTGCGTCTCGACAACGACAGCGATCACCCCAAGCTCTACGACCTCTCGGCTCACTTCCTCTGGATCGGTGACCGCACCCGTCAGCTCGACGGCGCGCACATCGCCTTCGCCGAGTTGGTGTCCAACCCGATCGGTCTCAAGATCGGTCCGAGCACGACGCCGGAAATGGCGGTGGAATACGTCGAGCGCCTCGACCCCACCAACAAGCCGGGTCGACTGACCTTGATCTCGCGCATGGGTAACGGCAAGGTCCGCGACCTGCTGCCCGCGATCATCGAGAAGGTCCAGGCCACCGGCCACCAGGTCATCTGGCAGTGCGATCCGATGCACGGCAACACGCACGAAGCCTCCACCGGATACAAGACGCGCCACTTCGACCGCATCGTCGACGAGGTTCAGGGCTTCTTCGAGGTCCACAACGGTCTCGGCACGCATCCGGGTGGCATCCACGTCGAGCTGACCGGTGAGAATGTCACCGAGTGCCTCGGCGGCGCACAGGACATCTCCGACCTCGATCTCGGCGGTCGCTACGAGACGGCGTGCGATCCGCGACTGAACACGCAGCAGTCGTTGGAGCTCGCCTTCCTCGTGGCGGAGATGCTGCGAGGCTGACACCTCGCCCGTGCTGATTCGCCGGTAACGCCCTCACCCGCTCGCGCAGGTGGGGGCGTTCGCTATTTCGTGAATCGCGTGACAAATCGGCGCTGCCACGGCATTTCGACGGCGCGAGGTGAGTAGTGTGCGCGAACGTACGCGGTGGCGTCCTGACTCGACACGCCGTCCACGATGGCGAGAGCGGCCAAAGCAGTTCCGGTGCGGCCGTATCCACCACCGCACGCGATCTCGACTCGTTCGGTTTCCGAACGCACCCACACTTCGTGCAGAGCGCTGCGCAGCGCAGCCGGATCGCTCGGCAACCAGAAATCCCGCCAGCGGACCCACACCGAATCCCACTCGGTAGCGGGAGGTTCCTTACCGGTCAGATAGACGCCGAAGGTAGGGAGAGGCCCGGAAGGAAGTGGATTGCGGAGTCCTCGACCCCGGATCGATCGTCCCGACGGCAGGTCGAGTATCCCTAAGCTCTCGGGTTCCCATGTGACCATGAATTCAGACTAGGCCGAAGCGGACTGTCAGGGAATTGCGACGACGCTGATGTCGGTGCCCTTGGCAACGAGGTCGTTTTTGACGCTCTGGCTGATGATGACCGAGCTGTCGTTCTGAGTGAGCTGACGCACGGTGATCTCGAGGCCGAGGCGGCCGAGTTCTTCGCGTGCGGAGGAGACGGAGCGGCCGATCAGCGAGGGAACCTTGACGGAGTCGGAGATCAGGAGAACAACGGAGGTGCCGGCGTTGACCGAGGACCCGACAGCGGGATCGGTGCCGATCACATTGCCGCCCTCGACGGCGTCGTCGAACGTAGTTCTGGTGGTACTGACGGAGATGCCTACCTTGTCGAGGGCTGCGCGTGCAGCGTTCTCGGACATGCCCTTCACATCGGGAATGTCGACTGGCGGTGACCCTTTGGACGTGATGACCTTGACCGAAGAGCCAACGGCAACTTCGGTTCCCGGTGCCGGGTCGAGGGCTGCCACACCGCCGATCGGGATCTTGGAACTGAAGGTGTCCCCACCGTCGACCGCCACGAGGGTGCGGTCGGAGAGTTGTGCGCCCAACGCCGTGACGTCGCCGCCGGCCGGAATGGGTGGGACCGTCGGACGCCCGAGCGAAGTCAGGAGCGCGACGGTCGAGCCTTTGGTGACCCTGGATCCGGAGGCCGGATCTGTCCCGATCACCGTGTCGATGGGTTGGGCATCGGAGTACTGACCCTGGACGTCGGGAGTGAGCCCGGCGTCCTGCAGGGCGGTGACCGCAGTGTCCTTGGTCAGCCCGTCGATCGAAGGAACGGCTGTGTAGCGGCCCGAGCCCATCCACCATCCGCCGAAGCCCAATGCAAGCGCGAGGACCGCGATGACGAGTAGCCAGATCAGGGTGGCTCGCCGCGATTTGCGTCGTGCCTCGACAAAATGAGCATGCGGATCGTGGGGCCCCAGTTGGTCGTCGCCGAAGTCGGTACCGTCGTCGAAATCCGAGTCGCCGTCGACCGTCGCCGGACGAGCAGTTTGAGCGGTGACCGCGCGAGTGTGCTGGATGCCGCCAGGGGGAGGGGAGCCCGTGCCGAGCGCCGTGGTGGCTGCGGCAGCAGGGGCAACGCCGGACGCCAACACCGTCGTGGCAGCAGGGTTCGGGCGCGCAGCAGAGTTCGGGCGCGCATCCGCGGGGGGCGCCGGCGCCGGTTGTGGCCGTGCCGGGGCAACCTGCGCGCTTTGGTGCTGGGCGCTTCGGCGCGGCGCCGGAACGCGATACGACGGAAGCTCCAGTTGTTCGCTCACGCTGCGAAGTGCAGCTGCCATCTCACCAGCGTCGGCGAAACGATGTGCCGGCTCGCGATGAGTGGCTTCGGCAACCAGGCGATCGAACTGCGCCGGTACACCGGGGATGCGGGAACCGGGGCGCGGGACATCGTCGTGGATGCGTTGGTAAGCGATGGAGAGCGACGTATCTCCGGTGAAAGGGGTTGTACCGGTGAGAAGTTCGAACATCAGCACGCCGGTGGAGTAGACGTCGCTTCGAGTGTCGGCAATTCCGGACGTCACCTGTTCCGGCGACAGATAGGCCGCGGTGCCGAGGATCACGCTGTTGGATGTGGTGGTTGCTGCCGCGGCCGCACGCACCAATCCGAAGTCGGCGATTTTCACTTCACCGGTGTCGGAGATGAGGATGTTCTCCGGTTTGACGTCACGGTGAACCAGTCCCGCTCGGTGCGCGACCGCCAGCGCGTCCAGGACAGGCGCTACGACCGCTGCAACGGCGTGAGGCGGCATCGGTCCGCGCTCACGGAGGAGTTCGCGCAAAGTTCCACCGTCGACGAGTTCCATCACGAGGAACACGTGATTGCGATCGCTGCCCTGGTCGTAGACGGCCACCAGGGCCGGATGCTTGAGCCGGGCCACGGCCCTGGCCTCGAACTCGAAACGAGTCAGGAACGCTGGATCACCGGCGAATTGCGGGTCCATCACCTTGATCGCGACAGGTCGATCCAACCGTGTATCGAGGCCTCGATACACGGTCGACATACCGCCGCGCGCGATCGGTGCGTCCACTCGATAGCGGCGCTCGAGCATTTCGCCGATCAACCCTCGACCTCCGTAATGACTGTTCCTCCGTATTTACGATCTGCGTGTTTACGATCTGCGTGTTTACGATCTGTGTGGTGGCTATCAGTAAGTAAGTGGTTGTGTGCGGCGCAATGGCCCCCGCCGTACGGGCGCCGATTCACGGTCACCGCGCATTCCCGGTTACTGATACGCCGCATCCCGTCCATCGTAGCCAGCGATACCGACGCGGAAGTCTCGAGAACGTCACAGAGCGTATTGGCCGAACCGGAGCGACGGTTTCGAGCACGCCGCCGGGCGGTACACAGCGGGCACGCCGGACCGGATAAACTTCCCGCGGTGAGCGCGATTCCTTATTGTGATGATGTCCTGGATTCTTCGGTTTCCCTGTTCCAGCTGGTGGATGTGGCGAAGAACGTCGGGTTGCCGGTGAGCAAGGTTCACCAGTTGCTTCGCGATCACAAGATCGTCGCAGTCAAGCGTCACGGTGTTCTCGGTGTTCCCGAAGTGTTCTTCGGCGAGGACGGCCAGATCGTCAAGTGGCTGCCCGGTCTCCTGGCGGTATTGCACGACGGGGGCTACACCGACATCGAAATCCTTCGCTGGCTGTTCCTGGCCGACGATTCCCTGCCTGGTCGCCCGGTAGACGCACTGCATGGCGATCTCGCACGTGAGGTCATCCGCCGCGCGCAGGCGATGGCCTTCTAACTCGCCGGCTTTCCGACAACTCACCCACTGCGCATTCAACCGCGCCGGTTTTTCGCCGCATACGTAGCCGACCGGACGAGACCGGGCGCTGCGACCCGAAGCCGCGTGCGTCCGGGAACGGAAACTCGTCGATGCAGTATCCGGAAGTCGGCGCGCTCGACCTGATCGAGAATTGCTCCGTACAACACGAAAGCTGTGTGAATCGACGGCTGGACCCGCCGGTCGAGCATCGGGATTCCGGATTCGGCGGACCGATACCGCCCTCGCGTCACGGCAATGAAGTGTGCCAGCGCGCGCTTGACGCGAACGTCCACCGTTCCGGTTCTGCGCCCGTGCTCGAGCATCTCGATGTCGACGCCAAATGCGGCGAACTCGCTTGCCGGTAGATACAGGCGTCCGCGGTCGAGGTCTTCACCGACGTCGCGGATGAAGTTGGTCAGCTGAAACGCCTCACCGAGATTCGACGCGGGCACTACGGCCTCCTGCTGCGGAACGCTCACTCCGAGAATCGGCAGCATCTGCAAACCGATGACCACGGCCGAGCCGTACATGTACTCGCCCAATTCGTCCATGGTGTTGTAGACGGGTCGAAACTTCGCCGTGTCGGGGGCGTCCATCCGCATGGACTCGAAGAAGGCTTCGAAATATGCACGAGGAATGTCGAACATCTGCACGGCGTCGGCGAAGGCCGGCAGCACACGGCTCAGGTCCGAAGGAATCGTTGCCGGGAGTTCACGTATTCCAGCGGCGTCCAGCGCCGTGAACGTCGCACGTTCGACATCGGCGAGGACAGTGCCGCGTTCGTGCGGACCCGACGGTTCGTCCACGACGTCGTCGACGATGCGAGCAAATGCGTAGAGGGCGTGAACTGCGCGGCGTCGTGGCTCGGGTAATAACCGCGCGGCCAGAAAGTACGTGCGGCCGTGTTCCTTTGTCACGCCCTCGCAGAATCCGTAGGACGCGGACAGTGCGTTCATGGCCTGTGGATCACGCGGATCATGACGTCGAGGTCGCCGAGGCTGGTGTAGAGACTTCGGCCGGTTTTTCATGACGCCGACCACGAAGTCGGAGTGGGTCTTCCGTCTGTAGGGACATCGCCGCGATCACCGCGGCGAAGAT
The DNA here is from genome assembly GCF_042670865.1 of Rhodococcus sp. NPDC057135. NCBI lineage: Bacteria > Bacillati > Actinomycetota > Actinomycetes > Mycobacteriales > Nocardiaceae > Rhodococcus > Rhodococcus sp. NPDC057135. Next base: position 281,012 of record NZ_JBHUUU010000008.1, read on the forward strand.
AGCCAGAGCCACATGCGGGAAGGTGTACAGGCCGATGGATCCGTCCGGCTGGAACACGAGCATCAGCCAGGTGGACAGGCCGGTCAGTACAGCGAGGGTGGTCGGCGACATTGCAAAACCGGCCGCTACTGCCAACGGCCAGGAGTAGTACCAGGGGAGTGCGGCAGGGGAGAGAACGACGATGGCGACCATCACGATCACGATGCCCATGACGGCGTCGCGCTCGGTCTTGCGGTAGCGCCACCACACGACGGCGATGATCGCGATCAACACTACTGCCGAGATGGTCCGCGAGACTTCGAGGATGTCGTTGAAATGGTCACCGGCGAACCAGGAGGTGGCCATGGTTCCGATGTGCGCCACGATCGTGGGCAGCGAGAGCCAGTTGATGATCTTTGCCGAGCCGGAGAGTGCCGTCGTCCAGCCGAGGCCGACGCCGGCAATCAGTGAGGTGGATCCGAGTACCGCCACGAACACGGCAAAACCAGCACCCGCCGTCTTGACGAACGACCGGATCGGTGACGCCGGTTCGCGGCCGGCGGCCGCGGCATCCTCCCTCTCGTGGATCATCCAGATCCAGACGATGAACGGGAGCGCAACGCCCGCGGTTGCCTTGATCGCGACGGCGAGTGCAATCAACCCTATTCCGAACAGATGCTTACGTTCGAGAGCGAGCGCGATGCCTGCGGCCATGAGGCCGACCATGAGCATCTCGTTGTGAACGCCGCCGATCAGGTGGATCAGGACGAGGGGATTGAGTACGGCGAGCCACAGGGCGATCGAGGTGTTTCCGCCGAGCTTCGTCGCGAGATGGGGGACGGCCCACATCATCAGGGCGAGTCCGGGGAGCATCGTGATCCGCAACAGCATCGTGCCGGCGATGACGTTCTCACCGGTCAGACGAACGATGGCGTCGGCGAGGAGAAGGTGAACCGGCCCGTACGGAGTAGTCGTCGTCGTCCACACGTTGGAGACGTTGTCGAGCAGGATGCCCGGATTGACGACGGGGCCGACGGCGTACGGGTCGAAGCCGTTGCGCAACAAGGCGCCTTGTGCCAGGTAGGAGTAGGCGTCACGGCTGAACATGGGAACCGCGAACAGCAGTGGAAACGTCCAGATCGGGACGACGTAGCGCAGACCGCGCAGCGAGACGTCACCGCGCAGAGTCGAGCGGCCCAGTCGAACCCAGGCGCCGATCATGCAGAGAACACCGATCCACACGATTGCCGCCGACAGGATCGATCCGTGTCCGAAACGTAGCCAGGACAGATGCATCGACTCGAGCAGCGGATCCTGGCGCCGGACGCTGCCGGCACCGAATCCGCCGAAAGTGATCATGACTGCGCCGAAGAAACCGAGCAGTGCACTGTGACCTTCGGGAGTCCGAAGGAAATTGGCGGCCCTTAGGTGCCACGGTATTTCAGTGGCTGCGGCAGAGGACGTCATCGGTGCAGGTTCCTCCCCCGAGGAGATCGGTGTCGATCGGCGCGTGCAGCGCCCGAGTCGGTGAATCGTGGATGAATGGTCGGTTACGAGGGGCTAGTTTAGTTGCTCGCACGAGTGCCCACCGCGCTGGCTCGCTCGCGTGTACCGGTAATACGTTCGGCGGCGAGCCGACCGGACAGCAGAACGGTCGGTACTCCTACCCCCGGAACGGTTCCCGACCCGGCGAGAACGACGTTGTCGAAGCCGCGGGCGAGGTTCTTGCGTCGGAACGGCCCCGTCTGGGTGAAGGTGTGTGCCGCCGCGAACGGGCTACCGGCGGCCATGCCCTTCTCGAGCCAGGTCTGCGGGGTGTCGACGTGATCGATCTCGAACGACTCGACCAGTCCCGTGTAACCGCGTTCCTGCAGCGTGAGGAGGATTTCGCGGACGTAGGGCATGCCGAGAGTCGACCAGTCGAGCGGCGCACTGTCCAGATTCGGGCACGGCGCGAGGACTGACAACGGTTCACGGATCCGGCCGTCTCGCGAGAAGGCCAAGCCCGGATCGGTCTGTGCCGGTCGGGTGACGAGCAGTGACGGATCACTCATCAGTTGCCCGCGGCCGCGGCGTGCCGTGATCTCGGCGAAGGTACGCTTCCACGCCTCGCCGAAGTCGATCATGTGGTGTCGCTGCGCGGGCCATCCGTCGGCGACCGCAGAGGAAACAGTGCCGTGAATCACGACCGCGGACGGCGATGTACGCACTCGGCGCGGGCGGATTCGGGTATGAGGGCGCTGGAGCGAGTCCGTGACGGCCATGTCGGGAGTGAGGACGGCGGCGTCACAGTGGAAGCGCTCACCGCCGCGTGTGTGAACGGCTTGCACGCGCCGATCGCTCACTTCGAGGCGTTCGACAGTGCGGCCGAGGTGCAGAATTCCACCGGCCTCGGTGAAGGCGTCGGCCATGGACTCGGCGATCGTGCGCATCCCGCCCTCGGGGAAGTAGACGCCGAGCGAGGTATCCATGTGGGCGATCGCCCCGTACACCGCGAGGGCTCGAGACGGAGCAACGCCCGCATACAGTGCTTGGAAGGTGAAGATCCGCCGAAGGCGAGGGTCACGGATCTTGCGATCCACCTGCCCACCCAGTTTCCCGAATCCTCCCAGCGCGACGAGTCGGCTCAGATCCTTGACCGCGGCACGCGAATTGACCAGTCCGAGGGGAGAATCGAAGTCGGCGTCCATGAAGCGATCGAATTCGGCGTCGAAGATCCGGTTCAGCCATCGGCGCAGCACGCGGTATCGCTGCGCTTCTTCCGGCCCGCAGACGCGGGCTACTTCGGCAGCCATGTCTTCGGGATCGGCGTGAACGTCGAGAGTAGTGCCGTCCGCGAATCGCGCGTGGTACGTCGGATCGAGCTTGTGCACAACGAATTTGGGGTTCGTCGAGTCGGGGTCGGCGCCGACGGCGGCAAGGGCGTTTTCGACGAGTTCGGGCATCGTGAGCACCGTGGCGCCGTTGTCGATGCTGTAGTCACTGCCTTCGTAGATGCCGACTCGTCCACCGACCGAGCTGTTGCTCTCGAGAATCGTGACTTCGCGCCCGGCGCCCCGCAGATACAACCCCGCAGACAGTCCGGCGAGTCCGGCGCCGACGATCACCACCCGATCGGTCGGCGAGCTGACAGTTCGAGTGCGGTGCACGTCTGCCACGGTCAGTAGCTTCGCTTCGTGGCCGCGATCGCCATGTCGGTGAGACGAGCCTTGGCCTCAGCCGTTGCTGTGCTTGCGCCGAGAGCGTTCGACGCTGCCTCGACGAGGGTGTCGATCTGCGTTTCGACGTCGGTGACGGCGCCGAGATCGGTCATCACCTCGCGCAGGGTGTCCACTTCGGTGTCGGTGAGCTCGGTGCCGATTCCGTTGCGAAGTAGTTCGGCCGCCGCCGGGTCCGCGGCGTCGGCGCGGGCGAGTGCCATCGCGAACAGCACAGTCCGCTTGCCTGCAATGAGATCGTCGCCCGAGGGTTTGCCCGTGACGGACGGGTCTCCGAACACTCCGAGTAGGTCGTCGCGAAGTTGGAACGCGATGCCGATGTCGGTTCCGAACGTGCGGTAAGCGTCGATCAACTCGGCGTCAGCACCGAACAGTGCGGCGCCGACGTGCAGTGGGCGTTCGATCGTGTACGCGGCGGTTTTGTAGCGGTTGACCCGCATGGCCGCCTCGACGGTTTCGTCACCGCGGGCTTCGTTGCTGATGTCGAGGAACTGGCCACCGAGCACCTCGGTGCGCATTGCCGACCAGACCGGGCTGACCCTTGCGGCTGCCTCGGGGCTGATCCCGGATTCTCGGATCATGTCGTCTGCCCAGGCCAACGCCAGGTCGCCGAGAAGAATGGCGACGGCCTCGCCGAAGTGTGCGGAGTCGCCGCTCCACTTCTCGCCGCGGTGCTGGTCCTCGAATTCGACGTGAACGGTCGGGAAGCCGCGCCTGGTCGTTGAGGCGTCGATGATGTCGTCGTGGACGAGCGCGCAGGCCTGCACCAGTTCGAGGGCCGCGCACGCACGAATCACGGCGTCCGCGTCGCTCCCGTTCGGGTCGCCTCCGGCGCCGAGCCAACCCGTCCAGGCGAACGACGGCCGGACCCGCTTTCCCCCACGCAGGACGAAGGCCTCGAGGGTATCGACGGCCTTCTCGTATCCACCGCCGATGTTCGAGACGAGTTCGCGACGTGAAGCGAAGAAGTCGCGGAGCGCTCCTTCGAACACGCCTGGCAGTTCGAGTGAGGTCGGATGCGGTGCGGTGTTGGTCGAACTCTGTCCAACGCGCGCGGTTCCTGCGGACAGGGTGGCCTCCAAGATCGGTATGTTCTCGCGCCGGAGGGTTACACGGAAGCGAGCTTGGAGCCCAGCTTAGTGGGGGTTGGAATCAACGGCGGGTCGGGCCGTGAACTGCGTGATCCTGACATTCGGGATGCGCAGTCCTGGGCGATGAGCTTGTTTGCGGCTGGAAAACATATGCTTGACCGGTGACATTCGATCCAGTCAGGGGCCGCTCCAGCGAGGGGTGGGCCACCCGAACACCGTCGATCGTCGATCGGATCGCTTCCTCGACAGGTAGCCGCATTCCGTTCTCGGTCGAGTTTTCGCCGCCGCGCGACGCCGACGCCGAAGCGCGTCTGTGGCGTGCGGTGCGTACCTTCGAGCGGCTCGGACCGGCATTCGTCTCGATGACGTACGGCGCAGGTGGGTCGACGCGCGATCGGACGGTACGCGTCACCGGTGAACTGGCCGAAGAGACGACCCTGCTGCCGGTTGCTCACCTGACTGCGGTGTCGCACAGCACCGAAGAACTTCGTGCCATGGTCGGTGCCTACGCCGATCGTGGGATCAGCAACATCCTCGTATTGCGCGGCGATCCGCCCGGCGATCCGCTCGGCGAGTGGAAGAAGCATCCCGAAGGCGTCGAGTACGCCGAGGAACTCGTGCGGATGGTCCGAGACCTGGGCGACTTCCACGTGGGTGTGGCGTCGTTCCCCGAGGGCCACTACCGCGCTCCGGACTTGGCATACGACACGAAGTACCTGGTGTCGAAGCTGCGTGCTGGCGCGGAGTACTCGATCACGCAGATGTTCTTCGACGTGGAGGACTACCTGCGTCTTCGTGACCGGGTCAGTGCGTACGACGCGGAACAGGGCGCCAAGCCGATCATCCCGGAGATCATGCCGGTGACCTCGCTGCGTTCGGTGAGGCGCATGCTCGAACTGTCGGGCTCGTCGCTGCCACCCGCCCTCGAACGTCGATTCGACGCCGCGGCCGGAAGCGGTCCGGAAGAGAACCGTGCCGCGGTCCGTGAACTCGGTATCGATCTGGCCACCGAGATGGGTGAGCGGTTGATCGCCGAAGGAGCTCCGTGCTTGCACTTCATCACGTTGAACTTCGCGCGTGCAACGAGTGAGGTCCTCGAGCGCCTCGGTCTCACCCCCGACACCTCGGTCGGGACAGCGCAAGCCGTCTGATCTTCGGTTGCCCCGCTCGACGACGATCGAGTGGGCAACCGCCAGGCGCTACTTCGTCGTGTTTCTCGGATTCTCGGTGTCAGCTTGCTTCGTGACCGGTGGCTTTGCGACAGGCGCCTTCATCGCTGGCGCTTTCGAGGCGGGTGCGCGCTTGACCGGTGCGCGATTGCGCGCCATCCAGGCCAGCGCGCCGACGACGATTGCGACCCCGAGCGTCAGTCCGGCCATGATGCCGGCCCAACCGGCGAAACTTCGAGTGCTGGGATCCGCATAGTTGACCTCGGCACGCATCGTCGACACCTCGCCGGCAGGCAACGTCCACGACACCCGGGAATCACCGTCCCGGGTTCCGTTCGTGGTGCCCACCCGTGCCGGGAATGCGATGCTGACCTGGACGTCGGCGCCCTGGGCTGGCAGCGTCTTCAGGTCTACCTTGCCGTCGAGTGTGACGGTGTCTCCCGAGCGCTTGAGGGTGAGCTGGAAAGAGCCGGATCCCTCCGCGTACATCGAACTCAGCTGGGCGACGTCACCGAAAGACAAATCGCTGAAGAAGGCCTGACTGCCGACGTAACCGTCCTTCTTGTACTCCTGGACCCGTACTTTGTCCTCCAGTGAGGAAGGCGGGGTCAGCTGGGGACCCTTGTCTGCCTCGTCCGCAGGTATCGCGGCGGCGACCACCTGACCCGACACACGATCGTTCGCGGACACGCCCATCGACACCTGCACGCGGATGCATCCGGCCAGCAAGGGAACCAACATCAGGGCGAGCGCGGCAACCGTCAGGAAGCGTTTCCGACTGGTCGGCTTGGCGGCGGGATCGGTGGACTGTTGCACACTGGCCATCGTGCCAGCCGTGGCTTAGCCAGTCACCGAGGCGGGGGCGTGTCGGCGGGTGAAGTTCGGCGGGTGACCTTCACGACCTGGCCGAACGACGCATCCAACGACCAGTCGCACCCCGGCGGCTGTCGGACAGTGCGATTCGAGCGGCGCTGCGACCACTGGCTCCGGACACACCACCACCGGGATGCGTCGACGCACCGGTCAGGTACAAGCCGTCTGCTCCCGGAACGCGATGCCTCGACAGTTCCGGAAGCGGTCGCCACAACATCATCTGATCGAGTGACATTTCGACGTGCATGACATTTCCGCCGATCATCCCCAATTCCGACTCGATGTCGCGGGGAGTCTGAATGAAGCGGTCGAGGACGGAATCAGCGAATCCGGGCGCGACGGCCTCCATCTCGCGGACGATCCGGTCGGCCTCCGCCTCCGCGACCGACGCCCAATCACGATGCCCGCTGAGGCGATACGGTTGCCACTGCGACCACAGCGTCACCTGATGTCGACCGGCCGGGGAGATCGTGGGATCGATTCCGCTGAAACTCATTCCGAGAACCGCAGGGCGAGGAGGAAGTTCCCCCGCCAGCGCTGCGCCGTGTGCAGTGCGCAAGTGGGCGCGATCGGAAACGAGCAATTGCAATCCCGACGTGCTTTCCTGCGTCGTGGCATCGCCGCGGTAGGACGGAAGCGCCGATGTTGCCAGTCGCAGTACCGCGCCGATACCGGGGCCTACCCTGATGCGGCGACGCCATCGTTCGAGCGTCTCGCCGTCGAAGCCGCCGCGGCTCAGGAGTTCTAGCGTGGTGAGGATGTGGCACCCGGCAATTACCTTGCGAGCGTGAATCTCTCGACCGTTCTCGGTCGTGGCGGTCCAGTGATTCGAGTTAGGGCGGATCGACGCCACTCCGTCACCGAGTGAGATTGCGGCGCCGTCGACAGCCATGCGGGAGGCCAACGCAGCGCTCAGCGCGCCGCTCCCGCCGACTGCCCGACCGGGGGGCAAGACGTGCATGAGTGCAGCGAAGCCGACCATCGGAGCGGTTCCCGGTTCCGACATCGGAGGCCCGGACTGGGCGCCGAACCACGCCAACGCAGCCTTGAGTGCCTCGCTGTCGAAATACTCGTCCAGCAGTGCGTCGCCGGGCGCGAGGAACTGCCGCGAGAGTTCGCTGTTGCCGCGTGCGGTGGCGAGACCTCCGAACGCACCGATCAGGTTCGATCCGGTGGGCGGCGCCGAAAACGCTTTCATGACGTGTCGACTGCGCTCCGACCAGACTGCGACGAACCGCCGGTACGAGTCGGCGTCCTTTGTCCCGCAAGCTCGTTCGATGGACCGGCAGGTTGCGTCGAGGTCGCGGTGAAACACGATGCCCGGCCCGTCGGTGCCCGGGGCAGGCGGCGCGAACGCCCACGGGTCACAGTCGATGTAGCGCAGCCCGTGCGCGGCGAGTCCGAGTTCCTCGATGATGCCGCTGTGTCGAATCATGAGGTGCGCCGACGACCCCCGGTCCACCTTGTATCCGGGAAATCGCTCGACGGTCGAGACGGCGCCGCCGAGAACCGTGTCCTTCTCGAGCACCTCGACCGACCAACCCTCGCGTGCGAGGTAGGCGGCCGAAACGAGCGCGTTGTGTCCGGAGCCGACGACGACGGCGTCGAGAAGTGCGCTCACAGCGGCAGTCCGCGGCCGAGGACCGCGAACGGTCGGTTGTCGCCGGCAAAACGAAATCTGCGGAGCACGTCACGAAAGCCGAGGCGACGGTACAGCCGCCAGGCACGGTTGTCCTCGTCGTACACCTCGGGGGTCGACAACAGAACACTGCGTTCGGGTCGCTCGGCGAGGAGGTGGCGCAAGAGCGATTCGCCCAACCGGTGACCTTGTCCGTTCGGATGCACGTGAAGTTCGGTGAGTTCGAAGTAGTCGCTCAGAATCGCATCGATCTCGCTCTGGGGGCGACCCGAGCGCCGAAGCCCGTGCAGAACCTGCTGATGCCACCACTGGTCCGGGCTCCCGCGATACCCGTAAGCGATGCCCACCAGTGGCAGATTTTCGTGCGACGGTTGCTGGGGAACGGCCAATGCGCCGACGGCTTTCCAGCCAGGCCGGTTCGCATGCTCCTGCCACATCGGTGCGCGATGGAACTCGGTTCCTCGCGGATAGTCCATCGCTGTGACGTACACGGCCAGTGCCTCGTGGAGTCGACTCGCGAATTCTTCGCGGTCGAGGTCGACCGTATGTGGTGTCCAGGCGATCTGCGGGTCGACCGGTCTCACCTCTTCTCTTGACGGCGTGTCGGTGGGTGCAGTTATATTGAATAGGTCGAACAGATGTTCGATGTGGGTGATCCGGAGATGCCCGAAGGGAAGCGGGCATCTCCGGCCCACCTGGTCTTGGATCCTTACGGTGCAGGAGGTGCCCCGATGTCCGAGCGTGTGAAGCCTGAACGTGTGAATTCCGTACGAACTCTTCCTGCCGAGTTGTCGAGTCCGTCGGATGGCGCAATCTCTCGATTGCCGATGTCGGCGCGGCGGTCGTTCGGTGCGACGGCCACCAGCCACGGCAGTGTTCAAGTGGGAAAGTCCGGTGTGGCATGGGGACTGCTTCGGAAGGCCGATGCGCTTCTGGAGGAAGCGATCGGGGCAGGCGATCCTGCCGACCGGTTCCGGTGTGCTTACCTGGCGGCGCTGCGTGGTGCCGGGGCGGTGTTGGCAGCGACTCCCGCCGGTGCCGGTTCGAAGCGCAAGCGAACCGGCAACGCATGGGTCCTGATGGACGCCGCAGCGCCCGCGTTCGGTGCGTGGTCGAAGTTCTTCGCGGGGTGGTCCGCTACGCGTGCGGCCGTGGAAACCGGTGTGTCGATCGTGATCACAGACTCCGATTCCGACGCATTTTTTGCCGAGGTCGGTCGTTTTCTCACCGCAGTCGAAGATTTCATCCGTCAGGACACGTCCGCGCATTTGCAAGCGTCGTGAACAAATGGTCCGTCCCGGCAGTCATTTCCGGGGAAATTCCTGGTCTGCGCGGGCAAATGGAGCCGAATCGGGGCCCTTCGGCACGAATACGTACGCTTGTGGCGGAACTCGTACCCGGAGTTGGTGGTCCGAGACCTAAACTGCTCGTATTATGAAAACAGGTAATCGTCCAAGTTGATTACCCGCCGCCTCACACCGTGAGGTGGTTGCCAAACTTCCAGTGCCGGGGGAGGTACCGTGCCACTCTCCGAGCACGAGCAGCGCATGCTCGATCAGATCGAGAGCGCTCTTTATGCCGAAGACCCCAAGTTCGCCTCCAATGTGAGGGGCGGCCGTATGCGGGCGCCGTCGAGTAGACGGCGATTCCAAGCTGCGGCTCTATTCGTGCTGGGTCTGGTCCTGCTGATCGCGGGGGTTGCCCTCCCGCTCAAGCCGGGCGGTTTTCCGATCATCAGCCTGTTCGGTTTCTTGTTCATGTTCGGCGCAGGGGTGTTGTTCCTCTGGGGTGGTGGACGTAAGTCCGCAGCAGCTGCCGACCCCGCTTCCGAAGGCGGCAATCATCCTTCCGGTCCGCCGGGCAGGGGTACCGCCGGTGGTTCCGGACGGGGACGCGGCCGGAAGTCCGGCGGCGGATTCTCGTCGCGGATGGAAGATCGATTCAAACGCAGGTTCGAGCAGGACTAGCTCTCCCGCCCTTCTTCGGGGCTAACTTCGAGAGTGATGCAGTTCGGACATGACGCCCTTTGCAGGGCACGAACGACCACACGTGTGGCGGTCGGCAACCAAGGTTGCCGACCGCCACACGCATTGGTGTGGGTGTCGTCCTGTGCGCTGGCGGGGTTACCGGCGAATCAGTGACGCGCGAGCGAATCACTCGTCACCCTGGCTACCCGTAGACGTGCCCACGGGCTTCCTCCACTTCGCTCCACCCGGTCCTCCACTTTCCCCCACCCTGGCCGAACTGCCACGCTCGACCAGACCTCGTCCAGCTCACGTCTATTCGAAAACCGTGCTTGTACTGCGATTTTGTCCGGGGGGAGCGACAAATCGTGGCGTGAAGGCTCGATATGACGGTGGTGTGGGCCGGGACACGGTTGCAAATTTCCCCCACGTCTCCCCACCTGCGCTGACCTGCTATTTATCAGCAAATGATGCTGAATAGGGACCATGTGCTCCTTGTTTGTGGGGGAAAGTGGGGTACTGTGGGTTCGGGCGGAGAGCTGAAGCACGATCCGCTCGATAGGGAGGGTTTCAGCGCAAGCTCGCAGGAGGTGTCGAGTGTTCCTCGGTACCTTCACGCCGAAGCTCGACGACAAAGGTCGGCTCACGTTGCCGGCAAAGTTCCGAGACGAACTGGCAGGAGGATTGATGATCACCAAGAGTCAAGATCACAGCCTCGCCATCTACCCCCGGGACGAGTTCGTCAAGCTCGCTCGAAAGGCAGCGGCAGCTCCACGCAATGATCCGGCAGCTCGGGCGTATGTACGTGCCCTGGCCGCCGGCACAGATGAACAGCACGCCGATGCCCAGGGGCGAATCACCCTCTCGGCTGATCATCGGCGTTACGCAAACCTGTCGAAGGAATGCGTAGTGACCGGCTCCGTCGATTACCTCGAGATCTGGGATCTAGCAGCCTGGGAGAGGTATCTCGGAGACAACGAAGAGGACTATTCGCAGGCAACAGGCGAATCTCTCAGCGAGATCGTCTAGGCGAAGAGCCCCCGGCGAATGCCGCGAGGCCTCTGCCCGGAAAGACCCTGACGCACTTCCCCAGCGCCAGGTTCTCCTTCGGGCAGGGACCTCGAAGCATTCGCCTTCTCGAACAGTCATCGCCTTCTCGGAAAGTCAGCAACTTTTCGAAAAGTCATCGGAAATCATGAAAGTAGGAGCCGGAGCAATCATGGTGGATCACGAGGTGAACGAACCCTCGGATGCCGATGGCTTCGCACACGTCCCTGTACTTCTACATCGCGCCGACGATCTTCTCGGCCCTGCCATCACAGCTGTCGGTGACGGTGGTGCGGGCGCCTACATGATCGATGCGACGTTGGGGCTCGGCGGCCACTCCGAATTCTTCCTCGGCAAGTACCCGGGCCTTCATCTCATCGGTCTCGACCGCGACACCAATGCACTCCGTATCGCTTCCGAGCGTCTGGCGCCCTTCGCAGACCGAACCACGTTCGTGCACACCACGTATGACGGGATCGAAGACGCGCTCGAACAGGCCGGTCTGCCGTCAACGGAGTCGGTTCACGCGATCCTCTTCGATCTGGGTGTGTCGTCGATGCAACTGGACGAAGCCGACAGAGGTTTTGCGTACTCGATCGACGCCCCTCTCGACATGCGAATGGATCAGACGGTCGGGCTGACCGCGGCCGAGGTTCTCAACACCTACAGTCACGGCGACCTTGCTCGCATTCTGAGCACGTACGGCGAAGAGAGGTTCGCCGGAAAGATTGCGTCCGAGGTCCTTCGGCAGCGTGAGCGTGAACCTTTCACCACCAGTGCAGCTCTGGTCGAGTTGCTCTACCGGACAATCCCGGCAGCCACGCGACGTACCGGTGGACACCCGGCCAAGCGCACCTTCCAAGCGCTGCGGATCGAAGTCAATGCCGAGTTGGACTCGCTTCGTGCAGCGGTGCCTGCCGGGCTCGACGCACTGGCAGTCGGTGGACGAGTGGTGTTCATGTCCTACCAGTCGCTCGAGGACCGAGTTGTGAAGGCGGAGTTGGTTCCCCGCTCCAAGTCCACCAGTCCTGAAGGTCTTCCGGTCGAGTTGCCGGGAATGGGACCGGAATTCCGCATTCTCACCCGTGGCGCAGAACGCGCGTCCGAGCAGGAAATCGAAGAGAACCCACGATCAGCTCCGGTGCGTTTGCGTGCCGCAGAACGCATTTCCAGGAGGCGAGCATGAGTGGTCAGGGCAAATCCGGTGCAGCGCAACGCGCATACGAGAAGCGCACCGCACGGGCGGCTGGTCGGACCGGAACTGCCGCTGCTGCCGACCCGTCGATCTCTCCTCGGGCGATGCTCAAGGGACGAGTACCGTTCGTGGCCTCCGTCATCGGACTGCTGTCGATCGGTCTTGCGGTGACTCTGCTGCTGACCACTCGCGCTGCCGAGGATTCGTACCAACTCAGTGATGCGCGTGCTTACAACCAGTCTTTGGTCGAGCAGAAAGCAGCGCTCGAACGTGACTTCCAGTCGCGTAACTCGGCTCCGGAGTTGGCAAATCAGGCCAGCGCTCTCGGCATGGTTCCGGCCAAGGATCCTGCACGCCTGGTGGTGCATCCGGATGGTTCGGTCGAGGTCGTCGGAACGCCGACTCCCGCGACTGCCGGAGCTATGCCACCGCTTGATGCGCCCACGTCGGTCCCCGCACCGACCTCGACGCCACCGCGCACCACGCCGCCGGTAGTCCCAGGAGCCACGCCGAGCGTTCCGAATAACACGCGAAACCTCGCGCAGAGTGAACAATTGGTTCCTGTGATCCCCACAACGACAGCACCCGCCACCACGACGGCGGTGCCTGCTCCGCCTGAGGAACGTCGGTGAGTCAGAACCCCCGTAACAACCCCGGTCGGCGTCCGCGCCGCTCGGCTACCGCCTCCTTCCCGTTTCGCCAGCGAGTCGGTCGTATCACGATGTGTGGTGCGCTCGCCGTTGCGGCATTGCAGCTCTTGTGGATTCAGGGCATCGATGCGCCGAGTCTGGCCGCGGAGTCCGCGAATCAGCGAACCACGACGCAGGTCGATCCCGCCGTACGCGGCTCGATTACCGACCGCAACGGAAACCCTCTCGCGTTCACCATGGAAGCCAAAGCGCTGACCTTCCAGCCGGTGCGGGTGCGCAAGGAACTCGAGGAAGCGCGTGCCAAGAGCATCGAGCAGGGTGCCGAGGGCGACAAGCAGGCACCGGAAGTCAGCGATCGCCTCGCCGAGATCGCAGCCGGAATTCACGCCAAGCTCGGCGATACCGTTCCGGAAAAAGACTTACTTCAGAAGATGAACAGCAACGAGACTTTCACCTACCTCGCGCGCAGCGTGGACCCGGCAGTTGCGGCCGAGATTTCGGACAAGTTCCGGGAGGTCGGCCTCGAGCGACAGGACATCCGCGAGTACCCCGGCGGTTCCCTGGCCGCGAATCTCGTCGGCGCGACCGGTTGGGACGGGCACGGGTTGCTCGGCCTCGAAGATTCGATGGACTCCACGCTCGCCGGAACCGATGGATCCGAGACCTACGACCGCGGTTCGGACGGGGCTGTGATCCCCGGTAGCTGGCGTGACAAGCAACCGGCCGTCAACGGTTCGGGCGTCGAACTGACCATCGATTCGGATCTCCAGTTCTACGTTCAGCAGCAGGTTCAGATCGCCAAGGACAAGTCGGGCGCAAAGAACGCTTCCGTTGTGGTCATGGACTCCAAGACGGGGCAGGTGTTGGCCATGTCCAACGACAGCACCTTCAACCCCGCGATCGGCATCGACAAGAACGCGCCGACAGTCGAAATGGGCAATCCGTCGGTCAGCACACCGTTCGAACCCGGATCGGTGAACAAGATCGTCACCGCTGCAGCGGCCATCGAGGACGGTAAGACAACGCCGGACGAAGTTCTGCAGGTGCCGGGCAGCATCACGATGGCCGGCGCCACGGTCAAGGATGCGTGGGATCACGGTGTGGCTCCGTACACCTCTACCGGTGTGTTCGGAAAGTCCTCGAACGTCGGCACGCTGATGCTCGCTCAGCGAGTGGGCGAGGATCGCTACGCAGACATGCTGAACAGGTTCGGCCTCGGACAACGCACCGACGTCGGACTTCCCGGCGAGAGCGCGGGCAGCGTTCCGAGCCGCGACCAGTGGTCCGGCGGAACCTTCGCGAACTTGCCGATCGGTCAGGGTCTGTCGATGACAACCCTGCAGATGACGGGGATGTACCAGGCTATTGCCAACGACGGTGTGCGAATTCCTCCGCGGATCGTGAAGTCGACTGTCGATTCTTCCGGCGCTCGAACCGAGACGCCGCAACCCGAGGGCGTCGAGGTGGTCAGCGCCCAGACAGCCGCGACCGTTCGGGACATGTTCCGATCGGTCACTCAGGAAGACACGGGTAACCAACGAGGAACCGGTGTTGGCGCGGGCGTCGAGGGATATCAGGTCAGCGGCAAGACGGGCACCGCGCAGCAGGTGGATCCCGCGTGCAAGTGCTACTCCAACTCCAACTACTGGATCACCTTCGCGGGAATCGCGCCGGCGGACAACCCGAGATTCGTGATCGGAATCATGCTCGACGCCCCGGTTCGCGGCGTGGACGGCGGCGGCGGTCAATCGGCAGCGCCGTTGTTCCACAACATCGCCTCGTGGATGTTGCAGCGTGACAGTGTTCCGATGTCGCCGGACCCCGGTCGCAAGTTGGTGTTGCAGGCGGACTGATTGCGGGGTGTGGGGTCCGACACGGTCTTCGGGTTAATCCCGGACACGGTAATCTCAAACGCCGCAGTAATCTCATTCATTGCAGTGCGCCGAACCTTGCTGGCGCTGCGATCGCCATAGAACAACGACAGACCAACGACCGCCGTAGACCAACGACAATTCCCAGGAGTCGAGTGACAGTGCCGAATCGTTTGCAATCGTCGAACTCGGACGGCGCTCCCGGGACGCGTCCGACACAACCGGTTGCTACCGCGGTCACGGCGCTGTCCGAACTGTCCGGGGCTCGCCTCGAATGGGTCGGACAACCGGGATCACAGTCACCGGAGGTAGTCGTCAAGGGCGTCGACCTGCGTGCGCAGGGAATCGTGACCGATGACCTCTTCGCTGCTCTGCCCGGTGCCAGGACGCACGGCGCTCAGTTCGCCGTCGACGCTCTGGGGCGCGGTGCGACCGCGATCTTGACCGACCAGGCCGGCCTGGAATTGATCGAGGCCGCTGACAAGGCGCCCGACCGTCCCGTTCCCGTTCTGGTTCATCCGAATCCGCGGGACGTGCTCGGCGAGATCTCAGCGGAAATCTACGGCCGACCTTCAGAGAAGATGCAGGTTGTCGGCATCACCGGCACGTCCGGTAAGACCACGACGTCGTACCTGCTCGAAGCAGCGATTGCCGGAGCCGGCCGCAAGCCCGGCCTGGTGGGCACCATCGAGACTCGCATCGACGGCCGCCGGGTCCCCAGCGCGCTGACCACGCCGGAAGCTCCACAACTGCATGCTCTGTTCGCCGTGATGGCGGAGCAGGGGATCGACACCGTCGTCATGGAGGTGTCCAGTCACGCGCTCGCTCTCGGACGCGTCGACGGCATCCGCTTCGACATCGGCGCTTTCACCAATCTTTCGCAGGACCACCTCGATTTCCATCGGGACTTCGAGGATTACTTCCAGGCCAAGGCTCGGTTGTTCGATCCCGAGTCGACGGTGCGAGCCGAGCATGCCGTCGTCTGCGTCGACGACGTATGGGGTCGACGGATGGCCGAGTTGGCCGCGACCGACGAGAGCGATGCAGTGACCACGGTCTCGACCTCGACGGCCGAGGCCGAATGGAAGGTCGGTGCAGTCGAGGTTGCCGAGGACGGCTCACAGACTTTCGAGTTGGTCGGGCCCGACGGACAATCATGGCCGGTCTCGCTTCGCCTCCCCGGGCGATACAACGTGGCCAACGCTGCGCTGGCGCTGACCGTCAGTTTTGCTGCCGGCCTCGACCCGGACGCCGCTGTTCGAGCGCTCGGCAATGTGGATGTCCCCGGACGAGTTCAGCGGATCGACCGTGGACAGAGCTTTCTCGCTGTGGTCGACTACGCGCACAAGCCGGCAGCGCTCGAAGCCGTGATCGCCACGCTGCGCAACCAGGTTCCCGGCCGAGTTGCCGTGGTGGTCGGTGCGGGCGGGGATCGCGACGCCGGCAAACGGACTCTCATGGGCGAAGCGGGTGCGCGAGGTGCAGACCTGCTGATCGTCACCGACGACAACCCCCGTACCGAGGATCCGGCGAAGATTCGTGCTTCGGTGATGCAAGGCGCCATGGACGTGCCCGAATCCGAACGCGGCGAGGTTCGTGAAGTGGGGGACCGGGCGACCGCGATCGAGCAAGCGGTCCGGTGGGCACAGCCAGGAGATGTCGTCCTGGTGGCAGGCAAAGGCCACGAGGTAGGTCAAGAAATCGACGGGGTCAAACACCCGTTCGACGACCGCGAGGTGTTGGGCGAAATGATCGGCCGATTCGCGATCAACACAGCACATGGAGGCAAGTAATGATCCCGATGACGCTCTCTCGGATCGCCGAGATCGTCGGAGGAACCCTGCACGACGTCGACGATTCGTCGACGCAGGTGACTGGAACCGTCGAATTCGATTCGCGCAAGGTCGGTCCAGGTGGGCTTTTCCTCGCACTACCCGGCGCACGTGTCGACGGCCATGATCACGCGGAAGCTGCGGTGGCGGCAGGCGCCGTCGCGGTACTCGCGGCGCGGCCGGTCGGAGTGCCGGCGATCGTCGTTCCTTCGGTGCCGAACGACGGTCCCAGTGCGGTGATGCTGCTCGAACACGACACCGACGGATCCGGGGCCGCAGTCCTGCACGCCCTCGGTCTTGTGGCCCGAGCAGTCGTCGACGAACTGGCAACTGACGGAACAGCAACTGATGGTGGGCTGACGCTGGTCGGTGTCACCGGTTCTGCGGGCAAGACCTCGACCAAGGACCTGATTGCAGCGCTGTTGCGTGAGCGCGGTGAGGTGGTTGCGCCGCCCGGATCGTTCAACAACGAACTGGGTTTGCCGTGGACGGTCCTCCGCGCGGACGCGAAGACTCGCTTCCTGGTCCTCGAGATGTCGGCACGCGGGGTCGGCCACGTCGGCGAGCTGACCGAGATTGCGCCACCGAAGATCGGCGTCGTTCTCAACGTCGGTACCGCTCACCTCGGTGAATTCGGTTCGCGTGAAGCGATTGCTGTCGCCAAAGGTGAACTGGTGGAAGCACTCCCGTCGGCGGCCGACGGTGGAGTCGCGGTCCTGAACGCCGACGACCGCATGGTCGCCGCAATGGCGAGCCGGACCAAAGCCCGGATCGTATTCGTCGGCCAGTCGGAAGACTGCGACGTTCGGGCGACCGACGTGGTCGTCGACGATCAGGCCAGGGCTTCCTTCACGCTGAACTGTTCGCAGGGTTCGGCGCGTATTCGCCTGGCCGTGCACGGCGAACATCACGTGAGCAATGCCCTTGCCGCTGCGGCTGTCGCACTCGAGAACGGCCTCGCGGTTGAAGACATCGCGCGTGTCCTCGAGGGCACGAAGGCAGCGTCCGCGAGGCGAATGGAAGTCACCGAGCGCGCCGACGGCGTCACCGTTGTCAACGACAGTTACAACGCCAACCCCGATTCCATGCGCGCCGCCCTCAAAGCGTTGGTGTCCATGGCACGATCGGATCGGCACTTCGGGCGTCGTAGCTGGGCTGTGCTCGGTGAGATGGGTGAACTCGGGCCGGAGTCGGTGGTCGAGCACGACGCGATCGGTCGCCTTGCCGTCAGGCTCGACGTCAGCAAGTTGATCGTCGTCGGAACGGGCCGCACCTCACGTGCGATGCATCAAGGAGCGGTGATGGAGGGGTCGTGGGGTGACGAGTCCGTCGTCGTGCCCGACGCAGCTGCGGCAATCGCCATCCTCGAAGCAGAACTCGAACCCGGCGATCTCGTACTGGTGAAGGCCTCCAAGTCGGTTGAACTGTGGACGGTCGCCGAAGCGATTCTGGCCGCAACGCCAGGCGCCGACGGCGAGAACACCGGCAGCGAGAACACCGGCAGCGAGAACAACACTGGTGACGAGAACACTGACGGCGAGAACAGCGGGGATTCGCAGTGATCCAGATTCTTCTCGCCGCAGGCATCGCGCTCGCGGTCTCCATCATGCTCACGCCGATCCTGATCAAGGCGTTCTCGAAACAAGGTTTCGGGCAGGAGATCCGAACCGAAGGTCCGGCCAGTCACCAGGCCAAGCGCGGCACTCCCACCATGGGCGGCGTCGCGATCCTGACCGGAATCTGGGCCGGCTATCTCGGCTCGCACCTCATCGGTCTCGGCATGGACAACGCGGAGGGGCCATCGGCGTCCGGACTCCTCGTTCTGGGTCTGACCACAGCTCTCGGCGGAGTCGGTTTCCTCGACGACTTCATCAAGATCCGCAAGCAGCGCAATCTCGGACTGAACAAGACAGCGAAGCTGGTCGGACAGTTCGTCGCAGCAATTGCCTTCGGTATCTTGGCCCTTCAGTTCCGCGGTGACGACGGGCTGACTCCGGGCAGTGTTCATCTGTCGTACGTTCGTGACATCGCCACCGTCTCTCTCGGTTCCGTGGTCTTCATCGCGTTCTGCTACCTACTGGTCAGCGCCTGGTCCAATGCCGTCAACCTGACCGACGGCCTGGACGGTCTGGCCGCCGGGGCGATGAGTTTCGTTCTCGGCGCCTACGTCATCATCACGTTCTGGCAGTTCCGCTACTCGTGTGAGACCAACCCGGGCAAGGGTTGCTACGACGTCCGCGATCCACTCGATCTTGCGGTGCTCTGCGCGGCCGGCGCCGGCGCGTGCATCGGCTTCCTGTGGTGGAACGCCGCACCCGCCAAGATCTTCATGGGCGACACCGGTTCTCTTGCCCTCGGCGGCATGCTCGCGGGGTTGTCGATCACCACCAGCACGGAACTGCTGATGGTTGTCATCGGCGCACTGTTCGTCGCGGAGGCCGCGTCGGTGGTGATCCAGGTAGCGGTGTTCCGGTCCAGCCGACGGCGGGTGTTCCGAATGGCACCGTTCCATCACCACTTCGAACTCGCCGGGTGGGCTGAAACCACGGTGATCATCAGATTCTGGTTGCTGGCGGCTATCGCGTCGGCAATCGGATTGGCACTCTTCTACAGCGAATACCTCGCAGCGCTCGGAGGCTGAAAACCATGACCAGCTCAGCGGATTCCGAGAACGATCTGTCCTGGCTCCGCGGTACGCGAGTGCTGGTCGCCGGTGGGCGGGTATCCGGTCAAGCCACCATCGAGCCTCTTGTCGCACTCGGCGCCGTCGTGACGGTTGCCGATTCGACTCTGGACTTCGCGGAGCGCTGCGCCGAACTCGGCGCGGACATGGTGACCACCACCTCGATCGAGGATGCCCCGGATTCGATCACCGACTACGGGCTCGTTGTCACCAGTCCTGGCTTTCGTCCGGATGCACCGATCCTGGCAGCCGCCGCCGGTCACGGGATTCCCATCTGGGGAGACGTCGAGTTCTCCTGGCGCGTCGACCACAGCGGGCACTTCGGCGCGCCGCGCAAGTGGCTCGTCGTGACGGGGACCAACGGAAAGACCACGACGACGTCGATGCTGGCCTCGATTCTCGACGCCGCCGGAGTTGTCGGCCGCGCCTGCGGGAACATCGGACTGCCGATTCTCGACGCGCTCGCCGAGACGTCGCCGCGTGTGGAGTACCTCGCTGTCGAACTGTCCTCGTTCCAACTGCACTGGGCGCCTTCGGTGCGTCCAGATGCCGGCGTGGTCCTCAACGTCGCCGAGGATCACCTCGACTGGCACGGCGGAATGAGTGCCTACGCCGAGGCCAAGTCGCGGGCATTGAGTGGAAAGGTCGCGGTGGTCGGCCTCGACGACGCAATCGCGTCCGAGCTGGGAACTCGCGCCACTGCAGACAAAGTCACCGGGTTCAGATTGGGTGAACCGGGCGAAGGAGAACTGGGTGTCGACGGGGGATACCTTGTCGACAATGCGTTCGGCGATCACGTCCGCTTGGCCGAAGCGGCGTCCATAGATCCGGCCGGCCCGGCCGGCGTCATGGACGCGCTGGCCGCTGCCGCCTTGGCGCGGGCACTCGGATTCGACGCTGGCGTCGTCGAGCGCGGACTGGCCGCACACAAGGTCGGCCCACACCGCGGGGCCCTGGTCGGCCGTGTCGGCTCCGTTGTGTACATCGACGATTCCAAGGCCACCAATCCGCACGCGGCCAGACCGTCGATACTCGCGCACGATCGTGTCGTCTGGGTTGCAGGCGGTCTACTCAAGGGAGCAAGCGTCGACCAGTTGGTGAGCGAAGTCGGCCCGAGACTCTCCGGCGCTGTCCTTCTCGGCCGTGACGCTGGTGTGATCGAGGACGCGCTCGCGCGACACGCGCCCGATGTTCCCGTGGTGCACGTGATGTCGGGGGACGATGCAGTGGTGAGCGAAAACAGCAGCAACTCGACTCTCACCATCCGGCTGCCGTCGGGTGCCGACGCGGATGCCGTCATGGCCGCAGTGGTAGTCGAAGCTGCCGAATTGGCATCCCCGGGTGACGCCGTCGTACTCGCGCCGGCCGCCGCGTCCTTGGACATGTTTGTCAGTTACGGGCATCGCGGTGACAGCTTCGCCGCCGCAGTAGCCGCGCTGCCCGATCCGTATACAGATTCGCCTGGCGAAGCCGGGAACCTGCGATGACCAAGGGTCCCAAGACCCGAATCGGTGCCTGGTTGGCGCGGCCGTTGGCGTCGTTCCACCTGGTGGTGACGATTGCCACGATGTTGACTGTCTTGGGGCTCGTGATGGTTCTGTCGGCGTCGAGCGTCGAGCAGTACGTGTCCGGCGGCTCGGCATATTCGTTGTTCACCCAGCAGTTGATCTTCGCGATTCTCGGGGCGGTGCTCTTCTACGTCGCGCTGCGGATTCCGGCGAGAGTGCTCCGGCAGTATTCGTTTCCGCTGTTCGTCGTCGTGCTGATCATGCTGGTACTCGTCCTGATTCCGGGAATCGGCACCGAAGCGCAGGGCGCGCGTCGCTGGTTCAACGTCGGCGGATTCTCGGTGCAGCCCTCGGAAATCATGAAGGTCGCGTTGGCGATCTGGGGCGCCCATCTGTTGGCCTCGAGGCGAGCGGACGACCGATCCGTGAAGTCGATCCTGATTCCGCTCGTACCCGCCGCGATGCTGGTCTTCGCGCTGGTCGTCGCGCAGCCGAACCTCAGTACGACCATCGCATTGGGAATCATCGTCGGGGCCTTGCTGTGGTTCGGTGGGCTGCCACTGAAGCTCTTCGGCTCGATCGCGGTGACGGGCGTTGTCGTGGCAGGCGTGCTGGCCATGACGGCCGGTTATCGTTCCGATCGAGTTCAGGCCTTCTTCAACAAGAGCGATGACCTGCAGGGCAACAATTACCAGGCCAAGCAGGCTCTGTATTCCCTCGCCGACGGCGGCTTTTTCGGACGCGGACTCGGGCAGAGCGTCGCCAAATGGAACTACCTACCCAACGCTCACAACGACTTCATCTTCGCGATCATCGGCGAAGAGCTGGGATTTGTCGGCTGTGCGGTCGTGATCGGGTTGTTCGCCGTATTCGTCTACACGGGATTGCGGATTGCAGCCCGCAGCATCGATCCGTTCTGGCGACTCCTCTCGGCCACCGCAACTACCTGGATCGTCGGCCAGGCAATGATCAACATCGGCTACGTCATCGGACTGCTGCCGGTGACCGGACTCCAGTTGCCCTTGGTCTCCGCCGGTGGTTCGTCCTTGGCGATCACACTGTTCATGTTCGGTGTCATCGCCAATGCTGCTCGCCACGAGCCCGAAGCGGTTGCCGCTCTGAATTCCGGGCAGGACGGCAAGATCTCGAAGTTGCTCAGACTCCCCAAGCCGGTGCTGTACCACCCACCGTCAGGGGGTCGGCCGATCCGTCGACCGAAGCCCACGCGGCAGATCGAACCGGCTCGCGGACGCGACGGCCGGCGTGCGATCGAGACGGGTGATCGACGCAAGCGGGCAGATCAAGGCGCTCGTACTTCCGCGGATTCCACCCGAGGTGCGGCCGCTGGGTCACGGAAGCGCACCGTGGGAGGGCAGAATGGTCAGCGTCGGCAGGCGCCGACACGTAGGGCACAAGATCCACGAGAAGTTCGAGAGCGAGGAATTCGTAGGTGAGCGGCAACAAATCGGCTCTGTCGGTAGTGGTGGCAGGGGGAGGCACGGCTGGTCACATCGAACCCGCTCTTGCGGTCGCGGACGCGGTCAAGGCCGCTGCGCCCGACACCAGGATCACGGCACTCGGAACTGCGCGTGGTCTCGAAACCACCTTGGTGCCTGCCCGCGGCTACACGCTCGAGCTCATTCCGCCGGTTCCGCTTCCTCGTAAGCCCACGATGGATCTCGTCAAACTTCCGACACGCATCCTCGCGTCGGTGCGCAAGACCCGCGAGGTACTCGATTCCGTCGACGCCGACGTGATCGTCGGCTTCGGTGGCTACGTCGCGCTTCCGGCGTACCTTGCCGCCCGTGGTGGTGTTCTTCGGCGCCGACGCAAGATTCCGATCGTCATCCACGAAGCAAACGCCAGTGCCGGAATCGCGAACAAGATCGGTGCTCGCCTGGCGACGCGCGTGCTTGCCGCCGTTCCGGGGTCGGGTGTGAAGAACCGCGGCGATCAGGACGCCGAGATCGTCGGCATTCCGGTCCGGGCGTCGATCGCCAATTTCGATCGAGCGGGACTTCGTTCGCAAGCGCGCGAGTACTTCGGACTGCCGCAGGACGGTCCCGTTCTACTTGTCTTCGGCGGATCGCAGGGCGCGAAGTCGCTCAACGACGCGGTCTCCGGCGCTGCCCAGGAACTCGCGAAAGCGGGGATCTCGGTGTTGCACGCACACGGACCCAAGAACTCCCTCGAAGTCACGCAGTACTCGGAGACGGCACCGTACGTGGCTGTTCCTTATCTTTCGCGGATGGATCTCGCGTATGCGGCAGCCGACGCGACGATCTGTCGTTCTGGTGCGATGACGGTCGCCGAGGTCTCGGCGGTCGGGCTTCCGGCCGTTTACGTTCCGCTGCCGCACGGCAACGGTGAGCAGGAGCTCAACGCGAAACCCGTTGTCGCAGCAGGCGGCGCGATCATCGTCTCCGACAACGACCTCACGCCGACGTTTGTCGCCGGTACCGTCGTCCCGATGCTGAGTGACAGCGCGCGCCTCGACAAGATGAGCAGTGGCGCTGCCAACGTCGGACACCGTACGGCGGCAACCGAGATCGCACGGATCGTGCTCGACATCGCGGCAAAGGAAAACGCCGTCCAGGAAAACGCAAGGGGAAACCGATGACCGCGCTGCCCGCCCACCTCGAGCGAGTACACATGGTCGGAATCGGCGGTGCCGGCATGTCCGGCATCGCGCGAATTCTGCTTTCCCGCGGAGGCCTCGTCTCGGGTTCGGACGCGAAGGAGAGCCGCGGAGTGCTGGCGCTTCGTGCACGCGGGGCGCAGGTACGGATCGGTCATGACGCCGATGCTCTCGACTTGCTGCCAGGCGGGCCGACCGTCGTCGTCACGACCCACGCAGCCATTCCGAAGGACAACCCGGAACTCGTCGAGGCCGCTCGCCGCGGAATCCCGGTGATTCTTCGGCCGGCCGTCCTTGCATCACTGATGCAGGGCAATCGCACGTTCCTGGTTTCGGGTACACACGGCAAGACATCGACGACCTCGATGCTCGTGGTCGCCCTGCAGCACTGTGGTTTCGACCCCTCGTTTGCCGTTGGTGGCGAACTCAACGAAGCGGGAACGAATGCCCATCACGGCAGCGGTGACGTCTTTGTCGCCGAGGCGGACGAGAGTGACGGGTCGCTGCTGCAGTACGACCCCAACGTGATCGTCGTGACCAACATCGAGGCCGATCACCTCGACTACTTCGGCAGCGTCGAAGCGTATGTGCAGGTGTTCGACGATTTTGTCGACAAGCTACGCCCGGGCGGGCTCCTGATTGTCTGCCTCGACGATCCGGGATCGGCGGATCTCGCGAAGCGAATCGTGGCCTCGGGTCGTTCGGATATCCGGGTGCTCGGTTACGGGTCCGCGGATGCGCAGGAAGTGGAGGCGGGCACTGCCTTCGAGCCTGTCGACGGTGTCGAGGTCGGAGTCCGACTACTGGGCTTCCACGCACATGACGTCGGGGGAGTCCTGCAGTTCCACCTGGCGGGGGAGAGCGCTGCGCGAACCGTGCGGATGGCAGTGCCGGGTCGGCACATGGCGCTCAACGCGCTGGCCGCCCTGCTGGCCGCCCGTGACGCCGGCGCCGAGACGGAGGAAATCGTCGAAGGGCTCGCCGGATTCGGTGGCGTCCACCGCCGGTTCCAGTTCACCGGGCGCGAGCGTGGTGTCCGAGTGTTCGACGACTACGCCCACCATCCGACCGAAGTTCGCGCGGTCCTCGGCGCGGCCGCGGATCTGGTTCGACCGGAAGATGATTCGTCGTCGACCAATTCGGCAGCCGGACGCGTAATCGTGGTATTCCAACCTCACCTCTATTCGCGCACAGCCGCGTTTGCCGAGGAGTTCGCGCAGGCACTGGACTTGGCCGACGAGGTCGTCGTTCTCGACGTCTACGGCGCTCGCGAAGAGCCGATGCCGGGCGTCAGCGGTGCGCTGGTCGCTCAATCGGTCACCAAACCTGTTCACTATCAACCTGATCTGTCCCAGGCGCCGAAGCAGGTCGCCGCGTTGGCTCACCCCGGCGACATCGTCATCACGATGGGTGCCGGTGATGTGACCATGCTCGGCAAACAGATCCTCGATGCTTTGCGTTCGGCGCCGCATCCCGCGCCGCGATGACACCCGACGCACGAAGTCGGCGCGGGCGTCGAGATCCTCAAGCCAGACGAGCCACCAGCACGCGTCGGCGCAGCACTCGCACCGAATCGCGATACTCGACGCGGTCGACGGAGCCGGCTCCCGAACCCACACCGACTCGTAAGTGGTTCAAGCGACCGCTGATCATGGCACCGCTGGCAATCGTGCTGGTGGTGGGAATTGCGCTGACGGCCTGGTTGTCTCCGGTGCTCTCGGTCCGGGGCACCGAAGTTCTCGGTGCTACGACCGTCAGTGAGGAACAGATCCTTTCACTGCTGGCCGTACCGACCGGTCAGCCGTTGATGCGGGTCGATACCGGCGCAGCCGCCGCACGTGTCGCGACGATTCCGAAGGTGGCCTCGGCCCGGGTGCAGCGGATGTATCCGTCGACCATCCGCGTCACGGTCACCGAGCGGGTACCGGTTGTCTTCGTCGACTCACCCGAGGGCGCACACCTGCTGGACGAGAAGGGCGTCGACTTCGAGATGGGCGTCCCACCGCCTGGGGTTCCGCGTCTGGTGACACCGACACCCGGGTGGAACGACGAGCCCACGCTCGCCGCTCTCGAGGTGTTGTCGGTGTTGCCGCCGGATCTGAGGTTTCAGGTGGGAGAGGTTGCCGCTCGGTCGATTTCGAGTGTCTCGCTGACCCTGCTCGACGGTCGCGTCGTAAACTGGGGCGGTGTCGAGCACTCGGATCGTAAGGCTGCCGTGACGCTTCCGCTGTTGACCCAGCCGGGGCAGACGTACGACGTGTCCAGTCCCGATCTTCCGACGGTGCGATAGCGCACGGTGCGCTCGTGCGTCAGTGCGTGGCAAATACTTCGGTGTGTCTCGGCGCGCCTAATGGCGGAACGCGACGACGGTGCATAGCGTTTCGTTTCAGATCGAATACTTGACATAACTCTAACCCTGTGGTTGAGGTTTAGGGTTTATCTCGAACAACAGCAGCAGCAAACACAGCAGCAGTAAAAAGACAGCAGCACTGACAAGCAGCGTGAAACACGACACGGAAGGCGAGAGCCGATGACGCCCCCGCACAACTACCTCGCCGTAATCAAGGTCGTCGGCATCGGCGGCGGCGGCGTGAACGCAGTCAACCGCATGATCGAACAAGGACTCAAGGGAGTCGAGTTCATCGCGGTCAACACGGACGCGCAAGCCCTTCTGATGAGTGACGCCGACGTCAAGCTCGACGTCGGTCGTGAATTGACCCGTGGCCTCGGCGCCGGTGCTGATCCTGAAGTGGGTCGCAAGGCAGCCGAAGATCACAAGGACGAGATCGAAGAGGTCATCAAGGGCGCCGACATGGTGTTCGTGACCGCAGGCGAGGGTGGTGGCACCGGAACCGGTGGTGCCCCTGTCGTGGCAAGCATCGCCCGGAAGCTGGGCGCACTCACCGTCGGTGTCGTGACACGGCCGTTCTCCTTCGAGGGCAAGCGTCGTGGGGGACAGGCGGATACCGGAATTCAGGCGCTCCGCGAGTCCTGCGACACGCTGATCGTCATTCCCAACGATCGCCTACTTCAGTTGGGTGATGCCGCAGTCAGCCTGATGGACGCGTTCCGCAGCGCCGACGAGGTACTCCTCAACGGCGTCCAGGGCATCACCGACCTCATCACCACCCCGGGTCTGATCAACGTCGACTTCGCGGACGTCAAGGGTGTCATGTCCGGCGCCGGCAGTGCGTTGATGGGCATCGGTTCCTCACGTGGTGAGGGGCGCGCGATCAAGGCGGCGGAATCCGCGATCAATTCGCCTCTCCTCGAAGCATCGATGGAAGGCGCCCGCGGCGTTCTGCTCTCGATCGCCGGTGGCAGCGATCTCGGCCTCTTCGAGATCAACGAGGCGGCGTCGCTGGTGCAGGAAGCTGCCCACATCGACGCCAACATCATCTTCGGAACGGTCATCGACGATTCGCTCGGTGACGAGGTTCGTGTGACGGTCATCGCTGCGGGATTCGACGGTGGAGCTCCGGCTCGTCGTCCCGTCGAGTCGACCGCGCAGGGACGTGGAGCGATCGGCGCGGGGCGCGCAGGCGAGGTCGGCCGGTCACCGGTTGCCGCCGAACCTGCTGGCGAGCAGCCGATTTCCGCAGCGCGCGAGACCATCGGTTCGGGCAGCTTGCCTCCGATCGGTGGCCCACGCCACGCGCCGGTCCAGGAAGACGAGGGCGACGACGACGTCGATGTGCCCGTCTTCATGCGTCGCTGACGTAGGGCTACAAACAGTTTCGAGAACAGGGTGCCCGGAATTTCTGGGTACCCTGTTCTTGACTGGATGTCCGGTCACGTCTGAGCCGGACGACAACTTTCGACGTTTGTGAGCACACTTATCTTGAGTACCGAGAAGTCGACCACCCGCACCCGCATTCGCCGCGTCGTGACCAGCCGAGCCGGTGGTGTTTCCGCGTCGCCGTACGAGTCGTTCAATCTCGGCGATCACGTCGGAGACGATCCGGCAGCCGTCGATGCGAATCGCCGTCGTCTGGCACGCGAAATAGGCGTCGAGCCTGACCATCTCGTGTGGATGGAACAAATCCATTCGCGCAACGTCACTGTCGTGACGGAACCGACCGACGAGGTCGTTCCGGTGACGGATGCTCTCGTCACCACCGTTCCCGGCCTGGCGCTCGCCACTCTCAGCGCAGACTGTGTTCCTGTACTTCTTTCCGACGAGGAGGCCGGTGTCATCGCGGCCGTTCATGCCGGACGGATCGGTGCCCGCATCGGTATCGTCCCGCGCGTCCTCGCGGAGATGGTGCGACAGGGCGCGGACGTCTCGCGTATCGGCGCCTTCCTCGGTCCGGCGGCGAGCGGACGCCAGTACGAGGTTCCCGCCGCGATGCGTGCCGACGTGGAAAAGCACTTGCCGGGCAGCGCAACTCGCACCGAGAAGGGCACACCGGGACTCGATCTGCGTGCGGGATTGCGTAAGCAGTTGCTCGCCGCGGGTGTGTCCGGTGTCGCCGAGGACCCGCGATGCACGATCGAGGACCGCGCGCTGTTCAGTCATCGCCGAGAATCACTGACCGGACGTCAAGCTGCAGTGATCTGGATGGAAGCGCCCGCAGCGCAGGAAACCGTCTAGGCACAAAATGCGACAGACGGAAATGCGGCTGACAGAAATATCGACGGCACTCGACTCGGTGAGGGCGCGACTGGCCGCCGCGTGCCTTGCTGCCGGTCGCGAAGTTTCCGACGTCGCACTGCTGCCAGTTACCAAGTTCTTTCCGGCGTCCGACGCCCGAATCCTGTACGAACTTGGCTGCCGTGAATTCGGTGAGTCTCGTGAGCAGGAAGCGGTGGAGAAGGTCGCGGATTTCGACGGCGCTGCTCGCAGCGGTGCGATCGACGATCCGGTTCGCTGGCACATGATCGGGCAGTTGCAGCGCAACAAAGCTCGGTCGGTAGCGAAGTGGGCCTACGCAATTCACTCGGTCGACAGTGCGCGGTTGGCTGATGCACTCGATCGGGCGGCGCTCGGCGCTTTGTCCGACGGCGAGCGCAAGGCGCCGCTGCGGGTGCTCATCCAGGTAAGTCTCGACGGAGACCCTGCGCGTGGCGGAGTTCCGACGGGGGAGTTAACCCCTCTTGCCGAGCAGATCGAATCAGCCGAAGGTCTCGAATTCGCGGGACTGATGGCCGTCCCGCCACTTGGATCAAATCCGGACGAGCAGTTCGAAATCCTCCGCAGGGCACATCTTTTGATTCTCGAATCGCATCCACGGGCAACCGAACTCTCCGCCGGTATGACCGGCGATCTGGAGGCTGCAGTGCGCCACGGTTCCACGTGCGTGCGTGTCGGAACCGCACTGCTCGGCTCACGACCAGTAATCTCGAGGTGATCGCTCAGGTGATCGCCCAACCCGTCCACACCGCTGCGACCGGTCGCAGTCGGATTGATTCCGCCGCGCCAAGGAAGGTCGATCAATGAGCAACCTGCATAAGTTCAAGGCTTACTTCGGCATGGTTCCCCTCGATGACTACGAGGACGAATACGTGGAGGAGCCCGATCAGGCTCGCCGCGCACCCCGTCGTAGTCACGACGGCTATGCCGAGCGCGACGACCGCGAGTTCGTCGAACCTGCCTTCTCGAAGGCGAGCTACGCGCCCAGTCGTCGTGACGAAGAGGACGCGGAGTTCGATCGTTACGATTCCCGGCCCCGCGTCGACACCGTTCCCAGTCGCAGTAGCCGCCCGGCGATGGCGCCGCGCCCGGCCAGCCGCGGCAACCTTGCGGTCGACGCGCGCGCCGAGCGACCCGAAGCGCGACGTGCGCCGGTTGTCGACGACGGCGGCCCGCTCGCCAAGATCACGACACTGCGTCCGCAGAGCTACGCAGAGGCCCGCACCATCGGTGAGCGTTTCCGCGACGGCACGCCCGTCATCATGGATCTGGTCGACATGAGCAACGCCGACGCGAAGCGTCTGGTCGATTTCGCGGCCGGCCTGGCGTTCGCATTGCGTGGTTCTTTCGACAAGGTAGCCACCAAAGTGTTTCTTCTCTCACCGGCTGACATCGACGTTTCCGCTGAGGAACGTCGTCGGATCGCCGAGACGGGTTTCTACAGCCAGAAATGATGGTCTCGACCGCAGTCCGGCCCCTGAGCAGGGGTGACGTGAGCACATTCGAACGGCGGCCCGTCTCGGCGGGCGCCGCATTCGGACCCATCGCCGGCCGTTACAAGACGGACTCGATGCGGACCGGTTCCGGAATTGCTGCGGTGTGTCTGTTTTGGACACAACGCAGAAGTCAGGCAGAGTGAGGGTGTGGACGCGCTTCTCTCTGTGATCTATCTGGTGCTGGTTGTCTTCTGGCTGTTGCTGATCGGCAGAGTGATCGTCGAGTTCGTTCGTTCGTTTGCCAGAGATTGGCGACCGACCGGATTGGTCGCAGTCATTCTCGAAACCATTTTTACGATCACCGATCCTCCGGTGAAACTGCTCCGCAGGTTGATCCCCCCGATCAACCTCGGTGGAGTTCGCTTGGATCTATCCATCATGGTCTTGCTTTTCATCGTCATCATCCTGATGTCGGTTGTTCGCTGAGCGCAGTCCGAGTGTGTGGTGTGCCAGAATGGAACCCATAACTCATACGGTGGTTCGCCACTACGTAGACTGTGTTGCAACTGAATGCTTGCTAGACCGCCAAATGACGCGTGAAGGGATCCTTCCATGCCGCAACTGACTCCAGCTGACGTGCACAACGTTGCGTTCAGCAAGCCGCCTATCGGCAAGCGTGGCTACAACGAGGACGAGGTCGACGCATTCCTCGACCTCGTCGAACAGGCGCTGTCGCAGCTCATCGAAGAGAATGCGGACCTGCGCCAGCGCGTAGGTGAGCTGGATCAGGAGCTCGCGGCTGCCAAGAAGTCGCCGGCACCTGCTCAGCAGGCAGCACCCGTCGCAGCGCAGCCCAAGCCGGAGCCCGCTCGGGTCGTCGAACCGCCCAAGCCTGCACCCGTTGCAGCTCCGGTTCCCGCCGCCGCTGCCGTTGCAGCGCCGCAGAGTGGCGACACCCACATGCAGGCCGCAAAGGTCCTCGGACTGGCTCAGGAGATGGCGGATCGCCTCACCAACGATGCCAAGACCGAGTCCGAGCAGCTGCTCGGCAGTGCTCGCACCAACTCCGAGCAGCTCATGAGCGAGGCTCGCAGCAAGGCCGACGGCATGATCGCGGATGCGCGCAACAAGTCGGAGGCAATGCTCACCGACGCTCAGACTCGCTCCGAGACCCAGCTTCGCCAGGCTCAGGAGAAGGCAGACGCTCTCAAGGCGGACGCCGAGAAGAAGCACACCGAAATCATGGCGACCATCAACCAGCAGCGTTCGGTCCTCGAGGGCCGTATCGAGCAGCTCAAGACGTTCGAACGTGAGTACCGGGTGCGCCTGAAGTCCTACCTGGAATCGCAGCTCGAAGAGCTCGAACAGCGTGGCTCGGCCGTTCCGGTCGACGGTGGACAGGATTCCTACAGTCCGTCCTTCGCCAAGGGAAACAGCTGACCGAGAGCGCCCCGTCGGCTCAGCTATCGGACCGGACAAAGGTTGATACGTGCTGGTCGTGACGTTGGTTCTCGCGGGAGTTGGCTTCGCGCTCCTGATCGTTGCCCTGACCACAGGGTCGCTGATCTGGGCGTGGGCATGTATCGCGATTTGTGTAGCAGGTGCCGTCCTCCTGCTGGTCAGTGCGCTGACCAGCAGGAAGGCGGTTCCTTCGTTGGATGACCCGGTATCGGGTAGCGGGATGTCGTCGCCTTACGGCCAAGCCGAGAGTTCCTCGGATTCCTCTACCGGTGATGCAGCCGCTGCCAACGATGACAATCCGGGCAATCACGGCGAAACGTCGGGCGGCAAGTCCTAGGCCCTACCGGTAAGTCCTAGGCAGTACCGACACGTCCCAGGGCAAGTATTAGACTGTCGATCACGAATACCTGGCTTTGATCCGGCAATCACCGGGGAGCTTTCGGAAGAACGGTTCTCTACGCTTTCACGCGTGCCGAGAACCCAGTAGAACCGAACGGGTGGGCCCGTCACAGCTCGATCGAGTGGCACCTCGAGATCCAAGCGCGGATCTGCGGGGTGCAAACGGGGTGGTACCGCGGTGTCGGCGCACAAGCGCCACGTCGTCCCCGTGCCGAGTCCGACTGGCACGAGGAGATCGCCATGGCGAGTAACGGGTATCCCAAAGTCGACTACGGTGTCCCCGCCGACACCGGAGTCAAGTTCCCCGATCTGGAACAGAAGGTCCTGAAACAGTGGGACGACGACGACACCTTCCGGGCATCGGTTTCCAATCGGGACGGTAGCGAAGAGTTCGTTTTCTACGACGGACCGCCATTCGCCAACGGTTTGCCGCATTACGGCCACCTGCTGACGGGGTACGTCAAGGATCTGGTGCCGCGCTTCCAGACCATGCGTGGACGCAAGGTCGAACGACGCTTCGGCTGGGATTGCCACGGCCTTCCCGCAGAACTCGAAGCGGAGAAGCAGCTCGGTATCAAGGACAAAGCCGAGATCGAAGTCATGGGTCTGGCCAAGTTCAACGAGTACTGCAAGGCCTCGGTGCTCAAGTACACCGACGAGTGGCGCGACTACGTCACCCGCCAGGCACGTTGGGTCGACTTCGACAACGACTACAAGACCCTGGACGTCGACTTCATGGAGTCCGTCATGTGGGCCTTCAAGGAGCTGCACGACAAGGGCCTGATCTATCAGGGCTTCCGCGTGCTGCCCTACAGCTGGTACGAGCAGACTCCGCTGTCCAACCAGGAGACTCGCCTCGACGACGCGTACAAGATGCGTCAGGATCCCGCCGTCACGGTCGACATGCCGCTGGTCGCTCCGGGTTCACCACTCGACGGCGCAAACGCGATCATCTGGACCACGACCCCGTGGACGCTGCCGTCCAACTTGGCCACTGCGGTGCACCCCGAGGTCGACTACGTCCAGGTGCTCGGCGAGGACGGAAAGCGGTACGTACTCGCCGAAGCGCGGTTGGGTCATTACGCACGCGAGCTGGGGGAGGACCCCGAGGTCGTTTCCCGCCACAAGGGCGCCGAGCTGGTCGGCCTGTCCTACACGCCGCCGTTCGACTTCTTCCTCGGGCACCCGAACGCGCACGTCGTGCTCTCGGCCGACTACGTGACAACCGACTCCGGAACCGGAATCGTCCACCTCGCACCGGCTTTCGGTGAAGAGGATATGGACGTGGCCACAGCCAACGGTATCGAGGTCGTGCAGCCACTCGATCCGGGTGGAAAGTTCACCTCGATGGTTCCGCCGTACGAGGGCCTGATGGTGTTCGACGCCAACCCGGTCATCATCAAGGACCTCAAGGCCGCCGGAAAGCTGCTGCGGCACGAGACGATCGAGCACTCCTACCCGCACAGTTGGCGCAGTGGGCAGCCGCTCATCTACATGGCGGTTCCCTCGTGGTTCGTCGCGGTCACCAAATTCCGCGATCGCATGGTCGAGCTGAACAAGGACATCACGTGGGTGCCCGAGCACATCCGTGACGGCCAGTTCGGCAAGTGGCTCGAAGGTGCACGCGACTGGAACATCAGCCGAAACCGCTACTGGGGCAGCCCGATCCCGGTGTGGGTGTCGGACGATCCGCAGTACCCGCGCACGGACGTGTACGGCTCGCTCGACCAGTTGGAAGCAGACTTCGGTGTGCGTCCGACCGATCTGCATCGCCCGATGATCGACGACCTGGTCCGTCCGAATCCGGACGACCCGACCGGGAAGTCGATGATGCGCCGCGTTCCCGAGGTGCTCGACTGCTGGTTCGAATCCGGTTCGATGCCGTATGCGCAGGTGCATTACCCATTCGAAAACCGTGAATGGTTCGAGGGTCATTTCCCGGGCGATTTCATCGTCGAGTACAACGGGCAGACTCGCGGCTGGTTCTACACGCTGCACGTACTGGCCACCGCACTCTTCGATCGTCCGGCGTTCAAAACCGTTGCCGCACACGGAATCGTGCTCGGTGACGACGGACTGAAGATGAGCAAGTCCAAGGGCAACTACCCGGACGTGAAGGAGGTGTTCAACCGCGACGGCAGCGATGCGATGCGATGGTTCCTGATGTCCTCGCCGATCCTGCGCGGTGGAAACCTCATCGTGACCGAGCAGGGCATCCGTGAAGGCGTACGTCAGGCTTTGCTCCCGTTGTGGAACGCCTGGAGCTTCCTGCAGTTGTACGCGCCGGAATCCGGTGTGTGGCGTACCGATTCGGAGAACATCCTCGATCAGTACATCCTGGCCAAGCTCGCCACCACCCGCGACGTGATCACCGAGGCGCTCGAGGTCAACGACATCGCCGGCGCGTGCGACGAGCTTCGGTTGTTCTGTGACGCGCTCACCAACTGGTATGTGCGACGGTCTCGTTCGCGGTTCTGGGACGAGGATCGCGACGCGATCGACACCCTGCACACCGTGCTCGAAGTCGTGACGCGACTCGCTGCGCCGCTGTTGCCGCTGGTGTCCGAGGTGATCTGGCGCGGACTGACCGGGGAACGCTCGGTTCACCTGGCTGATTGGCCGGAGGAGTCGGAGCTCCCTGCGAACCCCGAGTTGGTAGCGGCGATGGACGACGTACGGACCGTGTGCTCGACGGTGCTGAGCCTGCGCAAGGCGCAGAATCTGCGTGTTCGTCTTCCGTTGCCCGAGGTCACGGTTGCGGCGCCCGACGCCGAGCGCCTGCGTCCGTTCCTCGGACTGATCGCCGACGAGGTCAACGTCAAGAAGGTCGATCTGACCGATGACGTCGACGTGCACGGGCGCTTCGAAATCGCGGTGAATGCGCGTGCTGCCGGCCCGCGTCTGGGCAAGTCCGTTCAGACCGTCATCAAGGCGGTCAAGGCGGGCGACTGGACCGAGAACGCGGACGGCGTCGTGGTTGCGGCCGGCATCGAACTGCTGCCAGAGGAGTACACGCAGAAACTGGTTGCGGCCGAGCCGGATTCGACAGCTGCACTGCCGGACGGTGCGGGACTCGTCGTACTCGATTCCGTCGTGACGGAAGAACTCGAAGCCGAGGGTTGGGCGAAGGACCGTATCCGTCAACTGCAGGACGCACGCCGCGCCGCCGGTTTGGACGTCTCGGACCGGATCAAGGTCGTGCTCGAGGTTCCGCAGGACTGCAAGGAGTGGGCCGAGCGTCATCGGGAATTGATCGCCGGTGAGGTTCTGGCCACCTCGTTCTCGGTGGGCGAAGCGGGAGATGACGCCGTCGATCTCGGCGACGGTATCCGCGCTGCGATCACGAAGGTCTAGTACCGACGCAACTACTCCGGCTCCCCGATGAATATCTACATGTCGGGGTGCCGGAGTAGTTTGCTCTCATGGGTACGAGCAAGGAAACCGTGGCGCGCATTCTCGAGCAGTTGGAACCGCTCGACGTGCGGGCAAGGGCGATGTTCGGCGAGTACGGATTGTATTGCAACGAGAAGATCGTGGGCTTGATCTGCGCAGACGTACTGTTCGTCAAACCCACCGAGGTCAGCGCTGAGTTCGGATCAGAGAGCGATCTGGCTCCGCCGTATCCGGGGGCGAAGGATTACTACCGGGTCCCGGAGGAAAAGCTGCAGGACATCGATCATCTGCACGCATTCATCCAACGGACAGCCGACGTATTACCCCTGCCGAAGAAGAAGACGCCCAAGAAAAAGGCACGGACTTAAATTCGGCGCCCACTTCTGAGAGAACCGTAACTCCCGATGAATCAAGATGACCCCACACGAAGTCGCAGGTGGGTGCTGCATCTCGACATGGACGCGTTTTTCGCTTCCGCCGAGCAGTTGACCCGTCCCACGCTGCGAGGTCGCCCGGTGCTGGTCGGCGGCTTGGGCGGGCGCGGGGTGGTGGCCGGGGCAAGTTACGAAGCGAGAGTTTTCGGTGCGCGATCGGCAATGCCGATGCACCAGGCGCGCCGCATGGTCGGCGGCGGAGCGGTGGTATTGCCGCCACGGATGTCCCTGTATTCGGTTCTGAGCAAACGCACGTTCGACGCGTTGCGCCTTCGAATGCCGATCCTCGAGCAGTTGTCGGTGGACGAGGCCTTCGGTGAACCGGTGGAGTTGGCCGGTGTCGGGGCCGACGAGGTCCGCGCATTTTGCGAGGATTTGCGGGAGTTGATCAAAGCCGAGACCGGGTTGGTCGCCTCGATCGGCGCCGGCGCAGGCAAGCAGGTGGCCAAGATTGCGTCGGGACTGGCAAAACCCGACGGCGTCGCAGTGATTCCTCCCGGGATGCAGCACGAGTTGCTCGATCCGCTTCCGGTGCGAAAGCTGTGGGGGATCGGTCCCGTCGCCGAGGAAAAACTCAAGCGTCTCGGGATCGAAACCATCGGTGGGTTTGCCCGCACACCCATAGCGGAGGTGGCGTCGATACTCGGAACCACTGTCGGTCCGGGGTTGCATCGGCTTGCGCAGGGGATCGACGACCGGCCGGTCGCGGAGCGTGCCGAATCCAAGCAGATCAGCGCGGAATCCACGTTCGCCGCCGACATCGTCACGATGGCGCAACTGCGCGCGGCCGTCGAAAGTAGTGGTCGTGCAGCATTTTCCAGGCTGGAGAAGGACGGAAGAGCCGCCCGTACCGTGGTACTGAAGCTCAAGAAGTCCGACATGAGCATCCTGACTCGATCCGTGACGTTGCCGTTTGCCACCATCGATCGCCAAATCCTTGTCGCCACCGCGCAGAAACAGGTCATCGACCCGCAGGAGTTGGGGCCGATTCGCTTGGTCGGTGTGGGATTCGCCGGTTTGTCCACGGTTCGCCAAGGATCACTTTTTCCCGAGTTGGATCAGGACGTTCCCGGCTATCCGGTCGAAACTCTCACAGGCGCCCTCGATGAGGCCGAACTCGACGCTCCGGTGGCCGCACGAGTCCCTCAGCGCTACTGGCACCCCGGTTTGGACGTCAAGCATCCAGAATACGGACACGGTTGGGTGCAAGGCGCGGGGCACGGTGTGGTGACGATTCGCTTCGAAACCCGTTCCAGCGGAAGGGGAATCGCCAAGACCTTCGCCGAATCCGATGAGGTGCTCGAGGTGGCAGATGCGGTCGACAGCCTTCTCTGAGGATGTCCTTAGACTTTTTCCTCTTACCGTTGGGTAATGTTGTCGACGATCCTCGAGCAAGCACGTTGTTCGACTGACGCTCGAATGTGAACACCCGAATGGATAGGACTGAGAAGTTGAAGCTTCAGAAGATGACCGTTGCAGCCGTGGCGATCGCAGCAGCCCTCACGATGACCGCATGTAGCTCGGGTGAAAAGGAACCATCACCCACCACGTCATCGAAGACCACGACGGCCACCACTACGCCCTCCGGTGATCCCGCTCCCGAACTTCCGACATCTGCTGAGCTCAACGGCAAGGTCGCTCAGGCACTCGACGAGAGTGTTCCGGCCGCAGACAAGGTCAACCTCGTCCAGGGCGCCGAGCAGGATCCCGAGCTGATCAACCAGGTCGCCGCTGCCGCCAAGGCTGCCGGCGCACAGGTGGAGATCCTCGACCCGGTCACCGACACGGGCAGCGACACGGCAGCCGCTTCGCTGAACATCGTCGTCAACGGTCAGCCGCTGCAGCAGGGCCTGCAGGCTTCGTTCGTCTACGAAGACGGCGTCTGGAAGCTCTCGAAGACCACCGCTTGCCAGATCGTCGGCGTTGCAGGTCTGACCTCGCCGGCTTGCGCTGCTTGATCTCTCGGTAGCACCTGAAACACCAGAGCGGCCGTCGACTCCCGAAAGGG
>NZ_JBHUUU010000009.1:0-295718 GCF_042670865.1 Rhodococcus sp. NPDC057135
ACGCCCGGTCCCATTCCGAACCCGGAAGCTAAGCCCTTCAGCGCCGATGGTACTGCACTCGACAGGGTGTGGGAGAGTAGGACACCGCCGAACACAATTTAACGACAAGCCCCCCAACCATTCGTGGTTGGGGGGCTTTCTCGTACCCAAAACACCCCCACCAACCACCACCCCAAACCCGCCCCCGTCTTCGAGCGAACGGCACTTCCGTCGCCTCCAGCGAGATGAACGTACCGTTCACCCGTACACGGCACCCCGGCCGCCGGCCGGCTCACCACCCCCCCCGGATCGAGCGAACGGCACTTTCGTCGCTTCTAACGAGATGAACGGTACGTTCGCTGGGGCAGGGCAGGGCAGGGCAGGGAAGGGCAGGGCACAAAGGCCGGCAGAGTGGGGCAGGGAGAACCGACAAACCCCGGCAAAACTCGTGGGCTCCTAGCGCAGCGCCGCATGTAGTACCTCGCAGAGCACATCCAGCGTCCTCGGATACTGGGATTGCGTCGGCGTGCTGTAGCCGACGACGATGCCGTCACCGCCGACTGACGATACGTCGGGGTGCCGGAAGGTGGAGAGCCCTTCGAGGCCGAGATCGTGTGTCTGAGCAGCAGCAAGCACGGCTTGTTCGCTGCCGGAAGGCAGTCGGATCACAGCGTGAAGTCCCGCGGAGATCCCCTCGATCCGGACCTGGGGCACTTGCTGAGCGAGCGTCGCAACCAGTTGATCGCGTCGTCGTCGGTAAGTGGCGCGCATCTTCCGAATATGGCTGTCGAATCTTCCGGACTCGATGAAGTCTGCCAAGGTCAATTGATCCGTTGAACTGACCCAGCGTTCGTAGGGTCCCTTTGTTGCGAGGACGGGCTCGATCAACCTGTCCGGCAACACCATCCATCCAATTCGAATCGCCGGCGACAGTGTCTTGCTGACAGTGCCCAGATAAGCAACCTGCTGCGGCGCGATGCCTTGGAGTGCTCCGACAGGCTTTCTGTCATAACGGAATTCGCCGTCGTAGTCGTCCTCGATGATGACGCCACCCGTGCTCGAGGCCCATTCGACAGCGGTTGCACGCCTGGCAGGCGTCAGTGGTCCACCGAGAGGGAACTGATGCGTCGGAGTGAGAAGCGCGCTACGGGTTGATGTTGACGCCAATTCTTCTGTGCAAGTTCCGGATTCATCTACCGAGATGGGAACTGTCCGTAATCCTTCGTCGACAAGTAGCTGCCGGTGAAGGTGAAGGCAGAAAGAATCGACTGCGATCGCTCCGCCGAGTGCACGGGCGAGGAGGGAGATCCCGTGGCCCGAGCTGGCACTGATCACTATGCGGTTCGGGTCGACGCGAACTCCTCTGGCTCGGCTCAGATAGGTAGTGAGGGCGTTTCGGAGTTCGACTCGGCCTCTGGGGTCCGCGGCGGCGAATGCGTCGTTCGGTGCGGCAGTTAACGCCCGCCTGGCGGAGGAAATCCATGCAGCGCGGGGAAACGCCGACGCGTCCGGCGATCCGGGGAGAAGGCTGTAGGTGAAGCGCGGTCTTGTCGGCGACGGATCGGTCCCGCGAATGTGTGCGTCGGCGAGCGAAGCGACTACGGTCCCCGAACCCTGCCGTGTGACGAGCCATCCAGCTGCAGCAAGCTCGGCATAGCAGTCCGCAACGGTGTTTCGTGCGACGCCGAGGTCGAGTGCCAGGGTGCGGGAGGGTGGAAGCCTGGTGCCAGGTTTCAACAGCCCACTGTCGATCGCGTCGCGAAGCGTCTGTAGCAACGCGGCTCGAACCCCAATTCCGTGCGGTAGTTCGACATGCAGATCGAACCCAAGATTGGCCCATGAATTCATCACCGGATTGAACCATGTTTCGGGGTCTTTTCGGGCTTACGGTTTAGGTATGACTACAACAACAGGCCAACGAATCGACATTGCGAAGCTGGCGCCCGAGGTCTACAAGGCGATGATTGCGTTGGATGCCGCTGCGCGTCAGGGGTTGGAGCCGACGCTTGTCGAATTGGTCCTCACCCGCGCGTCGCAGCTGAATCACTGCGCATGGTGCTTGGACATGCACACACGTGATGCTCGAAAGGTCGGTGTGACGGAGCAGAAGCTCTATTTACTGAACGCGTGGGAAGAAGCGCGAGGGATGTACTCCGATCGCGAACGCGCCGCTCTTGCCTTGACCGAGGCCGTCACAGTCCTTACCGACGGTTTCGTTCCGGACGAGGTGTACAGCGAGGCGGCCGGCGAATTCTCGGACGAGGAACTGGCCCAGCTCATCAGCGTCATCTTGACGATCAATGCGTGGAATCGCATCGCGGTGACCACGAGGAAGGCGCCTCCGGTCCGAAGCTGACCCCGAGTCGCACCCTCTGCGTTCGATCCGGGGGCCTTTGTCTCAGCCGAAGATTTAGGTAATCAACGCAAAGGCGACCAAAGGATTGATTACGAGTGTGAACAAAACCAACCGAATCTTTGAATGTGATGTAAATCACATTACGAAGGGTTGGATGAGCATGCCGAGTGCGGACAGGTTGTCCGAATTCCGACAAAGCAGTCTCGGTTGAAATCTCCAATGAAGGGGCCCGCCACGCGGGCCCCTTCATTTTGCGCGCGGACCGAAAGCGTCCCTTCCTGTGGGTTTCCTCGGAATCCATGAGTTATCTACTGGCTAGCGGTCGAGAAATGCCGGGATCGTCGGGGTTGAGTGAGCCATTTTTGGGTTGATCGTGACGGTTGTGCGGTTGGACAAGGTCTCAGTCACTGACTTGGCTAACTCGTCGCCCGTGGGGCCTCGCTGCGCTCCAAGGCCGAATGAGCGTGTGTACTTTCTTGAAACATGCACTACAT
This sequence comes from Rhodococcus sp. NPDC057135, assembly GCF_042670865.1. Taxonomy (NCBI): domain Bacteria; kingdom Bacillati; phylum Actinomycetota; class Actinomycetes; order Mycobacteriales; family Nocardiaceae; genus Rhodococcus; species Rhodococcus sp. NPDC057135. Next base: position 2,830 of record NZ_JBHUUU010000009.1, read on the forward strand.
TGCCTTCTAGTAACTGGCTGGTTGCCATAAGTAACTGGTCGATCCTCTCGGAAGTGAGTGCTGGATAGCGTGGTCTTGGGAATCCAGGCAACCTCCCCGCTACCGAAATGTCTTGAAAGGGAAGCTTTGATGACTGTGTCTGGTTCACGGCGGAGGCCGCTTGCTCTCCGACTCTCGCTAACTGCAGCTATTGCCGTGACGGTAGCCGGCAGTAGCGTTGCTTTTGCTTCGCCTGCTGTCTCTGCACCGCTTCCGGTGCGAGCCGCGGCCGCTCCGGCATTCACTGCCGGGTTGTGCGAAGGCACCGAATACGCACCCTCGGAGCAGATGCTCGATATCTCAGGCGTTCGACTCGATCACTACAACGACGGCAACATCGTGCCTATGTACGGCACCACCGATCGGGGTACCTCGGCCGCAGTGGACGCGCCGGTCTGCGGTGTCCGTGACGTCGACGGAATTGCGAAGTCGGAATGGATGTACTGCACGGACTTCGATCTCGATCCATGCGCCGGCGTCGACGAAAACGGTTTGCCGGTCGACAAGCACAACGACGAGATGGGGGCGACGGTGCCGTCTTCGGGTAATCCCGATCTGTCGGCCGACGATCTCGCTGTCATCAGTTGGTTGCTGCAGAATCCTGCCAAGCTCGACGGCAGCGTCTCGGGCAACGGCAGTGAAGATGCGCGTTCGTCACGCCAGACATTGGTGTGGTGTGTCTCGGATTACGACAACCCGCTGATGGCCGACTTCAAGAGCCTGTGCGACAGGAATCTCGGTGCCGACGAGCGCGCTCGCATCGTCGAGATCATGAACGTCACGCAAACACTCGACCTGGCTCGCAAGACGCCGGCGACGGGCTCTCTGAAATCCGGAGAGACTGCCGTCTTCACCCTGAATACGAATATGTACCGGAAGCCGATCAGTGTTCAGTCCTCGGCGGGAACCGAACTCACTGTCTGCGGCGAGAACAGCAAGGCGACGTTGAGTGGAAATCAATTGACGGTTGACGGTCGCGGAGATGCGCCGACTGCCGTTGATCTTTGCCTCACCGCTGCGAACAGCGGGGACTACTCCGTGACCGCAAGCGTCATTCCGGATTCGGTCGAGAACCTGCATTGGAACACGGCAGGGGCGGAATGCCAGATCTTCGCGTCGTTCGACACCGTTCGGCCCGCTTCGATGAATGCGTCCGCCAGCGTCGGGTACGACGCACAGCCCACGACAACACCGGCAACAACAACACCGGCAACAACGACACCCTCGACGACGACGCCTGCAACTCCCGTCGTTCCGATCGTGCCCATCGTGCCGATTGTTCCGATCGTGCCCATCGTTCCGATTGTGCCGGTCGTACCCGTAGTTCCCGGTGTTCCTGCTCCTTCTCAGCCGGTCGCCACGCCTTCGACTCCGGCACCGTCGACTCCGAAGCCGGCTACCGGACCTCGCCCGGTTGCCATCGACGGTGGTGCGGCTGAACAGAATTCAGGCCGTAACGTCGCCGTCGCAGTGACAGGCCTCGGCCTGGTCGGAATGGCTGCTGCCGGAGCAGTTGCTCTCCGCCGCAAGCGTTCCTGACGCCAGGCACACGTAGTAGACGTCGGCACCGATCACAGGCTCTGTGATCGGTGCCGACACTGATCAGACGCAGGGGGCGTCAATTCGCAAGAGGTGCCGGGGGTGCCTCATCCCGCAGGAGACAGTTCGATGACAATGTACGAGTCGGATCCCAATCCATACGACGATCCCAACCACAACCAGCCCGCGAGTCCCGCTAAGGGGCGTCGTGTCGCGTTCATCCTGGCCGTCATCGCGGTGCTTGTCGCTGGTGCTTCCATGGCCTTCGTCGGCCTACGATCCTCCGATGACAATGCTGCGATTCCGCCGAGTCCGGGAGTTGTCATGTCGCACTCCGCGAATCCGGCAGCGCCGGCGGATGCGTTGATGACTCCCAACACCCTTTCGCTCGATCCGGTGGGTGTTCAGGCGCCGATTGTGGACGCCACAGTCCCTGACGGCGTCCTCACTCCGCCGGAGAACGTCAAGAACGTCGGAATCTGGCTCGACGGTGCCGCCCTCGACTCGGTCACCGGCACGACTTTGATTGCCGGACACGTCAATTTGACCGGCCAGGGTAACGGCGCGCTGTTCGACCTGGGCACGATCGAACCGGGCGAAGTGATCCGTACATCCGACGCGACCGGCAAGAGCACGTCGTGGAAGGTGACTGCCGTCAAAACGCGTCCGAAGGCCGACGGCGTGGAGGAAAGCGTGTTGGCCGGCCCGGAGGGCGCCCGCAAGTTGGCAGTTGTCACCTGCGGCGGTGAACTCCAATTCGAGGGCGGTGTGGGGAACTACGCCGACAACGTCTACCTGTACGCGGACCTGATGGTCTGACCGACTGGAAATTGCGTCGACGGTCCCCGGTCTCTCATCGTAGAGATCGGGGACTGTCTGTTGGATAGTGTCGCAGGCATGGATCTTCACCTTTCTGGGAAACGCGCCATTGTCGCCGGCGGGAGCAAGGGGATCGGCCTGGCCATTGCCAGAGGTCTCGCAGCTGAAGGGGTTGATGTCGCGATACTCGCGCGCACGGAACCGACTGTCGTGGACGTTGCCCGAGATTTGGCTTCGGAGTTCGGAGTTCGAGCTGTCGGCATCGCGACCGACACGCGTGACGACGACGCAGTCCAGGTGTCGGTGCGGCGGGTGGTCGAGGAGTTCGGCGGCGTCGACATTCTGGTCAACTCGGCCGCGACGCCGTTCAGCGCGGGTCGATCGTTCGATTTGGAGGCGACCTCCGATGATGTCGTTCGTGGTGAGATCGACGTCAAAGTGCTGGGGTACCTGCGCACTGCGCGCGCAGTAGCGCCATATCTGATCGATCAGGGCTGGGGCCGGATCATCAACATCAGCGGTTTGGGGGCCAGACAGGCCACCTCGATCGCCCATACGATCCGCAATGTCAGTGTGTCGGCGCTGACCAAGAATCTCGCGGACGAGCTGGGCCCCAAGGGAATCAACGTCACCGTCGTCCATCCGGGGGTTACGCGAACCGAAAGGTTGACCGCACGGATCGCGCGCGAGTCGGAAGAATCCGGCCGGTCGCCGGCGCAGGTGGAAGAGGGTATCGCGACGAACTCGATTCGCCGGATCATCGACGCCGAAGAAGTAGCGGACGTCGTGACTTTCCTGGCATCGCCGCGGAGCATCGCAATCACCGGCGACGCAGTGGCTGTCGGTGGGGGAGTGCCGGGGCCGGTCTTCTACTGATACCTCGCGTGCGGCTACCTGGTCGCGGTGGTGACGATCGTGTGAACGCGTCCGCCGCCGAGTCTCTTGCTTTCGTACATCGCCGAATCAGCGACTTTCTGCATGTACGTGAATACCCTCGCACGGTCTTCGCCGGCGGCGAATTTGTGGGTACGTACGGCGATTCCGATGCTTGACGTCGACTGGATCTCGTCGGCATTCGAGTGCATTGCCGGCCCGATCGAGTCGAGCATCGGGCCGATTGCCGGGACCGGAAGTCGTTGTACGAGGACGAATTCGTCGCCACCGACTCGCGCGACGACAGCATTTGCGTGTGCCCAAGACGACAAGCGCTGTGCCACTCGAAGAATGACGCGATCGCCGACGTCGTGACCGTGGACGTCGTTGATCGTCTTGAACCGGTCGATGTCGATCGCGATCACGAGTAGTGCCGCAGATTCTTGACGCTGGAACCCCTCGAGTACCTTCTCGACGTGGCGGTCGAGGCCACGACGGTTCAAGAGGCCGGTGAGAGGATCGAGGTCGGAACTGGAAGCATCCACGCTGAGCATCGTCAGCACGATCTGCGAGATGAATGCGCAGACCACCAACGCGGTGATGACAACCAGTACTTTCGAAACACCAAGGGCTGGGTCTCGATTCGGCCCGAACAGAATTGGCTGCGCGGCCACCGCGATCACAAGGAGCGAAAAAGCTAAGTGTGCGATCTGCAACTTCGGGTTGTGGAAGTAGGCGATGTAAATGCCGATCAGGGCAAAAATGACGCAGGTGAGCAATCGCGCCAGCTGGGAGGAATCTCCAACGACGGAGATCGTGACAGCGATGTCGCAGAAGACCACGAAACCGAACGAGCGACGCTTTGTGGGGCCGAAGACCCACCATGAGACTCCGACTATGAAGCACGCGATCACGACGACAGTGTTGAAGAACAGCGCTATCGTGCTTGTCGGACCGGCAGGGCTGAACCTGTTGAGTAGCGCGCACACTCCCAGCCCGATGACAATGATGCCAAGTAGTAGCCGGGTGGCAGTAGTGAGGCCGTTATCGCGAAGATAGCGAGTGAAACGGTCGTATTGATCGGGAAGAACCAACCACTCGCGGGTCAGCGTCCTCATGGACTTCATCTGCGACGTCATGGGTGCTTCAGTGCGCGATGGCGGGGGTGTGCACCGCTCATCGTGAACCGACTCCTCTTCTGTCCCGCACCTTGCAATGCTAACTGGATCGATGCCGCATCGGACTGAGATGTTCGGATCGGTGACCCGAAAGACTGGGTTGCGCCAGCATGGCGTATAAATACATCTTGTGTCTATGTTGTATTCCGCATCCGAAACCGTCTTCCGCGAAGTCAAGGAACTGATCCTTTCCGGCGAACTCGCCGGAGGGGAGTTGATCAGTGAGGGTGACATCGCCTCACGCACCAGCGTGAGCCGAACGCCGGTGCGTGAGGCGTTTCTGCGTCTTGAGGCGGAGGGCTGGATGCGCCTCTATCCGAAGAAGGGGGCGTTGATCGTCCCGGTCGCGGACGGGGAAGCGGAACACGTGGTCAGCGCCAGGCAACTCGTCGAGACTCAGAGCGTTCGAGTGGTGTCGGTCCGGCCGCACGCGCGCGAAGCACTCGTCGCAGCTTTGCGTGCAAATCTGATCGAGCAACGTGAGGTTGCTCAGCGTGGGGATGTGGCCGCATTCAGTGCAATCGACGCCGACTTTCACAAGATGATCGTCGCGGCGGGTGGGAATCCACTGCTCGACTCGTTCTACTCGAGCCTGCGCGACCGGCAACGTCGGATGACAGCACGCTCGATCTCGCGCGACCCCGGCCAACTACCTCGCATACTGGCGGACCACACCGCGCTGACCGATCTCGTCGAATCTGGCGATGCTGACGGATACAACACCGCCGTCCTCACACACATGCGCCAGGTGCACGGCCTCGGCTTCGAAGGAACTCTGTGATGAGCACCCAAACGATGGGCGCAGGGACCGCGGTCGATCGTCGTCCAGGCAGTGAACGCGCCAACGGGGGGAACTGGCTGTGGCTGACCGTCGCTGCCAGTATGTTCGCCGCGGCCTGGGGCGGTAACGAATTCACTCCGCTGCTGGTGATGTACCGACTCGACCACGGCTATTCGCCCGTGATGGTCGACTTCTTCCTCTTCGCCTACGTGGTCGGGATCGTGCCGGCCCTTCTGCTCGGCGGACCGCTGTCCGATCGATTGGGCCGACGCCCGATCATGCTTCCGGCGCCGATCATCGCGATCGCCGGTTCGACACTGCTCGCTTTCGGTGCCGACTCCGCCGCTGTCCTGATCGTGGGAAGAATCCTCTGCGGCATCGCCTTGGGGATCGGCATGGCCGTCGGCGGTTCGTGGGTAAAGGAGTTGTCCACGCAGCCTTGGGATTCGGCGGCGTCGGAAGGTGCGGGAGCCCGGCGAGCAGCGATGAGTCTGACCGCCGGCTTCGCCTTGGGGGCAGGTGCTGCGGGAATCTTGGCGCAGTGGGCGCCCATGCCGAGCGCGTTGGCGTACGTGCTGCACATCGTGATCACCGTAATTGCGGGCGTGGCGCTGTGGCGTGCGCCTGAAACCCGACCGGCACAGGAGAAATCCGATCGACGCAGGTTGATCGACGACCTCAAGATCCCTTCGGCGGGCCATCGCAGATTCCTCTACGTCGTTGTTCCCCTGGCTCCGTGGGTGTTCGGTGCTGCCAGTGTCGCGTATGCAGTCATTCCGTCGCTGATGACCGGGCACAGTGGCGATGCGCCCGTGGCCTTTTCGGCTTTGCTGTGCATGGTTGCGCTGACATGCGGGTTCGCGATTCAGTCGTTGGGGCGCAAGATCGATACCGACCGTAGTGCGCGTGGCGCTGTGGTGGCGCTGGTGTTTCTGGTGGTCGGTATGGCGGCCGCCGCTCTGGTTGCGTCGTCGCTGACCGTGGCGGTCGCGATCGTCGCTGCAGCGATTCTCGGCTGTGGGTACGGCATGGCATTGGTGTCCGGATTGCTGGAGATCCAGCGAATCGCGGGGCCGGACGATCTGGCAGGGCTGACGGCAGTGTTCTACTCGATCACCTACATCGGGTTTGCCGTGCCGGCGCTGCTGGCAATGCTCTCGGAAAGCATTCCGGCGCTGAGTTATACGGTGACTCTTCTGTTCGGATCAGTTGCCGCAGCTGCTTGCCTGGTGCTGATCCTTTTCAAGTCGCGTTCACATCTTCCGACTGCATGACGCCGCCGGGTCCGCCGACTCCCGCGAGAGTCGGCGGAGCGGGTGAATCATGCATCTACAGTTGCGGACCCGTTCTCGGAACTGTGAACCGAACTGTGTACTGAAGGCGCCGGTGCCGCCTTGTTCAGGCCGTTGAGCAAGCCGGTGATATCGATGCCTGAGCTCTCGAGAGTTTCGATGACGCCGGCAATCACCTGGGGACTGATGCCCAGTATCGAACCGATCGAGCCCTGCGCCCCGTCGCTGCCTCCGACGATCGAGATGCGATCGATGTCGCCCACCGGCTTCGCTGCCGCTGCGGTGGCGTCCACCAGTGCCGCCAGAACGTCTGGCAGAGTGAGCAACTGTGCCGCCTGCGGGGTGTAGGAATTGAGCGCCTCGGCGATCTGACGCTTACCGGCAGCCTCCGCTTCGAGCTTGGCGCGCAAACCATCTGCCTCGGCTTGCTGCTCGGCGCGAACGGCGTCGGCCGCTACCTTGCGTCCGTCAGCTTCGGCTTCCAGACGTGCTCGCAGGCCGTCGGCGTCAGCCTGCTGCTCAGCGCGAACTGCGTCGGCGACGAGCTTTCGTGCGTCGGCCTGAGCGCCACCGGCCTGCCTTGCTGACTCGGCCTGTGCCTGCGCCCGGAGGATCGCGGCCTGCCGCTCACCCTCGGCGCGTGCGATGGAGGCTTGGCGTTCGGCCTCGGCCGGTGCAATGACATCGGCCTGCAACGCCGCTTCCGATTGCTGGGCGCGACGACGCTCGACCTCTGTGCGCGCCTCGACGCGGGCCGCCTCGGCCTGCTCACGTGCGATGCCGACGGCCTTCTCGGCCGTTGCCTGCGCGAGAGGGCCGGCCTGGTCGGCTTCGGCGTTCTCGGCTTCGGTCTGAGCTCGCAGGCGAGCGAGTTCGACGTCGCGCTTCTGATTCGCACTGGCGATCGCGGTGTCGGCTTCTGCCTGTGCGACGGATCCTGCCTGGCGTGCTTTTGCCGACTGGATCTGCGAATCACGCTCTGCTTCAGCAGTTCCGATCGCAGCATCGCGCTTGACCTCGGCGATACGGCGCTGACCCAGCGATTCGAGATAACCGTTGAAGTCGGAGATTCCCGCGATCTTGATGACATCGACTTCCATGCCGATGCGGGCGAGGTCGCCGCCTGCCTCCTCGACCACACTGCGGGCGAGGGAGTCGCGGTTGGAGTTCAAGTCCTCGACGGTCATGGTTGCGGTGATTCCGCGCAGACTGCCCGCGAGGATTTCGTTGATCTGCTGCTGCAGCTCGTCGAGATCGGAGGTCAGGAAGCGTTGCACCGCTGTCTGAACCGCTTCGTCGGCGGAACCGATCCGCACCAGTCCGACTGCCTCGACATTGACCGGAACGCCGTCGTTGGAGAGTGCGTTCTTGAGGTTGATGCTGACGTTGAACGGCTCGAGAGACATGATGTCGACACGTTCGATGCCGGGAATCTTGAATCGGGCACCGCCGCGTACCACTTTCGGCTTGCCTCGACCGGTGAAGACTGCGACTTCGTTCGGTGGGACCTTGACGTAGTTCTTCACGTAGATCGCGGGTAGAACGATGAAGATGATTACCGCGACTACAACTGCAATGATGATGATTGCCAGCATGTATCGAGTCCTTAGATCGCGTCGTCAACCGTGACGACGTGAAGGTATTGATCGTCCACATCGGCGATGTAGACGGTGGTGCCGGTGGTGAGTGCCATCGGCTGTGAACTGATTGCCTTCGCCTGCACGCGATTGCCTTCGGCATCGACGAACGAGATTTCTCCCCAACCCTCGGCGGCGATCGTGAGGGTGACCGTACCCAGCAATCCAGGGTATGAATCTCGTCCGATGTGCGAATTATCTTGTTGCTTAAGGAGATAAGGGAGGAGAAGGCCTCGTGTGACGACAACGAGAACCGCCGCGAGTGCGACTGCCGCAATCACCGATACCAGCGTCGGAGCGTCCGCAAGAGTGGCAGCTACGCCGCCGGCGCCGAAGCCGAAAAGTGCTGTGGCCAAAGTTGTCAGGCTCAGAAATGGCAGCCCGTCTGCGTGGCCGCCGCCCAGATCCGCAACCTCGCCGACGGCAAAGGCTCCGATCAGAGCGACAACTCCGATCACGAAACATATTGTGAATACAACGAACATCGATCCCCCGATCTACCTGTCGAGGAAGCGCGCCCTGAAATTTGTGTTGTCGGGGTCGTCCCTCGGCCCACCTCTATAGTAAAGGTAAGACAAAGCTAATCGGCGCATTCGGAATGTTTCGGCGTGGTGACACTGCTGTGTGGGGGTACGGCTGTGTGGTGGTGGGGCAGTAGGAAAGCGTCAGAGATGAGGCAACGAGCGTTGATTGAGCCATGCATCCCAGAGAGGGCGCAGCGGAGTGTCGGTGAAACGTGAAGCGAGATCGGTGAATTGCTCGGTGCTGACCGTGCTGTGCCGATGCTTCGTGGTCCACTGACGGATCAGTTCGAAGAACTTCTCGTCTCCGAGGACGCCGCGCAGGGCGTGCAGAGTCAACGCACCCCGCTTGTAGATTCGATCGTCGAACATGTGGGCAGGCCCAGGATTGCCGATGATCAAGAACTGAGGTTTGCGCCGGAGTCCCTGGTAGGCGTTGGCGGCCAGTTGATCGGAGGACGGGCCGCCGGAATTCTCGGACCAGATCCACTCCGCATAACAGGCAAAGCCTTCGTGCAGCCAGATGTCGCACCATTGTCCGAGAGTGAGGCTGTTGCCGAACCACTGGTGGGCAAGCTCGTGCGCGACAAGACGTTCGGAACCGCGCCTGCCCGTGCAGTGGTTGGCTCCGAAGATCGAGAGACCCTGCGCTTCGATGGGGATTTCGAGTTCGTCGTCGGTGACCACAGCCGTGTAGTCGGCAAAAGGGTACGGCCCGAACAGTTTTCCGAAGACTTCCAACATCTGCGGCTGACGACCGAAATCGATGTCGAACGCTGCGCGCAGCCGCGGGGGGTGAACGGCGAAGACCGGCACCGGACCGGCGCTCACCTGCCGGTGCTCGTACTGGCCGATCTGAATGGTGGCCAGATAGGTTGCCATCGGTTCGGTCTGCTCGTAGACCCACGTGGTCTGACTCGCGCGGGTCTGCTTGCGGATCAGCTTGCCGTTGGCGAGGGCGTAGAACGGTGAATCGGTGGTGATCGAAATGCGGTACGACGCTTTGGAAATCGGATGGTCGTCGCAGGGGAACCAGGATGCAGCGCCGTTGGGCTGACTTGCGACCAGTATTCCTTCGTCGAGTTCCTCCCAGCCGACCTCGCCCCACAGGCTCTTGATCGGCTCGGGATTGCCGTTGTACGCGATGGTGACCGACAGCGCACCGCCAGCGGGAATCTTGGTGGACGGTGTGACGACCAGCTTGTTGTTCTGGTGCGCGTACTTGGTGCCGCGCGCACCGTTCACGGACACCTTGGACACCTGCAAGTTCTGCGCGAGGTCGAAGCTGAACTTGGATCGGCTCTCGGTGGTGACTGCGGTGATGACGGCTTTGCCCGCGAGACGGTTACTGAAGACCTTGTACGTCAGTTCCAGTTCGTACCGAGACACGCGGTAACCGCGGTTGCCGTTGTGCGGCAGGTACGGATCGAGCGGCTCCTCGAGCATGCGGTTCGGCTTCACGAGGCCGCCCACGGTGCAATCGGGTTGCCCTGCCAGCGTGTGGAAGGCGGAACGGTGTCACCTCGCATCACCAGAGATGCAGGCCCGACTGTCGCTCCCGCGCCGATGCCGGCTGCGGGTAGCGCGACACAATGCGGTCCCAGTGTTGCTCCTGCTCCCAGAGTGACGGTATCCATGGACATGATCCGATCATGGAAGAGATGAGTTTGCACGACGCACCCCCGTTCCACCGTCGCCCCGTCGCCCAAAGTCACAAGATCTGCCTCGGGTAGCCAGTACGACTCACACCAAACGCCCTTGCCGATTTTCGCCCCGAGACCACGCAGGAAGATGTTCAGTACGGCAGTACCAGTCGCCGCGCGGGCGAACCACGGTGCGGCGACGGTCTCGACAAACGCGTCGGCCACTTCATTGCGCCAGACGAACGAACTCCACAGCGGATGCTCGACCTTGGTGATGCGTCCCACGACGATCCACTTTGCCGCGATGGTGATCGCGCCTGCAACCGCGCCGGCGACGAGCAGGACTACGCCGCTCAACAGCGCCGCGAACCAGTATCCGACTGCGACGACCATCGCTTCGAGTGCGAACAGAACGCCGAGGCCGATACCGAACGTCACCATGACCGGGATCAGACGGCAGGTTTCGACCACTCCGCGGGCGATCTTGAGGCGCATCGGCGGATTGAACGTCCGGGCAGCGTCGGTGTCCCCGGCAGCCCGCCGCAGACGTACCGGTGGACTGCCGAGCCAGGATGATCCGGACTTCGCCTTGGACGGTGTAGCGGACAGGACGGCCACCAGACCGTTCTTCGGGACGCGTCGACCGGGTGCGGTCATACCGGAGTTTCCGAGGAACGCGCGCTTGCCGATCTTTGCCTGTTCGATGTGCATCCAGCCGCCGCCGAGGCCGTAGCTCGCGACCATGGTGTCGTCGGCGAGGAATGCACCGTCGGCGACCGTCGTGAACTTGGGGAGCAGGAGCACCGTGGATGCTTCGACGTTCTTGCCGATCTTGGCACCCAGGAGACGGAGCCACCCCGGCGTCAGCAGGCTGGCGTAGAGGGGGAAGAGGAAGGTCCTGGCGGAGTCGAGCAGTCGTTCGGTCGCCCACACCTGCCAGCCGACGCGGCTGCGGACCGGGTGGTAGCCGGGGGTCATCCCGATCGAGAGAAGACGAACGGCAACCAGCGTGACGAGAGCAAAGACGAGCAGGGACAAGACAGTCGCCAATGGGAGAATGACCATCGACTGAAGTACTGCGTTCCCGAGAGTCTCGGTGTCTCGAACCCACCAGCCGATCAGAGCGATTCCGGCCATCAACGCAAAGATAGGCATGCCGGCCAGGAAGATCGAGGTGACGCCGTAGACCGGAACCCAGCCAGGCGCGCGCTTGGGATGTTCGGACGGCCATGGGTGATTTGCTTTGCCGATCTTGACCGCCGGGGATCCGGCCCACTGCTGGTTCGCTTTGACGCGGCCGAACACCGCCGATCCGGGTTCGACGACGGCGTCGCGACCGATACGTGCGCCGGGCAGAAGCGTCGAGCGTGAACCGACGGAGGCGCCGTCACCGATCTTGATCTCGCCGATGTGAATGACGTCGCCGTCGATCCAATGACCGGAGAGGTCGACTTCGGGTTCGACGGAGCAGCCGTCACCGAGTTCGAGCATGCCGGTGATGGGGGGAAGTGTGTGGAGATCGACGCCGCTGCCGATGTCGGCACCGAGGGCGCGTGCGTAGTACAGCATCCACGGTGCACCCGAAAGATTGGCTGCGCCACTGGCTTCGGTGAGTCGCAGCGCTATCCACAGGCGCAGATGCTCACTACCTCCTCGCGGGTATGTGCCTGGTTCCAGCTTGCGGAGGAGCAGTCGCGTTCCGACGACAGCGATGGTCATGCGCCCGATCGGCGTGATGAACACGATGAACGCCAACAGGATCCACCACCACGAGACAGTGGGGGCCCAGCTCACGTCGACGAACCAGCCGAGGACGTTGTTCGCGATCGCCAGCCACGTCACCCATTGCAGTCCGGTGAGCGTCGTGAGCGGAACGGTGACGGCGATCTGCGCCAGCTGCGTTTTCAACGGCGTCGGAGTGACGATGCGCGGCTCCACAGTTTCGGTGGGTGCCAATTCGTCGAGATATTCGGCGAGGGATCCCAACCGTGGATGATCGTAGAGCTGTGCGACGGTCACTTCGGGGAACCGCTCGCGCAGGGCGGTTACCAGCTGAGCAGCGGAGAGGGACCCACCGCCCACTTCGAAGAAGTCGTCGTCGAGTCCGGTGATCTGGGCGCCCAGGATCGATCCCCACAGGCCGGCAACCCAGGCAGCGGTGCCGTCGAGTCCCAATGCGGCCCCGGCGTCCTCGCCGGCTCCGGGCAACGGCCACGGCAGGGCATTGCGGTCGACCTTGCCTGACGTGCGCGTCGGAAGTTCGTCCATCAATGCCAGACGCGGCACGAGGGCTGCCGGCAGCTGTTCGCTGAGCAAAGCGTGAGCGGCTTTGAGATCGAAGTCGGGATCCGTGCTCGCGATGTATCCGACGAGGATTTGATTGCCGGCCGCCGTTTTCTTCACGGCTGCGGCAGCGCCGCTGACGCCCGGCAGGTTCTGCAAAGCGTTGTCGACTTCACCGAGTTCGATGCGCCTGCCGCCGAGCTTGACCTGATCGTCCGCGCGGCCCTGGAACATCAGACCGGTGGTTTCGAGCCGGACCAGGTCGCCGCTGCGGTACGCGCGTTCCCACCCGAGCGAGGGCATCGACGCGTACTTCTCGGCGTCCTTCGCGGGATCGAGGTAGCGGGCCAGGCCGACTCCGCCGATCACCAGCTCGCCGACCTCACCGACCGCGACGGGATTGCTCTGGGCGTCGACGACGGCAAGGTCCCAGCCGTCGAGGGGGAGGCCGATACTGACGGGGCTCTTGCCGTCCATCAGCGCGCCGCAGGCCACGACGGTCGCCTCGGTGGGGCCGTAGGTGTTCCAGACCTCACGGCCCTCGACGGCGAGGCGCTCGGCCAGTTCGGGTGGGCAGGCTTCGCCGCCGAAGATCAGGAGTCGAACGGCTTCGAGAGCTTCGGCCGGCCACAGAGACGCAAGCGTCGGCACCGTGGAGACGATGCTGACGTCTCGCGAGACCAGCCACGGGCCGAGGTCCATACCGCTGCGGACCAGCGAACGAGGTGCCGGGACGAGGCAGGCGCCGTGACGCCATGCAAGCCACATCTCCTCGCAGGACGCGTCGAATGCCACGGAGAGTCCCGCGAGGACGCGGTCGCCCGGCCCGATGGGCTCGTCCTGGAGGAACATGCGCGCCTCGGCGTCGACGAACGCCGCGGCGTTGAGATGGGTGACCGCGACGCCCTTGGGGGTGCCGGTGGATCCGGAGGTGAAGATGATCCAGGCGTCGTCGTCGGGTTCGGGCTCGCGAACCGGTGGATGTTCGAGTCGCTTCGGCGCCGTCCCTGGCTGGATACCGTCGCCGGTGATGATCGCCGCTACCTGCGCCTCGCCGAAGACCAATTCGGCGCGCTCTTCCGGATCGTCGGCGTCGACGGGCACGTAGGCGGCGCCCGCCGCGAGGATCGACAGGATCGCGACGTACAGCGAACGTGAACCAGACGGCATCCTGATTCCGACGCGGTCACCTGCGCCGACGCCGGCATCACCGAGCCAGCGCGCACCGAGCTCGATCTCGTCGAGCAACTCCGAGTACGACAGTGTGGTGTCGCCGTCGTCGATGGCAGGTGCTTCCGGGTTGGCCTCGGCTGAGGCCCGCACGATGTCGATGAGCGTGCGCGGCGCAGGTGCATGCGCCGACCGTAGGAATACGGACGGTATCCCGAAAGATTGTTCCGTCTCCGACTGCGACTGGAGTGGCAAACCCGTTGGTCCTGTTCTACTCACGAAACTTAGAGTCCTGCGAACTGTCGAGTTGAAAGTCTCATGACAAGTTTGCGAGTTGGTGAACAGATATGCCTAATGCAACATGCCGAACGTGCCGGTCAGTCCGTACTGGCAGCTTGGGCGTGGCCTTCTGCCGAGTCGGCGAACTCGGGTGTGTCGAACACCTCTCCGCCCAACGGATCGACGACCTTCGAATCCTCGGAGAAGTCGACAGCGCCGGTATCCGGGTCGATGTTGACCGCATGGGCGGGAACTTCGTGCACCGCGACGAGCATGTGGGCGTCGGAGGGTTCCGTCGTGATCCCGCTTTGCGACGCGGTGAGCCCGGCGAAGGTGGACGAGATCTTCAGATCGCGGAGCCGTTTCTCGGTGGGTTGCGGAACGTCGGTCGACGCCGACGTATTTGTCGAAACCCGCAGGTAGCGCGGTGCCGAAGCGACCTCGTACCGGAACGCCTTCAGCATCGACAAGCATGCCAGCACCATGATGACCGAGAACGGCACGGCAGTGGCGATGGCAACGGTCTGCAGCGCCGTGAGCGATCCGCTGCCACCCACGATGAGGAGAACCGCGGCGGCAGCACCGGAGAGGAACGTCCAGTAGACGCGGGTGATCTTGGAAGTTTCCAGGCTGCCACCCGTCGCGAGGATGTCGATGACGATCGAGCCGGAATCGGCGGACGTGACGAAGAAGAACACGATCACGACGATCGCGAGGACACTCGAAATCGTTCCGAGCGGAAGTCCGTCCAGAAGCGTGAACAGTGACGTGTTGGTGTCGACTGCGCCGGATGCGTCGAGCATCGTGCCCTCGTTGCGCTGACGCAGAATGCCGGAGTTACCGAAGATCGTGAACCACAGCGACCCGACCAGCGTCGGGGCCAGCAGCACACCGAAGACGAATTCGCGGATGGTGCGGCCACGTGAGATGCGCGCGATGAACATGCCGACGAACGGTGCCCAGCTCATCCACCAGCCCCAGTAGAAGATGGTCCAGGCGCCCTGCCAGCCGTCTTCGGCGAACGGGGACGTGCGCAGCATCAGTTCGGGCAAGGCCTGGACGTATCCGCCGAGGTTCTGCACCCACGACTGCATCAGGAACAGCGTCGGTCCCAGAATCAGGACGAACAGGGCCAGTGCTGCAGCGAGCATCATGTTGATGTTGGAGAGCCACTTGAGGCCCTTGGTGACGCCGGAGACGACCGAGAAGGTGGCCATACCCGTCACGATGACGATGATGGTGATGACCAACCAGTTGTCGGTCTCCACCCAGCCGAGGTAGTCGAGGCCGGCTGAGATCTGCTGGACACCGAAGCCCAGTGATGTCGCGACGCCGAACAACGTGCCGACGATGGCGACGACGTCGATGGCATGGCCGATCTTTCCCTCGATGCGAGCGCGTCCGAGCAGTGGCTCGAGCAGCCAACGGATCGAGAGCGGGCGACCCTTGCGATAAGTCATGTACGCCAGACCCAGGCCGACGACGACGTAGATCGCCCATGCATGCAGGCCCCAGTGGAACAGTGTCAGTTCCATCGCTTGATTGGCTGCGGCATCAGTGGATCCCGCGATCTGCCCGGCGACGGGAGGGGTCACGTAGTGCGAAAGGGGTTCTGCCACTCCGTAGAACACGAGACCGATGCCCATGCCGGCGCTGAAGAGCATCGCGAACCACGAGAGCATGCCGAACTCGGGTTGCTCGTCGTCGCGGCCCAACCGAATGTTGCCGATGCGGCTGATTCCGCAGTACAGCGCAAAAATGACGAAACCGGTGGCCGAGAGGATGTACCACCAGCCGACGCCGTCGCTGATCACGTTGTTGAGAGTTTCGAAAGCATCCGCAGCGGTTCCCGCATAGATCACGGCAAAGGCGATCAGGGCAAAGATCACTATCGACGCGGGGATGAACACGGGTTTCCGTAGTTCACGCCACGCAGTTTTGACCGCAGTCATTCCACTCCTCGAACGTTCAGGCATTCACAGCGCCCATACGGGCAGCCACGTGTCACGCGTAGGTGGGCGTTGCGCTCACACCATCGCAGGTCAAGACCGGGCTATTGCTTTGAAATTCAACGTAACGTCAAGTTTCGGTCAACTCAACTGGACGAAAGATGCTGCACTGTCGCGAAAATTCCCACTGAATGCCGTTGCACCTGTTGTAAATCGTTGGGCAATAGTGTCATTGGGTAAACAGTGGAATGCTGAACGACGAATACGATTGGTACGGTGAGTTGAACCGGTCGGGTCGACGCTCACCGATTGATCGTATTTGTCAAACTCGGCGAAACAGCCTGTCTGTCAGGTGGTTAACTCCTGGCGTGCGCGCTCGATCGTGGAGGTGAGGTCTCGATACCTAACTGTGATTGTGATGGTCGCAACTATCAGTGTTGCGGGCCACGTTCTCCCCGCTGGGCGTCGATCAGATCCATCGCATCCTTCAGGCCCAAGCCCGGATGTAGTTCGCGTAGTGCCTTGATTGCCGGAATGCGGTCGTCTGTCGACGCGAGTGCGCTACGGACGTCGTCGGCGGGTATCTCGGAGGGCGCAGTTGTCCCTTCCCACCACACCGACTGAGGTTTGTTCCTGTTTCGCCAGGCTTGGACGGCGTAGTAAGCAGACCCGACCGTTGCGAAAAGCCAGATCGCGAGCAATGTCCAATTCCAAGCTGTGGGTTCTGTGATGACCTTGTCGACGGTGCTAGGGCCGAAGAAGACGAGAAGCCAGGCCAGCACGATCGTCTGCCACCATCGCTCGACGCGCCTGCTCGGATTCCACCATTCGGCCATCGATCGATACTCGCACAGTGCTGCTGTTTCGGTGCGACGCTGCTGTTTCGGTGCGACGATGGGGACCATGGAGATTCGTGATGCGGCGGAGCGAGCACGAGCGGAATCAGGGACCTCGACGATCTTCGGTGAACCGCACCAGACCAGCGACGGAACGACAATCATCACGGTTTCTCGTCTGCATCGGCGTTGGCGCGGCGACCCGATACCGGTGCCGGTCGGAGTGTTCTCGATCCACGAGGGTGAGCCGTCGTGGTCACCGGCTGTCGATCACACCAGAGCAGCGTTGATGGGGGAGTTCATCGGGTTGGCGGCCGCGGTGATCGCAACATTGGCCGTTCTACGTCGACCGCCCTGGCCCGATGTCACGATTCAGAAGGGGTGACCCAGAATTACGCCGATCAACTGGAACGGCATTGCCAGGAACATCGATCCGACGTAGAGCGGATAGCGAATCGGATCGCCGGCGAGGTAACCCTCGGCGAGCCAGGCCATTACGTCTGCTGATCCCATAGTCGTTACTTCCCTTCGCTGTTGTGGTTCACCGACATTTTCGGTCGCGGGAGTTGTTTTGTTACAAGCGAACTCGAAGGAGGAGCAGATGTGATGGCAGTTTCGATGCAGCAAACGTCAGTCAACTGAGATCTCCGGGGGCGGCGGATGACAACGGTTTCCTGCACGTGGACCGCCTCGGGTAGGCGCAGTTACTGCTGGCGTGGACGCGAACCGACACGTTTCAGCCCGCTGCCGCGGCCCGCTGCTCGCGCCGCTACGCGATGCGAATGGAGAGTTGCTCGAGGCCCTCTTGACGTACTTCGGCGAAGAATCGTCTCTGACTTACCCCGAAAAACCGAATAGGCTTGCACCGCAACACCATATCGAGTCGGATCGATCGAACTCAGCGCCTTCTCTCGGTGGATCTGGCCGATCCGGAAACCAGGCTTGCACTTCACCTCGCCTGCCGAACGATCGCGCCGTGAAGACGGCCTTCGCAGCTTCGTCTTGACAAGCACGGGAAGTTCCTGCCATCCTCGTTGCCAGGTCACGAGTACCAGTGTTCAGCCCCGGCTTGCTGGTCGGCAACCCTCCTCCGCGGTGGGGTGCTCCGGGTGACGACCCGGCTGCGTTCGAAAACGAATGCGGCAAGCGCGGACTCTTCCGGGGCCATCACCCGAACGAATGAGTCCTTGAACGTGAGGATTGTCTTCGATGACTGCTGTATTGAGTGCCGACACCTGCCGCACCGCTCCGATCGCCAAGGTTTCGGGTGCTGACCTGCAGGTTCCGCTGGTTCAGGGCGGCGAATGCTCTTACGCCAACTTCGACTACGCCGCGAGTGCGCCGGCATTGGCCCAGGTCACCGACCGTATCGCCGAGTTGTTGCCCACGTACGCCAGCGTCCACCGCGGTGCCGGCTACGCGTCCCGTATCTCCACCCTCACCTACGAGAACGCTCGTGAATCCGTTGCTCGTTTCGTGAACTGTGCCGACGATCAGGTTGTCGTCTTCACCCGAAACACCACTGATTCGCTGAACCTGCTTGCCCAGTGCGTCCCCGGTAGCACCGTTGTCCTCGACGCCGAGCATCACGCAAACCTGTTGCCGTGGAACGACGCTCGTATCGTCACCGCCGCGGACACCATCGAAGAGACCATCGAGCGTCTGATCGGTGAACTGTGCACCAAGCCTGCCGCACTGCTCGCAATCACCGGCGCCTCCAACGTGACCGGCGAGATCCTGCCGATTGCACGCTTGGCTGACATCGCTCACCGTTGCGGCGCGCGCATCCTCGTCGACGCTGCTCAGTTGGCTCCCCACCGTCGCATCGACCTGCAGGAATGCGGCGTCGACTACGTAGCGTTCTCGGGCCACAAGCTCTACGCACCCTTCGGCGCCGGCGTTCTCGTCGGCCGCCGTGACTGGCTCGACGAGGCTCAGCCGTACCTCGCCGGCGGCGGCGCCGTGCGTGAGGTGACCATCGAATCCACCGAGTGGGCTTGCGCGCCCGCACGCCACGAGGCGGGTTCCCCCAACGTGCTCGGTGCGGCAGCCATCGCGACCGCCTGCGAAACCCTGCACGCCCTGGACTTCGACGTCATCGCCGAGCACGAGAAGGCACTCACCGCCCAGCTCACCGACGGCCTGTCTGCCATCGAGGGAGTCTCGTTGGTGCGGCTGTGGAACGACGCACCCGACGCCGTCGGAATCGTGACTTTCACCGTCGACGGATTCGAAGCGGGCGAGATCGCCGCATTCCTGTCTGCAGAACACGGCATCGGAGTTCGCGACGGGCGCTTCTGCGCACATCCGGTGCTCGCACGCCTCGGCCTCTCCGGCGGCGCGGTTCGTGCCAGCCTCGGCCTCGGTAGCAGCTCGGACGACGTGACCCGGTTGGTCGACGCCGTGAACATCCTGGTTTCGAATCAGCGTGATTGGAAGTACGCGAAGACTGCCGGTGCGTGGAACCCCGTGCCCGAGACCCGCCCCTTCCTCGGAGCCGCAGACGACAATGCCGGCGCAGCCGAGTGCGTCTGAGCTGAGCTCGGTCCCCGAAAACTCGAACGGACAACTAGCATGGCAGCCATGGCACCAGCGGATTTTCCCGCCACCCCTTCGAGAGTGAGCATCACTCTCGGTCAGTGGTGCCGTCGCCATGTAGATCTGTGCCGCACCTCGTCAGGAATGTGTTCGAGCTGACGATTCGTCTCGCTCACATCACACTTTTCTGATTTTCGGAGGTCACACATGTCTTCACTCGCTTCGCATTCTCTGCACGTAGCGGTCGAGTTGACCGGATCCGGTCACCATCCGGCCGCTGAGGGCGCACCCGGAAACCTGCCGATCATCGGCGGCGACTACTGGGTGGACCTCACCGAGAGCGACAGGGTTCTCGATTTGGCTTCATTCCCTACCAATGTGGTTCGGATTCGGGC
Source organism: Rhodococcus sp. NPDC057135 (assembly GCF_042670865.1). NCBI lineage: Bacteria > Bacillati > Actinomycetota > Actinomycetes > Mycobacteriales > Nocardiaceae > Rhodococcus > Rhodococcus sp. NPDC057135. The sequence continues at coordinate 22,602 of NZ_JBHUUU010000009.1, forward strand.
TGCAGACCTGCGTGAGGCGCAGCTCGAACGCGCACGGATCCGTGCGGCTGTCGCCGAAGAAGGACGCGATCCCGACAGCGTCGCCGTACTGGTCGATCTCGAGATTCTGATCGCGCCGGAAGCTCGCTCCGCTCGTAAAGAGCTTGCACAGTTGGACAGCGCGTTGACTGCGCCGCGGGTTCCCGTTTCGCTTCACTACGTCGGAACACCTTCCGGTCTCGGTAGTTTGATCGCCGATATCCGAGCTGCCGAAGTTGCCGACGGTGTGACGTTGCTGCCTCTCGCATTGCCCCGCACTCTCGAGCACCTGGTGGACAGCACCATTCCGTGGCTCCATGATCGCGGCTTGGTGACACCGTCCACCGCAGTCGACGAGGTTCTCGGCCGTTTCGGACTGCCGCCCCGTCAGCGTACGCTCGCGTCCTGATCGCCGCCGATTGCATCTGCGTACAGGTGGAACAGCGACGGTAATTTGTCGGCGCCGTCCACCTGTGCCAGCAGCGTCCAGCACTGTGCCGTGACGGAGCGCGCCCGCTTGCCGATCCAGTTGGTGGGCAGTAGTTCCGGTGGCAGCAGCGGATCCGGTTCCATGGCTCGCGTGAACTCCGCCGCGAGCTCGATGGTCATCGTGACGGCATCGGCGTCTGGGATGTTCTGCAGTAAGTGCAGGCGTGCGTTCGCTACGTCGAGCAGCCGTTCGTATCCGGCTGCGATCTCGTCCAGTGGCCACAACTGCGCGGCAATCTTCACCGGTTCTTCGAGCGTGCCCACTTTCAGATCACGAGTGGTGAGCGAGGACAGGTGCTGCTCGACGTCGAGTTCGGCGGCCGCATCGAGAACGTACGGTTCCCAGGCGTGCGGCGAGACGTACAGACCGCCTTGGACGAGCGCGCCGCCGAGGTAAACGACCCTGGTGCGCAGCGCATCTCGTGCTTTCCGTGACGACTCCGGAATTGCGAATCCGACCAGATGCCAATATCCGTCCCACGGTGTCGCAGTGGTGCGATCTTGTTGATAGGCCAGCCGGACGAATTCGACGTCGGGCTCCATCTCCCGCATGGCTTTCGGCGTTGCTCGTAGCGTGGCCTGCCGCCCGCGTCCCTCCTGAGTGAACTTTCCCTCGGCGACCAAACGCTTGATGCACAGCCTGACCTGTTGATCTGTTTTGCCGAGGGCGTCGGCGGTGGCATAGAGGGTGTGCCCGTCGACAGTTCCGTCTGTGCGCAGTAGTCCCTCGATCAAAATTCTCGTGGGTACATCGACGTCCCTGTCGGTCATTGCCATGTCCTTTCCTCGCTACTCGACATCTTCGCTCACAACTGTACTATCGAAGTCGATACGATCGTTTCACATTCGTACGTTAAGGCGGGAAGATGGCAGTGAAATCGATGAGCGAAGGGAAGAGTAACCCTCGTTTGCGCAGGTGGGTGGCTACTTCCCTGGCGGTGGTCGTTGTCCTGATCGTTGGACTTGTGGGCTGGACGCTGTACCAGAACACCTATGACATCCGTGAGGAAAAAGTGACGATCACCGGGGGATCGGTGCCACTCCAGGGCGTCCTTGCACTGCCCGAGCACGGTGACGGTCCCTTCGGGCTCGTAGTTTTCGTCCACGGAGACGGACCCGTCGATGCAACACACGAGACGTTCTACCGGCCGGTCTGGGAGGCGTTTGCACAGGCTGGGTACGCGTCACTCTCCTGGGACAAGCCGGGGGTCAACGGGGCGCCGGGCAATTGGCTCGATCAGAGCATGGACGACCGGGCGGCGGAGACGGAAGCGGCAATCGAGTGGGCGCGGGGGCGTTCGGATATCGATCGCTCTCGGATCGGTCTGTGGGGTGCCAGCCAGGCAGGGTGGGTGATGCCCAAGGTGGTGAACCTCGACCCGGACGTCGCATTCGTCATTGCCGTGGGCCCGGCGATCAACTGGCTCCAACAAGGTGAATTCAATACCCGTGCAGAGCTTTCCGAGAGGAATGCGTCGGCCGAAGAGTTCGAGAAAGCGCGGGTCGACCGCGCGAAGAACTTGGATCAGTTGGCACGTGATGCATCGTTTGATGATCTGGTGGCCTCCGGCGAGGCCGACGGTCTCACCGAGGACCGGTGGAACTTCATCCGAAAGAACTACCTCTCGGATGCGCGAGCCGATCTCGAAACCGTGAAGGTTCCGGTGCTCTTGATTGTCGGCGGACAAGACGTCAACGTCGACGTGGCAGACACCGAAAGGGTGTATCGCGAATTACTCGACACACCAGGGCAATTGGTGGTCGAGAAATACCCCGACGCTACGCATTCGATCGTGGACAAGGATCTCGAAGACTCGGAAGTGAGGTCCGCTCTGGTGGCCGTCCTTGCTCCCCGTTCTATCTTCGCCCCCGGGTATCTAGCAGATCAGAGTGCATTTTTGGAGGGAATTCATGGCTGACGGAATCACAGTCGTTGCTCTGGGTGGTGCCGGCGCCATGGGGTCGGTCGCAGTTCGTCTGGCTGCAGCATTGCCGGGAATCGGCACAGTCGTAGTTGCCGATCGCGATGTAGACGCTGCGGAGCGACTTTCAGTTGAACTGGCTCAGGCATCAGCGGAAGTCGACTCCCGCAGTATCGACGTCACGGACAGTCGCTCGCTACGCGAATTGCTTGACGGCGCAGACGTGGTCGTCAATACGGTCGGCCCGTTCTTCCGTTTCGGCGTCGGTATTCTCCAGGCAGCGATCGAGACCGGGACTCACTATCTCGACATCTGCGACGACTGGGAGCCGGCCGTCGACATGCTGGAATTGGACTGTGCCGCCAGGGAAGCCGGAATCTGTGCGGTAGTCGGCATGGGCGCAAGTCCCGGGATGAGTAACCTCCTGGCCGCGATGGCAGTCTCGCGATTGGACGTGATTGACGACCTGTACACAGCCTGGCCGGTTGATGTCGAGGGCGAGGACGAGTCGGTAAATGCCGTCAGTGCCGCTGCCGTTCATTGGATGCAGCAGATCAGCGGCAAGGTTCCGGTGGTTCGTGAGGGACGGATCGTCACAGAAGCACCGCTGCGTTCCATCGCACTGGAACTGCCCGGCGGACGCCGCGGAAACGCCTACGTGGTCGGGCATCCGGAGCCGGTGATGTTTCATCGGACCTTCAGTCCCTCAGGCCATTCGGCTGATCTCATGGTGATCACACCGGAAACTGTGGCGTTTCTCGACGTCCTCCGTGCGGATATCGACAAGGGGATAATCGATCTCGACGCGGCCGCTGAAGAATTGGGCAAGCCCTCGCTCCGGCGGATGATCCGCGCTACACCTCGAATGCTCACGCGTGCCGGCCACGGATCCCTGCCGTTGTTCTTCGCCTCGGCGACAGGAACATTCGACGGAAGAGCGATGCGAGTCGTGGCCCGGATTGCAGATGATTCACCGGTGTCGGAGTTGCTGTCGGACATGGCCCGTGCGACTGGAATCCCTTTGGCGCTGGGCCTTGCTCAGGTTGTATCCCGGCTGGCCGACGGAACGATTTCGGATCGGGTCGGTGTGCACTCACCTGAGAGTGTCATCGATCCGGAAGTTCTGTTCACAGCGCTGGCGCGATTGTTCGATCGAACCGATTGGAGGGAGATCGTTACCGTCGAATCCGAGTTCCGCTAGTCAGTTCGCGGCGTGCGATCCGATGCGACTGCGGATTTCGGCGTCGACTCGGTCTGCGTCTTTGGGACTGAACGAGGGTGCTCCACGGCCGGTGAGGGTGAGTACCACCGCAGTCTCCTTCCACGGACGTGAAAGATCCAGGCTGTACCACGAGCTGAAATCTGTTGTTCCCCAGATTCGTAGGCGTCCGCTCAGCCACGACATGACCCCGAGGTCGACGGATTCGATCTGCGAGTACGGGACGAACTTACTGACAAACGGGAAGTAGTAGTGGCGGATCGTTACGCCCTTTTCGTCGATCCGGACGGTTCGGTCCTCGTAGATTGTCGATGTTCCTGCACTCACAGTGATAACCCGGTTCCTGCTGGTCGATGCTCTCGATGGCTTCTGAAAACCAACCATACAGTCTCTATTGGGGCAGGCTGCGAGCGCGGGCGTCAAGCGCTGGTGGGCCTTGAGACGACGAGATCGCTCACCGCGATCTGGGCATTGCCGATTGCCGTCTGAACTGGTTCACAACTGCTCGATGCTCGGGCGAGCGCAAGAACTGCGGTGAGCAGGGCAGCGTCGGGTTGTCCTTCGAACGGTCCGCTCTCGACATCGAACTTTCCGGCCCGCAACTGCTTTCGGGCGTTGATTCCCAGTTGTGAAATGACCTCGTCCATCGCGATCAGGCATTGGGCGAGCGCTCCGATCGACCAGTAGAGATCGGCTGCAACGACGGGTGTCCCCGACGCTACGGTGCCGGCGCGGCGCAATCGGTTGTGGGTGTCGAGGAGTATCTCGGACAGTCCGTGGTCTGCGCAGTGTTTCATCCCGCCGCCTCCGTAAGGTGTAAAGTTAGGTTATTCAATTACGGTAAGGCAGGGAGGTAAGGGATGCAAGTAGTTTTAGACGATTACGTATCCGGTGCGTCGTTTGCGACGGACCTGGTCAACACCTCACCCCGAGTGTGGGTGGAGGCCGGTGACGCGTTGCCGGACTCCCAGACGCTTCAGGATCTACTGAGTGAACACGGACTCTCGCCGGACGCACTCCGCAACGGGCGCCGGCCGACCAGCGGTGAACTTGCGGACGTTCAGGGGCTCAGAGAGGAAATTCGTTCGGTTCTCGATGCTCCGACTGCCGGCGAACTAGTCGATCGCACTCATCAACTCCTGCAGGCCGTCCCGCATCACGTTCGACTCACGCTGGATTCCCAGAACGACTATCGGTGGAATGCAGTACTGGACAACACAATCGATCTCGCGGGCGAACTCACGTTGTTGATCGGCTACTCGTTGCTGGGGACTCTGCGCACATTGGGGTACGAACGATTCCGCCCGTGCGCATCGCCGACGTGCAACGGGGTTTTTGTCGATACGAGCAGGGGAGGGCGACGCCGATACTGCATGCCGGCGTTGTGCGGCAACCGAATCAACGTCGCGAATCACCGTCAACGGCAGCGTCGCACCTAGCCTCTGCGCTCGCCCGGCCGATAGTGACAATCGAACAGAGTACGGCCGACTGTATGGGGAACTTCAACGAGATACAGACCACGTCAGTCCCGCACGATTGTCGCCATGGCAACTCCTAGTAGATGGCGGCTCGTATGAAAGCCCGTTCTGTCTCCGCGACAGCAGTTATCAGCGTTGGCGTTTTCACCCTGGCCGGGTGTGGCAGCGCATCCAGTCCCGAAGGTTCAGTCGGTGAGTATGCAAAGGACGGCAGTTTCACGACTGTCATCAACGCCGATCCCGGAAATCTGCACCCTCTGATCACCAACCTTACGTCGACTCAGATCGTGAACGCGTACTCGTACGATTCGTTGATCGACATCGACGCGCAAACACGCACTGTGCGTCCCTATCTGGCGGAGAGCTGGAGTGAAGAAGGGAACACGCTGAAGTTCGTGCTCAAGAAGGGCATCACTTGTGCCGACGGCACATCCTTTACCGCACAGACCGCGGCCGATGACATCAACTGGGTCATGGATCCTGAAAACGCCTCACCGCTACGCGGATCCACTGTGCCGATGTCAACTTCGGCCTCAGCGGACGGTGACGAACTAACGGTGACTACCGCCGAGCCAGCGCCCTTCCTGCTCTCTCGAATCGGCGCGTTGCGGCTTCCGTGTGCTGCGACGCTCGAAGACCCGGCCAGCATCCGTTCGAGTAGTAACGGAACGGGCCTGTTCAAGGTCACCGAGGTTGTTCCCAACGATCACATCACGATGGAACGCCGCGACGGTTACACCTGGAGTCCGAACGGCGAGACCACGTCCGACACTCTCGGGGTGCCGAAGACCGTGACGATCAAGATTGTCACCGATCCCAGTACGACGGCGAATCTTGTTCTCACCGGCGGAGTGAATGCCGCAGCGGTCACCGGTTCGGACGAGGAACGAGTCTTGGCCGCGGGTCTGGATTCGAAGACCTACACCACGTTGTCCGGCGAGTTCATCTTCAATCATTTCGCGGCCCTACCCACGGCAGACCGTGCTGTACGGCAGGCCCTCGTGCAGGCAGTAGACCTGGACGACTACACCGAGATCACCACCGGCGGTAAAGGAACCCGCGCACGCGCCCTCGCGGTTTCGGAACCCCTTGCCTGCGACTACAACAGTGTCGAAGGGACGATCCCCGATTTCGACGTCGATGCAGCAACGAAAACGCTGTCCGACGCAGGTTGGAAGGCGGGTCCCGACGGTGTCCTGACAAAGGACGGGCGACCGCTTACCCTCAACGTGATTTTCAACAATGCACGCGATACGAACTCTGCCGCCGCGGAATACGTAGCGACACAATGGGAAGGGCTGGGCGCCAAGGTTAAACTGACCGGCGGCGATTACAGCTTCGTCATTGCCAACACGTTCAGCACCACTGACCTGTCGTCGTGGGATGTCTCCATCGGTTTGACGCTGGGCAGTGACACACCGAGTATCTTTGCCAAGTATTTCACTGGCCCGCCGAAGCCCGAAGGAGTGAACTTCGCTTCGCTCGACAACAAGAAGTACATCGAATTGTCTACTCAGGCTTCGCTTCTGCCCGGTGACGAGTCCTGCAAGGTCTGGGAGGAAAGTGAGCGGGCATTGTTCAACGACATCGACCTGCTTCCGGTGTCTACGACTCCCGCTCACATGTTCTTCAACGGCGCAACGTCGATCTACCCGCCGTCGAGCGGAATCCTCCCGGGTTCGGCGATACGGGTCCTGCAGTAGACCGTAACTGATATATGGGCACCGACTGATCTCGCCAGTTGGTGCCCATATCCGCAGTCCGAACGGGATCGCCAATGCGGAGGAGGAGAATTCTTCGGTTGCTGCGCGGATCGGCGCGGAGTTAAGGCGAGCTTCTGCCAACACTGACCAGCTCGTCGAAAGTCTTCATCAGCACATGAGTCAGGTTGACGACAACGAGATGTGCCCCCGCTGCGAATGAGTGCCGTGCCTGTTCCGCACTTGAAACGATCTCCATTCGCTTCTGGTCTGCGGTCGCGGCTTGATTGTGCAAGGTGGACAGTGCTTGTAATACGCGGATATCGGACGGACCGTCGACACCGAACGACAACGCGAGATCGGCGGGGCCACCCATAACGCCGTCGATCCCAGGAACTGCCATTATCTCTTCGGCGTTGGCGCAGCCGGTGTGGGACTCGATCATCACGACTACCACGGTTCGGTCGGCATCTGCCTGCAAGTGTTCGCGAGCTGATACCTGACCGAAACGTCCGGCCCGCCCATACGTGGCGAAGCCTCGGTCGCCGACCGGGGCGTACCGGGCTTGCTGAACCACCGCGCGAGCCTGTTCCGCGCTGTCGACGTGCGGTACGACAATTCCCGTTGCGCCGTGGTCGAGAACCCGCTGGATCAGCGCCGGCTCGTTTTGCCCGACGCGCACCAGAACATCCATGCCGTGCAGTTCTGCTGCAGTGACGTGCTGTCTCAAGGCAATTAGATCCGCGGGGCCGTGTTCACAGTCGATGAACACGTAATCCATACCGGCGACCCCGGCCATTTCGACCAGCTCCTCCGAGGGCATCCGGACCAGGACACCGAGAAGCTGCTCGCCAGAGCGCAATTTCGCCCTCATCGGGCCACCATTCCGGCGGAGAGATCTATATCGGCTGCGCATAGGCCCGGCATTGAGAGCATCGCAGTGACGGCTGTCGCTACCTCCTCCTCGCTGACCATTCGGCCGAGAGCTGACCGAGATACGAACGCCCGTTCTGCTTCCTCGTAGGTTCCGCCTGTCCGGGCGGCTTCAAGGGTGAAGTTGCGGTGCATCCTCGCACTGTCCACCGGCCCCGGAGAGAGTGAGTTGACGTTTACGCCCAAAGGGCCGACTTCGGTTGCGAGGGTGGTGGTCAAACCGATTACTGCCATTTTCGACGCGCAGTACGGGGTTCTGCCTGTGAGTGGACGTTTCCCCGAGACGGAGGCGATGTTGATGATGTCCCCTCGCCCGGCTTCGATCATTCCAGGCAGGAAGGCGCGGCACATGAGAAATACGCCGCGCACGTTGACAGCGAATACGTCGTCCCAATCGTAGGTGGCAATTCCAGTCAACGGAGCGACTGGACCCGGTACGCCGGCGTTGTTGATCAGGATCGATACGTCCTCATCGGCGAGCTTTTCCGCGAGTTCATCGGCAGAAAACGCTTGTGCAACATCGCATGTCTCGACCCGAACGGCTTCTCCGTTGGCCGCGGCGACCAAGTCGAGTTTGTGGCGGCTGCGGCCTACGACGATCACTCGTGCACCGTTCTTCACCAGTTCGGCCGTAATGGCCGCCCCGAGGCCACTACCGCCTCCAGTGACCAGCGCCGTACGGCCACTGACGTACTGGTTCACCGGGAACTGCCGGCCGTGCGGTGGTTGCTCCAGCCCAGTTCCGCAGACCCGTATTTGGCGGCGCGAACGTCACCTGAGCGAGCGTGACCCTCGAACAGTTCTACGCGCGATGCGCGCCCGCAAACCTCACCTAACTGTGCGCTGGACGCCTTGTCGGTCACTTCGGAGTACGTCACCGTCTTGAGGTACTTGCCAACCCAGAGGCCACCTGTGTATCGCGCTGAACCACGAGTAGGGAGAACATGGTTCGTGCCGATCACCTTGTCGCCGTAAGAGACGCAAGTACCTTCGCCGAGGAAGAGACCACCGTAGTTGCTCATCGTCGCCAAGGCTTCGCGAGGATTCTCGGTGAGGACCTCTACGTGTTCGCTCGCGTAGGAATCCGCGAGTGCGTAAGCGTCGACAAGTGAATCAACGACGATTACTTCACCGTGGTTGCGCCATGCAGGTTCGGCGAAGTCTTTGGTAGGCATGTCCGGAAGAATGTCGTCGATGTGCTTCATGACTTTGCGCCCCAGTTCTTCCGAGGTGGTGATCAAGACTGCGGGGGAGTCCGGACCGTGCTCGGCTTGTGAGAGCAGGTCGACCGCAACGACGAACGGATCGGCGTATTCGTCCGCAATGATCAGGATCTCGGTGGGCCCTGCAAAGAGGTCGATCCCGACCTCGCCGAAGAGTTGACGTTTGGCTTCAGCTACATAGGCATTGCCTGGACCTGCCAGAAGATCGACGCGGTTGACTGTTTCGGTTCCACAGGCAAGCGCGCCGATCGCCTGGACACCACCGAGTAGATAGATTTCGTCGGCTCCGGCGAGATGCATCGCTGCGACAGTAGCGGCGGGTATCTCGCCGCGGATAGGTGGTGTGCAGGCGGCGACGCTGGGTACGCCCGCGACCTTCGCCGTCACAATGGTCATATGTGCGGAAGCAGTCAGTGGGTAGCGTCCACCCGGGACATATGCGCCGATGCGGTTGATCGGAATGTGCCTCTGGCCGAGATGAACTCCGGGAAGAGTCTCGATCTCGAAATCAGTCAGTGAGTCTCGCTGATGCTGTGCAAATGTACGCACTTGGTGCTGAACGAACTTGATGTCCTCGATGACCTGGTCAGGAACACCCGCGATGATCTCTTCGATGCGCGCTGCCGACAGGCGGAAAGACTCTGGGCTCCACTTGTCGAACTCCGTGGACCATTTGCGCACGGCTGCATCGCCGTTGGTCCGGATGTCGTCGAGGATCGAGGACACTCGCTCGCTTACTTCTGTTCGATCGCGTCGTACGGACTCGGCGGGGACGGGGTTCTTCAGAACTTGGGGCATGTCTACTCCTGGGTGATGGATTCAGAGGTGGCGGGAAGCCAGCTATTGATCATTCGAGCGATTTCTGCCGGCTGCTCCCAGGGGCTGAGATGGCCGGCTCCGTGTAGGTGTTCGAGGCGTGAGCGGGGGACAGCGTCGGCAATGTCTCGGTGAAAATAGTCGGGACACAGGTGGTCCCGCGTTGCTGAGACAACCAGAGTGGGGCAAGTGACATTTCGCAATTCGGGTAATGCGTCAACACGCGTGCATTGAGCGGCAAGTTGCCGCTGTAGAACGACCGGGCCGACCCGTGCAGCCATGGCGGTGAATCTGTCGGCCAAGCTCGGTAGGGGTGTTTCGTCGGCGAACATCGTCGGCAGGATGTCGCGCACGATTTGCTCGAAGTCGCCGCTGGTGCATTGAGCTGCCATGCGGTTCCAGGTCCGATGCTGAATGATTGTCGGTGCTCCGGCATTGGTCGACAAGGCGCAGAACCCTGTCACCCGCTCGGGTGCAATTCGGAGTACCTCGAACCCGACGATCGCTCCGAGGCTCAACCCAGTGAGGACAAACGGTCCTTCGGCGGAGGCGAGGACCTGCTCAGCCATTGCGCCGATTGTCGTGGCATCGATCGACGGGATGACGGTGTGCGCATCCAGTCCAGACCTGATCTCTGTCCAGAGGTCAGCGTCGCAGAGCATTCCCGGGACGAGAACGACTGGCAGAGTTTTCAATTCAGGTTCCAAGTTTGCGTGGGACCAATGCGTATGGTGCCACGTAGCCATTGTGGTCCAGGGCGTCCCCGGCATCTGCTGCGGCCTTGACCACTTCCTCGTCCCATTCCAGACGTACTCGACCGTCGCCGCTGTTGACCACTAACATCAACCCCGTCGATTCTCCGACGTTACGGATGGATCGGAACGCGCCACGGGGGATGGAGAGTATGTCCCAGGATTCGAGGGTCACGGTGCGGGAGTCCGGGCCACGATTGACGGTCACTTCCCATCGACCGTCTTTCACCATCAGCACCTGGTTCTCATTGTGGCGATGCAGTGAAATACCTTGTTGCGGTCGTGCTCTCAGCCAAGCGATGTTGTGGCCGTGTGGGTTGTAGATTCGAGGTTCCTGATCAAGATCCTCGGTCATTCCGAAGCCGATGACAAGACCGAGTTCCGCACCGCCGCCGGCGATCCGAGAGTCCAACAGTGCTCGATCGGACCACTCTATGTTTTCTGCGGTCGCGATCCGGGAAGCCATTTTCTCGACACTGAAGCTGCGCAGGCCGGCAATCTGTTCGGCGCTGATCGGCTCCATCAATGGTGTGTCCTCGCGGAGCTCGTCACCGGCGATGGTGTCGATCAACGTATTTTCGGCACTGAGATACAGTCCGTGTCCCTTTGCCTCTTCGAGAACAGTTGGGCCCCAGATGATACCGCCGGTGTTGTCCATGCCGAGGGCCGTGAAGAGGATTCCGTCGTCGGGTCCGACATTGGTGAATCCGCGGAATATCCAGGTCGGGATCGATGCAATGTCGCCTTCGCGAAGCAGTGTTTCGCCCTCTGTGCCGTCGGCGCCCCATCGGAGTAAATACTCTCCGCGGAAGCAGAGAAACACCTCGGCGGTGAAATGCAGGTGCAGATTGTTGGTCACGCCGTTGGGCATGGCCGCGCCACCGATTTGAAAGCCATGAGGTTCACGGAGATTCACAACCTGGCCGGAACTCTGGGTGACCCCTCGGCCGATCATGGAGTAGTTCTTCTTCTGGTCCGAACCGGGAGTGCGGCAATCGATGAACGCTTGGTTACAGGAGACGAAGTCATTCTGGCGGATGGTGCGCCGGGCCAGTTCCTCGGTGGTGACAGTTACGTCGGACGACATGGGACCTCTCAATTGGCTTCGTGGGACTGTCGTGGATAGGAGGCTTCCGACCGTCGTGCTGATGATTCGGCGCGATTGGAAGCTACGCATTTATACGTATGCATAGTAGGCCGACGATGGGTTGTTGTGTCAATGCCCTGGGTCGCTTTTCTGGGAAATTACGGCAATTTCTCGACATCGTCCCTGTTCGGAGAACTTCTTTTCGATTGAAACGCATGCAGCCCGACATCGGGTCCGTGTGTGTCAGTTGACCGCCTATGATCCGTATACATAGTGCGGATTCTCGGCTCTGCCGAGTGGTTGAGGAATGAGGAAGCAATGGCGATCACCAGTCGCGATGTTGCACGACTGGCCGGGGTGTCGCAGCCGACGGTCTCCCGAGCTCTTCGTGGAGACCCACGGGTTGCAACAGAAACCCGGATGCGGGTGGAAAGTGCGGTCGCAGCGCTCGGCTACGTACCAAGCGAGGCGGGACGCAGTCTCGTGACGCGTACAACCAAGCGTGTGGGGATCGTGGTCAGTGATCTGACAAATCCGTTCTATCCGCATTTGATCGGACCATTGCATGACACCCTCGAGAAGCATGGCTATCGGATGATGGTCTTCACCGAGCGCTCGGACAGCCAGATTTCCATCGAGCAGCTAGTGGATGGTTCGGTGGACGGACTGGTGTTGCTGACCAGTAATGTGGGCTCCGAACTGCCTACCGAACTCAATCGTCGTCGGATTCCATTCGTGTTCCTCAATCGGGAGAGCGGCCAGGGGTTGGGCGATGCTGCTGTGGTTGACAATCAGTTGGGCGGGCGCATAGCGGCAACCAAGCTCACTGCCCTAGGGCACCGGCGGATAGCCGGCATCTTCGGTCCTCTCGAAACCAGCACTGGTCGTGATCGTGAAATGGGCTTTCGGTTGGCGCTGGCGGATGCTGGTATCGGGCTTGTCCCCGATCTCACGCGGCATGGTCCTTTCGAATTCAAAACGGGCTATCAAGCGATGACAGAACTCTTGGCTCTACCGGAGCCGCCCACGGCCGTGTTCTGCGGAAACGATGTGGTGGCCATTGGAGCTGTCAACGCCGCACTGGCCAAGGGTGTTCGGATTCCCGACGAAGTAAGCCTGATCGGTTTCGATGACATTCCCATGGCGGCCTGGGAAGTATTTCGGCTTACGACTATCGGCCACGACCTCGACAAGATGGCAGCTGCCGCCGCTCAGTTGTTAGTTGAGCGGCTTCGTGGTGGGGTCGACAGCTCGCCGCGGAGGGTCGTGCTGGAGCCGCATTTGATCGAGCGTTCGACTCTCGGAGCGCCGACTTTCTGAAGCGTACGTGCATACGTATATCCCAGTGCTGTTCGTTGGTTGGGTCACATCACCTAGTCGTAGCTGAAGTTTCGACCGCGCAACGCTCGATAATTGCCTCTATCCCCAGTAAGTCGAGCAAGTTGGTTCCGTCCTGAGTGGGTCAGGGCTGTGTCGCTGAGCGAAATTTCATTGCTTCGGCCCTTGTTCTGAAGCTATACATACGCATACACTCTGAACTCATTGAGAGCTGCGTTACATTCGGTGATCGCCTCTCGTCCCAGCCCACACCTTCTAAGAAGGAGTTCCGAGTGACCACCCGAGTCCCCCCGGCCCACTCCGAATCAGGGGACAGTGACCGATCCTGTCCCCTCGGAATTCGAGCGCAGAAATGAGCACCGTGACGATCGACCGCAAAACGGGAAGGCCGGTGAATCGCCACTCGGCATGGCGTCGACTCGGCGTCCCGTACGCGCACCTCGCTCCGGCCTTGATCGCAGTGGCCCTGACGACGTTCTATCCTCTTGCGGTAGCGCTGATCAACAGCTTTCGGCACTGGCGGGTCAACGAGACCCGTGAACCGCAACAGTTCGTCGGACTGGATCAGTACGCGAAGGCGCTGTCTGACAGTAATTTTCACAATTCCGTATGGGTGACGCTGATATTCACGATCGTATCGGTGGTCGCCTCGGTAGGTTTGGGTCTTGCCATCGCGCTGGTGCTCAACCGCACGACATGGCTGTCGGGGATGACCAAGGCACTGCTCATCCTTCCGTTCGCCGTTGCACCGGCTTTGAAGGGATACTCGTGGCGCTTCATGTTCAACCCCGACTACGGCGTATACGACAAGATGATCAAAGCCGTTGCACCGTTCACGGATTCGATCAACTGGTTAGGTGATCCGTTCTGGGCGCTGATGGTGATCGCGGGCAGTGAGATCTGGGGATGGGCGCCGCTGATTGCCCTGATGTTCCTCGGTGGGCTGGGTTCGATTTCACCCGAGATTCGCGATGCCGCGCGAGTTGACGGAACCAATGCCTGGCAAGAGTTCTGGAAGATCAGTTTCCCACTGCTGCGGCCTCTGATTTTGATCGTGGTGTTTCTCAAGGCGGTGTTCTCGGTCAAGATGTTCGATCAGGTGGTTACCACCACAGGCGGCGGTCCAGGTCGAGCTACCGAGACGCTCAATTTCTTCGCCTATTCACAAGGTTTCACCTTTCTGGACATCGGCTACGCATCGGCAGTGTCCTGGATTCTCGTCGTCGTTCTCGGTGCACTTGCCGCTGTGTACCTGATGCTCATGGGAAGGCAGGATTCGAAATGACTGACATTCTTGAACGCGCGAACACGCTCTCTCGATCGTCCACGACCAAGCGACGTCGTCGGCCGAAGAGCACGACTCAACGTGTTTTCGACGTCCTGCGAACATTGACGACGTTGGCAATTCTCTTTTTCGTGATGTTCCCTATTCTCTGGCTGGCCTTGACCGCGTTCAAGCCGGAACGCGAGGTCTTCAGCACCTCGATCATCTTCCGCCCCTCTCTTGCCAGTTTCCGCGAGATTCTTTTCGGGGCAAACAATCTCGTCCACCCGATGTACAACAGCATTGTCATTGCAGTCGTGACGACGGTGCTCTCGGTTCCGCTTGCCTTGTTGGCCGCATACGGGTTCTCCCGCTATCGTTTCCCTGGTAACAAGCCGATTCTGTTGGCCATCGTCATCACCCAATTCATTCCCGGTGTCGCGATCGCGCTTCCCTTCCTGACTATGTTCCGTGACTTGGGGTTGCTCGATACGAAACTGGCTCTGATCGTCGCCAACCTCGCCATTGTCGTTCCTTACAACACCTGGTTGTTGAAGGGTTTCGTCGATGGGCTTCCCATTGAGGTGGAGGAGGCAGCTCGTTTGGATGGTTGCGGTCAGCTCAGACTCTTGTGGCGAGTGATCACACCGCTCGCTGCACCGGGAATATTCGTTGGTGTCGTCTTCGCTTTTCTGTTGTCCTGGAACGAATTTCTCTTTCCTACGTTCTTGGCGCGCACCGACGCGATCACTCTGCCGGTGTCATTGATCTCGCTCGAACGACCAGAAGGGATCCAGTGGGGCCCGATGGCCGCTGCCGGCTTGCTTGTCATGGTCCCGATGATTGTTCTCGCAACTTTGGTTCGGAAGCACTTTGCGCAGGGTATGACGCTAGGAGCAGTGAAATGAGATCAATGTTCAGTCGCCGTGGTCGAAGACTGATTCCGGCCGCTATCGCCCTGACACTCGCGGTGATCGTCTCTGCCTGTGGCTCCGGGCCGACCACCGAGGATTTCATGTCGCAGGTAAAAGATGGCTCGGTCGATGAGTTCGGACTCTTGGAGGGAAAACCTTACGACGGCACCACCATTCGATTCCTGACATGTTGTGCTTCTTCCCCTCAGTTCGCCTCGCTGAAGGCACGCACCGCCGAATTCACCGAACTCACTGGAATCACGGTCGAATCGTCGAATGTTCCTTACGCAACCTTCCTGCAGAAGATTGTCGCCGAAAGCGCAATCGGCGGGGGCACGTACGACATGCTGATCTGGCCGGATGCCTGGGGTCCGTCCCTGAAGGTAGGTGTGCAGCCGCTGGACGAGGTAATGGCGAAGGACGGAATCACACTCGACGACTTCTCAGGTCCCTTCAGGGAAGCCGCCGCTGCAGGAACCGATGGGCAGACGATGGGCCTTCCCCTGCGTGGTTTCTCGTATAACTTGTTCTACCGCAAAGATATCTACGATCAGCTTGGTCTCGAAGCGCCGAAAACCTGGGACGAGTATTACCAGCAGCTCGCGCTCATCAAGAGCAAGACCGACAAGTATCCGTTGGCCGGGCAGTTCAGCCGTAACAGTGGACAGAATCTGTACACGTGGTTGACGATGCTGTGGAGCAACGGGGCGGAACTGTTCGACGGGGACGGCAATCCGACCTTCACTTCGTCGCAAGCCGTGTCCACCACGGAGAAGTACATCGAATCGGTCCGCCAGGGATATACGCCACCGGCGTCCACGAACTGGGGTGAAACCGATGCGACAACGGCCTTCCTCAAAGGAAATGCTGCCACCGTCATGTCCTGGTCGTGGCATCTCGATGACTTCACGAACACAAGCAAGGCTGCACCGGAACTCGAGGGCAATGTAGGCGTAGCGGCGCTGCCGGCTTTCGCTGGCAAGACTCCGTCGAGTTACGCCTACACCTGGTTGACGGGAGTGCTCAACACGTCGAAGAATCAGGGAGCTGCTTGGGAATACGTCAAGTGGATGACCAGCGCATCTACCGAGCGCGCTGTGGCCCTGGATAAAGATGACCCCGCCACTACTACCGGAATCACCGTTCACAATTCGAACATGCTCGATCCGGAAGTCAACGCGGCCAACAAGGATTTGCCGGAGATCCAGTACGAAGTACTTCAGTCCGCTCGCGCGATCCCGATGAATCTGGATTGGCCCCGAATCATGGACATTCTGGCAGTCGCCGTCAATGAAATGGCGAACGGTGCGGACGTGCAGAGCACTCTCGAATCAGCTGCAGACGAAATCAAGAAGCTCGACTGATGGCCAGCGAAAAACACTACCAAGGAAGCGAATTGATGAACCCTGATCAGACCGAACAGGCCAAAGCAGTGCTGAACGAAATTGCCTACAAACCATACGCAGACCCGGAAGAGTTCATCGTCGAGTGGACGGACCGAATTTGGGTGGAGCGCGGAGTCGGCCTGATTCGAGAAAACTACGCACCCGATTCGATAGTGCACGGCGCCTACGGCACCGGGATCGGCGTCGAACCTGTCGTTCGGAGCACGCTGACCAAGATCAGCGGCTTCCCCGATCGCGTCGGGCAGGCAGAAGACGTCGTCTGGGAAGCACGCGGTGACGACGCGTTTTTGAGTTCTCATCGGATCTTCAGCAGTGGCACCGATACCTCGCTGTCCACCTATGGTCCGCCCTCAGGACGGCGATACTCTGCCAAAACGATCGCGAACTGCCTGTACCGGCGCGGAGTGATGGAAGAAGAATGGGTGGTGCGCGACGAATTCGCAGTGATTAGCGATCTGGGTCTCGATCCGGCGGCGGTAGCTCGGGACCTCGCGTTCAGTGAATTCACCGGGTCGGCGACGCTTTCCGGCTCGGTGGACGTCCTCACCGGCGGAGACTCCGGCCCACGCCCGGATCTGTTCCGGGGCGAATGCGATTTCGTCCTCGAAATGATCGAGGAGGTATGGAATCAGCGCAACTTCGATCGGATCGGGCAATACGTCCCGCGAGATGTGCTGTGCCACACCACCCGCAACCGCACACTCAGCAGGCAGGCCAATTTCCAGTCGTCGATCATCGACATGCTCGCTCCGTTCCCGGATGCACGTATCCACGTCCGGGACATCGCCGCGAACTACTCCGAGCACCACGGTGGTCTCCGCGTTGCGGTTGTGTGGTGGCTCACGGGAACGTACACAGGGGTGCCTGCGTACGGACGGCCGACAGGCTCGCCAGTGCAGGTACTTGGATCGTCACAGTTCCTCTTCCGCGACGGCAAGATTACGACGGAATGGCGTATCTACGACGAACTCTCAACTCTCACCCAGATCGTCCACGCGCGCGGCGACGAGCCGGTCGTCATTTCAGGAAGGGCATGACATGGCCACAGTGAGCTACGACAGCGCTACTCGTCGATACCCGGGTACCGAGATCGCCGCAGTAGATCAGCTGAACCTCGAGATCACGGACGGCGAATTTCTGGTGCTGGTAGGCCCGTCCGGGTCGGGCAAGACCACGGCCCTGCGAATGTTGGCGGGCCTGGAGGACATCGACGAAGGCGGAATCTCCATCGGGGATCGTGATGTGACAATGGTTGCACCGAAGGACCGTGACATCGCCATGGTGTTCCAGTCGTACGCGCTGTACCCACACATGACGGTCGCTGACAACATGGGATTCGCGCTCAAATTGCGCGGCGAGCCCAAGGACGTGGTGAAGGAAAAGGTTGCCGAAGCTGCACGCCTGCTCGATCTCAGCCCGTACCTCGATCGCAAGCCGAAAGCCCTTTCAGGTGGTCAACGTCAACGAGTTGCCATGGGGCGAGCTATCGTTCGAGATCCTTCTGTGTTCTTGATGGACGAACCACTGTCCAACCTCGATGCGAAACTTCGCGTCGAAACCCGCGCCAACATCGCTGCGCTGCAACAGCGACTCGGCACCACCACTGTCTACGTCACTCACGATCAGGTCGAGGCAATGACCATGGGACATCGGGTCGCGGTACTCAAAGACGGTATCCTGCAACAGGTTGCCAGCCCGCGAGAGCTCTACGAACGTCCGTCCAATGCCTTCGTTGCCGCATTCATAGGCTCGCCCGGCATGAATCTCGCGACCCTGGCCGTAGCCGGGGGTGGCGTTCAGCTCGGTGATCTTGTCGTGCCGATCGCACGGTCAGCGTCGTCTGGGCTCAGCGAAGTGACATTCGGAATTCGTCCGGAAACACTGCACCTCGTTGGCGTTGCCGACGAGGGGTTCGAACTCACAGTCGAGCTAGTTGAGGAATTGGGTGCGGACGCATACGTCTACGGCACCGTTTCCGGTTCGACTGGGACACAACGGGTGAACGTGCGAGTGGACGGGCGCACTCCGCCGAAACTGGGGCAAACAGTGCGGGTAGGCGTGCGAAACAACGCCGAGGTACACCTGTTCCATCCGAGCAGTGGTGCGCGATTGGCCGCCTGAACCGATTGCCGATGGAGGATTGTCCGACGCTATGAGGGGCGTCGGACAATCCTTTCGAAGACCCAACCGGTTTGGATCAGCTGTCGGGACCGGGTTTCACCTGAGAGTCGATACACGCGAGATGAGGACGTATGACAACTGCCATGTATGACCTGACTTCCCGTGCCGGCCGAATATCACAGCCCATGGTTGGGCGCAGTTCGCGGAGACGTCGAAGTCAGACCACGAGCGACGAAGCCAGGCATATCTTTGCCTTGTACAGGTTCACAGGCGAATGACTATCAGTGTGTTCGAGCTCTTTTCGATCGGCATCGGGCCGTCGAGTTCGCATACCGTCGGACCTATGCGAGCGGCAAGTATGTTTGTCGACGACCTGGACGCAGTCGCCGTTCTCGATGATGTCGCTGAAATACAGGTAGATCTGTATGGATCGCTTGCGGCTACGGGCGCCGGGCACGGAACGCTGTCTGCCATTCTCCTCGGACTCGAGGGATGTCGCCCCGAGAGTATTGAGCCCAAGGAGATGGAAGCACGGCTCACCCAAGCACGCTCCACTGGCAGAATCCGCCTCGGGGGAACGATAGACATATCGCTCTCGGAAGACGATATGGTGCTTCGCCCCTTGACTATTCTGGATGTTCATCCCAATGCGTTGACATTCACAGCAGTCGCCGCACGCGGCCAAGAGGTCCACAGTCGGACCTATTACTCGGTCGGTGGTGGTTTCGTTGTCGCAGAGAATGATTCGGAGTCGTCTACGCGTCGTGATCAACATTCCTTGTCGTTTGGTTCCGCGCAAGAGCTTCTCGAGCTCACCGAACGCTATTCACTCTCGATCAGCGACGTGATGCTCGGGCACGAACGAACACTGCGCTCGGATATGGAGGTTCGAGAGCGGCTTTTGCACATACGCGACGTCATGGTCGAATGCTGGCACCGTGGAATCGGCCGAGACGGCTACCTCCCGGGCGATCTCGGCGTGCGCCGCCGCGCTCGTGACTGGTACCACCGCCTTCTTGTGGAAGACCGCGAGCGTGACCCCGCATTCGCTGAGGACTGGGTCAATCTGGTTGCTCTGGCAGTCAACGAGGAGAACGCCTCCGGAGGCAGAATCGTGACGGCTCCCACCAATGGTGCCGCAGGGATCATCCCAGCCGTCCTGCACTACGCCTTGCATTACACCCGAGCAGGTCAAGCGGACCAGGACAATGCGACTATCCGATTTCTACTAGTGGCAGGCGCCATCGGTTCGCTCTACAAAGAACGAGCCTCGATTTCCGGTGCAGAAGTCGGTTGCCAAGGTGAGGTGGGCTCCGCGGCATCGATGGCTGCCGCCGGTCTGGCCGAAATACTCGGCGGCAGTCCGAAACATGTGGAGAACGCGGCAGAGATCGCGATGGAACACAGCCTAGGGCTGACGTGTGACCCGATAGGGGGTTTGGTGCAGATACCGTGCATCGAACGCAACGCAATCTCGGCAGGAAGAGCGATCAGTGCGGCTCGAATGGCATTGCGCGGAAATGGGACACACCGCGTAAGCCTGGACCAGGTGATCGAGACGATGCGGACGACAGGTGTCGACATGAACTCGAAATACAAGGAAACGTCGATGGGTGGCCTTGCTGTCAACGTGCCGGTGAACATTGTCGAGTGTTGACCTCTAAACACTCGGTATGTCGATCGAAATTCGGCTCACTTTCGGGTATTGATCATCCGAAGTGCAAACCGAAATACCACTGCGGCACCCGCACCTGCAGCCAGACCGGCGACGACATCGGCAAGAAGGACACCGACGCCTATGCCCAGGACGGCAGCAGCGGCGACGGCAAGGGCGACGTCAGCACGAGGAGCGGCGATCGCGGCATCCTTTCCCCGAGTATCGAACGAGCACCCATCTCAACGGAGCATGTCACGAAACTGTCGTCCGCAGGTGTATCAACAGCAAAATGTGTGAAACGCGTCGGCCCCGACGGAGTTGGACTCCGCCGGGGCCGGGCTGTGGGTATTGCGCTGTGTGTATTGGGCGCTGGTTCAGCGTGTCGGGACGGATTCCTTCGAGGAAGTAAGGGACGTATCGGTGTGCGGGCTACCAATCTCCTTGCGGGAGTTGGTGCTGTTGAACCGAGGGAGGAAGCCTGCCAGGACAAGTGCGATGACGGCGGATCCGGCAGCGAGAGCCATGACTACGCGGAAAGCGTTCTCCGACGGCAGCGTTGCCCCACCGATGGACATGGTCATCTGGGCGATGACGACACCGGCGATAGCGCTGGCGAATGATGTACCGAGGGAGCGCATCAGGGTGTTGAAGCTGTTGGCTGCACCGGTCTCGGACGGAGGAACCGCCCCCATGATGAGGGCGGGCATCGCACCGTAGGCCATACCGGTACCTGCACCGATGATCACTGCGATCACGATCAGTTCCCAGATGGAGTGCATGGCGAAAATGCCGATGCCGTAACCGATTGCGACCACAACGGCGCCGAGCATGAGCGTCACCTTGGGGCCGTGCGAATTGGTGATGCGTGAGGACAGAGGAGAGATGAGCATCATGACGATGCCGGAGGGAGCCATGACCAGACCTGCGGTGAGCATCGAACCGCCGAGGCCGTAACCGGTTACCTCAGGCAACTGGACTACTT
Source organism: Rhodococcus sp. NPDC057135 (assembly GCF_042670865.1). Classification (NCBI taxonomy): domain Bacteria; kingdom Bacillati; phylum Actinomycetota; class Actinomycetes; order Mycobacteriales; family Nocardiaceae; genus Rhodococcus; species Rhodococcus sp. NPDC057135. The sequence continues at coordinate 43,921 of NZ_JBHUUU010000009.1, forward strand.
GGGGAAAGACCATGCTGGCGGCGAACATCGCGAATCCGAACACGATGGATGCGAGGTTGGTGAAGAGCACCTGGCGGCGGATGGATACGCGTAGATCCACCAGTGGCTTGGGGGTGCGTAGTTCCCACCATGCCCAGAATCCGAATATGACGATCGAGGCAGCGAACAGCGAAAGCGTGAGCGTGCTTGTCCATCCCCAGTCGCCACCCTTGGAAATGGCAAGTAGTAGAGCGATGAGGGCAGCTGATAGCGAGATTGCTCCGCCGAAGTCGAACGTGCCACCCGTGCGAACCGTCGATTCGGGGACCAGGACGACAACAAGTCCGGCCGCAAGTGCACCGAGGACTGCAGACGCCCAGAACAGAACGTGCCAGTCCGCGTATTCCGCGATCAGGGCCGCGATCGGAAGCCCCAGCGCGCCACCGACTCCCAGCGAAGCGCTCATCATCGCAACGGCGCCGGCGAGCTTCTTGGGCGGAAGTACGTCGCGCATCACGCTGATACCCAGCGGGATGACGCCGGCCGCAAGACCCTGGAGGATTCGGCCGGCAACGAGGGGGATCACACTCGAGCTGAGTGCTCCGACCACCGAACCGGTCACCAACAGCGCCATGCTGATCAGGAGTAGTCGGCGTTTGCCGAACATGTCGCCCAAGCGGCCCATGGTGGGGACGGCGACGGCAGCGGCGAGCAGGGTGGCGGTCACCGCCCACGCGGTATCGGACGCGGGAGCGTTCAAGTACTCCGGCAGGTGCGGGATGATCGGGATGACCAGCGTCTGCATGAGCGAGACGACGATGCCGGAAAACGCCAGAACAGCCACCACTGCGGTGGTGGCTGGCGACTTCGTTGTCTGTGGCGGCGTTGTCGGTGGCGGAGAAGTGTTTGACGACATTGCTGTAACTCCATCGGAGGAAGACGAATAGTGGTTTAAGTCAGTTGATTGAACTAAACTTAAATCAAGTGACTGACTTAACGGAAGGGTGCGCCTCCGATCGTGACGAACATCTCCGGTGCCGAGCAGCTTCCGACAGTCGAGGATGATGGTGTCCATGACTACGAGGACTGAGGATGTGTCGACCGAAGCCGGCGTCGCGGCAAATTCCGCGCGCTCTGCTGCAACCCGAGACCGCATTCTCGCCGTCGCCGAGCAGCTGTATGCCGAACACGGAGTCTTTGCGGTCTCGAACCGTCAGGTGAGCGAAGCGGCAGGTCAGGGCAACAATGCGGCCGTCGGATATCACTTCGGCACCAAGACCGATCTGGTCCGCGCGATCGTGAACAAGCACTCCCGACAGATCGAGAAGAAGCGCGGCGAACTGCTACGGGAGGTTGAAGGGTCGAAGGACGTTCGAGACTGGATTTCGTGTCTGGTGCGGGCGTCGACCGATTACTATGCCGAAATGGGTGGCCCGACCTGGTACGCGCGGTTCAGTGCGCAGATTCTCACCGATCCAGTCCTGCGGAAAATCGTCTACGACGAGGTTCTGGCCTCGCCCACCCTGCAGGAGACGCTTCGCGGACTATCAGCCTGTCTCACTGACATGCCGATGAGTGTTCGACGCGCTCGCGCGGACATCGGACGCAATGCGATCGTGCACATGTTCGCCGAACGTGAGCGCGCGCTTGCCGAAGAGGGGCAGGACGAGGTCACATCGTGGGAGGACTTCACGACCGACCTCGTCGACGCATTGGTGGGTCTTTGGACTGCCCCGATCAGCCGCTGACTGGCCGCTCATCCGCGCTGTCCACCCGTTCCGGCGGAACCCAATGGATCTTGTGCCGGTGGAAGATCCAGGAGCAGGCCGACTCCCGCAAGAATGATGACGAGCCCGCTGACGAGCGTGAACGTGACAGGCTCGTTCAACCACAGCACTCCGATCGCTGATGCCGAAATCGGCACCAAAAGAGTGACGGCCGATGCCGCGACTGGGCCCGCCTGACGAATGATCCAGAAGTAGACCAGGTAGCCACCGGCGGTAGCCCCCAGTCCCAAGGCTGCCACGGCGATGAGTGGACCGACGGTTATGGGCCCCGGTGGGGGAGCGACGGCGGACACGGGCACCAAGAGGGCAACCGCGGCAAGTTGTTGGCCGAGGGCCAGTGTCATTGGTGGAGTGTCCTGGAACGACTTTCGTGCGTAGACACCTCCGACGGCGTACAGCAGCGCCGCAGTCAACGACGCGCCGACGGCCAGCATTGCGCGACTGTCGAGCGCTGACGGAATCCCGCCGACGAGCACCGAGACACCGGCAATGCCGATCGCAACACCCGAGATTTTTCGCCACGTGATCTTTTGCCGAAGCCAGAAGGCTGCGACGAAGACCGTGAACATCGGTGTCGTGGCATTCAGGATCGACGCCGTCGACGAGTTGAGTCCGACGATCGCAGTTGCGACAAGCGTCAGGGGTCCAGCGACGTTGAGGGCTGCCAACAGTAGGAATGGGGGAAACCGGTGACCGACTGCGCGCCAGGTCGATCTGCTGGAGGCCGTTATCAGTGCGAGAACCAGCGCTGCGACTATGAAGCGGGCATGCGTCGTGCCGACGGCGCCGAAGGTTGGAGCAGCCACGGCAACCAGGGGAAACGAGCTCCCCCAGAGCGTGCCGACCAACAGCAAAGCTCCAACTACGGCGAATCGGCTACTGCCGATTGCTTTCCGATTCTTCATCGAGCCTCTTCGTCAAAGACCTTGCGGACCTGGATGGTCAATGCCTCGACCTACCCTATACCCCTAGTAGGTACTCTGGTTGTTGTGTCCTGTTGATGCAGGTGATCGGAGACTATTTGACGGCTAATTTGCTTTCCTGCAATGGTTTATGTGGCGAGGTGCTGGCCGCACGCACCTTCGTGCTCAATCTAATATACCTATAGGGGGTATATTGATGAACGTGTGAGGCTGGCTTCCCGGCTAGCCTCCGTCCCCCAAGAGAACAGGAATCCCAATGAGCAGCTGTGGCTGTGGCAATACCCCGAAGACTGACGCCAATGGCGCTGCAGGCACTGTCGGTACGGCGATGCCGACCGGCGGGAAAGACCTACTCAACTCTGGGAGTAGTGAACTCGTCGAATGTCGGGTCATGCCCGGCAGTGTGATCGAGAAGGCGCGTGCAGAAGCGGAAGGCCTCTTCCGTGACTTCGAAGGCAATCGGTACTGGTTCTGCTGCAAGGGGTGTGGTCCTCGATTCGACGCAAATCCTAGGAAGTACGCCGATGTGAGCTGAGCGAAAAGTGGTGGTGCAGGCGATGTCTGCGACCACCACTGTTTCCGCCTGTGGTGAGCACTGTCGGGATTCGGGCAAGGTCGAGTCACATCGGCTCGGTGAGCCAGCGACGTTGGCGATCCGGTAATCTCCAGCGATCCGGTGTCCGGGTGCTGAACCGCCGCAGTTGCAGCGCAATAGGATTGAGTTCGATCGTCTTGGTGAACCCAGTGTCGGGGGACTGGCCGCGAAGATCAATGACTCGGCACATTCTGCGCACTTCCAGTCCCCGTCCCGCAACCGGTCTCGTGCCGAGACGTCTTCGGACCAGAAAAGCGAGAATAGGCCGCGGTCAGGTGCGCAGGTAGGTCACCACCGCCACCACGCGTCTGCTCAGACCGGAGGAGTTCGCTAAACCGAGCTTATCGAAAATTGCGTTTATATGCTTCTCCGCGGAGCTCACAGAAATGTGCAGATCGGCTGATATTCGCGCGTTTGTGAGCCCCTGGGCCATTAGCTCGAGAACATCGTGCTCGCGCGGAGTGAGTCGGTCGAGGGGATTCGATCGGGTCGTGCGTGACAACAGCTGTCGCACAACCTCTGGGTCGAAGGCGGTTCCGCCGTTGGCAACCCTGTTCAAGGCGTCCAAGAACTCGTCGACCTGGGCGACGCGGTCCTTCAACAGATAGCCGACCTTCCCTTCGGATCCGCTAATCAGCTCAGCTGCGTACCGGTTTTCGACGTGCTGGGAGAGTACGAGTACCGCTACCTCCGGCCATCGACCACGAATGGTCAGCGCCGCCCGCATCCCCTCGTCGCTGTGATCCGGAGGCATTCGGACGTCGGTGACGACAATGTCCGGACGATCGTGTTCCACGGCCCCGAGGAGCGCGTCGGCGTCTCCCACGGATGCGATTACTTCGTGGCCTTCGTCGATGAGCATGCGGACCAGACCCTCGCGCAGCAGCGTCGAGTCCTCGGCGACCATCACCCGCATGGGACACTCGCCGTCACGACTGTCGGGCCGCCGACCGGGCTGTGCACGGTCAGGGTGCCGTCCACGGCCGCGACGCGGCGGGCCAGTCCGGATAATCCGGTGCCACCCGGATCGGCCCCACCAGGTCCGTCGTCGGTGATGGTTGCGAGCGCGCGGTCGAACCTCTGGTTGGTGACGGTGACCTCGACGAGTCGAGGGAAGGCGTGCTTGGCTGCGTTGGTCACTGCCTCCGAGATGACGAAATAGACCACCGTCTCCACGGCGGGTCGCAACCTCTCTGTCAGTTCGTATGTGATCCGGACTGGAACGCTCGCCCGCTGGGCCATCGTCTCGACCGCCGCGTGTAGACCGTCGTGATCGAGCGCAATCGGGTACACCCGGTTGGCCACCTCGCGCAGCTCGCTGATCGCCTCCTGGGATGTGACATGGGCTTGGGCAAGGAGTTCTTGCAGCTTGTCGGGCTTCTCGGCGCGGCGGGCCCGGCCGATGAGCATCCCTAAAGCAACCAATTGCTGCTGTACTCCGTCGTGCAGGTCGCGCTCGATCCGGCGGCGTTCGTCGTTGATGGCATCGACGACGTGATCTCGGCTACTCGTTAGTTCAGCCACCCGCTGGTGCAGCAACCGGTCGGACTGCCTTCCGAGTGCTCGGATGACGAACCAGCGATCGAGCGATCCAACCCCTCCCACCCCGACAACCGCTACGAAGATCAAGAGGATTCCGGGCAGCGCGGCTCCCGCAACGAGCCGACCGTCGACCCGGTCGGAGTTCTCGATCAGGCCCCAGCCGCCATCTAGGACCCATGCCGAGACCATCGATCCAGCTACGACGAGACAGAGCGTCAGAAGGAGGACCACGCCGATTCCGAGTAGTCCAATCGTCCACCGCACTCCGAGAAACCAGCGGCAGTGGCGAGGGGTCAGCACGTCCGTCTGAAGTTGACCGTGGAAGCGGGTGATCCGCCGGATCTCGATCGCGGTCAACGCTTGGGCGCTTTCATCGACTGCGGTTCGCAGTAGTTCTCCCCGCCGGCCGAGGACGCGCGCCAACGCGAGGGCGAGTAGGGCCACCACGATGTACAAGAGGGCAGAGATCGCGGTGACGCTACCGAGTAGAACCCCAGCGAGGGCGATTAGCCATCTCCGAAGTAGTGAGCTGACAGCAATCCGATCCGCCAGGTCGGGTGGGTACACGACATGGTTCCTCAGCACGCAAGCAGCATATGCCGAGCTTGTGGCCACGGGTATTGCGGTAAACCACAAGGCTTTCACGAGGAAGGTCTGTAAAGGTCGACGGCTTTCCTCGATGTCGCCCATTCGGGAAGCTCCTAACGTTCTCAGCAACCTTCCTGACGAGAGACGTCACCAACTAATAGGAGATTGGCATGTCCGATTTATTGTTCGCTGCGGCTGCAGAGGCCGAGCCACTCGATGGACTGGCCGGTTGGGCGGTCGACATCATGGACGCGCTCGGCGGCCCCGGCGCGGCCCTCGTCGTCGGTGCCGACAACCTATTTCCGCCAATCCCGAGCGAACTCGTTCTGCCGCTGGCCGGGTTCTCGGCCAGCCAGGGAGTGTTCTCCTACGGTGCCGCACTGTTCTGGACGACGCTCGGCTCGGTCCTGGGCGCGGTCATCGTCTATGCGGTCGGCGCACTCATCGGGCGGGAGTGCACGCGGGCACTGGTGGTGCGGATCCCGCTGCTCACGGCCAGCGATTTTGACCGGTCGGAGGCGTGGTTCGCCAGGCACGGCTCAAAGGCAGTGTTCCTTGGCCGCATGGTCCCGCTGTTTCGTAGCTTCATATCCTTGCCGGCGGGAATAGAGCGAATGGGGATGGCGAAATTTCTTGTACTTACAACAATCGGCAGTCTGATCTGGAACACCGTGTTCGTCACCGCGGGATATCAGCTCGGCGAGAACTGGCACCGCGTAGAGGGGTATGCCGGAATCGTGCAGAAGATCGTCATTGTTTCGGTCGTGATTGCTTTCGTCGTATTCGTGGGCATGCGGTTGTGGGCCCGCCGCCAGGCCGGGAGAACCGATCGTTCCGGACACCGAGCACTATGACAACGCCAGAGTGGTGACCCAACGCGGCACCGAGCCCTCGCCCCCCGGCTGAGCCGGCCGACGGGGCGGCCGGCTCAGCTAGATTCGTCAATCGGGATCGGCCAGGGACAGAGCGCACGTAGCCGGGGAGATGACGCTTCGACCGTCATCGCGCACTGCAAGTGCGGATTTTGCCTACCCATCTCGCCAAGGTCCCGAAGAAGTACATCACCGTGATCCCTCCACAAGCTTGGGTGTCGCCCAGACTGGGCTGGGCCGCGGGTCGTGGCCGTCGTTGAATTATCTCGACAGCGCATCAGGGACGGCGCGACTGCAGTTCAACCCCTGCGGTTTACCGCCATGGAGGTGTGCGACTTTCCTCGTACCGGAGGCTCGACCGGTCCGCTTCGCTAGAGATCATGGACAACAGCATCAATCAGACCACCACCCGTGAGCAGCCTGCGGTCCGCGTGCGCGCCGCACGCCGCCGGTACAACCTGGGCGACGAGACCGTCAACGCACTGAACGACCTCAGTGTCGACTTCTACCGCAGAAGCTTCACCGCGGTGATGGGCCCGTCGGGCTCGGGCAAATCAACGCTGTTGCAGTGTGCCGCGGGGCTCGACCGATTGGACGGCGGGGAGACCTTCATCGGCAACGTCGAGGTCGGCTCGCTCAGCGAACAGGCACGGACCCTCCTGCGTCGGTCCAAGGTGGGCTTCGTCTTTCAGTCCTACAACCTTATCGACTCGCTGACGGCAATCCAGAATCTCGAGCTACCTCTGCGGCTGGCCGGTCTCGAGCCGGACCGTCCCCGCATCACCGCAGGACTGGCGAGGGTCGGTTTAGGGGATCGGATGCATCATCGGCCGTCTCAGCTGTCCGGTGGCCAGCAGCAGCGAGTCGCCGTCGCTCGAGCCCTGGTGTCCGAACCAGAGGTGGTGTTCGCGGACGAGCCCACGGGCGCCCTGGATACCGCCGGCTCACTGTCAGTCTTGGAGCTACTGCGCAGCGCCGTCGATCGTGAGGGGCAGACCGTGGTGATGGTGACCCACGACCCGATCGCGGCCTCGTTCGCCGATCGGGTGCTGTTTCTTCGTGACGGGAAGGTGGTCGACGACCTACAGCATCGCCGGGGCGCCCCAGGCGACACCCGGACCGCCGCCCAGATCGCTGCTCGGATGGCCGAGGTCACAGCATGATCACATGGGCAATGGCATCCCTCCGGATCCGGATCACGGCTGCGCTGGGCGTACTGCTAGCGGTGTTCGTTGGCGTTCTGATCACCACTGCCACAACGCAAGTCATGACTGCCGCAAGGCCACAGCCGCCGGAACGGCTACAGGGGACGTCGTTAGTGGTCGCCGGTGAGCGAGCGACGAACGTGCTGGGGCAAGCGGGTGACCGCAGCGCGTGGGGCGGAGACCAACTCGCCCAGCTGACGCAGCGAATCCGCTCGGTACCGGGCATCTCCGATGTCGTGGCAGACCGCAGCTTCCTCGCGCAGATCGTCACGCCGACCGGAGCACTGCCGCGAGAGGACCCGATGGTCGCGGGCCACGGGTGGTCGAGCGCGTCGCTGGCTCCTTACCGACTGACTTCCGGTGCGGAACCGCGGCAGGCGTCGGAGGTCGTGCTTGGGCCGGAATTCGGTGCCGCGGTGGGCGACACGGTCAGTCTTCGGACTGCACACCGCGATGCCGAGGTGAAAGTCGTCGGCACCACCGACGGTCCCGGCGTCTACTTCGACGACCTTACCGCCGAGCAGTTGGCACCTGCTGCCAACCTTGTCGGTATGCAAGTTGCCGACGGGCCGTCGGCAGCCGCCTCGGTGAAGGCGGTCGCGGCGGAGTTCGGTGGTGAGGTGGTGACCGATCGTAGTGCGCTGCAGGATGACTCGGTTGCGAAAAGTCGTTATCTGAGCAGTCAGTTTTTGACGGTGCTGGCCCTCGCATCGTTGGTGGTGAGCCTCTTCGTCGTCGCGGTCACCTCGAAGTTTGCGGTCGACGAGCGCACGCAAGAATTCGGTCTCCTCCGCGCAACCGGAGCGCTGCCAAAGCAGTTGCGCCGCGTGGTGCTGCTGGAAGCCTTGCTGCTGGGGACGTTGGGATCGGTCGCAGGAACGGTGGCCGGGGTGCTGGCGACGGCGCCGCTGGCAGCGATGTTGCGATCGTGGGGGATCCTGCCCGCCCAGCTCGTCATGACGGTCGACTACTTCGGTGCCCTGACAATGGTCCTAGGAGGTATCGCCGTAGCCGTGATCGGCGCCGCCATCTCGGCGGTGAGCGCTTCGCGGGCGAGCCCGCTGGCCGCGATGCGACCTGAGTCGACCCGGCCGCGCAAGACTACCGGGTGGCTACGAATTGTCAGCGGAATCGCATTGGCCGCGCTCGTCGTAGTCGAAGTGGTCGCCGGCCGCACGGTGCCGGGCCTGGACTCGGTGTTGATGGCGATCGTCATCGCTCTCACGACCGCCGTCGCTGCCGCGTGTCTCGCACCGGTAATAGTGCCTCGACTCGCTCGAATCTTGCTGTGGCTTCCCTGGCGAATGCGCCCGTCCGCCCCGCTTATGGTTGGCGGCGCCGAGGTCACCACAAACCCGCGCCGGTCGGCCTCAATCGCTGCGCCGGCCATCATCGCGGCGGCTCTCGCCATCCTCACCAGTGGGTTCATTCCCGCGATGCGAATCGCGTATCCGGCAGAGACCGCAGGCCAAATGCAGGGCCAATCAGTGCTGGTTTCCGAGGCGGATTACCTAACGGCGGATCAGGTGTCCCAGATATACGACAAATACGATGTCATCAAGGTCGGGATATCTAGCCGTGCCCGGCTCGTTGTTTTCGGATCAACCGTCGCGCTCCCAGTCACGGCACTCCCGAGGGCGGCCGACCCTACTGGATTCGAGGTGCCCCGCTATCTAGCCGAGGAGAACGGCTGGCGCACTGGCGACACCGTCACTTTGGTGATGGCGGACGGAAGGACCCTTAACCCGGCTATCACGACAATCGTGGACGAACCTAGGGGTGAACGTCCCGGTGTGACCCTTTCTGAAGGCATCCTTCGTTCGCACGACCCCTCTGCCGTGGCGGACGAGGTGTTCGTGCGGTCATCCCCTACCCAGACGACCGCCGAACCCCCCGCGGGTACCCGTGTTACGGATGCGATTACCTGGTCCTCGACCCGCTTCGACAAGGACCTGACACTGCTCAATCGCTACGTCAAGACCTTCATCGCAGTCGCTGTCGGCTACGCCGTGCTCGCCGCCACCATCACCATCGCGATGTCGATGCGGCATCGACGGACCCAGATGCGCACGCTAGCACGCTCCGGTGCCAGCAAACGCCAGATCAGCGGTGTGGTCGTCATCGAAGCCGTCATCTCAGGCACGTGCGGTGTACTGCTGGGTGCACTCTGTACGCTCTTGCCGCTGCATGAGATGGCAGCCGGTCTGTCGAACACCACTGGAAGCCCAGTGGGGGTTCACCTCGACTGGGTACAGGCCTCGATGGTGCCGCTGGGAATGGTGTGCATGATGGGAGTGACTGCTTCGGTAGTGAGCTCCCGGCGCCGGCCAGCGAGCAACCAGTGACGCTCATCTGTGATGCGTTGCACCACAGGGCCGCAAGCTGTAACGGCGCTGCGATGGCCTGGTTTCGCCCTAGCGCGGTTGGCTTAGTTTGCCGGTCGGTGGTCGCTGATGGAGGTGACCTCTGCGGTGAATTCGAGTTGTTCTCGCTGGCACCGGTTTTCAATGGTCAGCCCCGGACGTGCTCTTCGTCTATTTCGACGCACGCCTGACCTGCGTGTAGTGAGATGTCGAGTGGCTGAGGGGTGTTTAGGTATGTAAGGCAAGTTGTTCAGCCGTGCCCTAGGGCGTCCGAGACGCACTGGCGGGGCGTGTGCTCTAATTGGCCGGTGATGACCTACGCGCAGCTCTGGTGGCCGCTCAACCAGCGGCCCTGAACTGTGCACTTTTCGGCCGCCTATTGCGCGGCCGACGATCCTCGCCTCTGCGGCAGTCATCCCGGTTCACGCAGTGAGGTGGCCTCATACCGAGAGGACCATTCCATGACCTTTGACCACGACCCTCATGTGAACGGAATCGGCGAGTTGCTGATCAGTTCCCGCTCGCTCAGCGAGTACCGGGCGATGTTCGCCCTGACCGACAACGATCTATCTCTTCGGATCCTGGATTGCCCCGGCGGCGGCGCTGGGTTCACCAGTGAAGTAAGCAACCTCGGCGGTGATGTAATTGCTTGCGATATAGCCTATTTCGAGAACAGTGCGAAGAAGCTTGCCGCCATTGCGACATCCGAGGCGGATCGAGGGAATCACTATGTCCGTGCACACGCGGAACAGTACGAGTGGACGTTCTTCGCCGATCCCGACGAACATCGGCGCGTCAGGCAACACGCTGCCCAGCGGTTCGCGGCTCATATTCGCCGACACCCTGACCACTATGTCCCAGGCCGATTGCCGTCGTTGCCGTTCGCTGATGCCAGCTTTGATCTGGTACTCAGCTCCCACCTGCTGTTCAGTTACGCCGAGCGCCTCGACCACACTTTCCATGTCGACGCGATTACCGAGCTGATGCGCGTCACCTCCGGAGAGGTGCGTATCTTTCCGCTGGTGGAAGTGGGCTCATCGGAGGCTTATCCCCGACTCGTTGAGTTGCTCGCCGACCTACGTACTCGCAATATCGTTGGTCACACCGTCAAGGTCGACTACGCATTCCAGCGAGGCGCCGATCACATGTTGGTGTGCCGCCGTGGCCTGTCTACTGCCACGTCGTAACCGCATAACGGTGAGCAAGTTTCCCTACGTGAGCGTTTCCGATTGTTCGCGGTCGGATGGGGGCAGCCCATCCGACCGCGAACAAACGACGAATACGTTGGGAACCCAGCCCCGACACGAAATCGCACCGCTCGGCATCCGGAAACCCTGAGCGCTCATGCAGGTTTGAGGCATGCAACTCGACCAAACCGGTCGTGACGGAATAGACCTCGGGAACCCGCTTTTCGCTAGCGCGCCGTTCGCGGTGACGCGTTGCCGGACATGCGGATGTGGGCCCTGCACCGAACACCCAACCGTGTGCTCGAGGACGGAAGATGCATTTCTTCGCGGCGAAGCGCTAGCATTTCGCCGCTGCACATACCTGTCTCATCGAGTACCGCATTCGGAAACATATCTCGTTGATGCACTGTACTTTTCAGCAAACTGGTAATCTTCTTGCTGCTCAACGGTTGCACGGGGCTTTCGGACTCAGGCAAGCTTAGTGTCCGGGAATTCACTGTTCGGAATTGCTCGTCTTCGCCCCAACTCTGGCCCTGTGCGCGATATCGGAGGAACCGCGGCCTGCTCAAACAATCCGTCACCGACGCGTCCATCCACCCGCGAGTCGCGGCGAACCGCAGGAATTCGCTCACCGACGTCATGGTTGCGTTCGCCGGGCGACTGGGCCGAAAGCGCGGTCCTCGAGTCGAGTTCACGCTCCGGGCGGGTAGTGGCTCTGATACCAAAGGTCGCAAGAATCGTGAAAGATCTTTGATTGCAACCGTTCTCCAATCCATGAGATTGGCGGCGCACTGGGTGAGGAACTGAGCTATTCGTTCCGCGTACGCGCGCGCGATGTTCGGCGACCGTCCAGTATCGCGGAGGTACGCCAGATAGGCGCAAGCCTCAAATTGAAAACGAAATCTGCATCGACAACCCCATGACAGATCCCGTCGTCGACCGGCGAAATCGCCCTCTCCGCGCAGTAGCGCAACGTCAACGATCAGGACGTTCGACCCGCCGAGAGCAGTGAAAGCAGATATCGGCCGGGCGCTCCGGCTCAGGCGTGGGGGAGCATCACGGATCGACCATGTGAGTATCGGGTGAAAACGTCTGCGCTCTACATGTCCGGATAACTCGCTGCAAAACAACAGCTTTGCACAAAATGCACGATGCTCAATGGCCGGAGTGACCGTGCGCGTCACCGATGCCGCCGAAACCAATCTCGTCGAGATCGACATGCTGGTGACCGCCGACGCCATCACCCAAGTGCGGCCACCTGAACCAGGCAACTGTCAAACGCGCGAAGGGCCGGTGAACGATGCGCTCACTAGCCCTTACGCGTAAACGACCGACCTAGGCCACCACTCCTGGAGGATGGAGATGTTTCAGTACCAGATCGCCGGATCGGTAAGCGCGAAGGAAATTTCGCCGTCGTGGATTGCCGTTTCCTCGACCAGTTGATCGATGTTCGCGTAGATGTACTGACCGTTGCACGGATGTGAATGACCGCCGGGGGTGTTCGCTTGCGTGCAAAAGAAGAGCGCCTAGTGAAGGTTCGACATCAGACAGTGCGAGCACAAGCGCACTGGGTAGCTGCCAAGGTGCATTCGCCTTGCGTCGTTTCGTATGTCGGGGGTGCGGGCAATTCAGCACCGGTCTCCCGAGGCCAAAGTACAAATCCTGCAACGGCTCCCGCTGCGGCAAGAGCTGCGAGGATGCTCCAGGTGACCGCAAATCCCGCGCTCGTGCCGACCCATCCGGCGATCGGATAGGTGACAAGCCAGGCGAGATGCGACAGCGAGAACTGGGCCGCGAACACCTCCGGTATACCTGCGGGGTCGACGGAGCGCCGAAGCACCTTTCCGGTCGGTGTGACGATCATGGCCATCCCGGCGCCGATGAGTGCCCACACTGCGGCAGTGAGCATCCACGTGAATACGCCGACCACGGCGAGGGATGCTGCCGCGCCGGCGCTGAAGACCAGAACGACGGAACCTGCTGTCATCACGATGCGTTCAGCGGTTCTGTCGAGAATGCGTGGAAGAAGCAGAGCGGTCACCAGCGTGCCGGTGCCCGATGCGGCAAGCATCCAGGCCACGTCGGATTGGGTTCCACCGAGCTCGTCGCGAACGTAGTTGACGGTATTGACCACCACGATCGAGCCGGCTGCTGCCACCACGAGGTTGAGGGCCATGATGCCGCGCAGTCGCGGTGTGGTCACGAAGATCCGCACTCCGGACGCGATCCGATCCCACGCCTTGCGGTGAGTACTGGGACGAGCGTTGGGGATTCGGGTGGCCAGCACGAGCAGCGCCGAGACGGCAAAGCCCACGGAGGTGGCGACGAACAACAGGTTGAACGTCATGAAGGACAACGCGACTGCGGCAAGAACAGGGCTGAGCAGACTTTCCATCGTGTAAGCGACCTGCGATGCCGACAGCGCGCGGGTGAAATCGGCCTCGTCGGTCACGATGTCCGGGATGACCGCCTGGAACGTGGGAGTGAACGCTGCCGACGCAGCCTGGAGAACGCCTACCAGCACGTAGATGTGCCAGATCTCGCTGACGAAGGGCAAGGCGATCACTACCGCTGCGCGAATGACGTCGAGCGCGACGAGGAAAGCTCGTCTCGGCAACCGGTCTACGTACGCCGCTGCGAGTGGAGCGATCACGACGTACAGGGACATCTTGATAGTCAGCGCGGTGGCCAGCACGGCCCCGGCGCTCGGTCCGGCGAGTTCGTATGCGAGTAGACCCAACGCAACCGTCGCCAACCCAGTGCCGAACAGCGCGATGATCTGGGCGCTGAAGAGCAGGCGATAGTCGCGAATCAAGAACAGACGCATGCTGTTCCGTTCTGGCGCGGTCCTAGCGGTCCGGTTCATCTGGTTTCACTCCCGCGACAAGATTGAAAGCTCCGGTCAGGACATTGAGGGCGACGATTCCGACTACGTCTGCGATCTCGCGATCACCGTAGCCGTACGCTCGAAGGTCCGAGATGTGTTCGTCGGAAATCGAGGCAGGTTCCCGATAGACGCGAAGTCCGAGGTCGATTATTGCCGCGATGGCGGGATCGGCCGACGTGCCCGCGCGGGCACGCTCGATCTCGTCCGCCTCGACGCCGTTGGCGTACGCGGCGGAGACGTGGGCTTCGAGGCAAACAGCGCAACCTTGCTGGACCTGTACAGCGATCGAGATTCGTTCGCTGATCTTGCGGTTCAACTTCGCTCGCTTCATTGCCCGGCTGAGTTGCAGATAGCCACCCAGCACGGCGGGGGAATGAGCCATCGCCGCAACCATGTCGCCGACCTGTCCGTGACGGTTGACGAGCTCGGCGAGCAGGTCTTTGGATGTGCCGACAGCGGTGGCCGGTGTGAGAGGCGCAAGACGTGACATGAGGAGTCCTAAGTGGTTCCGACGGTGGTGGGTTCGGCGGACGATCGCCCGCCGAACCCACTACCGGAGTTGGTCAAGAATTGACGGTGGACTTAACGGTTCGAGGCTCTTCGATTTTGGGTGAGCGCATCACTACCGCGGTGATTCCCGCGCCCACCACTGCGATGACGGCTGCACCGATGAACACTGCGGAGAACCCGTTCGTCAGCTCGGTCAGGTCACCGAGTTGATCAGCGCCGAACACTGCTGCGATCGCGGTCATCACCGCGAGACCGACAGCCGAGCCGACTTGGTAACTGACGTTGACGATGCCGGAAGCCAATCCGCCCTCCTCTGGGCGTGCGGCCGAAATCGCCGTACCCAGTGAAGGAATGAACGCCAGCGTCATACCGGCCGCAGCTACCAGCGAGGCCGGCAGGACGTCTACCCAGAAGTTGCCGGTGGGCCGGATCAACGACATCCAACCCAAACCTATTCCCAGGACCAGCAATCCGGCGACGATCATCGCTTTTGCGCCGAAGCGCGCCATGGCCCGTGGTGCCACGACGACCATGCCGAGCATGACGAAGATCGTCATCGGCAGCAGAGCCGCACCGGCGGGGAAGGCGCTGTATCCAAGCACTTGCTGCAGATACAGGTTCAGGAAGAACCACATCGGTATCCAGGCGGCGCCGAGCACGAGCTGAGCGATGTTCGCGGCACCGAGGTTGGGCGCCTTGAAGATTCCCAGACGCACGAGAGGCTCCCGACGCTTGGACTGGATCAATACGAATGCACCCAACAGAGCGGCCGACACGGCGAGCGCCAGCCACGTCTGCCCGGATCCCCAACCGACGTCAGGTGCTCTGACGATGCCGAAGACTCCGACAGCAAGACCTGCGGTGACAGCGAGTGCGCCGAGGAAGTCGATCGACCCGGTACGTGCCGGTGCGTTGGGCATCAGGAGGGGAGTAGCGATCAGCGCGATGACGGCGATGGGAATGTTGAGGTAGAACACCCAAGGCCAGCTGGTGTATTCGGTGATGACGCCGCCGAGGAACACGCCGGCCGTACCACCTGCCGGGGCGGCAGCGCCGTAGATGGACAGCGCCTTGGTCATCTCTTTCTGCGTGCTGCCGAACAGCATCATCAGCAAGGTGAGCGCCGACGGTGCGATGAGTGCGGCACCGGCACCCTGAACTGCGCGGCCCGCAAGTTCGACGGCGACGTTACCGGCGGCGCCGGCGACAACGGAACCGATCAGCAGGATCAGCCAACCAGCGGTGAACACTCTGCGGGCGCCGAACAGGTCGGACAGGCGCCCACCGAGGAGGAGTAGCCCGCCGAATGCGATGACGTATGCATTGAAGACCCAGGTGAGACCTTCCTGGGAGAAGCCGAGATCGCTCTGCATCTGGGGGAGAGCGACACCGATGATCGAGGTGTCCATGATGACCATGAACTGAGCGGCGGCGATCAACGCCAACGCCCACCACTTACGTGTGGATTGCGGTTGTGTGGACATTCTAAATTCCTTACCTGTACGGGGTATAGGTGATGCTTGCTTGTTCCGAGGACGTCGTAAGCGAGCCGCTGCGACATCGGTGCAGTGCGACGATGGAATGTGTGGGGAATTGATGCTCTCGGAACTCATTCGACCGGCGCTCGACGTAGGTGCGCATCGGATCTCCTTCGAGTGAATTCAAAGTCCTTCGGTCGTTCGTTGCATACCCTAGGGGGGTATGGTACAAATTGCAACAGGTTCGATTTCGAAGAGTGCAGAACCCAACGCAGACGGCAACGGAAGTGCCGCCGACCTAAGCTCGGGAGGGCAAGATGTTCAGCGACAACGGCTACACACTGGAATTGGCAACGTCGGAGGCGGCTGTCGGCAGCAATGTACCTCTGCAATTCCGGATTCTGGATTCAGCGGGAACTCCGTTGACTCAGTACACGGACACCCACGACAAGCAGTTGCATCTGATCGTGGTCGGTCTGGACCTGACCGAGTTCCAGCACGTGCATCCCGAATTGGACGAGAACGGAAACTGGCATGTGTCAGTCGATTTCGCTCATTCGGGAGACTATCGAGTCTTCGCCGACTTCACCCCGGCCGGCGGTGACGGAATCACGCTGAGTGCGGACGTCAGCGTCGCCGGCCCCTACGAACCTCGGCCGTTGCCTGCCGCTGCTGCCGCCACGACGGTCGACGGATACACAGTCTCTCTCGAAGGCGCGGCCCATGCCGGCCAGACATCGAAGCTCACGCTCTCGGTCAGTCGTGACGGAATCCCGGTCACAGACTTGCAGCCCTACCTTGCCGCGTACGGGCATCTGGTCGCGTTGCGTGCCTCCGACCTCGCATATCTCCATGTGCATCCGGACGGTCATCCCGGTGACGGTGTCACGCCAGCTGGTCCGGCAATCACCTTCTACGCCAACATGCCGAGCGCTGAGGACTACCGGTTGTTCTTGGACTTCAAACACGGTGAAGTGGTGCGTACGGCGGAATTCACGCTGACGGCCGACAATGCGACCCCACCTGTGTCCGAACATGCGAACCACGCACATCACGGGCACTGAGATCGAATGCGTTTCGCAGCAACGGGAAAACGGGCATCGGCAATCGCCATGCACCCATCTGTTCGTGCAGTAGCGAAGTGCCTGGCGATGTGCGCAGTGATTGCTCTGCAGGACAACGGAAGTCGAAGAGTATCCGCACATCGCCCCGGTAACGAGAACTGTTGCGACATCACGCGTTGACGAAAAGGAGGATATCGAATGTTGGAAGCGACAGAAGTTGGCAGTGCTCCAGGCAGTGATTCGACTGGTGATGCATGCTGCACGAGCGATTCGCACGGCTACATCTCCGCCAAGAACGACTACCTGGCGCGACTGCGTCGCATAGAAGGTCAATCTCGTGGCCTGCAACGGATGGTCGACGAGGACAAGTACTGCATCGACATTCTCACTCAGGTCTCGGCGATGACCAAGGCTCTCCAGGCGGTGGCCATGGGCCTGCTCGAGGACCACATCGGCCACTGCGTCGTCAAAGCCGCTGTTGCCGGTGGTCCCGAGGCGGACGCGAAGATCAAAGAAGCGAACGACGCGATTGCGCGATTGGTCCGCTCGTAGAACTGTGCTCGACGAACATTGATACCTTGGTGGGCATGTTCAGTGTCGAGATCCGTCGTACATTCGCTGTGAGGCAAGGGCTTCCGGCACCGGTGCGGGACGCAAAGAAGTTGCCGCCGCTGATGCCTGCCGAGGGATTTCGGGTGACGATGCGAGCGGGGTTCTCGTTCGAGGACGACCAACTCGGAGATCGTGGATGGTTTGTCGACACGGACGCTCTGGACGAAGCGATCGACCGGTGTGCCGAGCAATTGGCGAGCGGTGTCTGGCCGGAGATTTTCGATTTCCGTCCGTCATTCGAGAATGTTGCGAAGTGGGCTTTCGGTGAACTGGCGCCCAGCATTCCTCAGCTGACCTACGTCGAACTCGACAACGAGACAATAGGCGTGGCAACAAGATACGCCAGATCGCAGTGATCTGACGTATCTCGTTGCCGCACAGCGTTCCGTCGACCGGACTACTGGTAGAGACGCAGTGCAGAACCGATGAAGGACTTACCGAATGCGAGCCCAGCCTTGTTGAAGTAGAAGCTCATGTTCGTATTCGCAAACGGCACCGCGGACACCGTCTTGGTGATCTGCGACTCGGCGTCTGCCCACTCTGCGCAAGCCGCGTCGCCGGTCAAGCCGGAGGCCTTGGCAACGGCTGCTTCGTAGGCGGGGTTGTTGATCGAAGAGAAGTTCTTTCCTGCTGCCGGAGCCGGCCCGGTGAAGAATGGGGTGAACCCGCTGGGAATCGAGTTGTTGATCTGGATCCATGCGATGTCCCACTGGTTGTTGTCTTTGCCGCTGAGCATGACGTCGACAACTTTGGTCTGGTCGGCTCCCGTTACCTCGACGTTTGCGCCGAGATCCGACCATGCAGATTGAGCGAGTTCGGCTGCTGCGCTGCGAGCTTCTTCGCCTCCTGCGTAGAAGAGGCGGAGTGTCAACGGGTTTCCGTCTTTGCTTCGTTTTCCGTCCGACCCGGCGGTCCAGCCGGCCGCGTCCAAGGTTGCCTTCGCTGCGCTGACGTCGTAGTCAGGAATGTTGCCGGTGACGGAGTCGTACACGCAGGCGCGGGGCTCTACGCCGACAAGGCTTGTTGCGCGGGTGCCCTGGCCGGCAGTAATGACTTCTGCCAGATCGTCGAGATTGACTCCCTGGATGAGTGCTTTGCGAACAGCGGGATCGCTGGTGGGATTGTTCGCGATCTGGTTGAAATACATCTGACCGGACGGCATTGGGCGATTGATCGAGGCGAAATTGGCGGCTTCGATCCGGTCCTTGTCCGGACCGGCGATCGGAGATGCGTTGAGTTCGCCGGAGAGAAGCTGGTTTGCGGCGGTGCTGACATTAGGTGCCATGACAGCGACGACTGTCTTGGGGACGCCCGGTGTGTCGGAGGTGGTGTCGTCGGGGCCCCAGTTGTATCCGTCACGACGCTCGAACGTGTAGTGGTCGTTGGCAGCGACTTCGGTGACTTCGAACATCCCGGAACCGAGAGACTTCTTGTTCGAGGCGGTCGGGTCTGCGAGTCCGGCGTCGCACATGATCGGGAGGCGACTGACGGTGAGGAGGAGGAACGGGCTCGGCGCCGGTGTGGTGACCGTGATGGTGCGGGTGGAGGGATCGGCAGACGCCGAAGCGCCTACAGGGACAGTAGTGCCGCGTTGTTGTGAACCATTGGCCGGATCGGCCACGAAGTTGATGTTGTTCGCGACGGTCTGTGCGGTCAGCGTCGACCCGTCGGTACAGGTCACGCCTTCACGAATGGTGAAGGACGCGGAGGTCGGCGTCTCTTCCCATTTCTCGGCCAACCACGGTTTGAATTCACTGGTGTCCGGATCCTGGTAGACCAAGGAGTCGTAGGCCAGCCTCGAGATGTCCGCGGTTGCCGCGGAGCCGGACATGATCGGGTTGAGTGCACCCGGATCGGCTTGCAGCGCATAACGGAAGGTTCCGTCAGTCAGAGGTTCACCGCCGTCGGAGCCCGAGGACGTGCCTCCCGAGCTGCAAGCCGACAACACGAGTGCGAGCCCCGCGGCCGTTGCAAGTGCCGGATAAGAGCGGTGTTTCATTGTGCCTCCGTGAAGGAGCCAGGGCCCGAGCGAAGTTCGAGAGGGCGCGGTCGAGTGTGACCGCTAAATCTTGGCGTAGGACGTGACGGGCATCTCGGTCGATCTTCACGAAAAAGGGGTGGATTTTTGTCCGATTTCACGAGAACCGGGGTGATGAACCAGTTTGGCTCACGGCGAGTCGAGGGCGCTTCGAAGGATGCCTCGCGAAGTATCGAAATCCACCGGCCGCGAAGCGAGAAGGTTGGCAGAGCGTCTAGATAGAGAAATTGCTGTTTCAGCAAAGATGGTTGCGTGGATTGCGGGAGATGTTCATCCTGGATGAATGAGCCACGAACACCACAATCACCACGAAAACTCCGATACCACCGAGAATCCGTACGCCAAGGCGGACGCACAATTCTGGAACTCGCTGTACGAAGAACGCCCAGCACGTTGGAGCGGAAACCCCAACCCGCAGTTGATTGCCGAGGCCTCCGACCTCGAACCGGGCACCGCACTGGACGTCGGTTGCGGTGAAGGCGCCGACGCTTTGTGGTTGGCGCGTCGCGGGTGGAAGGTCACCGGCACCGACATCTCGTCGGTTGCGCTCGGCCGCGCGCAGGCTCACGTCGAGGGCGAGGGCGTCGACATCGAATGGCTGGAAGCCGATCTGACGAAGTGGGATCCGCAGGGTCGTTCGTTCGATCTGGTGTCTGCGCAGTTCTTCCACATGCTCGAACCCGCACGCGGGGAATTGTTCCGGGCGCTCGGTGATCTGGTCGCGCCGGATGGGCATCTTCTGATCGTGGGCCACTCGCCCCACGAGTCGCCCACCGAGCATCATCGGGCCATGCTCCATACGCCTGAATATGTGGAGTCGCTGTTCACCGATGGGTGGAAGGTGCTGGTCTCGGA
This sequence comes from Rhodococcus sp. NPDC057135, assembly GCF_042670865.1. NCBI lineage: Bacteria > Bacillati > Actinomycetota > Actinomycetes > Mycobacteriales > Nocardiaceae > Rhodococcus > Rhodococcus sp. NPDC057135. Next base: position 64,406 of record NZ_JBHUUU010000009.1, read on the forward strand.
GTCGCGGGAACGAGATCTTCCCGCGAACCCCGAGATGCATCACACCACGGATACCGTTGTGCTGCTTCAGCGATTGAGTGCGAGTACCGACAGCAACTCGTAAGCGACGTGAGCCGCTGCGATACCGGTGATCTCGGCGTGGTCGTACGCCGGCGCTACCTCGACGATGTCGGCGCCGACCACGTTGAGTCCCACCAACCCCCGCAGTGTGTTCAACAATTCGCGTGAGGTCATGCCGCCCGCTTCGGGTGTTCCGGTACCCGGAGCGTGGGCGGGATCGAGTACGTCGATGTCGACGGAGACGTACACCGGCCCACCGTCGAGGCGCTTGCGCATGCGCTCGACGATGCTGGCGACGCCGTCGACCTCGTAGTCGTCACTGCGGATCACCTGGAAGCCGAGGACGCGGTCGTCTTCGAGGTCCTTCTCGCTGTAGAGCGGTCCGCGGATGCCGATGTGCTGCGAGCGCTCCATGTCGATCAGGCCCTCTTCGCTGGCGCGGCGGAAGGGGGTGCCGTGGGTGAAGGGCTGACCGAAGTAGGTGTCCCAGGTGTCGAGGTGAGCGTCGAAGTGCAGGACGGCGATCGGGCCGTGATCGCGGGCCAGTGAGCGCAGGATCGGCAGTGCGATGGTGTGGTCGCCGCCGAGCGTGAGCACAGATGAACCGTCGGCACGCAGGTCGGTGACGGCGGATTGAACCGTCGTGAGAGCTTCCTGGATGTCGAAGGGGTTGACGCCGATGTCGCCGAAATCGGCAACCTGCTGGTTGGCGAACGGGGAGACCTTGAGCGCCGGGTTGTACGGACGCAGCAGCTTCGATGCAGCGCGGATGTGGCCCGGGCCGAAACGAGCGCCGGGGCGGTAACTGACACCCGAATCGAAAGGAATGCCGAGAATCGTCACGTCGGCGCGCGAGACCTCGTCCAGGCGCGGCAGACGCGCAAAAGTGGTCGGCTCGGCGTAGCGGGGGACGCGCGTGGCGTCGACGGGTCCGATGAACGATCCGGGGTTGTTGGTAGCCATGTGCAGAGGTCCCTGCTCTCGATTCGGCGCACACCGGGCGCCCTTCAGTGATGTAGCTCTCTGAGCAAGTATGGTTTCCCCAAGAGGCTCGGTTGTCAACCCCTGTTTCCTGAAAGGGACACGGCGGTCGTGAAGGAGTGGGTTCAGTGGCCAAGGCGAAGGAAGCGGTGGAGCCGGTCGGTCCGCGCATCGGGGCGAGGCTCAAGGCGGCACGTCAGTCGAAGCGATTGACCCTCGACGACCTGGCCGAGGCATGCGGTGTGACCAAGGGGTACCTCTCGAAACTCGAGCGCGATCACGTCAACGCGTCGGTGGCGACCCTGATCAAGGTGTGCGCGGTGCTCGAGATCCCCGTCGGATCTCTGTTCGAGAATGCGTCCGCCGGTGAAGTAGTCCGCGCCGACGCCATGCCGCAAATCGGCTTCGGTGGCGAAAAGATGACGGAGTACCTGCTCACGCCTACCAACGAGCGTCGAATCCAGGTGCTGCTCGGCGAACTGGAGCCAGGCGGCGGAAGCGGTCAGGAGTTCTACAGCCTGCCGATCGACGTGAACTTCGTACACGTGCTCGAGGGTGGACTGCGGGTCTCGTTCGAGGGCGGTCGGACGGATCCGAACGGTGAGGCCGTCGACGCCGAGGACGTTGTGCTCGAGGCGGGCGATTCCTTCACGTTCACGCCTACGCACAATCACAGCTTTCAGGCCGAAGGCGCGGTTATGGCGAAGGTTCTGTGGGTCCTGAACCCGGCGTTGCCGGAAGGGCCCCGCGCCCCGTCTTCGTGAGACTCGATTGTGTGAATGTTGATTCTTAGGAAACAAGAGTTGACATGATTGGCGGTACCAGTCACGCTGGTAGTTGTCCCCGTCACACGCACCGTCGAAAATTGGCGTCACGGAACTCCTGAAGGAGCGAACCATGCATGTCGATTCTGTCCGAGTTGGCCTGTTTCAAGGTCCGCTCACCACACCGGACACCTTTGCGTCGGTGGAGTTCAACCTCGCTGCGATCGATACGGCAGCCCGTGAGGCTGCTGCGTCCGGTGCGAAGATCCTCCTGACGCCGGAGATGTCCGCAACCGGCTACGACATCGGCGAACTGGTGTCGCTGCGCGCGGAGTCGGCCGACGGCCCGATCTTCGATTCCGTCGCCGCGATTGCTCGCAGCGCGGGCATCGCAGTCGTCTACGGCTACCCCGAACTCGACGGGGGAGATGTCTACAACAGCGTGCAGGTGGTGGGCAGCGACGGCACTTCGCTTGCGCACTACCGCAAGACGCACCTGTTCGGCACGCTCGATCGCGAGCACTTCCGGCCAGGTGAGACCTTGGTGGTCGGGTTCGATTTCGAGGGCATCCGCTGCGGATTGTTGATCTGCTACGACGTGGAATTTCCCGAAGCAGTTCGGGCACACGCCGACGCCGGAACCGAATGGCTGATCGTGCCGACGGGTTTGATGACTCCGTACGAACACATTGCGCAGCAGGTGGTTCCGGCCCGCGCATACGAAAGTCAGATGTTTCTCACCTACGTCAATCGCTGCGGTGCCGAAACCGACCTGACCTACTGCGGGCTCTCGTGCGCCATCGCACCCGACGGTGCCGAGTTGGCGAGAGCCGGGGGTGGTCAGGAGTTGCTCTTCGCGGATCTTGCTGCCGCCACCGTCGCGCAATCGCGCACTCTCAATACGCATCTCGACGATCGACGCCTCGATCTGTATCCAGACCGTTCTGTCACAACTGTCTCCAAGGAGAACCGTAGATGACCATCCCAGTAGCTCCGGACAGTTCCTCGGAACCCGGCAAGCAGCCGCCGCTCACGATGTTCGGGCCGGATTTCCCGTTCCCGTACGACGATTACGTCTCCAGCCCGGCGGGGCTCGGCTCGGTGCCCGATCTGGCATTGGGTACCGAAGTTGCCGTGATCGGTGGCGGCCTCTCCGGCATGATCGCGGCCTACGAGTTGCTCAAAATCGGCCTCAAACCGATTGTCTACGAAGCCGATCAGATCGGTGGCCGGATGCGGTCGGTCGAGTTCGACGGGCACCCCGGAGTAGTCGCCGAGATGGGCGCAATGCGTTTCCCACCGTCGTCGACGACGTTGTTCCACTACCTGAACGAACTGGGTCTGCAGACCGAGGAGTTCCCCAATCCTCTTGCCGAGGTCACGCCCAGCACGGTCATCGACCTCAAGGGCGAGAGCCACTACGCGCACGCTATCGAGGATCTGCCGCCGATCTACACCGAGGTGGCAAAGGCCTGGCAGCGCACTCTCGAAGAGCATGCGGATCTGATTCCGTTGCAGCAGGCCATCCGTGACCGCGACACCGCAGAAATCAAGCGGATCTGGAACGACCTCGTGGTGCGCTACGACGACCAGACCTTCTACGGATTCCTCGCCGCGTCGAAGCATTTCAAGTCCTTCCACATGCGGGAAGTATTCGGGCAGGTCGGATTCGGTACGGGTGGTTGGGATACCGACTACCCCAACTCGATCCTCGAAATCCTTCGTGTGGTCATCACGGCCGCCGACGACGACCACCGCGGCATCGTGGGTGGATCGCAGCAGCTGCCGATGCGGTTGTGGAACCGCGCCCCGGCGCAGATGGCGCATTGGCCTGCCGGTACGACGGTCGCTTCGCTCAACGACGGCAAGACACGTCCCCGCGTCACCGAACTCCGGCGTACCGAGCCCGGCAACATCACCGTCACGGACTCCGACGGATTCATTCGCACCTACGCGAGTGCCGTTGTAACAGTGCAGAGTTGGATGCTGCTCAACAACATCAGGTGTGACGACGATCTGTTCCCGATCGACCACTGGACTGCGATCGAGCGCACTCACTACATGGGTTCGACCAAGGTGTTCGTACTCGTCGACCGCCCGTTCTGGAAGGACAAGGATCCCGTGACCGGCCGTGATTCGGTGTCGATGACACTGACGGACCGTATGAGTCGCGGCACGTACCTGCTCGATCAAGGCGAGGGCAAGCCTGGCCTGATCTGTTTGTCGTACACCTGGTCGGACGATTCGCTGAAGCTTCTGGCGCTCGACGCCACCGAGCGCATGAACATCATGCTGCGCTCTCTCGAAGAGATCTACCCCGGCGTGGACTTCCGCAGCCACATCATCTCGAGTCCGGTGACGCTCTCATGGGAAACCGAGCGCGACTTCATGGGTGCATTCAAGGCGAACCTTCCGGGGCACTACCGCTACCAGGAGCGCCTGTTCTCTCACTTCGTGCAGAATGATCTCGAACCGCGTCATCGCGGCATCTTCCTCGCCGGTGACGACGTGTCGTGGACTGCCGGCTGGGCCGAGGGCGCGATCCAGACCGCGATCAACGCGGTGTGGGGCGTCGTCAACCATCTCGGCGGCGCTGCGCCTACCGAGAATCCCGGACCCGGCGACGTGTTCGAGGAGCTCGCTCCGATCAGGTTGGGCGACTGAGCTCACCGCAACTGCCGAAATGTCGTGCCCGATGAGGGTTGGTACTCCTATCGGGCACGACCTCTTTCCGGTGATCCACGCAACACTGGAAAGTGTTCGGATCCAATAATTTCCAGGAGGGTGTTCAATGGCGAGCACATCATCGGCGACCAAGACCGCAGCTGCAGAATCGAGACCGGCAGGCGGTGATCGACCCGGTGACCCGGCGCTCGAACTGGTCGCCGAACTGGCAGCAGCGGGCCAGCGACTCGTCTTCCGGCAGAGTGACGACCTGAGCAGTGGTGACCTGACCTGCGTGGTGCTGTGGCCGTCCGGAGAGCCCTCCCTCTCCGATCTGTGCGAGAACTTCGAATCCCTCGGACTCCGAGTTTCGACGCACCGCCCCCTTCCGACCGTTCTGGGTTCGGCGCACTACTTCACCTTCGAGCCGAGCACTTTCGACGGAGGTGCGCTGGAGAAGATGGCGGACGCCTTCGAAGCCGTCATCGCCGGCCAGACCCGAATGGACGCCTTCTCCAGTCTGATCGGACGAGCAGACATCACGTGGCGCGACGCAGAGTTGCTGCGCGCTGCGTGCCGTTTCCTCGCTCAGGCTCGTATCGGGTTGTCCGAGAGCTACATCGTCGGAGTGTTGGCAGCGAAGCCACTCTTCGTGCGACAGGCGATCGAACTCTTCACCGCGCGTTTCGATCCCGCCGTTGCAGGATCGCGTGAGACAGCCGTGGCTACCGCGGCATCGGCCATCGACGAATCAGTCGACGGTGCAGACACTCTCGACGAGGACCGCGTCTTGCGCGGCGTGCGTTCGTTCCTGCAGGCGACTCTGCGCACCAACTGGTACCTGCGTGGTGAGTCCGGCGACCCGCTGCCGTACGCGTCGTTCAAGATCGACTCGCAGTTGCTCTCCACCCCACAGAAGACCGTTCCCTTCCGCGAGATCTACGTCAGCGCACCCAATGTCGAAGGCGTTCATCTGCGTAGTTCCTCCGTCGCCCGTGGCGGCCTGCGTTGGTCGGATCGATACGAGGACTACCGCACCGAGGCCCTGAGCCTCATGAAGACCCAGAGCGTGAAGAATTCCCCGATCGTTCCTTCGGGAGCCAAAGGCGCGTTCGTGGTTCGTGGCACGTCGTCACCGACCCCGGCGCAGGTACAGGAGTCGTACAGCACCTTCATTCGCGGCTTGCTGGACGTGGTGGACAACATCGTCGACGGCGCTGCAGTACATCCGGCCGAAGTAATCGAGTACGACGGTGAAGACTCCTACCTCGTCGTGGCAGCAGACAAGGGGACCGCACGGTTCTCGGACGTCGCGAACGGCATCGCCGTCGAGCGTGGTTTCTGGCTCGGCGACGCCTTTGCTTCCGGCGGTTCGGCAGGGTACGACCACAAGGCGATGGGCATCACCGCTCGCGGCGCCTGGGTAGCGGTACGACGCCACTTCGCCGAGCGCGACCTCGACGTCGACACCGATCCGTTCACCGTCGCGGGCATCGGTGACATGTCGGGCGACGTGTTCGGCAACGGAATGTTGCTCTCGCACAAGATCCGTCTGGTCGCGGCATTCGATCACCGCCACATCTTCATCGACCCGAACCCCGACACCGAGACGACGTTCGCCGAGCGCGCTCGGCTCTTCAGCGTGCCGCGCTCGTCCTGGGACGACTTCGATCGCACCGTGATGTCGCCTGGCGGTGGCGTCTGGCCGCGCAGCGCGAAGTCGATCCGCCTTCCGCTCGAGGCGCGTCAGGCCCTCGGCATCAACGAGGAGAAGCTGACCCCTCAGGAACTGATCCGAGCGATCCTGTGCGCTCCGGTGGACCTGTTGTGGAACGGCGGCGTCGGTACCTACGTGAAAGCGTCGACCGAAAGCAATGTCGACGCAGCCGATCCGTCCAACGACGCAGTTCGCGTCAGTGGTGACGAGTTGCGTGCGACGGTGGTGGGTGAGGGCGGCAACCTCGGTTTCACCCAACGCGCTCGCATCGAATATGCCGCCGGCGGTGGCCGGATCAACGCCGACTTCATCGACAACGCGGCCGGCGTGGCTACCTCGGACCGCGAGGTCAACATCAAGATCGCACTCGCAGCGTTGGATGCGACCTCGCGCAATGAACTGCTCGCGGCCGCTCAGGACGAAGTGGCCGCGTCGGTGCTCGAGGCCAGTGAAGATCAGACCCTCGCGATCAGCCTGGCCGAGCACCGCGCTCCCGCTCTGCTCGATCAGCACGAGCGGTTGATCGAGAACCTGGTCTCGGCGGGCGCGATGAAGCGGCTCGAAGAATCACTGCCGGACGCCAAGGCTCTGGCGGTCAGGGCGCGTGCCGGTCAGGGTCTGCTTCGGCCGGAACTTGCTGTGCTGGTGGCGCAGTCGAAGAACGTATTGGCAGCGGAATTGGGGGCGTCGACCGTCCCGGAGAATCAGATCTTCGCCGATCGCCTTCCTCAGTACTTTCCGCTCTCCGTCGTCGAGGCAGCACCGGACGCAGTCAGCGCACACCGGTTGGGCCGCGACATCATCATCACCTCGGTGGTCGACGAACTGGTCAACCGCGTCGGACCCGGCGTTCTGTTCCGGCTAGAGGAACACCTCGGAGTCCACAGTCCGGAAGCGGCTCTGGCCTACGCTGTGGTCAGCGAAGTGCTTGGCACAGAGGACCTTCGCCGCGAAATCCTGAACTCCGATCTCAGTGCCACCGGACAGTTGAAGGCTCTCGATCGCTTGCAGCAGTTGTTGGAATCCGAGATGAGCTGGGTGTTGCGCCGCCCGGGTGCCGCAGGCCGGTTCACCGTGAACCCGCGCGCCGACATCGATCGATGGGCCGCTCCGGTGCGGGCGCTCACCGAAGGTTTGTCGGCAAGCGACCGTATCGAGGCGTCCTTCGGAGCGCTCGCCCTGGCGGACATTGCACTGCAGGAGAATACGACGGCCGCGGCCGCGGAGGCGATCTACCGGGAACTCGCCGGCGCTCTCGATCTGGGCGATGTTCTCGGTGGCGTCGATGTCGCAGTCGGTGCCTCGCATTGGGAGGTCATGGGCAGCGCCGCCGTCCATGCCAGGTTGACGGCGCGTTTCGCGGACCTCGTGTCCGGAGCGCTCGGTGAAGGTGTTCCCGACGTAGTCGAGTTGTGGACCGCCGCCAATCCACAAGCGGTGCGCCGGTTCACGGCTTTGATGTCGAGTGTGAGCCGCAGCGGAGCGCTGGACACAGCACGGCTCTGCACGGTCGACGCCGAACTCGAACTACTCGTTCGCGGTGCGTCCAGCTTCGCTTCGGTGTGTGCTGCGGAGCCTTCAGCGGCCCTCCCAGGCGAGTAGCGAGAGCAGTAGTTCAGCTCTGACCCTGGCCTGCCCGAGGTCGCATTGCAGCAGTTCCTCGATGCGTGCGATGCGACCTCGGAGGGTATGCCGGTGAACACCGAGTTCGGCTGCGGCCGACTCCCATTGGCCGTTCGCCTCGAGATAGGCGCGCAGTGACGCGGCCAGTGCGGTTCCGTGTGCCTGGTCGTGTTCGGTCAGCACCGGGATGGTGTCCGCAGCCATGGCGATCAGTGCCTCCCGGGCAGGCTCGGACGCCAGAATTGTCGACCCGCTCAGAGCGTCGAACTCGAGAATTCGCGCCGTGGCCGTCGTGAGGTTGGCTGCGGCGCGGGCCTGAACGAGTGCGCGCGGTGCATCGAGAAGGCGGTGAGGGGTGCTGATTCCGGCACGCACAGCTTTCGCCTCGGTGGGGGAGAGTTGCGCCAGTAGCGTTTTGGCTGTGTCGATGGTGTCGGTTCCACGAAGGAGTACGGTCAGCGCGCCGTCTTCGGATTGGGCGAACAGCGGGCGGCCTGCCCGGGCGAGAGCGTTGTCGAGTTCGCGGAGAACGGGTCCGAGTCCGGATCCGCGAACGTGGACGACACGAATGTTGCCGTGAGTGTCGCTTGCTTCGTCCAGGTACGACGGCACGCCGTCCTCGGGAATTCGGCCGTCGAGCAGAAGCCCGAAAGCCATGGCATTGAGTCGGGTTCGCTCGGCCCGCAGCCGAACCGGCTTCTCGAGTTCGAGGGTGAGCAACGAGACGGCGTGCCCGAGCAGCACTCTGTCGATGTTGCTCAGGGGCCCGGCGCCTGCCATGGCGAGGTATCCGTGCCAACTGTCGGTGACTCCGACGGGGGACAGTGTCAACGTCCGTTCGGGTGTGCTCTGCGAGATCGACGCCGGAGCGTTGGGATCGCGGGTGGTGGCCGCGACCGCGCGAACCTCGGTGATCAACGACTTCTGGTTTGCCGGGTGCACCGCGGTGATTCGATCTCCGACAAACGCCACCGAAGTTTTTGTGGCGGTAGCCAGTTCACGCACGATCGCCGACACGCCACCGCGCAGTGCAACTCGGGTGATGCGTGTCTGTACTTCTGCCGCGCGCAATACCGATTCGTATTCCTGCTGGCTCAGGCGAGTCATCACCGCTCGCGTGACGGCCGCGAAGGGGGTCGTGAACGGCACTTCCAGCAGGGGGAGCCCGCGACTGCGGGCGGCGGCAATCAGGTCTGCGGGCACACTCTCATGGGAAAGGCCGGTCCCGAAACCCAGAGCCGACACTTCTGCGGCGGCCAGACGGTCGATGTACTCGCTGTAGTCGGTGGCGTCGGCGCCCACCAGTGCCAGCCCGGTGGTGAGCACCAACTCACCGCCGGAGAGCCACGGTGTGGGGTCCGTCAGCTCTGTGGCCTGCGCAAACGTGACGGGATGGGTGGCGGCTGCTCGGTCGGTGAGCAGGGCCAGCGAGAGGTGTTTCTGGCGCAAGAGCCACGAGATCGGAACCGTCACCTGATCAAGGCTAGCTGTCGTTGCCGATATGGAGTAGCCCTGCAGCTTCAGGTATCCATTTCGGCAGTGCTTGCGGTGCTTCGCGCGTCGCATACTCGAATGCAATACACAACCGAGAGGGTGGTCACATGAGTGCAATCGAATACCGGCTTCCGCAGGAGCGTCGCATCGTCACGGAGTTCCCGGGCCCGCGCTCGGCTGCGCTCGCCGAACGTCGTAAGAAGGTCGTCGGCGCAGGCGTCGCATCCACCCTCCCGGTCTACGTCGCCGACGCAGACGGTGGAGTCATCGTCGACGTCGACGGCAACTCGCTGATCGACCTCGGTGCCGGTATTGCCGTGACCAGCGTCGGCGCCTCCAACCCGGCCGTCGTGTCCGCAGTTCAGGATCAGGTCGCGCACTTCACCCACACCTGTTTCATGGTCGCTCCGTACGAGGGCTACATCGAGGTCGCCGAGCGTCTCGCCGAACTCACCCCCGGTGACCACGAGAAGCGTTCCGTGCTGTTCAACTCCGGCGCAGAAGCCGTCGAGAACGCCGTCAAGATTGCCCGTCACGCGACCGGTCGCGACGCAGTCGTCGTCTTCGACCACGCGTACCACGGCCGCACCAACCTCACGATGGCGCTGACCTCGAAGTCCATGCCGTACAAGAGCGGCTTCGGTCCGTTCGCCCCCGAGGTCTACCGCGTCCCGATGTCCTACCCGTACCGCGAGGGCCTCAATGTCGACGGCTCCAAGATCACCGGTGAGCAGGCCGCACAGCGCGCCATCACGATGATCGAGAAGCAGGTCGGCGCCGCCAACACGGCCGCGATCCTCATCGAGCCCATTCAGGGCGAGGGCGGATTCATCGTTCCCGCAGAAGGATTCCTCCCGACGCTCGTCGCGTGGGCCAAGGAGAACGGCGTCGTCTTCATCGCCGACGAGGTTCAGGCAGGCTTCGCTCGTACCGGCGCCTGGTTCGCCAGCGATCACGAGGGCATCGTCCCCGACCTGGTCACGCTCGCCAAGGGCATCGCCGGCGGCATGCCGCTCGCCGCTGTCACGGGTCGCGCCGAGCTCATCGACGCCGTCCACCCCGGCGGCCTCGGTGGCACCTACGGCGGGAACCCCGTCGCCTGCGCCGCTGCACTGGCATCCATCGATCAGATGCGTGAGCTCGACCTCTGCGGCCGTGCGCGCACCATCGAATCGACCGTCGTCGGCCGAATGAACGCACTGGCAAAGGAACTCGACGTCATCGGTGACGTTCGCGGTCGCGGCGCCATGCTCGCCATCGAGCTGGTCAAGCCCGGTGGGCAGGAGCCGGACGCCGACATCACCAAGAAGATCGCCGCCGAGTGCCTCGCTGCCGGCGTCGTGATCCTCACCTGCGGTACCTACGGCAACGTCATCCGTCTGCTCCCGCCGCTGGTCATCTCCGAGGAGCTGCTCGACGACGCGTTGACCGTTCTCGAGACCGCCATCCGCTCTGCAGCACAGGGGAACTGACATGTCCAACGTCTCGGATCTTCTCGACTCGGTACCCCAGGGTCTCTGGCTCGGCGGCAAGCTCGTCCCGGCCGAGAAGACCTTCGCGGTCTACAACCCGGCAACGGGTGAGGAACTCGCCCAGGTAGCCGACGCCACCGCTGCCGACGGTATCCGCGCGCTCGACCTCGCCGCTGCGGCGCAGGAAGACTGGGCGGCTACCCCGGCACGTGTACGCGGCGAGATCCTGCGCACCGCCTTCGAATTGCTGCACGCCCGCGCCGAGGACTTCGCGCTGATGATGACCTTGGAAATGGGTAAGTCGTTGGCAGAGAGCCGCGGTGAGGTCAACTACGGCGGCGAATTCCTGCGCTGGTTCAGCGAGGAAGCGGTCCGCATCGGTGGCCGTTTCACGCAGGCTCCGGCCGGCAACGGCCGCATCCTGGTCACCAAGGAAGCCGTTGGACCGGTCCTCGCGATCACCCCGTGGAACTTCCCGCTCGCCATGGGCACGCGCAAGATCGGACCGGCGCTCGCTGCCGGTTGCACGATCATCGTCAAGCCCGCCGAGGACACGCCGCTGACCATGCAGCTTCTCGGCCAGGTGTTTGCCGACGCGGGTCTGCCCGACGGTGTGCTCTCGATTCTCCCGACCTCCGACGCGGCTTCCATCAGCGGACCGTTGATGGAAGATGCGCGTCTGCGCAAGGTCACGTTCACCGGCTCCACGGGCGTCGGAAAGCTGTTGGTGCGCAATGCTGCTGACAAGCTGCTCCGCACGTCGATGGAACTCGGTGGCAATGCACCGTTCATCGTCTTCGACGACGCCGACATCGACGCGGCTGTCGACGGCGCAATGCTCGCGAAGATGCGCAACGGCGGCGAGGCCTGCACCGCGGCCAACCGCATCTACGTCGCCAACTCGGTGCGCGAGGAGTTCACCGACAAGTTCACCGCCAAGGTTGCGGCCCTGAAGGTAGGCGCCGGTGACGCCGAGGGCACCAACATCGGCCCGCTGATCAACACCAAGCAACTCGCAACCGTCACCGGACTCGTCGACGACGCCGTGTCCAAGGGCGCTCGCGTTCGCACCGGTGGATCGGCACCCGAAGGCCCCGGCTTCTTCTTCACCCCGACGGTCCTCGATCAGGTGCCCGCCGATGCGCGCCTGCTGAAGGAAGAGATCTTCGGACCCGTTGCGGCAGTGGTCGGTTTCGACACCGAAGACGAGGCGATCGCGGCTGCGAACAACACCGAATACGGTCTCGTGGCGTACTTCTACACCCGCGACATCGACCGTGCGATGCGTGTCTCGGCCAAGCTGGATACCGGCATGGTGGGCGTCAACCGCGGCGCGATCTCCGATGCTGCGGCACCGTTCGGTGGCGTCAAGGAATCGGGCTTCGGTCGTGAAGGCGGAACCGAGGGTATCGACGAGTACCTCGATACCAAGTACGTAGCGCTCTAACTTGCTGTGCGCCTTTATTAACCGCGGGCGGTTAATAAAGGCGCACAGTTGTCTACTGACCTAACGGAGTCGGGCGGTAGTACTTGCCCTCGTGGTAGAGCAGGGGTGCGGCAGCGGATTCGTCGTCCTCTTCGGCATGAACTCGGGTGACAAGTCCGATGACCAGCGTGTGATCGCCGACGGGGATCAGCTGGTCGACCTTGACGCGCATCCAACTGGGGGTGCCGTGCAGAACCGGTTCCCCGGTGTCGAGTACCGCCCACAGCGACTCGTCTGCAAAACGCTGATCGGCACTACGCGCAAAGCGCTGGGCCAGATGTTGCTGATGTTCGCCGAGAAGGTGGATCACCAAGGACTCGGCTGCCTTGAGTGCGTTGATGCTCGACGACGTCTCCGCGATGTTGAACGAGACGAGCGGCGGCTCGAGGGAGACGGACGAGAACGAGGTGGCGGTGAAACCCACCGGGCCGGTACCCGAATCGAGGGTCACGACGGTGACACCGGCGGGGTGGCGGCGAAGCGCTGCGCGGTAGTCGCCGGCGCAGATACCGGTGGACAACTCGGGCGTCGACGCTACTTCGGGGACGTCGGGGGTGGTGTGGCTGGAAACGGCATTCGGCTTGTCAGACAACGGGAACTCTCCGGCTGGAACTCGAGGTGTGCGGTGTGGTCGAGGTGACTGCGCTCGGCATACACAGACATGCGTCGGTGCGGCACAGATCTACGTGCCGTCGTCGCCAGTGGTTGCCGGCCGGGGTCCTTGTTGCAGTGCACATGGTGCGTCCAACTATAGGTGGACGCACGTCTGAGTGGTTTCGGACCGGGTTGGCTGAAGTGCTTCAGTCCATGTCGACGGCGAGGCCGGCGGTGATTCGGAGGAGTTCGGAGTACGTCGTGCGAAAGACCGTGTTGGGGTGCCCGGCGGCTGCCCACAATTCGGGGTACTGCTCGAGGGCGGTATCGATGTACGTGGGCAGATTGGTGGGATGCCCGAGCGGAGCGACCCCACCGATCGGCTGGCCCGTCGCGGACTTCGCCATTTCCAGCGGCGCCCGCGTGAGCTTGCCTTCGAGGCGTTCGCCGGTGGCCTTCAGGTTGACCTGATGTGCGCCGGAGACCAGCAGCAGGACCGGATCGTCGTCGAGAAGGAACACCAGTGACTTGGTGATCGCGCCTACCTCCACCCCAACTGCCGCCGCTGCCTCGGCCGCGGTGTGCGTGGCGTCGGGCTGCGTGACGATGACGCCGTGGTGACCCCGCGAGATCAGTGTTTCGGCGACGTGCGAGGCGTTGGGGTGGAGGAGGCTCGTCATGAGTTCAGACTAGGACTAGTCGGCGTTCGCCACAGCTGGAGTCGGCGTCGTGTCGGTGGACTTTCGGTTACGACGGATCGTGAAGCCGAACAGCATGACCGCACCGATCAGCGCGTACAGGAAGAGCGTCAGGGCAGGCTGACCGACGCCGACGTTGTTGAAGTAGACGATGCTCCGGACGCCCTCGGTGCCGGCGCCGGGTGTGATCCATCGGCCGATTGCGGCGTAGAACGAGGGAATCACGTTGGAGCCGAATGCGCCTCCCGCACTGGGATTGCCGAGGATCACGAAGACGGCGATAGCCAGCGGGACTGCCAGAACGCCGATGGCCGCGCGCAATCCGAGTGTGAACATGGCGGTGCCGAACACCACGGCTGTTCCCAGGATCCAGAGCGGGAACCAGTGGCCGGCGAAGGTTCCGAGTACGTGCGAGGTGATGAGGGCGCCGAGGGCTCCCGAGATGACCGAGTAGATCGCGATCACGCCCGTGTGTGCGCTTGCCTGTCGGAGCGTCTTCGGCGCACCGATGAACAGTCCGATGGCTGCCGCAAGGAGATAACCGCCGACGACCCAGCCGACCGAGAGGTAGAAGCCGGAGAGGCCGCGGTTGTCGTGCGCTCCGACGGGGATCTCGTCGCGGACGACGAACTGTCGGTCCTGCGTTGCCTCGACCTTCGTGAACACCGCTTCGAGTGACGTCGCGATGGAACTGCCGCCCGCGCTCGCGGTGATCAGGGTGTCCGGTCCGGCCGGGTTGATGACAAAGGCGCCCTGGATCTCGCGGTCGTTGATCATGCGGCGAGCGGTCGCCGTGCTGTCGACCACCTGAGCGTCGAGCGGGCTGCCGTCGATGGCGTTGAGTTTGTCGGCGATCTGCTGATCCATGCCGTCGGGCGTGCCCTGATCGGCGATGACCGCGATTTCGATGTCTCGCGGAGTCGGCTGATGGAAGGCAGCGACGTAGCTGAGGATGAAGCCCATCTGCAGCAGAAGCACACCGACGAACAGCGCGGCCATCACCTTGGGTGCGCCGTATTTCACCAGCAGATTGTCATGGTGGTGTTCGTCGTGGGTGGAGCTGTTGTCTGGTGCGGCGTGTGCCGGATGCGTAGTGGTCACGAAGAGTCCTGATCTTGTCGAAAGTAAAGAGCTTGTCAATACCCGAGGTATTGAATACTCTAGGTATCGTGACTGAATCTCGTCAACCGGACTGGACTCCGGTAACCCGCCCCGGACGTGACGTGGTGCGGCAAAGACTGCTCGACGCTGCAGCGGAAGAGTTTGCCGAGCGCGGATTCAGTGCTGCACGTCTCACTGAAGTTGCTCGCCGCGCGGGCTTCACCAAGGGCGCTGTCTACTCCAACTTCGAGTCGAAACAAGGTCTGTTCGCTGAACTGTTTGCGCAACGGTCTCTCGAACTGGCCGGCCGCGTACTCGCCGAGATTGCCGGCATGAACCCGGCGGATGCGGCGGGCAAAGGTGGTGAGGCCATTGCAACGTGGATGGTCGACGATCCGGGGTGGTCACTGCTCGTCCTCGAATTCGGAGTCCTCGCCGGACGTGATCCGCAGATCGCTCAGGCGTACTTTCGTGAGCGTCGCCACTTACGCAGTCAGCTCGTGGAGTTGATCGGCGAACGTGCCCGGGAGTGGGGAGTGGACGAGTCCTTCGATGTGCGGACCACCGCAATCTCGTTGATGGCCTTGATATCCGGGCTCGTTCTCGAGCACTCCGTGGATCCGGAAGAAGTTGACCAGAGCGTGATGGGCGCCGCTGTGACGGCACTCTTCGCCGGTGCCGTCGCACGGGCGGGATTGCCCGCCGTCTGAGTTGCTCGGTTGACAGGCAACAGATTTGAGAACTACCCTCTGGGTGCAGTACCTCGTTAGGTGAGGCTTCTGCACGAACACAGGCCACTGATCTCACGACGTCGAGAGACGCCCAAGGTTAGGACAGATCTCCCCGGCTTAAGGGGTGATCCAAAGTGGCTTCCCGGTTTGGATCGGGACACGTCGTGCAGTGCCAAAACTCGGACGTGGAGGTGTTTTCGCAGCTTGATGCCGGTTTCTTCCGGCGAAGGCGAGAGTACGTCGATATTCGGTTCTCCTGGCGTGTGCTGTGCGCATGCAATCGTGTGGCGTCAACGGACGCCCCGAACTTTCAGGAGGTGACCATCGTGGACGACCCGCCGAGTCGATATCCGACCCATCCTTCTGTACTTACCGACGGTGCTCGCCCCGGTCTTTCGCTCAGCCTCTGACCTTTTTGCACCCTCGGTTTCATCTGCGCGGCTTTGCCGCGTCCGCTGACGACTTCCATTGTCGTTCAGCGCATTCTGCTGCCCTGATGCACTGACATGGTCTGATGCGTTCGGGCAGCCGAGGAGATTCGTCATGTCATTTTCCGTTCTCGCATTGCGGCCGCGGCCCACGAGAAACAGTGCACAACAAACACATTCAACAGTCCTGGCAAAGGAAAGCGCACAGGAATTGGTCGACTACTCGACCTCGGACACGCGCACCGTTCTCGCAGATCTGACCACGACGACCAACGGGCTTCGTGACGATCAGATCGACGATCTTCGCCGGCAATACGGGCGCAACGACGTCCGCCACGACCGCCCGACCCCGGCAATCGTGCAGTTCGCGGGGGCGTTCAAGAACCCGTTCATCCTGATCCTGGTGTTCCTCGCCCTGATCATGGTCGCGACCGACGTGGTGTGGGCGGACCCGGAAGACGGACCTTCCTACGAGGGCATCATCACCCTCGGGTTGATGATCTTTGTCAGTGTGTCCCTGAGGTTCTGGCAGGAATACCGCTCGAGCCGCGCCGCCGAGGCGCTCAAGGCAATGGTGACGACAACAGTCGCGGCCACCCGCAAGATCAACAACACCGTGGTCACGGCGGAGATTCCGATCGAGCAACTACTGCCAGGTGATGTAGTCCAGCTTGCCGCCGGCGACATGATCCCGGCCGATGTCCGCATCATCCGGGCCAAGGATCTACAGATCAATCAGTCCATGCTCAGCGGTGAATCGATGCCGGCCGAGAAGTCTGCAGAACCATCCTCGGGGATCGACGTCGATCGACTGCTCGAAGCCGAGAACATCGGATTCATGGGTACTTCCGTCGTGTCGGGCAGCGGGACCGCTGTCGCGGTTCACACCGGCAGGCGCACCTACTTCGGTGCCATGACAGCACAATTGGCGTCCAAGCGACCCGAAACCAGCTTCGACGTCGGAGTGCGCAGCGTCAGCTACCTGCTGATCAAGTTCATGCTGATCATGGTCCCCGCGGTGTTCATCATCAACGGACTGACCAAGGACTGGAGCCAAGCACTACTCTTCGGTGTCGCAACCGCGGTGGGGTTGACACCGGAAATGTTGCCGCTCATCGTGACTGCGAATCTGGCCAAGGGCGCGCTGCACATGTCGCGCAAGAAGGTGATCGTCAAGCAGATCAACGCGATTCAGAACTTCGGCGCCATGGACGTTCTGTGCACGGACAAGACCGGAACTCTGACCGAGGACCGTATCGTTCTCGGTGAGCATCTGGACACTGCCGGACGTAAATCCGAGGACGTGTTGCGGCTCGCAGCGATCAATTCCGTGAATCAGACCGGACTGCGCAGTCTTCTCGACGACGCAGTTATCGAGGCTGCCGGTCCTGAAGTACTCGAGGAGATCTCGCGTCGGCACGGGTTGGTGGACGAGATTCCCTTCGACTTCAAGCGTCGTCGCCTGTCCGTGGTGGTCGATCACGGCGACGGTGATCTGATCGTCACGAAAGGCGCAGTGGAAGAGCTCCTTTCGGTCTGTGAATCGGTGGAGCTGGATGGAGTAGCTCACCAGCTGACACCAGGCTGGCTGGCCCGAGTCGATCGACTGGTCGCGGAACTGAACGGTCAGGGAAAGCGAGTGCTTGCGGTGGCGACCAAGGTCGTTGTCGACGAGCAGCGACGGGAATACTCCACTGCCGACGAAGAAGGCATGACCCTGGTCGGGTTGCTTGCCTTCCTCGACCCGCCGAAGGAATCTGCGGCTGGGGCGATCGAAGCGCTCGCGAGCCATGGCGTCGCCGTCAAGGTAGTGACGGGTGACAACGAACTGGTGGCCGAAACCGTCTGCGGCAAAGTCGGTATCGACGTGGGAACTGTTGTATCCGGCGCCGAGATCGAAGCGTTGAGCGACGAGGCCCTCGACGATTTGGTGCAACGGACAACTGTCTTCGCAAAGACGGATCCGATGCAGAAGGCACGCATTGTCGAATCGCTGCGCCGAGTCGGCCACACGGTCGGCTTCCTCGGCGACGGTGTCAACGACGCACCCGCACTGCGCGCGGCGGACGTCGGCATCTCCGTCGACACCGCAGCGGATATCGCCCGCGAATCCGCGGACATCATCTTGCTGGAGAAGGACCTCGGTGTACTCGAACAAGGAGTCATCGAAGGGCGTCGTACCTTCGGAAACATCCAGAAGTACATCAAGATGACTGCGTCGTCGAATTTCGGGAACGTCTTCTCGGTGCTCGTCGCCAGCGCCTTGCTGCCGTTCATCCCCATGATTCCCGTAGTTCTGTTGTTGCAGAACCTGATCTACGATCTCTCGATGCTCACGATCCCGTGGGACCGCGTCGACGACGACTTCCTCGCGAAGCCGCGGAAGTGGGAGACCAAGAGCCTGCGCCGGTTCATGGTGTTCATAGGCCCGATCAGTTCGATCTTCGACATCTCGACGTTTGCGCTGATGTGGTTCGTGTTCGCTGCCAACTCTCCCGAGCATGCAGCTCTGTTCCAATCTGGTTGGTTCATCGAGTCATTGATTTCGCAGACGCTGATCGTTCACATGATCCGCACCCGCAAGATCCCGTTCATCCAGTCGCGTGCATCGCTGCCGGTACTGCTCAGCACGGGCGCCGCCTGCGTCTTCGCGCTGGTGTTTCCGTTCACGTCCTGGGGTCATTCCCTCGGGTTGGTTTCACTGCCGTGGAACTACTTCCCGTGGCTGGTCCTCACTCTCGCGGCATACTGCATCGTCACGCAGGTGGCCAAGGGAATGTTCATCCGTCGATTCGCGACCTGGCTCTAGGAGTTCACCGTGGAAATTCACGTCATCCTTGTGCGGATTGCGCTCGGGCTCGTCCTCGGCGCTGCCGTCGGGATCGAAAGGCAATGGCGCGCAAGGATGGCGGGTCTGCGAACCAACGCGTTGGTGAGCTTGGGTGCGACGCTCTTCGTCATCATGGGCGCGTACGGGTTTCAGGGGCCGGACGCTGATCCGACGCGCGTCGCGGCGCAGATCGTCTCCGGGATCGGTTTTCTCGGCGCCGGAGTGATCATGAAGCAGGGGGCCTCGGTCACCGGCCTGAACACCGCCGCAACTCTGTGGGCCACGGCCGCCGTCGGGGCACTGGCCGGCGGCGGAATGTACTGGGTCGCAGTGTTCGGTGCCGGTGCAATCATGTTGGCGAACACGCTGTTGAGGCCGTTGGGCCGGATGATGGATCACCAGCCTGCGCGCACCGGACGCGAGGAACCGCCTGCGGACTACACCTTCGAGGTGACTTGCCACGGTGACGCCGAAGCTCACATCAGAGGGCTTACCGTGCAGTCCATTTCGAGGCCGGAGTTTCAACTGCGGTCAGTGCAGTCCTTCGATATCCCGGACAGCGACCGCGTGCGGGTGGTGGCCGAACTGGCTGCCGCGGAGCGTGACGACGGACTCCTGGAATCCGCCGTCAGCCGCTTGAGCCTGGAACCGTTGGTGACTCACGTTCGGTGGGAGGTGGAACCATCGAAGTAAATGTCTCGGTCAGTTAGCGCGCATGTTCCTGCGGCGCAAGAGAGTTCCCCGGTGCGATGTTCGCGCAGTTGGACGGTGCAGGCTTGCCGTTCAATCGGTCGTCGACCCAAGCGAGCGCACCGGGGAGCCAGAGCATGGCGCCGAGGAAGTGGCTGATGGTGTCGTACTGGTCGTACTGAATCGCCAGGCCGGCGTCGCAGTACTTGCGTGCGAGGGTGCGGACATCGCCCGTGATCATGACGCCGTCTCCTGCTCCGACACCGGGGCCGCCGGGTTGGGTGCCCTCGATGGTGCCGTTGGCTGCCTGCGCGATGAACATCGGAATGGTCGGTGTCGCCGCGGTGCCCATGTTGATCTTGTTCACGACATCGACGTACTCGGGAACCGTATTGGGATCGGCGTACTCGGGTTTGACCAGATCCTGCCAGGTCAGTCCGGGGTATTGCGCCAGCACATTGCCGATGGACGCGTCTTCGAGTCGAGCCATGACGTCGCGTCCACGGTCGCTGAGATACTTCCCGAAATCGATGTCGTACGAACGCGCAACGCCGACAACTGCCATGCCGACAACGCCGCCCCACCCGATGCTTCCGCTCGCGTAGCGAAGGTTGTTGGCCGGATTGACCAGCACGCCGCCCTGCGCGGCACCGATCAAGTTGTCGTTGATCTCCGGTGCGTACGCGGGAGCGAGGATCGAAGCCCAGTTGGTGGCGATCGCTCCGCCGGAGTACCCCATCAGCGCGATCTCGGCGTCGTCGGTTATTCCGGTTTCCGGGACATCGCGAGCGGCACGCAGAGCGTCGAGCGTCATCATCCCGTATTCGGGTCCGGCAGCGAAGTTCGCATCCGGGCCCTCGGTGTCCGGGACGACGATCGTGTAGCCCAGTGCGAAGAGCGGCCCGAACAGAGCCGCTTCGATGCTCGTGAAGGTTCCGCCGATGTTGAAGTTGCGTCCGCTGGGAGTCCAGTCACCGATCGGGGTGTTACCCGCGATGGCCCGCGACGGACTGTCGTCGGGGTTCAGCGAATCGTAAAAGGACTGGTACGAAACAACTTTGTTCGGTTGGGCGTTGGCCGGGCGCAAGATCGAGGTGACGTTGGCGGACGGCTGACCGAGGGCGTCGGTCGAGCGATAGAGAACCTGCACTGCCTGTATCGGGGTCGGGACGTTGAGCACGGTGTACGGCACGGTGCGAGTCTCGAGGACCGCACCCGGGGCGTACGACGAGAGGGGTGCCGCGCCGTCGTAGCTGTAGAAACCGTCATCGGGGGACTTGGCAAGGGCTGGCTGCGCGAGCGCTACCGGTGCGCCGACGCCTGTCAGTGCGAGCGCGAGTACTCCGACAACTGCGCGAGATAAGACCCTTGACGACATACTCGTCCTCCACGTTGGTGTGCCACGCCCCACCCTGAGATCGCGGTGTGACGACCACCATATATTACTCGCGGGTAATGTGGGGATCGGGCAGATCGGGCACAGTCTCGAGGTCTCGCCGCAGGAAGATCTCGGAGGATTCGTCCGGGAGTAACAAGACTCCGGCGTCGATGTATCCCATTGCGCGATAGAAGTTCTGGGCTGACTCGTCGGAGAGGGTGGAGGTGAGAACTCTCGAATATCCCGCATGGTTCATCTGTTTTTCCCAATATGTGACCAAGGCGCGTCCGGTGCCCTGGCTGCGGTGAGAAGACAGGACGGTCAGCATGTTCATGAACGGAATTTCGTCCCAGAACAAGCCCCAGCGCAGCCACCCGACCGCTTCGCCATTGTGCTCAGCGAGGAGCACCCGACCGCGTTGGACCACGGACGTGAGTTCCTCGGCTGCGACGTGCGAGTCATGCTCACGTAAGAACGGCAAGTCCGTCTGTGCTGCGACGCGAATGTTCACCACACAAATCAGTATCGCCGTTCAGTCGGAGACCGCGACGTTCGGCTTCGACAAGTAGACAACTCCGGGGATGTGGTTGGGGTCCGGCGGCAACTGCACGTAACCCGCCAGGGAGTACAAGCGAATGTTCCGGACGCTCTTACTTCCGGTGAACAATCCGAAACTGGTGATGTGCGCCGGAGCATTCTGTTCCACGTGCTGCAGGAGGCGCCGGCCGAGGCCGTTACCCGCCAAGTCCGGTGCCACCATGAGACGGCCTATCTGCCAAGCAGTTCCGTCCGCTGTGCCTCGAACGGCCCCGACGAGCCTGCCGCTGCGTCGTGCGGTCCAGACAGTCGACTCCTCAACCCAGGCCCGGACCGTGGGAAGGTCCTCGTGGAGTGGGGGAATGTCCATGCTGTTGTTGGAGATTGCTTCCGAAACCCAGCAACAGCGTTGTAGAACAAGGATTTCCGCGGCGTCCTCATCGGTTGCGCGGTCTATGACTATTTCGTCCATGGCTAGTCTTCGTCGTCGGCTTGTTCTTCTCGGGGGAAGTCGGAGGCCTTGGGGGCGGCGGGGACCCATTCACGCAGCGGTTGAACGACTTCGGAGTAGAACATCTCAGCCGAACTGGTGACGCTGCTGATGAAACTCGCAGCAGTGCCCGAACGCTTGCTGCCAAGGGCGAAGGATTGCGTCAGTACGAACGAACTGAGTTGACCGCCTTGTCCGTCCGTCAGTAGGCGAGGTGTTGCACGAGCCGATGTAAGAGTCTCGCATGTGGACGAGGCAGGACCGGTGAACAACGCTTCGACCAACAAGTCCTCGGGTGCGTTTTTCAATTGACGCAAAGCCCAAGTTACCCGTTTTCCCGCGGTACCTTCGTCAGGAGCGGAAACCGTTGTACTGCAGCTCACTTTGTTGGTTCTCAAATCAGCAGTAACCCGTAATTCTCCGGCAGCGTCGGGGATTCGGAGGGTGGCGCTGAAGGTGCCGTCGTTCGCCAATTCGTTGACTGTCAGCGCGGTACGCGCTTCAGCGTCGTTGACTACCCGGCGGGGCAACACATGTTTGACGACGACACCGAGATCAGCGGTGAACCGCAGCGCAAGATTCCGTGCAAGCGCGATCCACGACTGAGCGACGGCCGCTGCCTTCGGATCTCCAGAACGTAGAGTCCCGGCGCTGACGGAATCGCGTATCGATACCCAATGGCGACCCATGTCGACGAACTCCTCGGCCCCGGACTTGGGATGTTCGATATACCGGAGAAACTCGCTGAGAATCCAACCCTGCAGTGGGTTGTCGATTCCGCCGTGCGAGAGCACCATCCGCGCCTCGTGGATGACTTCTGCCCAGGAGAGATGCCGCAGCGCGACTTTGGTGAGCTTTCGCTTGTCCACCTCGACCGGTAGTTCGCCGGCGCCGGCAGGCAAGTCGTTGGACAGGCTGATCACGACGTCGTACTTGTTCTTCTTGGCGACGTCGAGATAGTTTTCGAGCTGCTCTCGGGTATGGGTGCCTGCTCCAGTCTTTGCCTCCAGCAAGCCGGTCCAGAGTCGGCTTCCGCGGGCGATGCGCCACACCGCATCCGGGATCACCCGAGATTCACCTTTGACGTAGGGAACTTCGACGTATCCCTCGAACGAGCCGGCCGGCGCACCCACGCGCGACGAGACCGCCCGGGCGAACAGCGGAACGGCCTGCATCGTGGAGACCAGCGCCGACGTGGTGCGTCGTTCTTGTTCCTCACCGGTTCCGACGCCGATCACCGAGAAGAGTCGTGCACGTTGCCAGGCCTCGGACTCTGCGTGCTTGAATTCGGGTAGAGGGGCTTTCTTGGGTACGGGCTTCGCCGTACGAACGCCTCGTTGTCGTACGGGCTTTGGCGGCGTCGTAAGTTCGATGTCTGACGGTGCTATGCCTGACGGTGCGATGTCTGACGGTGCCGTGCCTGACGATCCGGTGCCTGATGGTTCTGGCTCCGATATCGGGTGGGGCGTCTCCAGCTCAGGTGACTCCGGCTCCTCGCTGGGGGCGTCCTCGCTTACGTCGACTCCGAAGTCTTCGGCGAGCCCGGCGAGTCCTGAAGCCCAACCTTGGCCGATGGCACGAAGTTTCCACTTCCCGTTGCGCCGATAGACCTGACCGAAGACGAATGCGGTTTCGGTGGACGCGTCGGCGGTGACGTATTCGGCGATAGGAGAGCCGCCGGAATCAACTAGTTGGAGCGCAAGTTTGCCGAGGTCGCCGAAGGAACCGGAGTCGACGCTGCCTACCAACGCGATCGCGTCGACCTGATCGGGCACGGTAGCGAGGTGTACGAGGAGGCGCTCGTGCGAGCCGGATTCGGCTTCGCGGCGGCCGAGGTATCGAACCGAGCCGTCAGCAGATTCCTGTTGGTTGTAAAAGACGAAGTCCGCGTCGGACCTGACTTTTCCGTCGGCACCCAGAAGCAATGCCGAGGCGTCGACACCGAATTCGGGGTTGTCCCAGGTGATCACGATGTCGATCTGTTCGAGTTCGTCGGGGAGCTCGATGTTCTGGCCTTTGGACAGAAACTGATCTTCCACGAATTTCCCCCTCATCGCTGTGCACAGTCGGATTTCGCCTCCTGATTGTGCAGGGGTAGCTCAAAATTTGTGCGGTTTCGCACCCGCAGGGCAATTGTTCAGCCGCAGGCTGAATGTGGCGCGCGGCTGAACATTAGCCGCGCGGCTGTGAATGCCGAAAGTTTCAATTGAGGCATAGCAAACAAAACGCCCGCGACCGAAAAGGGTCGCGGGCGTTTCGAGAAAGAACGTCAGACAGTTGCCGGAGTGTTCTCGTCCAACTTCGGATCTTCCTTCGCGATTCGCTTGTTGCGAATGAGGCTGCTGATGAAAGCAGCGCCGATCAAGAAGACACCGACGAGGCCGGTGATGATCTCGTTGATGTGAACGCCGATGGACACCATCAAGATGACGGCCAGAGCGCCGATGGCCCAGTGGGCACCGTGCTCGAGGTAGACGTAATCGGAGAGCGTGCCCTTGCGGACCAGGAAGACCGTGATGGAACGGACGAACATCGCGCCGACGAAGCCAAGGCCGAGGGCGATGATGATCGGGTCCGCCGTGATGGCGAATGCGCCGATGACGCCGTCGAAGGAGAAGGACGCGTCGAGGACCTCGAGGTAGAGGAACAGGAAGAAGCCGGCCTTGCCGGTGGCCTTCGCGAATTCGGTGGGACCACCGGACTTGGTGGTCACCTCTTCGCCTTCTTCGCCTTCTTCCGGCAAGTTGAACAGTTCACCCAATCCGTTGACCGCGATGTAGGTGATCATGCCCAGAACGCCCGAGATCATGACGGTCGAAACCTTGTCGTCAGCGGCGAGGAAGGAACCACTGAGTACCAGGACGATGCCGGCCACGACGACGGAGAGCTGATCGAGCTTGCCGATGCGAGCGAGGGGCTTCTCGAGCCAGGACAGCCAGGTGATCTCACGCTCTTCGAAGATGAAGCCGAGGAAGAGCATCAGCAGGAACATGCCACCGAATGCGGCGATCTGCGGATGAGCGTCGGTGAGGATGGTTTCGTAGCTCGGCTCGCCGTTGGCGAAGTACGCGGCGTCGTCGGCAGGCGGGTTGAGCGCGAGGTCGAGCGCAGCTACGGGTCCGAGCCCGGAAGCAGCCCAGACGATCACGAGCGGGAACACCAGACGCATACCGAAGACGGCGATGACGATGCCGATGGTGAGGAAGATCTTCTGCCAGAAGTCACTCATTCTTCGCAGAACGGTCGCATTGATGACGGCGTTGTCGAAGGAAAGCGAGATCTCCAGAATCGACAGGATGATGACGAGGAACAGTGCCTCTGGTCCGCCGTAGATGAACGCGACGATCATCGCGATGATGGAGATCGCGATGGACAAACCGAATATTCGCAGTACCACGGAGCGTGGCCCTTTCTAGTTGGTCAATGCAGAGTGGTTACTGCAAGCGGTCTCTCACCGCATCCGAACGTGAAAACGGGGAGGGTTCCACAGACTACTGCGGAACCTTCCCCGAGTCAGCTCGTCGAGAGCGAAGATCAGACGTTGACGCCGTAATCGCGCGCGATGCCGGACAGGCCGGATGCGTAACCCTGGCCGATTGCGCGGAACTTCCACTCTGCACCGTTGCGGTACAGCTCACCGAAGACCATGGCGGTTTCGGTGGAAGCGTCCTCGGAGAGGTCGTAGCGAGCGAGCTCGTTGCCGTTCGCCTTGTCGACGACGCGGATGTACGCGTTGCGGACCTGACCGAAAGACTGCGAGCGAGCCTCTGCGTCGTAGATCGAGACGGGGAAGACAACGCTTTCGATCTCGGCGGGAACCGCTGCGAGGTTCACGTCGATCTGCTCGTCGTCGCCTTCGCCTTCGCCATCCGTGTTGTCACCCTTGTGCTCGATCGAGCCGTCGGGCGAACGCAGGTTGTTGAAGAAGATGAAGTGCTGGTCGGAGAGGACCTTCTTGTTCGAGCCTGCGCCGATTGCGCTGGCGTCGAGGTCGAAAGCAGCTCCGGTGGTGGAACGCGCGTCCCAGCCCAGGCCGACGACCACTGCAGTCAGGTTCGGGGCCTCCTTCGTGAGAGAGACATTGCCGCCTTTGGTCAAGCTGACGCCCATTCAGGGGTCCTTTCAAGAGGAGAGACAAGGCCCACTACGACGCGAAGTCGTCTTGGGAGTGTGTTTACCTCCACCACCCTAACCGCAGTTCCGGTGTGTTCGCCGTAACAGCAGAATTACGAACCGAGAAGCGAAGTGCTGGACCCGTAGGATTCAATCGTGGTGGGAAGATGGTCGGAACGCTTCAATCGGGGGGCAAGAGTGGGGGAGTCGGTCAGTCGTGCGCGGGAGGCGCAGACGGCCATGGTTTCGGCGTTCCTCGACATGGACAAGCGGCAGACCATTGCGTCGGCAGCAGTCGACGCCTCCGCTGAGCTTTTTCCCGAACGAGGGCTGCGCGCGGAGTGGGAACCCGTTCGTGACCGGTGCTACCAGGCAGCGTCGGACTACCTCGACACATCCGAGCGATACGGCAACGATCAGGTACTCCACCAGAACCCGAACGGCGCTCGGGCCGCATTCGAGAAGTCGGTAGCCGAACTCGTCGAAGCGGCACAGGGCGTCGACGCCTTCTACAACGGGAATCGCGCGCATCTCGAGCAGGCGACGGTCACGATGTCCGCCATCCCCGTCCTCGGCCAGCAGGCGCGAACTCAGGCCCAAGCAGCCCGCGAGAAACTTGCCGCCACCGAGCAGCGCTATCGCGAGTACCCGTCGGTGGTGACGGCCTCCGAGCAACTCGACGACGCGATGACGGCGCTCGAGAATGCGCGCTCCTCCGGTCGCGCCGACGCGGTCCGCACACGGGCCGAGCGTGTTCGCGAAGCAGTGTCCGCGCTCGAGGAAGCACTGGCAGACGCCCCGTCGACGCAGCACCGCGCGGAGATGACGATTTCCTCCGTCTCCACCAGGTTGTCGGCAGTGCGGACGCGAGTGGACCGACTCGACCCGGCGTACTCGGCGTTGCTCCGAGAGTTCAACGCCGCGAGTTCCGCTGACCTCGTCGACAACAGCAGTCGCAGCCGAGCGCATATCGATCAGGCCGACATCGATCTCAAGGAAGCGAAGCAGTCGCTGGCTGCGGGTAACCCCGAACATGCACTGGCTCTGATGGCTGAGGCCCGAGTGCACTTGGCCGACGCCGAAGCGTGTGCCGATGCCGTGACGGACCGTCTCGCTACGCTGCGTGCAGTTCGGGCAGATCCGAGCGAAAAGGAACGTGAGGTTCGTTTCCGACTGAAAGACGCCCAGATGTTCGCTGTTAACCAAGGGTTGGTGGCGGAGTGGGGCTCCGTACTCGATGCTCAACTAGCAAGGATCGAGCGAGCGAGTGCGTCACTGTCGGGAACTCATCCGGACTACTGGTCGTATGTATTACAGCTGGACTCGGTATCGACGTTCATCACCGAAGTTGTCGAGAAGATGCGGGCGCGAGCCGGCAAAAACTGAATGGTCGGGCCGATCGGGGGATCGGAGTTGCTCGACGCGCTGTCACAGGGGGTCGTTTCATGGACTTGATTGCGGTTACAGAGAGAAGAGAAATGCAGCACTTTCAACATCTCGAGGACGACGTGCGGGAGCAACTGTTCCTGCATGCGCCTCGATCGTTCGCGGATTCCGACGAGAGGGATCTGCTTGCGATTGCGCTGGGTGCAACTCTCTACGTTCCCGCCACTCGGGCCGGGTTGGCCGACGTCGTGTCCAAGCGTGCGTCCGAGGGCGTCAGCTCGATGGTGCTCGATCTCGAGGACGCTGTCGCCGATCACGAGGTTGAATCGGCGCGAGCAAACGCGGTCGAAGCTCTCGACAAGATCGCGTCCACCGACGCCGTCGGAATGCTGCTGTTCGTTCGGGTCCGCGAAGTCGCGGACATCCACAAGGTCGCTGCATCGTTGACCGAGGGTCGTGCAGCCCTCACCGGGTTCGTCATCCCGAAGTTCGGCAGCGAGTCCGGCCCCGTGTTCCTCGACGCCGTCGCGGACGCATCCGAGCTGCTGGGTAAGCATCTCTACGCGATGCCGGTGCTCGAATCACCCGCGCTGGTTCACCGCGATACGCGCGATCTCGAATTGCGCACCATCAGTGGGATTCTCGCGCAGCACCGCGATCGAATCCTTGCCGTCCGCATCGGCGCCACCGACATGTGCAGCACCTTCGGCATTCGTCGTGACCGCGATCTGACCATTTACGACGTGCGCGTGGTGGTCGACGTCATCGCCGACATCGTCAACTATCTCGGCCGCGCCGACGGTTCGGGTTTTGTCATCACCGGGCCGGTGTGGGAGTACTTCGCCGATCACGAACGCATGTTCCGGCCGATGCTGCGCGCCACCCCGTTCGAGGAACACGACGCCGTCCGGTTCCGTCAGCATCTCGTCAGCCGCGACCTCGACGGTCTGCTCCGTGAGATCGCGCTGGACCGAGCCAACGGAATCCAGGGCAAGACGGTCATCCACCCGTCGCACGTCGCCGCGGTCAATGCACTGTCCGCGGTCACGCACGAGGAATACCACGATGCCCTCGACATTCTCGGTGCCGACGCCGGTGGAGTTCAGGCCTCCGGCTACCGGAACAAGATGAACGAGATGAAGCCGCATCGCAATTGGGCGCGGCAGACCGCGCTCCGCGCTCACGTGTTCGGTGTGACCAACAAGGGGATCACGTTTGTCGAGTTGCTGACGGCGTTGGTCGATCGATGACAGAGCTTGTCCAGTCCAAGGATGTTCCCTGGGCTACAGCAGAATTCGGCTTGGACCTCGTTCACGGTGATTCGTCACTCGGGCATTCGGTGCCCGATCTGGTGATCCCGGGTCTTCGACGGAATCCGCGCCGCGCGCACCTGCTGGTGTCCACCGTGCTGGGTAAGCACGTGCCCACCGAGCCGTCCGTGGTCATCGGTGCTGCCGACGACCTCGGGGACTTGGTGCGAACCACCCTCGGTGACGGTGTGGACGTCGTCGTCCTCGGGTTTGCCGAAACTGCAACAGGTTTGGGTCACTGCGTCGCGGCTCGCCTGCACGCTCACTGCTACCTGCACTCCACGCGCAGAGACGTACCCGGTGCTACGACGCTCGCCGGGTTCGAGGAGGGGCACTCGCACGCCACGAGTCATTTGATGCAGCCCACGTCCGCCGAGTTGTTCGAGAACGACCTGCCGCTGGTCCTCGTCGACGACGAGATCTCCACCGGCGCCACCGCGATCGACGCCATCCGGGCGCTGCATGGTCAATGCCCACGAAGCCGCTACGTCGTGGCCTCGTTGGTGGACATGAGAACCGAGGAGCACCGCGCCGTCAGTGAGGCGGCAGCCGCGGAGTTGGGCGTGCGGATCGATTACGTCTCTCTCGCTTCGGGTTCGACGGTCCTGCCCGACGGCCTGACCGAGCGTGTCACGGCTCTGGATGCTCCGGACCTCAATCCGATCGGTGACCGACGCGGCACGCTGTCCCGCCTGGATCTGCCGTGGCCGGCACATGTCCCCGACGGTGGCCGGCACGGTTTTCTCGACGGCGACACCGAGGCATTCGAGTCCGCCGTCGAGGCGGCGGTGTCCATCCTCGGGTCATCGATCGACCCGTCGCGTGCTGTGATCGTGATCGGTCACGAAGAGTTGATGTACCTGCCATTGCGGATCGCAGCGGGCTTGGAAAGCGCTGGGCGAGCAGTTCGGTACCAGACCACAACTCGCTCACCCGCCTACGTCGTCGACGTGCCGGGATACCCGCTGCGGCGCGGGTTCACCTTTCCGGCACCGGAACAGGGGGAGAACGAGCCTCGATACGTCTACAACGCGCAGTGGCCTGACGCGGCGGTCGACGCCCTTGCGCTGCTGGTCATCGACGAGCCCGCCGACACCGATCGGTTGACGGCGATGGACGGAGTGGTCGAAGTGCTGCGAAACTCCGGCACCGACGTCCTGGTCGCCACCGTTCGCGGGGCCGATCCGTCGGCGCTGCGAGATTTCAGAGCAGGAGAGTCGACATGAACGAACCATTGGTCGGACCCGATTTCGGTTCGTACGCGCCGGGTGAAGTGAAGTGGCTGCTCAAGGATCTCTCGCACGTAGATCTCGAAGCAGATGTTTCCGTGCGCGAGAAGCGCATTCAGTCGGGTGAGGCTCACTATGCCGAGTCTCTTCCCATCGAGTACCAACCCGATCAGGCATACCGGGATCTGTTCGAGACGGTGCTCGCCGAGAGCGCTCCTCGCCTGGCGCGCGCTGTCGGGACCGTGATGGACCTGGTGCTGGCCGAGCGGGGGAGTGACATCACGTTGGTCTCACTTGCCCGGGCCGGGACCCCGATCGGGATTCTGATGCGGCGCTGGGCGCAGCAGACTCGCGGATTGACGCTGCCGCACTACGCGGTGTCCATCGTCCGCGGCAAGGGCATCGATTCCGTCGCGCTTGATTACCTTGCGCACCATCACGACTCGGAGAACGTCGTCTTCGTCGACGGCTGGACCGGTAAGGGCGCTATCGCCCGCGAACTCGACGCAGCGTTGACGGAGTACCACGAGGCGGGCGGAGCGAAGTTCGATTCCGATCTGGCTGTTCTCGCAGACCCCGGCCACTGCGTGCGAACGTACGGAACCCGCGACGACTTCCTGATCGCGTCCGCGTGCCTCAATTCGACGGTGTCCGGGCTGGTCTCACGAACTGTCCTCAACGACACCCTCATCGGGCCTGGCGATTTCCACGGCGCCAAGTTCTACGCAGACCTCGCCGACGTCGACGTCTCCAACAGATTGCTCGACGTGGTCTCGGCCGAGTTCGACTCCGTCCGTGCCGATGTCGCGGATTCTCTGGCCGCAGTGCTCGATTCCGATCGGACGCCGACCTGGGCCGGCTGGGAGTCGGTGGAGAAGGTGCAGGCCGAATACGGGATCTCGACGGTCAACTTCGTCAAACCCGGTGTCGGAGAAACAACAAGGGTGCTGCTGCGCCGGCTCCCCTGGAAGGTTCTGGTGCGCGAACTCGAAGCCCCGGAGCACGCACACATCCGGTTGTTGGCACAGGCCCGTGGGGTCCCGGTCGAGGTCGTCCCGGATCTCGCCTACTCGTGTGTCGGCCTGATCAAGGACATCACGTGAGCCGTGTGGACACCGCGGCGTCCCAGGTCTTGATCGCCACCGATCTGGACCGCACGATGATCTATTCACAGGCCGCGATCGGCGGTGATCCCAGTGGCTCCGATCTGGATTCGGCACCGAGCCCGCTGTGCGTCGAGTACTACAACGGCGGTCCGCTCTCGCACATGAGCGTCGAATCGATCGAATTGCTGACTGCGCTCAGCTCGCGGGTTCCGGTGATTCCGACAACCACCAGGACCATTGCACAGTTCCAGCGGATCGACCTTCCCGGCGGACCGTGGAAGTACGCGATCACGAGCAACGGCGGAAACATCCTCGTAGACGGCGAAGCCGATCTCGAATGGCGAAACGAGATCGACCGTTCGACTCGCAAAGCCGGCGCCGAGTTGCCGCAGGTTCATGCAGAACTGGAATCGCGGATCGACTCGAGCTGGGTCAGCTCCATTCGTGTTGCCGACGATCTGTTTCCGTACCTGGTCGTCGATCTGGCCGTGATGCCGAGTGATTTCGAAACCGAATGGAATCACTGGTGCGTGGCACGAGGCTGGAACGTCTCTCGTCAAGGCCGCAAGATCTACACGATGCCCGACGCGGTCTCGAAGTCACGCGCGCTGGCAGAGGTGCGCCGCAGGCTGGTCGAGTCGGGCGATCTGGATCAGTCAGCCGTCGTGATCTCGGCTGGTGACGGTGCGTTGGACGCGGACATGCTCGAATACTCCGATTTCGCGATCCGGCCGAGGCACGGTGAGCTGGAAGAACTGAATTGGCAACGGCCGACCGTTACTGTGACAGAAAGGTCCGGTATCGCAGCGAGCGCGGAGATCTTGCGGTGGTTCTCTTCCGCGCTCGGGTAATACACGCTCTCTATGAAGGGGATTTAGTTGTCTGTATCGCTTGCCAAAGGGCAGAACGGCCCGCTGGACGTCTCGGATGTAGTTGTGTCGGTTCAGTTGGCTGCAGCCGCTGACCTGTCTGCACTCCTCGTGACGAGCAACGGAAAAGTTCGTTCCGACGCCGACTTCGTCTTCTTCAACCAGCCCACCGGACCCGGTGTGCAGTTGGTGCCCAACCCGGGTGGCATTGCCTCACTCCGAGTCTCACTCGCCGGCGTACCCGCCGATATCGAGCAGGTTCGCGCCGTCATCACGCTCGACGACGCCTCGTCGAACTTCGGGCGCAGCGCTGCACCGACCGCTCGGGTTTCCGACGCGGCCGGGAACGTGTTGTACGAGTACGTGATCGACGGTCTCACCACCGAGTCCATTGTCATCGCACTCGAGGTGTACCGCCGCCAGGGCGCGTGGAAGGTGCGCGCTGTCGGCCAGGGTTACGCGGGTGGATTTGCCGCGCTGGTCACCGATCATGGTGTGTCCGTCGACGATGCGCCCGCGCCGCCGCCGCCCACTCCCGTCGCGGCTCCGGCTCCGATCACGCCGCCCTCGTCCGTCGCTCCTACTCCGCCGGCATACAACCAGCCGCCGCAGCAGCAGCCTTCGTACAACGCGCCGCCGGTTCCGCCGGCCCCGCCCGCGTACAACCAGCCGCCTGCCTACAACCAGGGACCGACGCCGCCGGCCTACCCGCCGGCGCAGCAGCCTGCGTACAACCAGCAGCCGACTTACAACCAGGCACCCCCGGCGCCTCCCGTGCAGAACCAGCCGCCGGCGCAGCAGCCCGAGGTGAGCCTGGTCAAGGGACGCCCCGTCAGCCTGACCAAGGGTCAGAAGGTCACGCTCCGCAAGGAGGGCGGCGTCGCGCTCACCATGATCCAGATGGGTCTGGGTTGGGATCCGATCAAGAAGAGCGGCCTGTTCGGAAGCCGTACTGCCGACGTCGACCTCGACGCTTCTGCTCTCCTCTACGCCGACGGCAATCTCGTCGACGTCTGTTACTACGGTCAGCTGACGTCCAAGGACGGCTCCGTCCGTCACATGGGTGACAACCTGACCGGCGACGGAGACGGTGACGACGAGGTCATGCTCGTCGACCTGCAGCGGGTCCCGGCTCACGTGACCACGGTGATCTTCACCGTGACCTCGTACCGCGGACACACGTTCGAGCAGGTCTCCAATGCTTTCTGCCGTCTCGTGGACAGCACCACCAACTCCGAGCTCGCCCGATACACGCTCCAGGGCGGCATGGCGTTCACCGGAATGGTGATGGCCAAGGTGTACCGCGCGAACGGTGAATGGAAGCTGCAGGCCATCGGTGAAGGTATCCAGGCCAAGCACGCGGGAGAAGCTGCGCCGCAGCTGGGTCGCTTCCTCACTGCTTGAGTCGAGACTGCATAAGTTCTGACGAATCCGGTTCGGCGGTAGGTGGTTTCGATCGCCGTCCGCCGAACCGGACATCGTTGTCCCTTCTGTGCGTTAACCTCATGCGGCATGTCGAGCCGTCAGTCGAGCGGCCGTGCGCGAGAGGACTTGGCACAGTAGATGATCATTCGAGGGAAACGTCTCGGTCGGGCGGCGGCTGTCGCAGGCGTTGTGCTGGCGCTCGTGAGCACCGGGATCGCGCAGGCTTCGGTGCCGCAGTCGGAAACGCTGTCAGGTGTATCCGGCACCGGGATCAAGTACGTCGCCCTCGGTGACTCCCGCGCCTCCGGCCCAAGGCTGGAACCGATGTACCCCGACGCCTGTTCGCGTTCGTACGAGAACTTCGCGGGCAAGATCTCGCGGGCACTCGAGGTCGCCGAGTTCGCCGACGTCTCCTGCAGTGCGGCCCGCGCCGAGAACATCATCGACACCCCGCAACTGATTCCGAACTACTGGCCGGTCCAACTCGACGCCGTCCACCCGGACACCGACCTGATCACCATCTCGATCGGCGGCAACGACTCCAACAGCATCTTCCTCGGCCCCCTGTGCGTCGCTCCGGGACCAGGAACCGATCGTGGATGTCGATACGACCCGCTCGCGAATTCCGTCGCCCAATCCGGAATCGACCGGGCTGCCGGAGAATTGGATCGCATCCTGACCGCGGTCACGCAGCGCGCGCCGAACGCTCGCATCTACCTGATCGGCGAGGGCGGCATGATTTCCTCTCGCGGATGCTGGCCGAACATCCCGTTCTCCGACGCCGACGCAGCCTGGTTCATGGACTACTTCGCGCGCTACAACACGAAGTTCGACGAGGTCGCCCACGCCCACGGTGTTCGTACCGTCGACATTGCGGCGGCGAGCATCGCCGGCGGGCACGACGCGTGTGCGAGTGCAGATCAACGTTGGTTCGAAGGCCTGTTCTCGGAGTCGTCGGCGCAGCGCTTGCACTTCACGGACGCTGGGATGACCGCGGTGGCCGATCTAGTGGTGGCGGACCTGCAAGGCTGACCGAGAGAGCCGGGTCATGGCATAGTTCGCTGCTGTGGGTATGACTTTTGTTCCCGGACAGAACGCGCCGCTGCCGGCGCCCGTGGTGACGTTTCGAGCCGAGAGCCAGACACCGTTCGACGTGTCGGCGCTGGTAGCGGACGCGAACCTGCGGGCATTGACGTCCGCTGACTTCGTTTTCTACAACCAACCGTCCACCGCTGGAGTGCAACTCGACGAGAGTGGCATCCGGGTGGAGCTCGATCGACTTCACCCCGATGCGGCAGCGGTGTTGTGCATCGTGAGCGTGGATCCGGCAGCGACGGCCGCGGGCGTTTTTCGCACGGCGGGGCTCTCCGCCACCCTGAGCGATCAATCCGGTTCGGTCCTGGCCGAATTCGCGATCCCCACCGCAGGTACCGAAACAGCGGTCATCTGCTGGGAGCTGTATCGAAAGTCCGGTGCGTGGAAGATCCGGGCCGTCGGGCAGGGCTATGCGGGTGGTTTGGCGGAACTGATCTCGGTGCACGGCGTCGAGGTGGACGACGAGCCGGCACAACAAGCCCCGACAGCTGCGCCCGCGTGGGATTCCGCGGTGGAGCCGTTGGAGGTGGGCCGGGGCCTCGAGCGTGCGTGGATGATCTTCGAGGACGCTTCGCGATCGGCCGCTTCCTTCGTCTCCAGCAGTGAGTACGCGCTGGCTCGGTTGGACGAGGATCTGACCGCAGCCGTCGCAGATCCGTCGCTGCGGAACTCGGCGGCGGGAGTGGCGGCGCGCGACGCCGCACAGAAGCGTCACGACGACCTCGTCTCACTCGCGCGGGACAACCACGCCCGTGACAGCTCCCAGCTTGCACACGAACTCGGCGTGATCGACGGCGTGCTCCCTCGGTCGATGGCGTCGTGGAAGTCGGTGTCGTGGGCGGGTACAACTGATCCGGCCCAGATCACGGCCGTCAGCGACGGAATGCGTCTTGGCGAGCTTTCGGCTCCGGACCGCGGCACGCTCACCGTTCCCTACTGTGTCCCGCTGCCACTGCGTCGGCCGATCTGGGTGGACAGTACGTCGAGCAAAGCAGCGCTCGGTCTGATCAGTGCCGTCACCGTGCGAGTCATGGCCGCAGGCCCGATGCCGCTACTCGACGTCGTCGATCTGACCGGCTCGCTCACACCATTGACCGACCGACTGGCACCGATGCTCGCGGGCCCGGTCATCACCGCTCACACCGAGATCTCGGCGCGCTTGCGGGCACTGGCCGAGGCCGTCGACATGGGCGAACTCGCGCGAATGAGTGGCGTCGCAGATGGCCCGAGTTCCCTGCGACTGTTGATTCTCAGCGATTTCCCGCACGGATACTCCGCCGAAGACGCACAGACCATCATGTTCCTCGCTGAACGCGGACCGGCAATCGGATTGTCGATACTGATTGTCGGAGAGGATGAGTCGAACTTCGCGGAAGAATCCGTCGCCGCACTGTCCGAGGGGTGCCAACATCTTTCGGCCGCAGGGCAGACCGAGGTTCACGATCCGTGGACCCGCACGCAATGGCACTTCACCCCGGACGTGCTCGACCCGATCTCCGAGTCACGAATTCTGGCAGTGTTCGACCGCACCTAGTGGCCGATGGCGGATTGCCGAGCGCACAGGCAGAGTGGTGGTACGACCACGCGCGGTGTGTGGCGGCAATACTCGAGGAGACTCATGGCATTCTGGGATCAGTTGAAGGCTAAGGCTCAGGAGATGAACGGCCAGCTCAAGACAAAGACCAGCCAGTTCCAGAACAAGGAATTCAAGAACGCGAGCATGGCAATGTGCGCGTTGATCGCCGCCGCAGACGGTTCGATCGATCCGTCGGAGCGTCAGAAGACCGCCGCGCTGATCATGAGCAACGAATCGCTCGCGGTCTTCCCGCCGGACGAGCTTCGTGAGCAGTTCGACTGGTACTGCAGCAAGCTGTCCTCGGACTACGAGTTCGGCAAGGTCGAGGCAACCGCGACCATCGCCAAGCTCAAGTCGAAGCAGGATCAGGCTCGCGCGGTCATCCAGATCGGCATCATCATCGGCGGCGCGGACGGCAACTTCGACGAGCACGAGCGCGGCGTCGTACGCGACATGTGTTTTGCCGTCGGAATCTCTCCGGCAGAATTCGATCTCTGATCGATTCAGGGTATGAAAGCGGGTGCGGCGCGAAAGCGCTGCACCCGCTTTTCTTTTCAGTACTCGGGATAACCGTCCTCGGGCCCGAGCATGCGCTCGATCCTCGTCCGCGTGATCTTGGCGAGCTCGTCGACGCAGACCTTGCGCTCGACGGACCGTTCGTTGGACATGCGCTGGCCGATGTTCTCGAGCAGGTCGTCGGTGTCATGGCCGTGCGAACACCACAGATACCGGAAGCCGAAGTTTCGCTCGTACTCCTCGCCGGCGCGATAGATGGTAGCCATGACGGCGTCGTCCGGAACCCAGATCGAGCATTGCTCGAGGTGGGACGGCACGCTGTTCTTGCGCACGCCGACGGGTGGATGGCACTGCAGGGCGCGTTCGACGTCGACGTCCGAGAGGTTGAGAATCGCGTCCTCGGCTCGCGAGAGGATCTCCGCATGGTCGGCGAACGGGCGTCCGTCGCTGACCCATCCGGCCCACGTCAGCGAGCAGCAGCACTCGAACAGTGCGTGAACCGCCTTCTGCCGCGGTAGTTCGTTGAAGCGCTCCAACCCGATCGATTGATGTAGCAGCATGTGACCTCCCGGCCCGTTGTGCCTTCAGGCGCGCTCGACATGCCGCACGGTAACCACATGCGCGGCCACTTCGATAATCCGCCGCTTCACCTGGGAAAGGAAGGTTTGCTCACCGAGTTTTCAGGTTCTTAACGCGGCGTAACGAGCTGACCCACACAACGCAGGAACCCACGAGCGGCAACCGGCGAGACTCCAGACCGGGAGCCCCTTGACGGAAAAGACCCGGATCATCACTGACCTATTCTCCGGCGGGCCCGCATCCAGCCAAGGCGCTCTGATCGCTCGCGATCGCCACCGGCGCCTTCGTACTTTGTTTCGGTCGACGTTGAGTAGTTGTACGGATTCGCGGGTGTCGCTGCGCGTGCAGGCTCAGGATGTGACCATCTGGCGGAAGATCGGCGTGTTGTTCCTTGCATTGGTCTGGACGCTCGTGGCGGCGGCCTTGGTGTTGTTCGTTCTGTGGGGATCGATCGACACGAGCTGTGACGGACCTGCGGAACGGGACATGGCTGGTGGCGGATGGCTGGTGATCGCGACATTGTCCGTATGGTCTGGGGCATTCGTCGTGTGCGCGCTTCGTCTCCGCACCGTGACTGCGGCCGTGCTCGCGACACTGTCGGTCGTATCGTCGACACTGGTCGTGGTCAACATGCTCGCCACTGCCTCGGGCCTTTGTTGGTGAATGTCTATTCGTCTTCCTGGTCGTCCACGCGTTCGGATTTTTCGATGATCGCGTGCATCGAAAAAATGCTTATACCCAGCGTGATCGCCCCTCGAACTTCCCGAAAAGAACCGCGTCAAGAAGTGCAGAAGTGTTGCGGGAAAACAATTTCGGGCTCGGGTCGCATAGGTGATCAAGTGCCCCACCGATTCGTTATCCCAGTTCCGCCCGTTCTGGACAGGCTTTCGGGTTCCGCTCATTAGCCACCGTGGTCTTGGACATACTGAGGTCATGACGAGCCGAGGAGTGGTCCGTAGTTGGGACGTGGGGGGTATGCAGGGCGTGATCGACTCCGCAGACACTCCGGGCGGTAGCTGGACTTCATGGACATCTGTAGTGGTCCACGGGTTCCCGGGTTTGGTCGAAGGTCAGGAAGTCGAGTTCGAGTGGAATCAACTCGACGAGCCGGCAGACGGTTACGACTTTCACACCGTGCAGGCGTGGCCAGTCGGCGAGGACCGCACGCCGCCGGGACCGCCCGGTTTCAGGGCTTGGGATATCGATCCCGACGGCACCGTTCACGAGGTCACCGACCTAGACATCGCCGACCTCGACGATACGAGCGCGCCCCCGATCGGCACCCCAGCGATCGGCGTCGTCACCACGTGGAATGGTGAGGAAGGCTGGGGAGTCATCGACTCCGCGGACACTCCGGGCGGTTGTTGGACCTTCTACAGCGCCCTACACCCCGACGAAGTCATCAACGCTCGGCCGGGCGACAGTTTCAGCATCGGCGGAGGGATCAGCGGTCTCGTAGTCGGAGAGCAGGTCGACTTCGAATGGGAGCCGGTCATCGACCAGGACGGATACAAATTTCGTGCGATCAAGGTCAGGCCGCGGCGGGATGTCCCCCCGTGGCGCGTCGAACGAATCGGTAGGTAGCTCGACATCGACGGCACGTCGACGACCACCTGCCCTGCCACGAACGCCGCGAAGCGCTCGCCAACCGCAGCCTCGAGCACCCTCACATCAAAGCCCCACCTCACTGGCTCAACGTCGACGGACCGATCATGCTCGAGGTAGCCCTTGGGCATGCCTCTTCGTGCGCATTCGAGCCCGAAGACAACCATCAATCGTGCACCGTGCCACATCATTGCCCTCACCACGCATTTCCAGCCACACCTTGTGCGCGCCGTAGACCGAATAGTTCTCGGTATGCACGGCTGACCTCGGCTGTAAGTTCTTCGTCGTGCACGGTCCGCTGGCCCCTCGACTGCAGGAGCGGCAACCGAAGATGGTCGAACCAGTACGCCGGCGCCGCCGGTTCGCGCAGAATGGAAGTCGGCGTACACGCGGACGAACCCCGGGAGCGATGCGATGATCCGACGACGGCTCGGCCAAGCATTGATGGTGATCGCGCTCGCCTCCGCGGCCGTTTCGACCGCGCCCGTCCACGCGCAGGAACCGTCGCCAATCACGACGCCGGGCGCAGTGACCGCGGCAACTCCCCTGCCACACTCCTTCTGGATTCCCGGCGCCGCCAACGCATCAAAGCTCACGTACTGGTCCACGGGACCGCTGAACCAGCCCGCGTTGAGTACAGGCGCGCTCTTCCTGCCCCCCGGCGATCCACCCGAAGGCGGCTGGCCGGTCATCTCGTGGGCTCACGGCACTGTAGGTATTTCCGACCAGTGCGCTCCCACCGTGACCGGGACCGTCGGCAGTCCGTACCTCACGAACTGGCTCTCGCAGGGCTACGCGATCGTCGCGACCGACTACGTGGGGCTCGGCACGCCGGGAATCCACGCGTACCTGGACGGACCGTCGGCGGCGCACAGCGTGATCGACATGGTGCGTGCCGCGCGTGCGGTCGAACCGTCGCTCTCACCGCGGTGGTCGGCACTCGGACAGTCTCAGGGCGGGCAGGCCGCGATGGTCACGGCAGCGATCGCCACAAGGTACGCACCCGAATTGGACTACCGTGGCGCGGTCGCGACCGGGGCGCCGTCCAATCTGGAGAACCTTGCACCACTCGTGGGGCCGGACTTTCCCCGCTTGCCGCTGACCGGCAGCACCGTGTTCGTCTCGTACCTCTTGGCCGGACTCCGGGCGGCGCGACCCGATCTCGACATCGATCGCTACCTGACATCACGCGGCACGGATGCCCTGGCCCGAGCCGAAACCAACTGCTACCAGGACATGGCATCGGACCTCGGCGACGTCACGATCGGCGATCTGGTGAACCGGCCCCTCGACGATCCCGCGGTGCTGGCTGCTGCTCGCGGCATGCTGGAGATCCCGACGACCGGGTACGACCGGCCAGTGTTCCTCGGGCAGGGGCTGACGGACGAGATGGTGCCGGCACCGCTGGCTTTGAAACTCGCGGCCGAACTCGCCGCCAACCGCCAACCAGTTACATTCCGCACATATCCGACCGGTCATATCGAGACGATGCGGGCAGCGCTCCCCGAAAGCCTCTCCTTCGTCCGGAATCTCTTCCAGTCGTAGGTGAATCATGCGTTTCGTGAGAGCTTGTCCGACCCACTTTTTATCTTCTCAGCACCGTCAGGAGTGCGCGGCTGACCGAGGATCTGCCGAAGCCGAGCGTTGCAGCTGTGGCGTCGAGGCTCTTGCCCCCGCCGCAGGTTGGACCGTCACCGAACAGTCAATAACCATTGACCTCAATATCGCATGTCCTGGGGGACCGCGGATCTAGACACGTACAGCGTCCAGGCGATTGACTTCGACGTTACGGATCGCTTGGGTACACAGGAAGCTGAATCCAGCGGGCTGCCAGGGTGTGGTTCAGCGGACTGGAGGTGTAGCACGGAAATATCGCTACAGCCACCCTATCCGCGCATACGTGTGCACCGCCCCACCTCGCCGGTCTTCAGGAAGAATTCGACTGGTCGGAGGCCGTCGACAGCATCGATCCATCCAGTCACAGCTGAAATATTCTTCCTGGCAACAGAATTCGACTGAACCTGGTCAGGAGATGGCCTCGATCGCTAGTCCTCGTCCTCGTACTCCGGCTCGGGCTCGGGCTCATCCATCCATGCCTGATATCCCGGACTCTTCAAATCGAGGTAGATTGCACTGACACTTAGGTTCAGTGAAATGACCGCTTTCGGAAGGTCCCATCTGAGAGCTGCCTTTGGTGCGGGTTTGGCGCTTCGTGGCTGTCCCCAGCAGTGCGGTAAGTGCCGTATCGAGGTTCGTGAATCCTTCGACCAGCAACGGGCGCACCACTGTCATGGGCGTAGCGTCATCTGCCACGTCCGAGACGAAGATTGAGATGTAGCGCACCGAACGGTTACGCCCGAACATTATCGATTCGGGCCGACCGACACGGAGGCCGGTCCGAATCGAGGCGCCGGTTTGATCCAATTCAACGACCTCCCATCCAGCCTGTGCGCAGAAGGGTTCCAGGTCATCGACGGCCCAGGTCCAGTCGAATTCTGCGGCGAGGCGGACGATCCGGGTGGCGCCCTCGATGTCGACGTGCATGCGTGGATGCTATCTGCGAGTGTCAATATGACCTGCACCTGGAACGGACGCGCCTAGGAATTGCACGCTGTCAAAGAACTCGGCCGCCGCGGAGGTAGACCTGCTTCGCTGAACGCCAAGGTCAGAGATCCCGCGCCGAGTGTCGCAGCGGCGAGAACGCCAGTGTGCCTGCCGCGATTGCGAACACGATGGTGACGCCGATCAGGGTGGGGCGTTCGCCGATCGCGCCGACCAACAGGCCTGCTGTCACGGCACCGAGGGCGGCCATGGTGCGGTTGACGGAACGCCGGGCGGCATTCACGCGCCCGAGAAGCTC
The DNA here is from genome assembly GCF_042670865.1 of Rhodococcus sp. NPDC057135. NCBI lineage: Bacteria > Bacillati > Actinomycetota > Actinomycetes > Mycobacteriales > Nocardiaceae > Rhodococcus > Rhodococcus sp. NPDC057135. The sequence goes on from NZ_JBHUUU010000009.1 coordinate 105,813, forward strand.
ATCCGGAGTGAGCGCTTGCCAAGGGCCCATCTCGTTCGCGTTTTCCGCGCCTGCTGCCACGAGTCAGATCGCTGCGAGCACCCCCACCGGTCGGCAGCCTAATAGGCCGATTGTCAGCCCGAGACCACCTGCGAGCTTGGCTGTGCCCAGCATCGGGAGCCACGACGGTGGTACGCGGACTTGCTCGCAGTTGGCGAGTACGAACTTCGCGTGGGCGTAGTCGGCGATGCCGAAGCCTGCATTCAGGAGCGCAGTCATGAGGACGATCCCTGTGGCAAGTGCGGTCATTTCGAGGTTTCCTGTGCTGGTGCGAGCATGTTGTAGTTCCCGATGACTGTGAAAGGTTGCGGGGCTGCGCCGTCGGATGTCCAGTTCGGGAGTGCTCGGCGGAAGTGTGCTGCTGTTTCGATGCCGAGTAGTGGATTTGCTGCCGGGTAGGCAAGGTTGAGCATCAGAAGGAATTCGCGGCCCGACCGAACTGCAAGGTACTGCAAGCCTTCTGGCGCGGCTGCGGTGACGGCATGGCATACGCGGCGGATTTCCGTCTCGGCGAAAGCTGTGTATTCGTCGTGGGTAGTGAAGCGGACGATCTGTAGTGTGCGCATATCGGGATATGCGCTTTCGGTAGACAAAGGACTTAGTCATCCCTTTGACGACTGCCGCTCCCGAAAGGTGACTCATGGACAGTGAGACCCTCGCCCGACGATTCGACGCACTCCGCCCGCACCTGATGTCCGTGGCTTTCCAGGTCGTCGGCTCCATGCCCGACGCGGAAGACGTAATCCAGGCCGCGTGGTTGAAGGTTGCTTCATCGGATACGAGTGCGATCGCAAATCTCTCCGGCTGGCTTACTACAATCACGACGCGAACAGCACTCGATACGCTCAAAGCGCGTCACCGGCGCCGAGAAAGCTTCGTCGGCGACGCTCTTCCTCCCGAAGGCGAAACAAGCGGCCCGGACGCGGAAGCGCCTCTCGCTGAGTCTGTCAGTCGCGCACTCCTGGTCGTCCTCGTACGTCTCTCCCCGGCCGAGCGGGTCGCATTCGTGATGCACGACGTGTTCGCCATGCCCTTCGACGAAATCGGGAACATCTTGGATCGCACTGCGGCGACAAGTAAGAAGCTGGCGAGCCGGGCCCGCACCAAAATTCACGCCGCACCCGCCCCCTGCGTCCTCACAGGTGGCGGAACACACGAAGATCGTGAAGGTGTTCCTCGCCGCCTCACGCGGAAGCGATATCCCTGCGTTGCTCGAACTTCTTGCACCGGACGTGATCCGAACAGTAGATCCAATTCTCGTTGCGCCCGGAGCGTCGACAGTCATCCGTGGGGCCGCCGAGGTTGCAGACGAGACTTGGCAGTTCACCACGCGCGCGTAGAAGGCAGCAGTGGTGCTCATCGACGGCGAACCTGGCGTCGCTATCGCCCCGTTCGGGCGTCTACTTGCTCTGATGAACATTTCATTCGACCTCAACGGGCAGATTCACCGGATCGACATCACGGCCGATCGTTCCTACATCGATGCCGTGACGCTCACATTGCTAACAGCGGGTGGCGAATAGACCTGTTCGAGGTTGCGGAAAGATAGAAGCACTCGAACCTGGTGGCAGGAGAGCGACTCCACCGACTCTCAGGGAGGCAGCCAGATGAGCGAAACCGCCGCTCCTGCAAGCTTTGTCGCAACATCCGCACCGAAGGGTACGGCGGATGCGAAAATAGGTGCCCCAGGAATCGCGCTAAGTAGCGACGCGGATGGCTGATGCTTCGGCGGGCGTTCCGAAATCCGACCAACCTTCTCGCAGTCGGGCGAATATCGTCCTTAACGTCGATCGCGGTTCTGATCCGTAGGTGACAACGAAGTCAGCGTCTAGCACGTACCGTGCCAAGACTGTTGCCAAAATATCGCCCTGTGGCAGTCCGGCAGCGTCGGCAAGGGCTGCGGCGAGAGACGCTTCCCACCGCCGTTGCATCCTCGATGCGTAGTCCAGGAGTGCTGGAGTGGAATTCACTAGACCGACAAAAGCCGCGGCGGTCTCGTCGCTGCCGCGGTGGGGTACCGCGAGGAAGAACCCCTCGAGCGCGTCCAGAATTGACGCGTTTTGGTCACGTTCGCGAACGACCGTAACCAGCGCCTGCTCGTAGCTGTCGTCCTCGTCGAAGACCAGAGACTCCTTGCTGGGAAAATAAGAGAAAAGTGTGCTGACAGCAGCGTCCACTGAGCTCGCGACCTCTGCGACCGTGACGTTGTCGAACCCTCGCTCGCAGAACAGTGAGAGCGCCGCGTCGGCCAGGCGTTTGCGGGTCTGAGCCTTCTTCTTCTCGCGCAGCCCCGTCATTACGCACACTCCTCCAGTCGCCACACGATAGTCGACTGCAAGTATACAACACGATCATTAAAACAGTGACTCTTTTTTTGTAACTATTCCGATTTGGCGCCAAAAGAATCGCATACACCTGCCGTGACCCCGCAACGGAAGGCCCCGCGTATCGGACTTACAGCATTCCGTCAGGAAATCTTGACATGAACTTTGCACTGTTGTGAGGCGAACCAGCCATGGTTAGCTTCACGTCCTGAAAGATTTTCGCATCATGTGTAGATACTTGTGATGCCGCTATGTGACTCTTTTCCTGTGTACGAGCACGCGTAAGCAATATCGGCTCTATGTCATAACCCGCTCACGCTTCGAGAGGATCGCTTTATATGGGCACGATGGTGACCGCATCCAGGATGAAACCCGACTCTGTGAATCGTGTGGCAGAAATTTTCGCCGGATTCGACGGAACAGAAATTCCCGCCGCGATCGGATTGGTCCGTCGACAACTGTTTATCTATAACGATATTCAAGTACACGTCTACGACTTTGAAGACGACGCGGATGAATCGGCATTGGCGACAGTAAAGTTGGATCCTAGGATGGGCCAACTCGCAGCAGATCTGGCGCCATATGTAACCCCGCTGAATGCTGAAACATGGAATTCTCCAGCGGATTCATCGGCATCAGTGTTCTATAAGTGGCTGGGAAGACCCGGTGCCTTGCCGGCGGCGATGCACAGCACGATCATCGTCGCCAGGCTCGCTGCCGAAGATATTTCGACGGTAGAGAGACTTTTCTCAGAATTTGATCGAACGACAGAATTGCCCGAGCTTATGGGAACGCGTCGGCGTCAGCTGTTTTCGCTCGATGGGCTGTATTTTCATATCCAAGACTTCGATGACCATCGCGGCGGGTCGCGTATCGAGGATGCGAAGTCTGACCCACGCTTCGTGCGGATAAGTCAAGACCTAAATCCCTATATCAAGGTCTTCGACCCGGACACATGGCGCTCGCCGTCAGACGCCATGGCGACCCGCTTCTATCGCTGGGCAGCAACGAAACCTTCCATAACGGAAACGGAGCTTCTCAATGACATCTGACACGCACGACGAGGTTCGTTTTCCGATTCAACGTGAATGCCCGTACGCCATCCCCCCGGTATACACCCGGTTGCGAGACGAAGAACCTGTAAGCCCAGTCGTGCTGCCAGATGGAAGGAAGGCATGGTTGGTCACTCGCTACGACGATGTCCGAGCCGTCATGTCCAACCCCAACCTAAGTTCCGACCGTCGGAATAAGGACTTCCCCGTTGTTGTCGCAGGGCAGAATGCTGCTCTCGCCAAGCACGCACCGTTCATGATCATTCTGGACGGTGCCGAGCACACAGCTGCTCGGCGACCAGTGATCAGCGAATTCTCGGTCCGACGCGTTGCCGCGATGAAACCTCGCATACAGGAAATCGTCGACGGATTTATCGACGACATGCTTCTCCTGCCACAGCCCGTTGACCTCAACCAGGCGTTCTCGCTGCCGGTTCCGTCTTTGGTCGTGTCAGAGATCCTGGGCATGCCCTACGAGGGTCATGAGTACTTCATGGAGCTGGCGGACGTACTACTGCGCCGGACCACCGATGAACAGGGACGTATCGCCATCTCGGTCAAACTGAGAAACTACATGGACAAGCTCATCGAAGAGAAGCTCGATAACCCAGGTGATGATTTGCTGAGCCGCCAGATCGAGTTGCAACTTCGCGACGACGGTGAAATCGACCGACCTCAACTCGCCAGCCTGGCGCTACTCGTATTGCTCGCCGGCCACGAGACGACGGCGAACATGATCAACCTTGGCGTCTACACCGCTCTGTCTAACCCCGCTATGCTTAGTGAGATCAAATCGAGCCCCAAAAAGATCGCGTCCTTTGTCGACGAGATGCTGCGGTTTTACACGATTCCTGACTTCGGTGCGCACCGTTTAGCCACCGCAGATGTTCAGGTCGGAGACGTTCTCGTTAAGAAGGGTGAAGCTGTAATTGCATCAACATTTTCTGCAAATCGTGACCCCGCAGCATTCGAGAATCCTGAGAACATAAATATCAACCGGGACACAAGGCATCACGTGGCCTTCGGCTACGGGCCTCATCAATGTCTTGGTCAAAATCTTGGGCGGTTGGAGCTTCAAATTGTTTTCGAGACTATATTCAGAAGAATCCCTTCCCTGGAGTTGGCTGTAGACGAATCGCAGCTCTCATTCAAAAGCGATGCGCTGGTATATGGACTCTACGAACTCCCGGTCAGGTGGTAAAGGGACTATGAGGATCATCGCAGATCACGGAGTATGCATCGGTGCGGGGCAATGTGTGCGCACCGACCCAAGCCTATTTGATCAGGACGAAAATGGGCTCGTAAAAATCCTCCATGCCAATCTTGGAGAAGGGAAATTGAACTCTGCTGAACGCGCCTCCTACGTATGTCCGGCTCAGGCATTAAAGCTTGCATACGAGTAAGGGAACATTCCGTTCGTTCGCGCTAAACATTCTCATGGAGCCGTCAAGTGTCGTCCAAGATTACGAAACTTCTTATAGCGAACCGTGGAGAAATTGCAGTACGCATCATTCGTACGTGCCGCGATCGCGGAATCCGATCGGTCGCGATCTACGCGAAGCCGGACAGTGCATCTCGCCACGTCACGCTTGCCGATGAAGCATATTCACTTGGCGGCTCTACGCCGTCCGACAGCTATCTTGCTGTCGACAAGATCATTGAGGCCGCGGCCGCATCAGGGGCAGATTCAGTCCACCCAGGCTATGGTTTCCTCTCGGAGAACGCAGATTTTGCCCAGGCAGTTCTCGACGCGGGGCTTGTGTGGATCGGCCCATCGCCCAATGCAATCCGGGCGCTGGGTGACAAGGTCGCCGCACGCAAGATTGCTGCCGAAGTGGGTGCCCCACTTGTACCTGGTACTGCCGATCCAGTCGAGTGTGCCGACGACGTTGTGGCGTTCGCGAATGCACACGGCCTTCCAGTCGCGATTAAGGCAGCGTTCGGCGGGGGAGGACGTGGGCTGAAGGTGGCGTGGGAAATTGGAGACATCCCGGAGCTATTCGACTCTGCTCGCCGCGAGGCGGTTGCCGCCTTTGGACGGGGCGAATGCTTCGTAGAGCGCTACCTCGACAAGCCACGCCATGTCGAAACTCAGTGCTTAGCAGATGAACACTCCAACGTAGTGGTCGTCTCCACACGTGATTGTTCGCTGCAACGTCGGCATCAGAAGCTTGTTGAGGAGGCGCCGGCGCCGTTCCTGACCGCGGAGCAGAACGAACGCATCACTACAGCGTCCAAAGCCATCCTTCGACGTGCTGGTTACGTCGGGGCCGGCACTTGCGAGTTTCTTGTCGGATCTGATGGCTCGCTGTCCTTCCTGGAAGTCAATACTCGACTACAGGTTGAACATCCTGTCACCGAAGAGGTCACCGGCATCGACCTAGTCGACGAGCAGCTACGCATCGCGGAGGGTGAACCTCTTGGATACACCGACCCCCCTCCGCACGGACATGCGTTTGAGTTCCGAATCAATGCTGAGGATCCTGGCCGCAGTTTCCTGCCAGGACCAGGGCGCATCACGAGATTCGACATACCGTCGGGTCCTGGCGTACGTATTGACTCTGGCGTCGTCGTCGGAGACGAACTGGGAGCTGCTTGGGACTCGCTGCTGGCAAAGCTGATCGTCTCTGGACCAGACCGAGCGACTGCGCTACGGCGTGCGCGGCGTGCGCTTCATGAGTTCGCCGTCGACGGCGTGCCGACCGTGCTCCCATTTCACCGCGCCATCGTCACTGAACCAGACTTCGTGAATGCACCAATGCGTGTACACACTCGGTGGATCGAGGACGAATTCACCGAAACAATTGCGCCCCAACAACTGTCCACGGCGCTCGGAAGCGCTCCCGACAGTGAAACCCTGGTCGTCGAGGTCAACGGGAGACGCGTCGAGGTCACTATTCCCGTGGGTCCTTCGGTCGACCGACGCGCGCCTGCACGTCGTCCGCGGTCATCATCAACAACAATGCGCGCAGTATCGGCTGATGCGCTGATCGCACCGATGCTCGGGACAGTCGTCAAAGTCGCTGTCGTAAATGGTGACACAGTCGCTGAAGGTGACCTCGTTGCGGTCATCGAGGCGATGAAAATGGAGCAACCCCTAAAAGCTCACCGCCCCGGCGTGATTGCCGGAATGGACGTGCGCCCCGGCAGCACGATTAGCGGAGGCAGCGTGCTCTGCCGAATCGATCCCAGCGATTAATGCGCTGAATCTCCACCTTTACCTGGTTTTGCCTGACAAATACGGGAAGGAACATAATGAGCAGACGACGTGTAGTCATTACTGGACTTGAGGTGCTCGCACCCGGCGGTGTTGGTTCCGCCGAATTCTGGTCGTTACTGACGGCCGGACGAACTGCCACGCGTCGGATCTCCTTCTTCGACCCCACGCCGTTTCGGTCTCAGGTCGCGGCTGAGATCGACATATCAGTCACCGAATATGGCATATCCGCCCGAGAAGAGCGGCGGATGGATCGGGCAGCGCAATTCGCGCTGTTAACCGCACGTGGAGCCCTACGCGACAGCGGACTCGACGTCGACACCATCGACCCGTTCCGTATTGGGGTTGCCGTCGGCAGTGCAGTCGGCGCCACCACGCGGCTTGATCAGGAGTACCGCATTCAGACCGACTCCGGTTCCCTCGACTGTGCCGACCATCGCTACGCCGACCAGTTCTTCTACGACTACTTCGTACCCAGTTCATTCGCCGCCGAGGTAGCGGATTCTGCAGGCGCGCGAGGACCCTCAACCGTTGTCTCAGCTGGCTGCACATCAGGCCTCGACTCAGTGGGTTACGCCGTCGACCTCATCCGTGAAGGTACCGCTGACGTCATGATCGCGGGCGCGGCCGATGCTCCAATCTCTCCAATCACGATGGCTTGCTTCGACGCCATCAAGGCAACCACCCCACAAACCGAGGAGCCGGAGACCGCCTCACGGCCGTTCGACGACACCCGCAACGGCTTCGTTCTCGGCGAAGGATCGGCCATGTTCGTCCTCGAAGACTACGAGGCAGCGAAGGCCCGAGGAGCACAAATTTATGCCGAGATTGCCGGCTATGCCACTCGCAGTAACGCCTACCATATGACGGGTCTGCGTGCGGACGGACTGGAGATGGCCGAAGCCATTACAGGTGCTCTCGATGAAGCCAGACTCGACGGCACCGTCATTGACTACATCAATGCGCATGGGTCTGGCACCAAGCAAAATGACCGCCACGAGACGGCTGCATTCAAACGCAGCCTAGGCGAACATGCATACAGCACCCCGATCAGTTCAATAAAATCAATGGTCGGACACTCGCTCGGGGCCATCGGGTCGATCGAGATAGCCGCCACCGCTTTGGCAATCAAACACAATGTCGTACCGCCGACCGCAAATCTGCACACTGCAGATCCACTATGTGACCTGGACTATGTTCCCGTAACCGCACGAGATCATGTTGTCGATGTGGCGCTTACGGTGGGTAGCGGTTTCGGCGGCTTTTAAAGCGCAATGGTTCTGGCCGCGCCTGACAAGGCGGTTACACGATGACTGCGGTGGGAGTGACTGGTCTGGGGGTGTTGGCTCCCACCGGGGTCGGCAAACATGACTACTGGGCATCGACCCGTATCGGGAAGAGCGGCATCGGCCCGATCACAACCTTCGACACCACTCGGTATCCGAACCACCTCGCCGGCGAAATTCGCGACTTCGCCCCGGAGCAGTTGCTGCCGGGCCGCCTCAAGCCGCAGACCGATCGAGTCACTCGCCTATCGCTCGTGGCAGCAGATTGGGCCTTGCAGGATGCTGATCTCGATCTGTCCACCCTCGATCCGTTTACCATCGGAGTCTCTACGGCCAGCTCCGCGGGCGGTTTCGGATTTGCGGAGCGTGAACTCCAAGCGTTATGGAGTAAAGGCGGGCAGTATGTCAGCGCTTACCAGTCGTTTGCGTGGTTCTACGCGGTTAACACCGGACAGATTTCGATCCGCAACGGCCTAAAAGGCCCCAGCGGCGTAGTCGTCTCGGATGCGGCGGGAGGCCTCGACGCCATAGCTCAAGCCCGTAGGCAGATCCGAAAGGGGACGACGACCGCGCTTACCGGTGCAGTTGACTCGACGCTCTGCGCCTGGGGACTGGTCGGTATCCAATCCAGCGGACTGCTCAGTACCTGCGGCGATCCCGACCGGGCCTACCTTCCCTTCGACCGAGACGCCTCTGGACACGTGCCGGGCGAAGGCGGATCGATGTTCGTCCTCGAATCAGTAGACTCCGCTCGCCAGCGCGGTCGTGAAGTATATGGCGTTGTCTCCGGCTACGGCGCGACATTCGATCCGGGCGATGGCCCACCACGGAAGGATGGATTGCGCAGGGCGATCTCGAACGCGTTGACCGACGCTGACGTCGCGGCGGACGACATCGACGTCATCTTCGCCGACGCGGCCGGCATCCCCGAACTTGACCGCGCGGAAGCCGACGCCATCATTGACATCTTCGGAAAAAGACGCGTACCTGTCACTGCACCCAAAGCAGCGTACGGTCGCCTTTGCGCCGGTGGCGGACCACTTGATGTGGCAACGGCACTATTAGCGATCGGTGACAGCACGATCCCGCCAACGATCAACGTCGAGCCGGACCATACCTACGGCCTTGACCTCGTGTGCCAACCACGCGCAGCGCGGTTGCACAACGCCCTCGTCATAGCGCGAGGCTATCGGGGATTCAATTCTGCTGTCGTTCTTACCGCGCCGCGCTGAGAGTTTTTGGGCGACAGCCCGATTCATCCTATTTGCGCCAGTCCCGGCACCCACAACGAATGAAGAGGTAAAACCATGAACGCAAGCGAGTTCGGAATTCACGATCTTCGCCGCATTCTCACCGAGGGCTCGGGCGTCGACGACGCAGTCGACCTTAACGACGACATTCTCGACACCGAGTTCGAGGCGCTCGGCTACGACTCTCTGGCAATCCTGGAAACTGCTGGACGAGTGGAGCGCGAGTACAGCGTATCGCTCGATGAATCAGCGCTTCTCGACGCCCTGACGCCGAGAATGTTCATCGATCTCGTCCGCTCTTTGGACACCACCGCCGCCTGACCTGAAACCATCGACGAGCACGGAGGAACCATGACCGACGAGAAAGTCGTGTTGATTGCCGGTGGCACTAGTGGTATTGGACTAGCGGCCGCAGAACTATTCGGCACCCAAGGTGCCAAAATCTATATTGGCGCGCGCACTGCCGAGAACGTGTCCTCGGCAGTGAAGGACCTGTGCGAGAAAGGATATTCTGTCGCCGGATATGAGGTTGACGTCCGTGACGGGGATTCAGTTCGCAACTTCGTTGCAAGCGCCGTCGCTACGTTCGGCCCCGTCGACGTTCTGCTGAACAGTGCCGGCATCAGCGGGGGAGGCGTCACTGCCGACCTCTCCCAAGATGTGTGGGACAACGTCATCGATACCAACCTCAACGGCGTATTCCGGTTGACCCATGCCGTCCTCAATGTTGGTGGCATGCGGGACAAGTCGTGGGGACGCATCATCAACATCGCGTCAACGGCAGGCAAACAGGGCGTCGTCCTTGGCGCCCCCTATTCGGCGTCGAAGCACGGTGTCGTCGGCTTCACGAAGGCACTCGGCAACGAACTTGCCCCCACCGGAATTACCGTCAATGCGGTCTGCCCCGGCTACGTGGAAACGCCAATGGCACAGCAGGTTCGGAGAAACTACGCCAACCTCTACGAAATTACCGAAAACGAGGTGTTGGAGAAGTTCGAAGCGAAAATACCCCTCGGTCGATACAGCACCGCCGACGAGGTCGCCGGCCTGGTCGGTTACCTAGCGACCGACGCGGCTGCGTCGATAACATCGCAGGCCCTCAATGTCTGTGGAGGCCTGGGCAACTTCTGAGCCTGAGTTTTGATCCCATTTTCGAGAGGACTGCCATGACCGCAGAATTAACGCGCCGTCACGCGGAGCACGCGATCGACATAGACGCCCCAGCCGCACAGATCTACACCCTCATCGCCGATGTCACCAACTGGCCCAGGATTTTTCCACCAACCCTGCACGTAGAACGCATCTCCAAGTCAGATCACGAGGAGCTGATCGAAATCTGGGCGACGGCTGTTGACGATGTCAAAAACTGGACCTCGCGGCGCGTGTTGGACGCGGCCAATACGCGGATTGACTTCCGGCAAGAACGCAGCCAGAGTCCGATTGCCTCCATGGGTGGGAGCTGGATCATTGAGTCGCTGCCTAACGGCTCGTCGCGGGTGCGCTTACTTCACGACTACACTGCGGACGACACGAGTGCATTGGCCTGGATCGATGAGGCCGTCGACACGAACTCGCGCGCGGAACTCGCTTCGCTCAAATTCAATATCGAGCGGGACGTGCTCGCCGCATCACGGACCATAACTTTCGTCGACACCGTTCGGATTCGCGGCTCTGTTGACGACGTGTTCGACTTCGTGAACGACGCACATCTGTGGCCCGACCGGCTCCCCCACGTAGTCACCGTGCGCCTTGGTGAGCCGACTCCGGGGGTGCAGTCACTCGAAATGGACACGCGTAGTCCTGACGGATCGACTCACACGACCAAGTCGCTTCGGGTCGTTGTGCCGCGCAGCAAGATTGCCTACAAGCAAAGCACTTTGCCTGCCCTGATGGAGCTGCATACCGGTGTATGGCTATTTGAACAAGAGGCAGACGAGGTCGTCGCGTCGTCACAGCACACTGCCGTCATCAGGGCTCAAGCCATCGAAGATGTGCTCGGTGTCGGCACCGACATCGAGACCGCAAAGCAGTATGTCCACCACGCCTTGAGTACCAACAGCCTTGCGACGCTTGCCCACGCCAAGGCTCACGCGGAGGGGGACCGATGACTATTGCCAACACCCCGGCTGGGGTAGCGGACACTGGCGTCAGCAGGCTTGAGAAGTTGCGTCTACTCAAGGAGGTAGTGCGAGATGGTGATGCCGAAGCAACTGAGCGCCAGCACGGCAAGGGCAAGCTCACCGCCCGTGAGCGGATAGATTTGCTCTTAGATCCCGAATCATTTACGGAACTAGAGGGTTTACGCCGTCACAGAGCGCAGGGTTTTGGACTAGAGACCCGGCGACCACATACCGACGGCGTCGTAGCAGGCTGGGGCACTGTGCACGGCAGGACTGTCTTCGTCTATGCCCATGACTTCCGCATCTTTGGCGGTGCACTAGGTGAGGCGCATGCCGCCAAAATTCACAAGGTTATGGACCTGGCCATCTCTGCTGGCGCACCTCTGGTCTCTCTCAATGACGGGGCCGGCGCCCGCATCCAAGAGGGCGTCACCGCCCTTGCCGGATACGGCGGGATTTTCGTCCGGAACACCAAGGCGTCCGGAGTGATACCGCAGATCAGCGTAATGCTGGGGCCCTGTGCAGGTGGCGCAGCGTATTCCCCCGCGCTCACTGACTTCGTCTTCATGGTCCGGGATACTTCGCAAATGTTCATTACCGGACCCGATGTAGTTGCTGCTGTGACGGGCCAAAGCGTAACCGCCGAAGAGTTGGGCGGTGCCGCGATTCACGCAACCAAGTCTGGTGTATCTCACTTTGACTACGAAGATGAGCAGACGGCACTTGATGATGTGCGCTTCCTGCTGGCGATGCTGCCCCAAAACAATCGTGAACGGTCACCGCGCGTTCCTAGTGGCGATTCGCCGCACCGTACCAGCGAACGACTCGCCGAGCTCGTGCCGGACAGTGGGTCTGTTCCGTACGACATACGCGCTGTGCTCTCCGAGATCGTTGATAACGGCGAGTTCATGGAAATCCATGAACAGTGGGCGGCAAATATCGTCGTCGCTCTGGGCCGTATGGACGGACACGTGGTCGGCTTCGTCGCCAACCAACCGCAGGTGCTGGCCGGCGCACTGAATATCGACGCTAGCGAGAAGGCCGCCCGATTCGTCCAGATGTGCGATGCCTTCAACATCCCGCTGGTGACTCTGGTCGATGTCCCTGGTTTCCTTCCAGGTGTCGACCAGGAGCACGGCGGCATCATTCGTCGTGGCGCGAAGTTGCTGTACGCCTACTGCAATGCCACGGTGCCAAGGGTTTCAGTAGTGCTACGAAAGGCGTATGGCGGCGCTTACATCGTGATGGACTCTCGAAGTGTGGGCGCCGATGTCGCCCTGGCATGGCCGTCCAACGAGATAGCCGTGATGGGGGCGGAGGGCGCTGCGAACGTGGTGTTTCGCAAACAGATTGCAGCGGCGAAGGACTCAACCGCCGAACGCCAACGCCTGGTCGATCAATATCACGCCGACCTTATGCATCCGTACTACTCCGCCGAACGGGGGCTGGTCGACGATGTCATTGAGCCTGGCGAGACTCGGCCGCTGGTGATCCGCGCCCTGAACATGTTGCGTACCAAACATACAGATCTCCCAGCCCGTAAACACGGAAACCCGCCGCAGTAGAAGGGACCTCAAGAGATGCCAGCTTGCCCATATTCACAGATCGGTGCCGAGCTCTCACCTGAGGACTCGGCTGCCCTGTTTGCAGTCATATCGCGCCGGCGCAGCGTACGCACCGCGACGGACGGCAGTCCGTACGCCGAAGTCGGCCAAATCCGCTGGCGTTCGGGAGAAGTGAGTCGGCCGGTCACTTGGCGCCAAGTGGGCGATCCGCGATGACAATTACCGACCCAGCCACTGGCATGCCGCTATCCCCGGGCTCTGAGAGGATTGTTGTTTCATCATCTGAGGCGGAGGTTGAGCGTGTACACCTGCAGACCAGTGCCGGCGTACTTTCCGCTTTGTTCGTTGCTCCGACCGGTCCGCCCCGCGCAACTATCGTCGCGCTTCACGGGGCGGGGATGACCGCGCGATACTTCCACGGACTCTTGTTGCCAGGGCAGTCGTTAATGGCACTCGCCGCCCAGTTGGGTTACAACGTCCTCTGCGTCGACCGCCCAGGCTATGGAGCGTCGGCCATCCAATTCAGCGACGGACTACTTATCGACGAACAGGCCGATGTCATATCGGATGGCGTACAACACTTTTTGTCGTCCCGGTCGAAAGGCCGGGGGATAGTGCTCGTCGCGCACTCCTTCGGCGGCAAAATCGCGATGGTGATGGGTGCACGTCAGCTGGTGCCGAACCTGTTGGGAATCGAGATATCGGGGTGCGGATACCGGTTCGCCGATTCTGGATACTCCGCTATCTCGCCGCAACGCAACTGGGGGCCGCTTCGCCTATACCCACCCCACACCTTCACGACGTCCAAGGAAATCGTCACTCTCGCGCCTGCACGAGAACTGAACGAGACCGCGAGCTGGGCGATGAGGCTACCCGATATCGCTGCGCGGCTTAGTGTTCCAGTTCGTATGACCTTCGCCGAGCATGAGGGATGGTGGCAGCATGACGAGAGAGCAATCGGCGAGATACGTGAGTTGCTCGTTGCTTCTCCTCGTGTTGAAATCGAGCACCATCGCCATGCCGGCCACAACATCAGCCTAGGGTGGTCCGCCCGTGCTTATCACCTCAAGGCGCTCGCCTTCGCTGATGAATGCGCTACAGCCTGACCAAACCCCCAAACCCACTATCAGGCCCGCGCTTCAGGAGCGGCCATCCGACCATTCTGAGGCCGGGCCTGCCTGTCTGGCAGCGGGTCAAAATCTGCGCACGACCTCGCCGGTCGCACCCTTGTCAGCCCGATGCCAAGAGCGGAATCCATCGAGATACGCATCTCGCGAAAAATTCTGTAGTTATTGCATTATTGTAGTCACTACGGATATTGTCTGTGATGCCGCACTCAAGAATGAAGATTGTGGGCGATGCCGCACTCAAGAATGAAGGAGGCCACTGATGGGCCCGACCGTTCAGACAGCCGCACCCAGTGCACCGCAAGAAGCAAGTAGTCGAAGCCTCAATCTGACAATCCTGGCCCTAGGAATTGGTGCAATCGCCAGCATCCTCGACTCGACGATCGTCAACGTCGCTGTGGACCACCTGTCGCAGGTGTTCGGGGCAAGCCTTACTCACACCCAATGGGTGATCACAGGTTTTCTGCTGGCGATGGCCGCAATCGTTCCGCTGTCGGGGTGGATGATCGATCGACTCGGCGGTCGCACCACCTGGATGATCGCTCTTTCGACCTTCCTTGCCGGTTCAATTGCCTGCGGGCTGGCGTGGAACCTTAACTCTCTCATTGTGTTCCGAATTGTCCAGGGCCTCGGCGCCGGTCTGATCATCCCCGTGCTGATGACACTCATGACGCAGGTCGCCGGCCCAGCCAGGCTAATGACAGCGATGGGAAGCTTTTCACTGCTCGTGCAGGTCGGGCCCATCCTAGGGCCTGTGATCGGCGGCGTGCTGGTGCAAGGCGCCAACTGGAGATGGCTTTTCCTCGTAAATATCCCCTTCTGTGTAGTGGGGCTAATTTTGGCTCAACTCATACTCCCGCCCCGGGACCGGGCAACACAGAAAAGGTCACTCGACGTGGTCGGACTCGTGCTACTCGCGCCGTCACTGGCCGCCCTGGTATACGCACTGAGCAACATCACCGCCGACCACGGCCTCGCGCCTGCCAATGTTTGGGTACCGCTTGCGTTCGGTGTCATCGGAATCCTCGGATTTATCGGCTGGTCGCTACACGACGGCACCAGAGCCCTCATTGACGTCCGCCTCTACTCGGACCGTGGTTTCAGCGTGGCCAACGGACTCAGCGTCTTATCCGGGTTCACGATGTTCGCCGGTATGCTTCTGCTGCCCTTGTACTTTCAGGCCGTCCATGGTTCCTCGATCGTCGAGGCAGGCTTGTTCCTAGTTCCCCAAGGTCTCGGCGCGGCAGCACTAATCGTCGGGGGCAAAAAGCTGACCAAGAACATATCCGCCCGTACGAAAGTCATCGCGGGCTTCATACTGATGGCGATCGGAACCCTGCCCTTCGCGTTCCCCGAGTTGCGCGATATGACATGGCTATTGATTGTCGCTCTCTTCGTCCGCGGCGTCGGTATCGGAGCTAGTACGCCCTCCCTCAATGCTGTTGCCATGATGGGCCTTCCAAAGGATCAACTTGCCCGGGGTACCACGGCATTCAATATTGTTCAGCGTATTGGCGCCCCTTTCGGAACTACAGTCATAGCAGTGATCCTTGCTCGCGCCACGGCGAGCGCGCCGCGCACTGATCTCGGCACTGCACAGGCATTCGGAACAGCATTCTGGTGGACTATCGCATTCACTGTGCTGCCGGTTGTCTTGGCCATGCTGCTGCCGCGCGCGAAGACGTCGAGCCCCGCTACAACAAAACAACCAGCCGGCGCCGTGAAATAGCGTTGCGGCGGCTAGATATACAGCGCCGACATCCTGTGCACTCAGCGCCCGACCCGGGTCAGGCCTCGTGCAAGACTGCCGCCTCGCGCAGAACTAGTTCATCGACTGATCACATTCATCCGAGAAACAACACTGGCAGCCCACGATTGAATCTTGCTTCGGCGCGATCGTGGATCAGGGCTGACGCGCCGACACGCTGCCAAACGATCCCAGTGTTCGGCACGACAGCGAAGAAATGGTTGATACCACTGGGCGGGCGGCGCGGGGGCGATCACGCCCGCTCGAGCGTCACACCATCATCCTGTGCTTCCCGCCGATGGGTAGCCGGGCCCTGCCGACCCACGACTGACCCCCGATACCGTCCTGAACGATCTTTGATGCCCCAGTGGCGACATGTAGATCAGGAGATGGGTTGGGCGGTCGCACCTCACCGCTACGAACACCCTGAGCCAGGTGATCCGGTCCACGGCACCATGAAGAATCTCGGCCGTAGCCCCGTCAGTAGTGGGACGTCGAATGCTCGAGTACACGATAGGTAGCCCGCAGACAAAGAAGGCCCGTGGCGTTAGCGCACCACGGGCGGGATCATCACAGCCAGTTGGCGTATACGGAGATTCTCTGCGGCGAACTCAAGAGACCGTCGCACGGTTCCTCGATCTGCGCCAACGTCCTCTTCGCTCTCCCTAGCTCGTCGTCAAACAAGTGCTCGCAGACAGCTGAGTGCCTCTGTTGCCGCCCAGTGCTCTTCGCCGCAACCCTAGGCATCAGCGTCAGGCAAAAACGAGTCGGCGGTACAGGTCGTGGACCAACGGAAAGTCGAACGATTCAACCCGCACCTTCAACTGGCACAACGCCTACTCCCGTATCCACCTGGCAAGTGACGCTCGCGCAGGGCCTACCGAGAGTCCAAGAAGGCGCAATCGTCACTGACCCAAGCGGGCAGCAAGGGGCGAATAACCCCTCGAACGCATCGCGTGCCCCTGAGAGAGTCGTAGATCTTGGGGCGATGACCGGCAGGCTACCTCTCCGGATCTTTGCGCACGCCTAAACGTGTAGTTACTATATAATTGTAGTCAATACGACTTTAGGTACTGATGTTGCTGAGGCAGGGTGAGTGCCCGGAATGGAGTGGGATTGTGGATCACTCGCAGCAGGAAACACCGCCTGTCGCCCGCACGGCTTGCGATCCGATACTTGCCGATCGGCTGAACGAGCTGATTGCGGGAGTCGAGGCTCGCGAAGGGCGAACGTATACGAACAAGGCGATCGCCTGTCGTGCGACTCTTCTTGGGTATCCACTCAGTACGGCCGCAGTCTCACACATACGGTGTGGACGTATACGTAACCCCAGCTTTCGTAACGTCGTGGGGATCGCGCTAGCGCTGAATCTGGATGTCCACCACTTCCTGTGCGCGCACGATGGCACTAGTTTTGCTGACGTTGCACCGGCCACACGTCATGTGAAGTCCCCTCAATCCGAGGCCCTGCCTCCGGAAATCGTGCGGCTAAACAGGCTGGGGCAGAAGATGTTCTACGCGGTGACCCATGGTGTAGTGACTGAGCTATGTCGGCATCCTGAGTATCGCCTCGATGGCCCCGCCAATCCGGTGTGAGTGCAATTGTGGAGTGAGTCGATTTTTGGTCGACTTGCATACTTGTGGTGGCATCGCCTACTGTAGTGCTGTCTAGTGCACCGTCGCCGCTGGCGAGTTTGAGTAGCCGGCAGAAGGTCGCGACCCTGCTCCGAATTCTGTTTTTGTTCGAACGGCCCGAAAGTAAAGCGCGCTGAAGCGCAAATTAAGGCATTCTTTTCTTAAAGAATGTCCACTCAGCCATGCGCATTTATTGGTTTCCTATTCCCGAAAAGTGTTGCGCTTCAAGGGATTACAACACCGTGTGAGCTTAGTCACTTTGTCCGAATTTCGGTTGCGAATGATAGTTTCCTACACTAGATATAAGATATGAGTGTAGCCCAGGAGGCAGTCTTCGAGGTTCAGCAACTTATCGAGCGGTACATGCTTGGAATAGATTACGATGAAATCACGGAGGAGTGGGCTAGGTCACTTTTCAGTGTCGACGTCGAGATTGTCTATCCGGTCAGTCGTCATCGCGGGCTAGATGGACTAGTTAAGTTTCAGACGTCTTCCTTAGGGCTCTGGGCGGCGACTCATCACATCGTCACGAATCCAATAGTCGAAGTCGTGGCAGAGCGCGCGTCCATCAGAGCTAATCTGCTATCAGTGCATATACCGAAGGCTGTGGACAAAATATTGAAAAGTCCTAACCACTATTCTGGTACGTACATGACCGGAAATGCTGCACGCACTCGCGACGGGTGGCGCTTGACGCACCTCACTTTTGATCAGGTATGGCAATCGAATAAACCAGATATCGTTATACCGACCCGAGACTAGCGTTCAAGAAATCGTAAGGCAATCCTTGAGTGCATGACAGGAAGGGGGGGGCGTGTCGTGACTTCCGAGTGTGTATTATCCGTTGCGAAGTGCCGTGATGCCGGAGAAGGGTCGGGGGGTATCGGCGATTCAGGGCGCGGTGAAATTCTTATTGGGCGCTGGAGTGTCCTTATCATTGACGGCGACAGACAGCACAGCACGTGTATGGCTGAGGCGCTCACCAGAAGTGGCCACAGCGTTCGGTCCAGTACATCGGGTGCGGACGGGGTCGACATTCATCACGATGCGGACCTTATAGTTCTGGATCTGGACCTTCCTGACCTCGACGGTCTAGAGGTCTGTCGGCTAATTCGATCTTCTTGTGACACCCCTATTGTCGTTGTCACATCGCGCGACACAGAACTGGATTGCGTGTTGGCGCTACAGGCCGGCGCCGACGACTACATTACGAAACCCTACGGCCGCCGTGAGCTCATCGCGCGACTTGAAGCGGTAATGCGTAGAGTTACCCCTGATCTGGCGCGACCTTCCGATAGCGTTGTGGACTGCGGACCGCTTCATATTGACCGGTACTCCCGCGATGTGGTCATGGACGGACGAGTAATTTCCGTTACCAGAAAAGAGTTTGATCTCCTGTTGATCCTAGCCCGCTCTTTCGGTGGGGTGGTGACGCGCGAATATATCATGCAAGAAGTGTGGAAAGAATCGTGGTCGGGACGCACGGTCGATACACATATTAGTAGCCTCCGCAGTAAGCTGGGAAGTTCCGACACGATAGTTACGATCCGGGGAGTCGGGTTCAAATTAGCGTTATAAATTCATGATTGCGGTGTCCGCGAAAGTCAACTCGCTCGAAGGGCTTCTATTATGACCAGTAGTTCAGCACACCATGAGGCGCTTGTCGACAAGGATGCGCTAAGAGAGCTGATTTCCAGGTTCGGGTTCACCGTTGACAGTGGGGACTACACCGGATTGTATTCCTTGCTTTCCGAGGAAGTGGTCATGGAAATTGATGAGCGCATGGTAATTCGCGGCGTTGAGAAGTTGGTCAGGATGGGGGACGAACCCGTATGGGGAGCTACCCAGCATCTATACACAGATGTAGTACCTGATGTGACGGGGAACAGGGCAACCATTCTCGCGAACCTAGTTGCGATCCATGTACAGAAAGGCAAACCATCCGAGCATTATGACTTCGGCGCCCGCTATAAATTTGAAGCCGAGCGTGCAGATGATGGATCCTGGTGGCTGTCCCGCATCGTTATTACAAAGTTATGGGAGTCGGGGAATGACCAACAGATGTTTGAATAGGACAAATTGCGAAAGTGACACGAAGTGAACGCCAGTGAAGGTTCGCCGGCTGTGGCGGCGCAGTGTATGACGGCGACGGCGGTGTAGTCCGGTCGGCCCAAGCTCACAGACATAACGCAAATAGGTCTTGCCGATACCAGTTATTGTGTCGTGCTGGAGTCCACATATACTGCGCTGCAACGAATCTGGATTTCAGTGGTGAAGTGCTGTCATAGGTTGGACCGATATCGTCCAACATAAGATTCCTCGGATCGCTCTCTCGGACAGGTTTATTCGTCCCTGAGTGTGGCCTGTCCAAACTTCCGGAGGCGCC
Organism: Rhodococcus sp. NPDC057135; assembly: GCF_042670865.1. NCBI lineage: Bacteria > Bacillati > Actinomycetota > Actinomycetes > Mycobacteriales > Nocardiaceae > Rhodococcus > Rhodococcus sp. NPDC057135. The sequence goes on from NZ_JBHUUU010000009.1 coordinate 125,560, forward strand.
GCTGTCCCACTTCGCCTCCGATCGAGCTAAAGATGGTGAGCGTACGAACATGGCGGATACTCGAAACAGTCGACGACCCAATGCTTCACGACACCCTCGCAAGGTTAAATCCACACGTGGGTGACGCACAGTGCTTGAGAGAAATCGTTGGGTGAGGTCACCAGTTCCATCGAGACAGTCGGGGTGAGTCTGGCGGGATAGCCGTTTGACCGCAGATAGGGTATGCGTCGAGGCCCCGCTGACAAATGTCGGCGGCCTTAGTGCGTCTGCGGTGACGGCTTCGTCGTCCGACTCCTGTGTTGAACCTGACAGACTGGCATCCGTGGCAGCGATACACGTGACGGTGATCGCCGAGGGCAATGGTGGCGTGGATGGCGCCGATAGAATGGGATCGAGCTCCACATTGAAGATTGCAGGTGCACAACGACATACGGAACGAGATCTCGACCGCGCTCGAATGATGGTCCTCGATGATCTCGTCACGATCGATGAATCAGCCCCGAGAGACGTGGAGATTTGTTGGACCGACAGCGGTAGTAGTGCACCACCAGTAGTTGAGGGGATATGAGACGCACCGCGACCGGGTGCCGGTCGTGAGTCGATGTCGGGGTCGCGCGGGTATCCGCCGGTGAAATGTGCAAGCGCCAGATCGAAAAGACCGAATTCGGCGTTACCCAACTCGCATCGGCGCTGACCTGTAGGGCACAGATCAGCGCCAGGCCGGTCTTGGGACGTTTTCATCACAGAGTCTCCCTTGCTGGGCCGGGTGCAGTGGGACGTGAAGACGACCGAACTGTTTGTGATGTGTTGTTGATCGGTTGTGTTGAATCTATTCAACCCGCGTTCTGCGTTGTGAGGGCAATGGCCAACGCAGTCGAGGTGGGGATTCACGATGAAGAAGACAGTCGCGGCGTTGGGGAACGAAAACGTCGACGACATCTGCCTCAACGGACGTAGTCAGGGCAGGGCTGCGAGTGCTTCATGGAGCCCTGGGTAGGTGGGGTCTTCGGCGAGGACCTTTTCGATACTCTTGCGCGCAGCTGCTTTCCGGTTCTGGGAGAGATCGACCTGGGCGCGTTCGAGGAGAGCGCGGTGGCGCACTTCGGAGGCGCGGGAGCGGACTCGCAATGCTTCTTTGAAGCTCTCGCGCGCAGCTTCCTTGTATCCGAGCTGAGCGAATGCTCGCCCACGCAGTGCGAGCAGCAGCGCAGTGGCGTCGTCCTCGTTGGTGATGCCGTTGGTCAGATCGACAACGTCCTGGTGCCGGTCGGCGGAACTGTAGAGATCCGCCAGCGAGAGTGCTGCGTGAGCTGTCGGGGTCGCGTATTCGACTGTCCAGATCGCGGCGGGGAGGTCGCCGGCGCCTTGGTGCAATTCGGCGGCGGCGAGGATGAGGACGTCGTCGCTGATGCGCAGGGCAGCTGTGACGCCGTGGACTATTTCTACCGGCCACCTGCGTTCAGGGAGATATCTCTGCACGAAGGGATCAGCGGACAGGTTGACGTGTTGGGCGACGACCCATCCGAGGAGTGAACGTGCTCGGTGGGCGGCGTCAGGGTTGGTGTCGGCAAATTCGAAGTGCAGCAAGCCTTCCAACGCTGCGGCGAGGATCCGCACGTTCGGGGCGAAGTGCCCGTGCCGTTGAGCGACGCCGACGTAGTCGGCTGGCGTCCGTGAGTGCAGGATCTGGAACAGTTCACGCTCCCAGGCCGGCGCATGCGGAGGCGGCATCACCGGCGCCGGCGGTGGAGGTAGGAGTTGACGTACAGGCCTCGCTTCGGCAGCGGGAGTCCGGCGGCGAGGAACGGACGTGCTCGTCGATCGGGATCGGTTGCCCCCGATCGACGTTTGATGCGAGAGCCCGGTACCGGGCACCGACAAGGTTCGGCTGACGCGGCCGTTGGCGTGTTTGGTGATCCGGGCGCCCTTGACGCCTGCGGAGTACCCGATGCCGCTGCGGCTTACGTTGACGCGAACCCCGGGGACGATCTGGATGCTTTTACGGAATCTGAAACCCATGATCGGCTCCTACAGTTCGTATCCGGCGGGGACGGGCGGGTTGGACCAGTCGATGGGCGGTGGTCCGTGGACTACGGGTGGGGCAGCGGGTTCGGAGGTCGGGGCGTCGGCGTCGTCGACGGTGACACCGAAATCGCGGGCCAGACCGGCGAGTCCGTCGTGGTAGCCCTGACCGACGGCACGGATCTTCCAGCGGTGGTCGCGGCGATAGATTTCGACGGTGACGGCCGCAGTTTCGCTGCTCCAGTCGTCGATAATGAACGTAGCGAGTGCGCTACCGCTTGCTCCATGGACGGCGATGTCTGCCTGTCCCAGGTCCGCGAGAGTTGCCGGGGTAGGCGCATCGAGACTGAGGACGATTACGATGCGCTCGATCTCCTGATCGAGGCGGTACAGGTCCACTGTGATGCGGTCCTCCACCGATGTTCCGGCACTACGTTTGCCTCCGTGGTGAGTGGAATCGTCTCTGGACTCGGCCTGGTTGTAAAACACGAAATCGAAGTCGCCGCGCACCTTCCCGTCGGGGGTGAGCAGGAGCGCCGATAAGTCGGCGTCGATCGCGGGGCGTTTGTGCCATGTGCAGCGCACAACGACCTCGGCCTGATCGAGTTGGGCGTTCTGCCCTTTGCTCAACTGCACGTGCTGCACTCCCTTGTACCGGCTGAGCTACATCAAATCAGGACGGGATCTCTGGCCGGTTGTGCGGTTCGGCGAAAGCTTCGAGTTGGCGCGGGCGGGCGAATCGCGACCGTGGACTCGACGGTGTGCCGGTAGCAATTGCCAGTTGAGATGACAAGGGTATTTGGGCCAAGTGTGGCGTCGAGGGAGGTCGTCAGTCCACTGTCACGGTTGGTCCGCGATCGTCGTGGCGGGGAACAGCCGCTCGACCGCGGCGACGATGGCTGCGCGGCGGTCCGCCAGGAACTCATCGCGCACACTCTTGATAGTAGGCACACCGGGCTGGTCGGCCCAGGCCGACGCGAGCTGGCTGACGAAAACGAGGACGTCGAGCGGGTCCCACGAGGGATCGAGCAGCCCGTCCTGCTGTGCGCGGCGGAGCTTCGCCGTCTTGATCCGGGCCGTCTCCCGGGCGGCGTCGTCGGTACCGACGAATTCGAGCTCTCCCCAACGCATTATGCGCCGGTTGTCGGGGTTGGCGACGAAATAATCGTGAACGCGTCCTGCGTAGCCGGGCAGATCGGCCGGATCCAACTGCGTCGCTTCGGCTACCGCGTCGAGCTCACGGGCGGCGACGAAGCGATACAGCTCTTCTTTGCTGCGAAAGTAGGCGTAGACCCGTTCCTTGCTGGTCTTGGCAGATTTCGCGATCCGATCGATGCGCGCACCGGCGATCCCGTACCGCGCGAATTCGGCCGTGGCCGCTTCGACAATGCGGTCACGAGACGAATCGATGCGAGACGAGGACGACACTCGGAAAACCATACCAAGTCGCCCTATTTGGTTTGGCCAAGATGCTGAAGCGCCTTCCTCGCATCACACCAAACGGTTGGTTTGCCGTTTTCGAGGTTCGGAGTTAGCATCACACCAAACGGTTTGGTTTGGCGACGGTGGAGGGCAATACATGCAGGACAGGGCATTGGGAACGCAAGGACTGACCGTCTCGGCGGTAGGTTACGGATCGATGGGCACGGTAGTCGGGTACGGAGCCAGCGACGACACCGAATCGGTCGCAGCGATCCGCCGTGCGCACGATTTCGGTGTGACATTCTTCGATACCGCCGAGATGTACGACTGGGGAGAGGGGGAGAAACTCCTCGGCCGCGCGGTGGCGCCTTTTCGTGACGAGGTGGTGATCGCCACCAAGTTCGGGTTCACCCCCCGCTTCGGGACTGACTCACGCCCCGAGCACATCCGCGAGGTGGTCGAGACAAGCCTGCGCAACCTGGGAGTGGACAGTGTCGATCTGCTCTATCAGCACCGAGTCGACCCCACGGTACCGATCGAGGACGTCGTCGCCACCATGGCCGAGTTCGTCGACGCCGGCAAGGTGAGATACCTCGGCCTGTCCGAAGCGCCGCCCGAAGACATCCGCAAAGCTCATGCGGTACACCCGATCTCGGCTCTGCAAACCGAGTACTCGATCTTCGCTCAGGATGCCGAACCCCTGTTCCCTCTGCTGGAAGAGCTCGGCATCGGATTCGTCGCCTATTCCCCCCTGGCACGTGGATTCCTCACCGGCACAGCGAAACCAGCTCGCGACTACGACCCAACCGACTTCCGCACCCTCATGCCCTGGTGGAATGCCGACAACTACGACGCCAACGCACGCATCGTCGGCCAGCTCACCGAACTCGCCGACGCCCAAGCCATGACGGTCTCGCAGCTGGCACTGGCCTGGACTCTTGCCCAACGCGACTACATCGTCCCGATTCCGGGCTCGCGCAACCCCGACCGCGTCGCGCAGAACATCGCCGCCGGTGACATTGCGCTGACCGACGAGGACCTCGAGCGCATCGCCGCGATCGCCCCCAACGGCGGACAGGGCGGCCGCGGCACCCCCTCGCCATGGCTGTAGAAAACAGCCGGCCCGGGCACGTCGACACCCCCGTCGCAGACGGAGGAGACGTCATGGCCGCGTTCTTCACGTGCGAGAACGGGCGGTACATCCCAGGCCGCAAGTCCTTGAGCGCCTGGAGCGCCACCCAGTTGTCCGGCACCGTCGTCTGTGGACTGTTGGCGCATGGGCTGGAGACCTGCAGTCCAGGAACAGAGTTCGTGCCTGCCCGGTTCGCAGTCGTCAGGGATGGCAACCGTATCCGGGTGGCGGACGCGCACATCGTTCAGCGAAACCGGGTCCGGGCCCGCGCGGCCGCGCAGTTCCTGATCGCCTCCGCCGAGCCGCCCGGGGAGATCTGGCGACCTATCCATGACATGCCCCATCCGTCGCGCGGACATTGCTGCGCGGTGTATCCGTCGTCGTCGCTGACCGACGCCCAGTGGGGCGATCCTGGAACCGTTGCTGCCGCCGCCGGGCAACTCGGCAGGTCGCGACGGAAGGCCCGAGAAGCATTGCCGCCGAATGATTCTGGATGCCATCTTTTGCCTTTTTCGGGGTGGTATCGCATGGCGGCAGCTACCGGCGGAGTACCCGCCGCCGATGACCGTATAAGCGGTCTTCGCTCGCTGGGTGCGCGGAGGCGCGTGGCAACGCATGCATGACACGCTGCGAGACCGGGCACGCACCCAAGAAGGGCCGGACCGGTGCCCGACCGCTGCGGTCATCGACTCGCAGACCGTGCCCGCAGCCGACACGGCGCCCCGATCCAGTCGCTGGTGGGGCGGCGCGAAAAGAACAAACGGCCGCAAACGACACATCGCCGTGGATGCCAACGGCCTGCCGCTCGGTGTCGTGGTCACCGCCGCGTCCATCCAGGACCGCGACGCCGCGCACCGGCTACTCGCCGCACTGCGCGTCGCGTTTCTCCACCATACGGCTGGTCGGGGCCGACGGTGGCTACCCAGGTCGGCTGCTCGCCTGGGGCGGAACATGTTCTCGCCCTGCGAATTCAGATCAATCGCAAACCAGGCAGTACCGGATTCCACGTCCGCCCCCACGTCTGGGTGGTCGAGCGGACCTTTCGCGTGGATCAGCAAGCACCGCCGCGGCGTCCGCGACTACGAAACCAGACCCGACCACCACGAAGCGATGGTCCGCATCGCCGTGATCGTCCGCATGGCCCGCCGACTCGCCCGAACGTGACCGGTTCTCAAACACACGTTCTGAGGCTCGAGGAAGACGTGGTGGTGGTGGCATCTCTCTATGGGGCGAATACTTCTCGACTCAACATCAATGCGGGCCTGTTGCTCGGCGAGACTACAACCGGACCAGGGAAGCTGGAACTAAGGTGCTCGCCAACACCGCGACGGCCAACGGGCTCAAGTATCGCTGCGCGAATCACGACGGCCTGACTTCGCTGATGTTCATTTCCCGCCACGGTACGGCTGAGTTGACGATTCTGGACAAGTTCGACATCTTCTACGACGCCGCCGGGAGAAAGGAGGTTCTCGGCATTTTGGATTCGGTGTTCAACCTCAAATATCTCGGATAAGCCCTAGTCCGTAGGTAAAAGGTTTGGCCCCCAAGTCCGTTGGAAGATTCCATTGGTCGTTGCAACACATCGGCGGCGGTGCGGGAGTCATGATCACGCGACGAGCAAGCGTTCGAGTACGCGGAGTGCCGCGGACGTGGAGTCGGTGTTCGCGTTGTGGGCGAGCACCCATCGGTCGACTTCCGTGAGGACGGCAATCAGCAGGTGTATTTGAAGCTCCAGGGGGGTGTCGAGGTCAATCTGGCCGAGGTCGCGGCCTCTTTCGAGTGCGTGTGTGAGCCAGTTCGTTATCGAGTGGCGAAGAGCGTCGAGCGTGGGTGAGGGCGGGACGTCGGCGGCGTGAAGCAGGCGTCCGACAATCTGGGTGCGTGGGTCCGAGGTGGCGGCGATCTGGAGTTGATCACCGAGTTCACGTATCTGCGGCCAGAAGCTGTGCTGATCGAGTGAGTCGATGTTCGGTGGGATCACCGCTGCGCGCAGCGCGTCCATTCCGGCTTCCACGGCGCGCTCGAACAGTGTCGTCTTGTCCCCGAAGTAGTGGTAGAAGGAGCTCTTCGGGAATCGTGCCTCGGCCAGGATCGAGTTGAGCGAGGCCCGCTCGAAACCGTGTGTTGCGAATGCGACCCCGGCGGCATCGAGTAGCGCGCGAGAGCGCGCAGGGTCCAACGGTCGTGCGGGACGCGCCATCACGTTTCCTCCATCTCATTGTCGCCGGCTATCCGAGGTGACCCGACGTTCCCATTGTCCAGGTGGGCCGACAGGACTTCCCCTGACGTGTCGAAGTCATCGCATCGCAGTACTGTATTCTTGGACCGCGTAGTACATGAATGGAAGGGTGCACATGGAAGCGCAGACCGTACTAGTTGCCGGGGCGACGGGGTATATGGGTAGGTATCTGGTGCGTGAGCTCCATCAACGCGGCTATCGGGTGAGGGCGCTGGTGCGTTCACGCGATCGGGCAGAGGGCTCGGGGGCGTTCGGAGCTCCATCTCTAAGCGGCCTGGTAGACGAGTGGGTGATCGGAGATATCGGCGATCGCAGTACGATTCCAGGTCTGTGTCACGGTGTGCACCGGGTGGTTTCAGCGTTGGGTGTGACGAGGCAACACGCTGACCCCTGGGACATCGATTTTCAAGCAAACTTGCGTCTGCTGCAGTTGGCGGAGCAAGACTCGGTGTCGTCGTTTCTGTTTGTCAACGTCATGCATGTCCACGAGGGCACCTCGATGGTGATGCGGTCGAAGGCGGCATTCGTGGAGGCGCTGCGGCGGAGCGAGGCGGCTTCGCAGATCGTCAATCCCTCGGGATACTTCTCGGACGCTTCCGAGTTCCTCGACATGGCCCATCGCGGCCTTGCGTTCGGTCTCGGCGCCGGAACTGCGCGACTGAACCCGATCCACGGCGCCGACCTCGCAGCCTTCTGTGTCGACCGACTCGGGGACGAGTCCGGTGAGTGGAATGTCGGTGGCCCGGACATCTACAGGTATCGCGACATCGTGGACTTGGCGTTCGCTGCGGTGGACAAGCGACCCCGAATGGTCTCGGTCCCTGCCGGATTCGTCCGGCCTGTCATCTGGACCGCGGATCGCCTAGGGCCGCGCCCGTCGTCGCTGGCTCGATTCTTTCTCGAAGGGCTCCAACGTGAGTCGGTGGGCGAGCGGACTGGCACTCACCGTCTCTCCGACTACTTCCGCGACCTCGTGTCAGCGGATCAGGAATCGTAAGTGACCCTTCGCGCAGCGCATGACACTGTCAAGCCCTCACTCTGAGTAGAGCTGAGCCGTGCCTCGGGTGGTGAGGCGCTATCGCCTTCACACGATTGGAGCTGCGGGACAGGACATTTTCGCGGAGAAAACTCCGCGGGGATAAACGAATCGATCCCGGTCGAACCCATGAGGGGAAACGTGACTATCTTCTTCGACATCATGCTCGTACTCTGCGTCGTCTCCATAATAGTGTTTTCTGGATACGTCCTTTATCGCTTGGTGACAGACGAATCGAACCTGCGCTAGCCAGTCGCTTCGACGTGTGGGTGCAGCGGGGGCCGATCGTCCTATAGATCCGCACCATCGCAATGGATTTCAGGGCGAGCCTCGCACGCAAGATGTGATATCCGCGAGTTTCGCCTGAATATAGGCACGCAGCACTTCTTTCTGTGCGATCTTCCTGGGGCATGGCCTGGACCAACCCTCTACTCGCGTTTGCCGCGTCAACCGACGTGGACGTGTGGCCGGCGGGACTGGTCGGGTTCGGCGCGGCGAAGGACCTCACGGGTCACCGGAGCGGTTTCGCCCTCACCGATGAACAGGAAGCGGAGCAGGTACATGATCGGGTTTCCCTCGGTCCACTCGAAGTAGACGTCGGGAATCACGCCGGTGATGTCCCTCGTCCGCAGGAGAACCGCCGCAATGGTGTTCGGGACGGCAGGACTGTCGACCCACAGAATCCGGTGCTCACCGCGCTGTCGCCCGTGGACGAGGAGGTCGGTGCTGAATTCGGAGGAGTCCGTGACGTTGACCTCGATGAAGATGATCGACTCGCCATCGGGGATGTTGCTTTCGGCGCGCTGCTGCGATTCCTTCTGCCGATACTCGTCCTCGTCGAGGCGGTCGACGTCGTGCGCCACGACAGCGAGATAGCCCTTCTCGGCTGCCTCGGTGATGAATCGCAGCGCAGTCTCGTCGAATTCGACAGAGGTGGCGCGAAGTTCGAAGGCTCGCGAGATCCGGGAAAGGAAGGACACCACCATGATCGCGGCGATGAAGAACGACGCCACTTTCACACCGTCCGGGCGTTCGAAGATGTTCGCGATCGTCGTGTATACGAATAGCACCGCGACAAAACTGAACCCCACGAACAGTTTTCGCTGTCCGTGTTTGCGAGCAGACAGGGCAACGGCGACGGTCGCCGACGAGATGAGTACGAGGACGCCGGTTGCGTACGCGGAACTCTGAGCGTCGACACCGGCATCGAAGTAGATGGTGACGGTGATGGCGATGACGCTGAACACGAGGACCAGCGGACGCACGGCGCGGGCCCACGACGGCGCCATGCCGTAGCGGGGGAGATACCTGGGGACGAGGTTGAGCAACCCTGCCATCGCCGACGCACCGGCAAACCAGAGGATCAGGATCGTGCTGAGATCGTAGACGGTTCCGAAGATCTCACCCAGATAGTCGTGTGCGAGGAATGCAAGCGCGCGACCGTTGGCAGCGCCTCCGGGTTGGAACTCGTTCTCCGGGATCAGAATGGTGGTGACCAGGCTCGACGTCAGCAGGAATCCGCTCATGATCAGCGCCGCTGTGGTGAGCAGGCTCCGTGCACCTTTGATGCGGCCACGTGGATTCTGTTCGGTGTCGTGCGGATCGCCCTTGATCTGCGGCATGACCGCGACCCCGGTTTCGAAGCCGGACAGGCCGAGCGCCAACTTCGGGAAGACGATCAGCGCGATCAGGATCATCATCGCGGGATTTCCGTGTTCGGTGGTCATGGCGCGCGTCCAGTCGGTGACCAACGACGGCGCGGTCGCGATGTGCCATAAACCTACGGAGATGACCACCACGTTCAATGTGAGGTAGACGGCGACCAATCCGACCGCGATACCGATTGCTTCGGTGAATCCGCGGAGGAATACCGCGGCGAGTAGCGCGAGCAGAACCAGGGTGACGGCGACTGTGTGTCCGGAGAGAAATGTTGGTGCAAAAGGATTCTCGACGAGGTGCGCCGTCGCATCGGCGGCCGAGAGCGTCATGGTGATGAGGAAATCGGTGGCCGCGAAGCCGAGAAGCACGAGAACGAAGATCTTGCCGCGCCACTTGGGTAGCAGCTTCTCGAGCATGGCGATCGAACCCTCGCCGTGCGGACTCTCGCGAGCCACACGCCGGTAGACCGGCAGCGCACCGAACAGCGTCAGCAGGATCAATACGACTGTCGCGATCGGAGCCAACGTGCCGGCCGCCAGTGCCGCGATACCGGGTTGGTAACCGAGAGTGGAGAAGTAATCGACACCCGTCAGGCACATCACCTTCCACCACGGGTGGCGCTTCTCCTTCTTCGGCGCCATCCGGTGTGGCCCCAGATGTCCGGCGGGTTCCTCGGTGATGTCCGCGAGCAGCCAGGCCTCGGTGCGTTGTTTCACAGACGGAGCCGTGTTTTCGGCCGGGACCCCGTTTTCGGCGGCGGTCACCACGTCGTCACGGCTTCAGGTACACATCGTCGAGCGTGACCGTTCGCAAGTTCCGGCTCCGGATGATGTCCACCAGTTGCGGATACACGTGGGTCACGGGCAGGTAATTGAGGTGCCCGATCACTATCGCCCCCGGATTGAAGTACTGGTTCGCCATCTGCAGGATGTACTCCTCGGTGATCAACGAAGAATCCGACAGTGATCCGTACCAGAGGGTGGGCATGGTGTATCCGACACTCGCGGCCACGGAATCGACTGTCGCGTTGTGCCTTCCGTACGGCGGCCGAAAATACGGTGCCGCGTCCACGCTGTAGGTGTTGCGCAGGAAAGTCCCGTTCTTCGTCAGCTCCTCGGCGATCTGCTGCTTCGACACGGACGTCAGATCCGGGTGCGAGAAGGTGTGATTGCCGAGCTGAATCTGCCCGCTCTCGACCAGCGGCCTCAGGAGTCCGGCGTTTTCGGTCCACGAGTTGTATTGCCCGTTGACGAAGTACGTCAAACGGATGCCGGTGTCTTTTGCGAACTGTGTGTAGAGGCGGACGACTTCGGAACTGGCCCCGTCGTCAACCGTCAGCGCGAACAGATCCCCGCCGCCCGGTAACGCCGTCAAAGATCCGCCGGCGGGCAGCGCCACCCGCGCGGACGGCGGTGGAGGCGGCAACAACGCAGGCGGGAGTTCCGCGCCGGGCACGGCATCTGCTGGTTCGTCGGCTGCGGCGATAGCCGTGCCGACCGAACGTGACGAACAAGCGGTTCCCATGGTCACCGCGGCGGTTCCGGTCAGAGTTGCTGCTGCGAGGGCACTGAGGAAGCGTCGGCGGTCCACAGGGCGGAGCCTAGAGCAGATTCGCCCAATTCGGACTTCATTCTCAGCGTTTTTTCAGCCAATGACCAGCCCTGTCCGGTATCGACAGGTTCTCCTCAGGAACGCTGGATAGCGTGTCGGCCGTGGAACCGCGACCTCGACACTCGGCAACCAGGCACAGACGTAGGCGTCCACCGCAGCGGTCGACGCTCTCGGTGGGGCGCAGGCTGGCAGCCGCGTCCCTGTCGACGACGATTCTGGTCGGCGTCGGAATCGGTTGGTACGTGCAGTCGGATCTGACGTCGGGGCTGTATCGATCGGACGCGCTCTCCGCCCTCGGTGACGACGCCGGTAGTTCACTCGACGGGGATACCAACATCCTGTTGATCGGGCTCGACAGTCGCAAGGCGATGGACGGCAGCGATCTGCCGGCTGAGTTCGTCACCGACAAGTTGCACGCGGGGGACAGCGATGTGGGTGGGTACAACACCAACACGCTTATCCTGCTCCATGTTCCGGGTGACGGTGGCAAGGCCAGTGCGGTGGCGATCCCACGCGACGATTACGTCGCGGTACCCGGCTACGGAATGGCCAAGATCAAGGAAGCCTACGGAATGGCGAAGGCTGATGCGGACGCCAAACTCGTAGCAGACGGTGTGACGGATCCTGCTGCACGAGAACAACAAGCACGCGAAGTCGGAAGGCGCTCGACGCTGACCACCGTGCAGAATCTGCTCAAGGTTCCGATCGATCACTTTGCCGAGGTGAACCTGATGGGCTTCTACGACGTCGTCTCGGCCATCGGCCCCGTTCAGGTGTGCCTCAACAATCCGGTGCAGGATGCCTTCTCGGGCGCCAGCTTCCCGGCCGGGGTCCAGACTCTCGATGCGTCACAGGCGCTTTCGTTTGTCCGTCAACGCCACGGTCTGGACAACGGGGACTTGGATCGCACGCACCGGCAGCAGGCATTCATCAGTGCGGTGATTGCCAATCTGAAGGGCTCCGGCGTCATAGGCAACATTCCGAAGATGACGGCACTGGCCGACGTGGTGAAGAAGGACGTGGTGATCGATTCCGCCATGGATCCCGTCCGATTCGCTTCTCAGGCAAGCGCTCTCGCGGGTGGGAACATCGACTTCTACACCCTGCCCATCGAGGGATACGAGACCGTCGACGGCCAGGACGTCAACACTGTCGATCCGGCACGTCTGCGTAGTGAAGTGTCGAGGATCTTCGCGGGAGGTGACTCGGCATCTGCACCTGCGATGGACACCGCGATCTCGACCGGGAACGAAGTTGTGGGCATCCGCAACGGAACCGCGACGGACGGGTTGGGTGCCGCGTTGGCGTCGGCGATGAAAGCGTCGGGAGTCGAGGTCGGGGAGGTGAGCACCGCAGCTCCGACGGCAAAGTCGGTGGTCAGCTATGGGGTCGGCGCCAAAGCCGTCGCAGAGGCGCTGGCCGAGCAGTTGGGTGTGGTCGCGGTGTCGAACGAGCAGGCAGCGGCCGAATCAGTGTCTGTACTGATCGGTGAGGACAATGCGCAGACCGCGTTCTCGGCCGCTCCGGTGCAACCCGGTCCGTCGGTATCGGCCGGCACCGTTCCCGATACGGGAGCGCAGGGATCACCCATCCGAGCCGACGCGAATGGCGGTATCCCCTGTGTGGACTAACTCTCAGGTAATTCGCACCGAACTCACGCTGACTTCTTTGGTCTGCGGGTCTACATTGGAGAAGTCGAACTCAGTCGGGTACTTCACCTTTGGGGTACCTGACTGAGATTGCGTAGTTGAAAGGATCACCGACATGGCTACAACAGCAGCGGTACAGAATCCGACACGCTCACGTGCCAGGACCATGTCCTTGTCCGAGTACGTGGCTGAGCATCCCGCCCAGCGCGTTTTCCCGCCGACCAGTGAGCGGGCGGCGAGGATGGCGATGCTGATCATGTTTGCCCTGATGGCCGTCACCCTCGTAGTGCTCGTACTTGACGAGGCCGGAATCTTCAGCTGAAGGCAGCGTCTTCGGTAGGGCAGGGTCTTCGGCTGAGCCCGAGCTTTAGTTACTCTTGAGTAATGACTGAACAGAAGAGCTGGAATGCGTTCACCGTCGAGCGCGAAGACAACATCGCCCAGGTGACGCTGATCGGGCCGAGCAAGGGCAACGCGATGGGGCCGGATTTCTGGAGTGAACTCCCCGAAATCTTCGCCGACCTCGACGCCGACCCCGAGGTACGCGCAATCGTCATCGCCGGATCCGGCAAGCACTTCTCGTTCGGCCTGGACCTGCCGGCGATGAGCGGTGAATTTGGTGCCGTCCTCGCGGACAAGGCTCAGGCAGGCCCGCGCACCAAGTTCCACGACATGATCAAGCGCATGCAGTCGGGCATCAATGCCGTCGCAGATTGCCGCAAGCCCGTCGTCGCAGCCGTTCAGGGCTGGTGTATCGGCGGCGGCGTCGACCTCATCACTGCAGCGGACATCCGCTACGCGAGCGCCGACGCCAAGTTCAGCATCCGTGAGGTCAAGGTCGCGATCGTCGCAGACATGGGCAGCCTCGCGCGTCTGCCCGCGATCATCGGCGACGGACACCTGCGTGAGTTGGCTCTGACCGGCAAGGACATCGACGCAGCGCGCGCCGAGAAGATCGGTCTCGTCAATGACGTTTTCGAAGATGCCGACGCAGTGCTGGCCGCGGCGCGCGAAACTGCGAAGGAGATTGCCCTCAACCCGCCGCTCGTCGTCCACGGCATCAAGGACGTGCTCGATCACACCCGCAGCGCGAGCGTGAACGACAGCCTTCGCTACGTCGCAGCCTGGAACGCGGCGTTCCTGCCTTCGCAGGATCTGACCGAGGCCATCACCGCCGTCTTCCAAAAGCGCCCGCCGGTCTTCCAGGGTGAGTAGGAACTTCCAGGGCGAGTAAAAAACAGCACAAAAAATCCCCGCGCATCTTCCGATGTGCGGGGATTTTCGTAAGGCCTGAGAACTTGAGCTCAGTGACCGCCGTTGGCGGCGAGACGCTTGATCGAAGCCTCGATCTCGGCCTCTGCCTCGGCGCGGCCGACCCAGTTGGCTGCCTCGACGTGCTTGTTCGGCTCCAAGTCCTTGTAGTGGACGAAGAAGTGCTTGATCGCGTCGAGCTCGAACTGCGAGATGTCACCCAGATCCTGGATGTGATCCCAGCGGGGGTCACCGGCCGGAACGCAGAGGACCTTGTCGTCTCCGCCGGCCTCGTCGACCATCTTGAACATCGCGACTGCGCGAGCCTCGACGATGACGCCGGGGAAGACCGACTCGGGGAGCAGGACCATGGCGTCGAGCGGATCGCCGTCCTCACCCAGGGTGTTTTCGATGAAGCCGTAGTCGGCCGGGTAGCCGAAAGCTGTGTAGAGGTAGCGATCGAGTTTGACGCGACCGGTTACGTGGTCGACCTCGTACTTGTTGCGCTGACCCTTGGGGATCTCGATGGTGACGTCGAACTCCACGCCGATTCCTCGCTGTCGTGTCGGTAATGATTCGTCGGAAGGATATCGGGTCAAGGATAAGGTTGCCTGACCACCCAGTAGGCAGAGCACAGACGGAGGGGCGTTGGCGGGCCAAGGAAAGAAGAAGATCGGCTCGTTGGAAGAGAGTCGACGGCGTAACTTCCGCATCCTTCTGGCGGTCGGTGCAGTGGTTGTACTGGCCGTCGCCGGAGTTGTCGTCGTGAAACTCGGTACGTCGAACGACACTGCCGGCAGTGCGACCGTGACTACGTCGCCGCAGCCTGCGCTCGTGACACCGTCACCCCAGGTGGTGCCCGTCCCTACGGACGCACCGATTCCGAGCGCGTCGGGAATCGCAGCGGCGATCGGCGCGGCTGTCGCAAACCCGGATCTGGGGAAGTTCACTGGAGTTGTCGCCGATGCGCTCACCGGAAACATTCTGTGGAGCGCAGACCCGTCGACGCCGATGACGCCCGCGTCCACGACGAAGGTGCTCACCGCATCGGCGGCACTACTGAAGTTGCCGCTCGACCACCGGCTGTCCACGACGGTGGTTCCCGGAACGAGCCCCGGGCAGGTCGTTCTGGTCGGCGGTGGTGACCCGACGCTGACCGCGACGCCGAAGGGGCAGAGCGGGTATTACGCCAATGCCGCTCACATCGCGGATCTCGTCGACCAGATCAAGGCTGCCGGTACGCCGGTGACCAGCGTCGTGGTGGACTCGAGCTTGTTCAAGGGCGACAACATGGCCACCGGCTGGTTCCCTGCTGACATCGCGGCGGGCTACATCACCCCGATCGAATCGGTGATGATCGAAGGCGGTCGGTACGACGGCACTCAAGACGAGTCACCGCGTTCGGAAACTCCCGCGTTGGACGCGGGCAAGGTTCTCGCTCAGGCGCTCGGTGTCGATCCCGCCAACGTGAGTCTCGGCGCCGCGCCTGCCGGTGCCAAGCCGATCGCGACCGTGCAGTCGGCACCGCTGAGCGACCGGTTGCTGCAGATGATGGAACATTCCGACAACGTGCTCGCCGAGACCATCGGGCGTGAGGTCGCGATTGCCTCCGGAATCGAAGCCTCGTTCACCGGAGCAGTCGACGCGACCGGCAAGACCCTGCAGGCGGCCGGGTTCGACTACACCGGAGTTTCGTTGCACGATTCCAGCGGGCTGTCCGTCGACGATCTCATTCCTGCTCAGGTACTCGATCGGGTCATGACGGCTGCGGCCGGTGACGGTGATCCGAAACTGCGTCCGCTGCTGGACTACCTTCCGGTGGCCGGCGGAACAGGAAGTTTGTCCGACCGCTACGCGTCCGGAAACCGAACCGGTGCGGGTTGGGTACGGGCCAAGACGGGAACTCTCTCGACGGCCAGTGCGTTGTCAGGGTTCGTGGTCGATCAGAACGGGCGAGTGCTCACCTTCGCACTGATGTCCAATGACCGGCCGCCAGAAGTGAGCCGTCCTGCCCTGGACGCGATTGCCGGAGCATTGAGGAATTGCGGGTGCCAATAGTGGCCGAAAAGACTCCACAAGATGATGAAGCCTCGGCTCCGCTCGGTGGTGCCGTCGACTGGAGTCTGGCCGCCAAAGCCGGGATAAAGCTGGCGCGTGGCGGCCCCGCGATGTCGCGCTACACGGCCGAGACTGCGACGGCAGAACTCGCCGAAGCATCCAAGCGCGCAGAACTGCCGGTTCGTGAAGTGACCGGTTTGGCCGACGGTCTTCCGGTCCCAGCCGCTGACGTGTTGGACCGGGCCGGGTGGATCACGGCAGCCTCGCGGTCGATGGCGCATCTCACGGGCGCCGACCCCGACGGCAGTGGCAATCTCATCGTCGGAAAGCCGGCGGGCCTGCAGGCCGGCGCAATGCTGGCGTACCTGTCTTCGGCGATCCTCGGCCAGTACGACCCGTTCACCGGTGAGCACGGCACGCTGCTTCTGGTCACACCGAACATCGTCTCCGTCGAACGGTCCCTTCGGCTGAACCCGAGCGACTTCCGGTTGTGGGTCTGCCTGCACGAGGTCACGCACCGGGTCCAGTTCTCGTCCTCGCCCTGGCTCGCGGATTACATGAAGGAATCCGTCGAAACGCTCGGTGCGACGGTGGACGAGTCGATGACCGACGTTGTCGGTCGCCTTGCTGCAGAGCTGCGCTCGCGGAAGGAACCCGACTCCAGTGACGGTGCGACGGCGGGCGGCATCATCGGACTGCTGCGTGCCTCGCAGGCAGAACCCCAGCGTGACGCGCTGGACCGGATGCTCGTACTCGGCACCCTCCTCGAAGGGCATGCAGACCACGTGATGGACGCCGTCGGTCCCGCTGTGGTGCCGTCGGTGTCAACTATCCGCGCGGCCTTCGACAAGCGTCGGCAGCGCAAGTCCAACCCCGTGCAGCGGATCATCAAGATGCTGCTCGGCATGGACGCCAAGATGGCGCAGTACGTACGCGGCAAGGCCTTCGTCGACGCGGTGGTCCTCAAGGTCGGCATGGAGCAGTTCAACACCATCTGGACCGGGCCGGAAACCCTGCCGTTGCTCGACGAGATCGACAACCCCGACGCGTGGGTGAAGCGCGTTCTCGGCTAGATGCTGCTGCCTGAGACTCCTGCTCTACTCGCGCTGCGACAGGCCGTGCGGGCCTGGATGGTTTCGTATGAGCCACGACGCCGCGTGGTCGTCGCCCTGTCCGGGGGAGCCGATTCGCTGGCGCTCACCGCAGCAGCCGTGGCGGAAACCGAATCGGTCGACGCATTGATCGTGGACCATCGCCTGCAAGTCGGTTCCGATGCCGTCGCACGCTCGGCCGCAGACCAGGCGCTGGCGCTGGGTTGCCGGACCGCGACGGTCCTGACCGTCGACGTAGCCGATGGTGGGAGTCTCGAAGCCGCCGCGCGTGAGGCTCGGTACAACGCCCTGCGCGGCGCCAGAACTGACCTCCCGGTTCTACTCGGACACACGCTCGACGATCAGGCCGAGACCGTACTGCTCGGACTCTCCCGCGGGTCCGGTGGGCGATCGATTCAAGGTATGACGGCATTCGACGCTCCCTGGGGACGGCCGCTACTCGGCATCCGTCGATCGGTGACCAGGGCGGCCTGCGTCGACCTGGGAATCACGCCGTGGGAAGACCCTCACAACAACAATCCCGAGTTCACTCGCGTACGTCTGCGGCACGAGGCGTTGCCGCTGCTCGAAGAAATTCTCGGCGGGGGAGTTCCGGAAGCGTTGGCCCGAACCGCGACGCAGTTGCGTGAGGACGGTGAGGCGCTCGACGAGTACGCCGAGGCCCTACTCCTACGGGTTGTCGTCGACGGGGAAGTGGAAGTGGACACACTTGCCGAAGCGCCCACCGCAATCCGTCGACGCGCTCTGCGCGCCTGGCTGCTGCAGGGCGGCGCAAAAGCATTGACGGACAAACAGTTACGCTCAGTCGACGCCCTGGTGACCGACTGGCGGGGGCAAGGCGGCGTCGCGATCGGCGGCGGAACACCGGAGGCGAGGTTGGTGGCGGCCCGGCGACGTGGCAGGCTGATCCTCGGATTCGAAGACCGACGAAGGGTTTGACGCGTGTACGAGGGCGACATCGCATCGGTACTGATCTCCGAAGAACAGATCCGTGCACGAACGGCGGAACTGGCTGAGGAAATCGCCAAGCGTTACCCGGCAGGCGCCCCCGAAGGGGATCTCCTGCTGATCGGCGTCCTCAAGGGAGCGGTCTTCTTCATGACCGACTTCGCCCGCGCCCTGCCGATCCCGTCGCAGATGGAATTCATGGCCGTCAGCTCCTACGGATCCTCGACCTCGTCTTCGGGCGTCGTCCGCATCCTCAAGGACCTCGACAAGGACATTGCCGGTCGCCACGTGCTGATCGTCGAGGACATCATCGACTCCGGTCTGACGCTGTCGTGGTTGATGCGCAACCTCAAGACGCGTAACCCCGCTTCGCTCGAGGTCGTCACATTGCTCCGCAAGCCCGACGCGGTCAAGATCGACGTCGATGTCCGCGACGTGGGCTTCGACATCCCCAATGAGTTCGTCGTCGGTTACGGCCTCGACTACGCCGAGCGGTACCGCGATCTGCCGTACATCGGCACCCTGGACCCCGAGGTTTACGGCGGCTGAGCCTGCTCGCCGGTTAACACTCTTCACACTTCAGCCCCTCTGCATCAGTCCTCCGAACGGACGACAGACAGGCCTGTGAGGCCTCGCTAGATTCACGGAATGCGCTATCGACGGCCTTCTCGGTGACCCTTCCGCCCCCTCCGCCACCGCCACCGCCCCCTCCTCCACCACTGCCGCCCGAGAGCGAGCAGCAGTACTGGAATGCGCAACCGCAAGGCGTTCTTTACCAACCGCCGACCACCAACGGTTTCGCAATTGCAGCCCTGGTTGGGGCGCTCGTGCTGGCGCCGGTCGGAATCGTGCTCGGCCACATTTCGCTGGCGCAGATCAAGCGAAACGGTGAGCAGGGGCGAGGACTCGCAATCGCCGGTCTGGTGATCGGCTACATCTTCACCGCACTTCTGGTGCTGTCGATCGTGTGGATGTTTCTCATTGCCAACGCCTTCACCCGTGCGTTCGACGACTACGACAGCGCCTCTTCTCTCTACTACACATCTGAATCGTCGAGTGCGACGTATCCGACCACCACATCCAGGACGGTAGCGCCGACGTACAGCGGAAGCGACACGGCGACGGTAATCGCCAATGCCTCGGTGGGTGACTGCATCGTCCGAAGGCTCGGGGCGGACAAGGGCGACGGGACAAGCGAGACGTATGTCAGTCCGATCTCGTGCAACTCGAGCAGCGCCACACACCGAGTAGTCAGCCGCGGTTCGTCCACATCTGCGTGCACCGCCGATTGGGTTCGTAAAGAGAGTCCGGTCGTAGTGCTTTGCCTGGCGGACGAATGATCGACAGAGGGAGTCACAGCCGATGACGTTGCCGCCCCCGCCGCCCCCGCCGCCCCCGCCAATGCAGGCTCCGGTTGCCGGGCATCCGCCGGCCACTCGATCTCGTGGCCGGGGATGGATTGTTGCCGTTGCGGCTCTTACCGCCGTCGCAGCCCTCGCCGCGGGCACCGTCACCGTTGTCACGATTCTCCGGTCGGGACACACCGACGGACCGGTGGCAGGCCAGCTGGTCAACACCTACCCCACTCGGCCGACGCCAGGGTGGTCGTTGGACGTTGACGAAGTTCTGCCTGGCGGAAGATTTCTGTGGCCGGATTCGCTCGGTGCGAGCTATGGAACGGCAAGATTCATCGAGTTGGGACAGACTCTGATCACTACGGTCGGACCACAACAGGGTCAGCAATCCCAACTCGTTGCTGTCGACGCCGAAAGCGGATCCATTCGATGGCAAACACCGGTCGCCGGCACGGTGTCGTGTGCGACCGCTGCGATCGATGCAGCTCTACCTTGTGTCGTCAGGAACCTTGGTGGAGCCGCTCGAGTTGTTTCCTTCTCACTCGACTCGGGGACGATTCGTTCGAGTGTCGACACAGATACAGCCACCCTGGTCGAGGTTTCCGACGGGGCACTCTTCACCGTGGGCGGCAACCAGTCCGGGCAAGTGATTTCGCGCGGAACCCCCAACGACCTCGACGCGGCGTGGACAACGACAACTCCACAGGAAACCGACTGCGTCGGATCCGGGGATTCGCATTCGTTCGAGATCGTGGACGGCATCGTCTATTACTCGAGCATCGGATCGACGGCGCTGAACGCGGTCGATGGCGCGCTGCTTTCGAATCCGAATCTCGGTGGCTACGAGGCTCTTCCAGGTCAGGGATTTGCCGGCGTCCTCTGCGAGATGCCATTTCCGTCGGACGGTTATTCCAGCATCGTGTCCGACCGTGACGGGGCCGAGAGATTTCGAGTGGGCGAAGATGCACCGGCATCACCGTGGCTTGTCTCGGCATCGAACTCTCGTCCGTACATCGGTTCGCATGGCGCGTACAACATCAGTGACGGCACCGAGTTGTGGTCGGTCACCGGCGGTGATCGCTTCTCGCTACACAGAATCGTCGGCGACATCGTGCTGGGCAACGACTCGGACACACTTTCGGCCTTCCGAATCGACACCGGGGAGCAGTTGTGGTCGACCAAGATCGGTGACTACTTCGCTTACTCGGTCTCGGACGGTGAGCGAATTCTCCTCCATCCCAACGACGGCAGGGTTGTTGCCGTCGAACTCGACGACGGCTCCATCAGTTGGTCACTCGATTCCCACGCCAACCACTGGTCATGGTCGAAGGCACACAACGGACTCGCCTCGATCTCCAATGACGAATTCGTCTACTACCCACCGACCGGCGGACCGTCGGGAGCGCCAGGCAAACTGCCCGCTGTCCCTGAAGTCGACGGAAGCGACGAGTACGTCACGAAATGCGGACGGACGCCGACCCTGAAGCCGGTTGAATACCGCACGCAGGCAGAGGGTCTCGTCGTTCGAATGGAGATGAAAGCATCATGTCCCGGCGGAGACATCGTCTCCACCGACGCGCTTCGTGTGTCGATCACCGACACCGGCCAGAGCGTTGCATCGGCGGTGTTCGACTTCTCCGATGCGCCGATCTATCTTCCCCGAACGGATGGGACGAACACGACGAACTCGATCCAACGCGAGTTCCTGTACGACCTCGGCAGTTTCTGGAGGCTGCCGAACACTCTCGGTGAGTCTTCGAGTCTGACCAATTCGAGAGCGTCAGGTGCTCAACTCGTCGAGTGTGAGGACGAAGGGACGAGTGATACCAACCTGACATCCGGGCCGGCATCGCGAAGTGACACCAATACGCCGATCCGACCCACACGCAGCGCACAGCCGACAACGGGCGACGTCGAATCTGCGAGCCTCGACGCCCTCCGGGCTCAGGCCGACGCCGATCGTCCGTTTGTCGCCGGTGACCTCTCGAACAGGTGGGTGGCTCAGATCTCCTCCAAGCGGGTGGGACTCGATGCAGCGGATATCAATGGCGCTCAGGTGCATTGGACTGCTGCCCAGATCCTGCGCCAGCATCTCGAACTTCGTCTCATGTATCCGGAGGTGCGACTGCTGTGGAGTGACGAATGGCGGACCTTCGATCTCCGTGGTTGGTGGATCACTGTCGCAGGCTTGACGTTTGCGGATGCAGATGCGGCCAACGGGTGGTGCGATTCGAAGCGGATTGCCAACGATCAATGCTTCGCCAAGATCGTCAGCAACGACCGAGACTCGTCTGTTACCACCAAATATCGGCGGTAGGGCCTGAGCCGTTCGGCGCACTTCCCACATCTGAGGAGCTTGACGAATGACCGCAGACAACTCGCGTCAACACAGTGAACCGTCGACAAACGGTGTGCCCCAGCCGCAGGGCATCTATCCGTCGGCGCAGGGCTATCCACCGCCCCAGAGCTATTCACCGACGCGATCTGCGTTCGAGGATATTCGGATCGGGGACTACACCCGCGACGGCACAGCCGCGGTACTGCTGTTCGTGTCGTTCTTCCTACCGTGGAGTGTCACCGTCGGGATAACCCGCGTCGGTTCGAGTGGTCTTGTCGTGCTTCTGGTTCTGCCGTCACTGCTGTCGCTGGCGTCGCTGTCACTACCGTACGTGGCGCGCCTCGGAATGCTCGGGCCGAATTGGAATGTGGGGCAGATACGGGTGCTGCGTCTGGTGGCCAACGGACCCCTCATTGCCACTGTCGTAGGTCTTGTCGCTTACGACGTCATTCGTGGAATGTTCCGATTCAGTGAGAGTTCGAATATTTTCACCGGCAACGGGGTCGGCGCTGGAGCGTGGTTCGGTCTTGCCGGTGCCTTGCTCGCAGCTCAACCGCGAGCGGCCGAAATTCGCATCGACCCTCGAACCGCGCCGCGATGGTTGGCGCTAGTGAAGCCGCTTGTGTTTGTGGCCTGGGGGTCGTCAGTGGCCTCGGCGCTACTCGCGCTGATCTACATCTTGGTCTTCGCCAGTCGCTACCGATATTACGACGGGCCACAGACTTTCGAGAGCCTGTTCGTTCTCTTCGTGTCGTCCGCCGTTCCGATCGTCGTGGTGGGCGTTGCGGCAGTCGGTCTCGCCAGACGGTTTGCGTCCTGGCGTCTAACGGTGGCCGCGCTCGGCATCGCGCTCCTGGCAGCGGGGCTACTCCTCTCGATCAGCGAGGGTGAAAGTGTCGAACTCTTCCACACCGTGACAGCCAGTCCGTACTACGGCATTACCTTTTTGACTGCCGCAGCTGCAATTGCGTTCATTCCGTGCGAAGTCGCGTCCGTCGGAGACGGGACGCACCCCGGATACATCTGGCTCGGAGCGGCGCGAAACGGGATGCTTTTGATTGCGGTGTGGAGCTTCGGCGTCGGTTTCTACCAAATAACGATGGCAGTAACACAATTCGGTATCGTGCTGTGGGGAGATGCGTTAGTGCTCGCAGTTCTCGCAATACTCGTCGGGATTCTTGCCGTCGTCGGAGTCAGAGCGCTGTCGCTTCGTTATTCTTCGTCCGATCCTCGCCCGTCGCGCGAGGTCGGTCTCGGAGTCTGTCTCGCGCTGCTCGTTCTGATGATTGCTCGTCTGGTGGTGCAGTCATCCATGTACGGCGAAATATATTACAGTGCATGGATATTCGACTTCGCTATGGCGGTGCTTGTGGTTGTGGTCGCTCTCGCTGTCACAGTCTCACCAGCGGTTCGGAATCTGTATGCGGGGGTGCAACTGTTCGCTTCGGCTACCACCGTTCCAGGCGCGGCACCGAATGTCGGACAGCCCGTTCAGTCTTCGAGGCGTGCTCTCGAGGCTGCGGATCCGCGGACCCCGCCGGCGGTGCTGTTCGAGATCGCGTCGAGTTCGCCGGAGTTGCGGCCGGCGATTGCCGCGAATCCGTCGACATACGACGATCTTGTGACGTGGCTCGAAGCGCTGGGTGATCCTGCTGTGGATGAGGCGTTGGATCGAAGGGCTGCTGGGCGATTCGGTCTACCTGAGCCTGAGCCTGAGCCTGAGCCCGAGCCTGAACCCGTACCCGTGCCCGTGCCCGTGTCGGTGCCTGCGACGGTGAAGCCTTCGGGGCGTGCTCTCGAGGCTGGAGATCCGCGGACCCCGGCGGCGGTGCTGTTCGAGATCGCGTCGAGTTCGCCGGAGTTGCGGCCGGTGATTGCCGCGAATCCGTCGACGTACGACGATCTTGTGACGTGGCTCGGAGCGCTGGGCGATCCTGCTGTGGATGAGGCGTTGGATCGAAGGGCTGCTGGGCAATTCGGTCTACCCGAACCCGAACCCGAACCCGAACCTGCGACCGAGACCTTCACCTCGAACACACCGGAATCCCGCTCCGGTAGCGACCCCGTGCAACTGGCTGCACCGCCGCTGGCCGTGCCGCAACCGAACCTGGGGTATGCGCCGACCGGCGTTCCACTCCGGCCTGGTGGTCTTCGGCCGGCCGGAGCCGGGATACGAGTTGCCGCGCGGTTCATCGATTTTGCCATTCTCGCAGTGGTGTCGGTCGTCGGCGGCATGATCTCCACCGCGACGCTCGGAAACGGTTTCGACTTCGATGCCTACCGGACAAGTTCGGGTCTGATCGGCCTCCTGATCGGGATGGGTTCGATCGTGTACTTCGTGTGGGGAGAGTCAGCATTCGGGGTCACCCTGGGCAAACTCGCCCTCGGAACAGGCGTTCGCTCGGTAGGAGGTGCGCGCCCGACCCTGGCGCAATCCTTCAAACGGAATGCATTCGTGATCCCCATGTACCTCGGATCGGCTGTATCGGCGTTGGCCATGCTCGGTAGTGGTGACGAGCTCGTCGGCATGCTGAACACGATGTCGTTGGGCAGTATCGCTAATATCCTGGGTACTGTTGTAACAGTGGGTATTTCGATCGCGATCATCGTCTCGATCAGCTCTGCACCGGATGTACGCGGTTTTCACGATCGGATGGCTGACGCCGTCGTCGTGGTCACCAGACAGTGAGTGAGCGCGCTTCGAGGGAAACACGCATGCCTTCAGGGCGTCAGCAGTTTCTTCTGCACCTTGCCCATGGCGTTGCGCGGCAAGCTGTCGACCAGACACACCTGGCGAGGGCGTTTGTGGATCGACAGTGATTCGGCGACGAAGTCCGAAACCACTGCACAGTCCGATACGTCGCCGACGATGAAGGCGACTATGCGCTGTCCGAGGTCGTCGTCCGGCACACCGACGACGGCGGCCTCGCGAACACCCGGGTATGCGAGAAGGGCCTGTTCCACCTCGCCGGCACCGATGCGGTATCCACCGGACTTGATCATGTCGACCGACTCGCGACCTACGATGCGGTGGAATCCGCTGTCGTCGATCACCGCGATGTCGCCGGTGCGGAACCAACCGTCCTCGGTCATGGATTCCGCTGTCTTCGAGGGGTTCCCGAGGTACTCGTCGAAGAGCACGGCTCCCGCGACTTCCAGTTGACCTAGCTGCACACCGTCGTGCGCCGACAATTCACCGTTCTCACCGCGCAACCTCGTCCTGACTCCCGGAACGGCGTGCCCGACCCAACCCGGGCGGCGTTCACCGTCGTGCGTTGTGCTGACGGTGATGAGAGTTTCACTCATTCCGTAGCGCTCGACGGGAGCCAACCCGGTCAGCGATTTCATCCGCTCGAACAACGGAACCGGAAGTGGTGCACTGCCGGACACGAGCAAGCGCGCAGATCGCAATGCTGCCGCCGCCGAGGGATCACCGCACACGCGTGACCAGACGGTCGGAACACCGAAGTACAACGAGCCACCCGCGGCCGCATACGAATCCGGGGTCGGTCTGACGGTATGAATCAGCGGCGAGCCCACGCGCAACGCGCCCAGCACCCCGAGGATCAGTCCGTGGACGTGGAAGAGGGGCAGCCCGTGGACGAGTATGTCCTCCGGAGTCCAATCCCACACGTGGGCAAGTGCGTCGAGATCTGCTGCGATCGCCGCTCGCGAGAGGACGACGCCTTTCGGTGCTCCGGTTGTTCCCGAGGTGTACATGATCAGTGCGGTAGCAGCCGCGTTCGGTTCGGGATAAGACGTCGCGGATCGCGCGTGAATATCGATGGGAATCAACGGGATGCTTGAATCCGACGGTCCCTCTCCGAGTGCAAGTTCGGCCTTGGAATCGGCGATGATGTGCTGACGCTCGAGCGGGCCGGAGTCCGGTGGGATCGGGACCACGGCCACACCGGCGATCAGTGCGCCGGTGACGGCGACCACCGTCTCGAGGCCGGCGGCGGCTTGTACTGCCACTCGCTGTGCACCATGTATTTGATCGGCGACCGCGGTGGCGGCGGCCAACAGGTCGGCGCGAGAGAGGGTCGCGCCTTCGCCGAAACTGACCGCCGCCTCGTGGTCGTCGAATGTGCGAGGGTCGAGGGAGCGCAGAAGTGTGGATTCGCTGTTCATCGCGAGTTCCCTTTCTTTGAGCGAAGATTCAGACGGACCAGGGAACAACGAACAGCAACCAGGCGAGAATCGGCGTCACCACCATGATGGTCATGCCCCACCGCATCGTCAGCCCGAACACCACGTCGCGTTCTTCCGGAGCGGCGTTCGCCACCACCAGTGCGCCATTGGTCGAGAACGGACTGCAATCGACCAGAGACGAGGAGATTGCCAGCGCGATGACCAGGCCGGTTGCATTGACCTGACCGGTCATGAGGAAGGGAATAGCCAAGGGGATAAGTGCTCCGAGGATTCCGGTGGTGGATGCAAACGCCGATACGATCGCGCCGATCAGGCAGATCAAGAAGGCCGCGAGCAGTGGAATGCCGACGTGTGCAACCGAATCCCCGAGCCACTGGACGGTGTTCTGGTTCTGCAGAAGAGCGACGTACGTGACAATTCCGCCGATGAGGAGCACGGTGCCCCAGCTGATCTTGTCGACGGCGCCGCGGGCGGAGGCAGGGAAGATCAGGGTGAGAAGTACCGCGACGGTCAGTGCGGTGAATCCGACGTCGAGGTCGAAGACCAAGGCGCCGAGAGCAAGTGACGCCAGTCCGAGCAGGGTGAGTCGGCGCTCGAGATTGAGTGCTCCCTCGTGCGGAGCGGTCCCACCGGAGGACTTGCCGCCACCCTTCGAGCTGTCACCGGAACCCGAACCGGTGATGGTGTCGCCGCCGCCAGTCGCGTTGCCGACTGCGTTGACGAGCACGCGCTCGGAGGCGCCGCGCGCAATCAAGGCGCGACCGCCGAACGAGGCGTACGCGATGGCAGCAACAACGGCCGCGGCCGCGAAGGTCGAGACGAACAGCAAGGCCGGGCTCGACGGGAGGCCGTTCTGGCGCATGACGTCGTTGGTGATGACGCCGAAGATTCCGATGGGGGAGAAGCTGCCCGCCGTTGCGCCCTGGACGACCATGAAGCCCATCAGCATGGGGTGGATTCGGTAGCGGGTGGCGAAGCCCATCGCCACGGGCGCGATGATGGCGACGGCAGCGGGACTGACCGCGCCCATGGCGGTGACGGCCGCGCACACCGCGAACATCGCCCACGGCACGAGGGCCACTCGTCCTCTGACCGCCCGAACTGCCGCGTGAATGATCCAGTCGACCGTGCCGTTGTTTCTGGCCAGCGCGAACAGATAGGTGACGCCGACCAGGATGACGAAGAGACTGGCCGGGAAGCCGTCGAGGATCTCGCTGGTATCGACGGTGAAGACCAGTGTTCCGACGACAAAGGCAGCCACCAGGGCAAGCGCACCCATGTTCACCGACCTCACGGTGGATATGACGAACACCAGGACAAGTACTGACAGGGCTATGACATTTGCCATCGAACTCTCAATCCGTTCGCGACCAGCTTGTGGTCTGCATCACTTGGAATTGGCCTAGCCTCTCTGCCACTGCTCCATTTGTCAAGTACACTCCGAGGCATGAATTCGACGTCATCGCCCGGCTCGCGCTCGGGCCTGCCCGGACGATTGAAGCGTCCGCGTCTGTACGAGCAGTTGGCCGAGCACATTTCGAATTTCATCGAGGCTCAAGGTCTTTCGCCCGGCGATCGGCTTCCTCCCGAACGCAGCCTGGCTGCCGAACTCGGCGTGAGCCGCGCATCGCTGGCTCAGGCGCTCGTTGCTCTCGAGATCCGGGGCCGAGTCGAAATCCAGCACGGCAACGGCGCAGTGATTCGTGAAGCACCGACGCCCGAGGCTGGCCGCTCCACGGCCTCGGGCGTGCGGTTGCAGGATCGAACCGTCGACGAACTGACGGCGGCGCGGGAAGCAATCATGGCCGGCCTGGCTCGGGCGGCGGCGTCGAATCCCAACGCTGCGCTGCGGGTCGCGATGCTGACCGACGACGGGACCGCGAGAAACTTCGCCGAGACGTGGCGTTGCGTCAGGCACCTTGCCGGAGGTGGCTTGTTGGCTGATCTCGACGACACCATCGCCCAGCAGGCGGACGTGCCCGAGTCGTCGGCTCGGCTGTCTGCGCGACTCGATCAGCTCGCGCACCGCATCATCGACGGTGACCAATCGGGCGCCGCCGACGCTGTCGCGGGAATCCTCTCCGAGACCGTCTGAGGCGCCTCGGCCAAACCAGCTCGACAAAGCGTCGGAAAAGCGCACGATAACCGCTATGAGCGTGTTCGCTCACGGGAAACTGTGCTGCGGCGTAGCCCGGGAACCTGATCGGCAATACGCACGTTGAACACAGTGACGACCGTTCCGACCAAGCGGCACGGCTGCTGGCGGGCATCGATGGGGCCGATCGCGGTAACCTGCAGGTGTCCGGTTGGCAGCCGGAAGGCGACCTGGCAGACCCGCACTCTCGAAAGGACCGGCCACATCGGCCGACCTGTATGAACCGTAAGACTGTGTTCCGTAACGTGCTACTCGTAGCCGTCGTGCTGTTGGTGATCTATGCCTTCAGTTACTTCAGCAACGACACCCGCGACTTCAAGACCGTCGACACGTCGGTCGCGATCTCCCAACTCGACGCCAAGAACGTTGCGTCGGCGCAGATCGACGACCGTGAGCAGCAGGTTCGCCTGTGGCTCAAGAACGGCAACGACGCCACCGACGGTAAGACGCAGATCCTGGCGAAGTACCCCGCGAGTGCGTCCGAGCAGATCTTCGACAAGGTCGAAGGCGCCGGTGCGGACAAGTTCAACACTTCGGTCACGCAGGAGAGTTGGCTGACGTCGATCCTTCTGTTCGTGCTGCCGATGATCATTCTGTTCGGCATCTTCTTCTTCGTGATGAACCGGATGCAGGGCGGCGGCGGTCGCGGCGGAGTCATGGGATTCGGTAAATCGAAGGCCAAGCAGCTCACCAAGGACATGCCGAAAACCACGTTCGCCGACGTCGCCGGTGCGGACGAGGCTGTCGAAGAGCTGTACGAGATCAAGGACTTCCTGCAGAACCCGGCTCGCTACCAGGCACTCGGCGCCAAGATTCCGCGCGGCGTCCTGCTGTACGGCCCTCCCGGAACCGGTAAGACGCTGCTCGCTCGCGCTGTCGCAGGCGAAGCCGGCGTCCCGTTCTTCACCATCTCCGGTTCGGACTTCGTCGAGATGTTCGTCGGTGTCGGTGCTTCGCGTGTTCGCGACATGTTCGAGCAGGCCAAGCAGAACAGCCCCTGCATCATCTTCGTCGACGAGATCGACGCCGTCGGTCGTCAGCGCGGCGCAGGTCTGGGCGGTGGACACGACGAACGCGAGCAGACGCTCAACCAGTTGCTTGTCGAGATGGACGGCTTCGGTGACCGCACCGGCATCATCTTGATCGCCGCAACCAACCGCCCCGACATCCTGGACCCCGCACTGCTGCGTCCGGGACGCTTCGATCGCCAGATTCCGGTCGGCGCCCCCGACCTCGCCGGCCGCCGCGCGATCCTGCGCGTGCACTCGCAGGGCAAGCCGATCGATCCCAACGCCGATCTCGAAGGTCTCGCCAAGCGGACCGTCGGAATGTCGGGTGCCGATCTCGCCAACGTCATCAACGAGGCTGCGCTGCTCACCGCACGCGAAAACGGAACCGTCATCACCGAAGCCTCGCTCGAGGAATCGGTGGACCGTGTTGTCGGTGGACCGCGGCGTAAGAGTCGCATCATCAGCGAGCACGAGAAGAAGATCACGGCCTACCACGAGGGCGGTCACACGCTCGCTGCTTGGGCAATGCCTGACATCGAGCCGGTCTACAAGGTCACGATCCTCGCTCGCGGTCGCACCGGCGGTCACGCGATGACCGTGCCCGAGGACGACAAGGGTTTGATGACGCGTTCCGAGATGATCGCGCGTCTCGTCATGGCAATGGGTGGACGCGCCGCCGAGGAGCTGGTGTTCCACGAGCCCACCACGGGAGCGTCGTCCGATATCGACATGGCGACAAAGATCGCCCGCGCGATGGTCACCGAATACGGCATGAGTGCCAAGCTCGGCGCGGTTCGCTACGGCCAGGAGGGCGGGGATCCGTTCCTCGGCCGTTCGATGGGCGTGCAGTCCGACTACTCACACGAGATCGCTCGTGAAATCGACGAGGAGGTGCGCAACCTCATCGAGGCAGCGCACACCGAAGCGTGGGCAATCCTCAACGAGTACCGCGATGCGCTCGACCTCATCGCTACCGAACTGCTCGAGCGTGAGACGTTGACTCGCAAGGACCTCGAGAAGATCCTTGCCGGCGTCGAAAAGCGTCCGCGCATCACGGCTTTCAACGATTTCGGCGGTCGCACGCCTTCGGATCGTCCGCCGGTGAAAACTCCGCGTGAACTCGCGATCGAGCGCGGCGAAACCTGGCCGGAGCCCGCTGCCGCACCAGTTCTCGTCAAGGCCGGCGCACCCAACAGCGGTGCCCCCAACAACGGTGGTCTCCCCAACAACGGCAACCAGGGACCCTCGAACGGCTACGCGCAGCCTTCGTACCCGCAGCCGAGTGCGCCGCAGCAGACTCCGCAACCGGGAACACCCGACTACGGAGCGCCCGCCGGATGGTCGGCACCGGGTTGGCCTCCGCGTGAGAACCAGTCGCCGACGTACCCCGGACAGCAGTCGGGTGGATACACCGGTGGACAGAATCCGAACCCGCCGAACCAGCAGCAGGGCCAGTACGGTCAGCCCCAACACGGTCAGCCCCAGCCCGATCAGGGGCAGTACGGTCAGCCGCATCCGGGACAGCAGGCGTACCCGGAGCAGCAGCACCCCGGCCGCCGTTACCCCGCACAGCCCGACTACCCGGTGCAGTACCCGGACAGTGGACCTTTCGCCGATCCGAACCGGGGAAACCCGTCGGGTGAAAACCAGTGGCAGAGCCCCGCACCGGAACAGCCGCAAACTCCTCCGCCGCATCATTCGGCTGAGGACGAGGGACCGAGCACCGTTCGCTGGGACGGACCGGACGGATCTCGCTGACCTTGCGCCACTAGGCTCTGCGGCGGGGGACCTGTGAACAATTCTCGAGGAGAGTTCGGTTGTCGGTGAATGATGTGGCCAGTGAACTGGTGTCGCTCGGAACGGGCCGCCCGTTCGATCAGGCGCGGGCAGAGGCTGCCGTACGGGAATTGTTGATCGCGGTCGGCGAAGATCCGGAGCGCCCAGGCCTGCTCGATACGCCGGCCCGGGTGGCGCGCTCGTACAAGGAGATCTTCGCGGGTCTGTACTCCGAGCCCGACGACGCGTTGAACACGACTTTCGACGAGGGTCACCAGGAATTGGTGCTCGTGCGAGACATTCCGATGTTCTCGACGTGCGAGCACCACCTGGTGTCCTTCCACGGCGTCGCCCACGTTGGCTACATCCCGGGAAAGTCCGGCAAGGTCACCGGTTTGTCGAAGCTGGCGCGTGTTGTCGACCTGTACGCCAAGCGTCCGCAGGTTCAAGAACGCCTGACCAGTCAGATCGCAGATGCTTTGATGCGCAAGCTCGACCCGCGTGGAGCCATCGTCGTCATCGAAGCCGAGCATCTGTGCATGGCGATGCGCGGTATCCGCAAGCCCGGAGCCAGCACGACCACGTCTGCGGTTCGTGGGCTCCTGCAATCCAGCGCGGCCTCACGGTCCGAAGCGCTGGACCTCATCCTTCGTAAGTGAGCGAGATGTCCGCGGCTTCCGTTGCAGACAGCGATCCGGCCCGGATGGTCGTGATGGGGATTTTGAACGTCACCGCCGATTCGTTTTCCGACGGTGGCCAATTCCTCGATCGTGACGCGGCGATCTCTCGTGGGCTAGAGCTGCAACGCATTGGCGTCGACATCGTCGACATCGGCGGTGAGTCGACGCGTCCCGGTGCCACCCGAGTGGACCCGAAACTCGAGGCCGATCGTATTGCCCCGGTGATCGAAGAACTGGTTGCTGCGGGAATCCGCGTCAGCGTCGACACGATGCGTGCTTCTGTCGCCGCGGCCGCGATCGAAGCGGGTGCGGGGATCGTCAACGACGTCTCGGGCGGTCGCGCGGACCCCGACATGGCGTCCGTGGTTGCCGACGCCGGAGTGCCCTGGATCCTCATGCATTGGCGCTCGGCCCGCGACTACGTCCATCGTGGCAGTGCCGATCACTACGACGACGTGGTCCGAGACGTCCGTGACGAACTGCTTTCGCAGGTCGACCTGGCGTTGAAGGCGGGCGTTGATTCGTCGTCGATCATCCTCGACCCCGGCCTCGGGTTCGCGAAGAACGCCGACCACAACTGGGCTCTGTTGCGGGCCTTGCCCGAGTTCAACGCACTCGGATTCCCGGTCCTGGTCGGCGCTTCCCGTAAGCGGTTCCTCGGGTCTCTGCTCAGCGATCCCGAAGGCAATCCGCGCCCGCCGGCCGGCCGTGAGACTGCGACGGCCGTGGTCTCCGCCCTTGCAGCGCGCGAAGGTGCCTGGGGAGTTCGGGTGCACGACGCACAAGCCTCGCTCGACGCAATTGCCGTGGTCGACGCCTGGAACCGTGGACGAGAAAGGGCCTGACATGGGGGACCGAATCGAATTGCGCGGGCTGAAGGTTCGCGGCAATCACGGAGTGTTCGACCACGAGAAGCGTGACGGTCAGGACTTCTTCATCGACATCACGGTGTGGATGGACCTGGCGCCCGCCGCGGCGTCGGACGATCTGACCCAGACCCTGCACTACGGTGAGTTGGCGGAAGCCGCCGCAGCCATCGTCGCCGGCCCTTCGCGCGATCTCATCGAGACCGTCGCTGCCGAGATCGCTGACGGCGTCATGAAGGATTCGCGAGTCGAGAGCGTCGAGGTCGTGGTCCACAAGCCGTCGGCGCCGATTCCGCTGGTCTTCGCGGACGTCGCCGTCGTCGCACATCGGACCAGGTCGGCATGACACGCGCTGTTCTGTCGATCGGTTCCAACATCGGCGACAGCGTGGCTCACCTGCAGTCCGTTGTCGACGGGTTGGGCAGCGCCGTCGTTGCTGTCTCACCGGTCTACTCGACG
Organism: Rhodococcus sp. NPDC057135; assembly: GCF_042670865.1. Classification (NCBI taxonomy): domain Bacteria; kingdom Bacillati; phylum Actinomycetota; class Actinomycetes; order Mycobacteriales; family Nocardiaceae; genus Rhodococcus; species Rhodococcus sp. NPDC057135. Next base: position 158,490 of record NZ_JBHUUU010000009.1, read on the forward strand.
GCGCCGTGGGGTGGCGTCGAGCAGCAGGATTTCTACAACGCGGTGGTGGTGGTCGACGATCCCGAGGCCGACAGCGTTGAATGGCTTCGCCGTTCGCAAGCTCTCGAGGAAGCCGCAGATCGGGTGCGCGAACAGCGTTGGGGACCCCGGAGCCTGGACGTGGACGTGGTCGACTGCGAAGGCGTCGTCAGTTCCGATCCTGAACTCACACTTCCGCACCCCCGGGCTCATCTTCGTGCCTTCGTGCTCGTTCCGTGGCTGGACGTCGAGCCTGATGCGACGCTGATCGTCGATGGTCGGACGTTGTCGGTGGCAGAAATTCTCGGCGGCCTCGATCGCAGCGAACGTGAAGGTGTTCGCACTACCGATGTGGTGCTTGCGCGGTGACCGAACAAGACAAGGGCTTGAAGCCGACCCGGATCAGTGAACTCGCGGTTCTGGCCGCGGTTGCGGCCGTGGCCACCTGGATTCTGATTCGCGTGTTCTACGGTTCGATGCCGCCCATCCCTGTTTATGCGGGAGCGTCGCTGTACTTCGTGGCCGTTGCCGAAGCCGTCTTCGCTTTTGTCATTCGTGCGCGCGTCAAGAATCGTCAGGTCGGCGACGGGCTCAGACAACTCCATCCGATCACTGCGGCCCGCGCGCTGGCATTGGCAAAAGCATCCGCTTTGGTCGGTTCAGCTACCGTGGGTGTCTGGGTTGGAGTGCTGGTGTATCTCATCCCACAGCGCTCGGTTCTGCAGGCCGCGGCCTCCGACACGCCGGGCGCGTGGGTGGGGTTGGGCGCCGCAATTGCGCTGGTAGCGGCAGCTCTGTGGCTCGAACATTGTTGCAAGACGCCGGAAGATACACCTGACGAGCCGGCGCACTGACAGCCTGGTCGGCAAATCACCCACCGAGGTACGTGGCGACCCCGGTCTCGGCAAGTACCCTGGCAACCATGACAAATTCTGGTCGATCGAAGTCTGCGCGCCGAAGCAAGCGCAGCGCGAGCCAGATGATCATTGCTGCTCTTCTGGCACTTGCTGTCATTGCTTCGCTGTTCCTGATTTTCAGCAACAGCGTTCAGCTTCTTCGGGTGGGACTGGTCGTCGCTCTGTGGGCAGCCACCCTCGGCGCTATCGCCATGACCAAGTATCGGCGTGAGTCGGCACTGGACAAAGCCAAGGTTGCCGATCTACAGACCGTGTACGAACTGCAGCTCGAACGTGAAATTTCCGCTCGACGCGAGTACGAACTGAGCGTCGAAGGCCGTGTGCGCCGTGAGGTGACCGCCGACGCGGAGGAACTGGCCGGGCTGCGCGCCGAATTGGTCGCGCTGCGCCGGAACCTCGAAGCGCTTTTCGAAGGTGGACTGTTGCCCGAACAGACCGCGCTCAAGACCGATTCGACGCGAGTACCGGAACTTGGCGGTAGTTCGTACGGTGCGTACCAGCCGGCACCGTCGGGACTGTACGTTCCCGGCGCCGGCCAGAGCGGGCCCAGCCAACCGGCACCGAACGTCGGCGGGTTGGCTTCGCCCAACGACGATCCGGTGACTGCCGAGACAACCGTGGTGTTCGCCGAGACGTCGTGGCGCGACAGCAGCTTCGTGGCGCCGCGCGTCATACCGACGCAGAAGCCGCAGGAGACGCAGAAGCCCCAGGACCAGACCCGGAACCAGGCCCCGAAGAGTTCTCCGGTGAGCTCTGTGAGTTCCTCGCCGACACGAACGGTGAAAAATGTTCCGGTGGAGAAGGATTCGGAGCCGGTCGAGCCAGAAATCAAGGCTCCCGCCCAGGCCCCGAACATCGAACACGCCGTCATCGAAGACGCCGTCGTCGAAGAGGTGCCCGAGGTTGTTCCCGAGATTGTTGCGGAAACAGAACGTGAACCCGCCGCTGAGTCCGACGCAGAGCCGCGCCGTCGTCGTCGCGCTGCCCCGGAGGATGCCGCGAGTGGTGCTCATTCCAACGGATTGACCGTCGCCGAAATAATGGCAAATCTGAGTTCGACCAACCCGTCCGAGGGCTCCGGTCGACGCCGTCGCCGAGAGGACTGAGTCGCAGATCACTCGCCCGGCCATGGCATGACGGTTCGGGCGAAGGATATCCTCGGACGCAGAACGTCTGGTACCCGCCGAGCGGGACTGGAACGAACGAGAGGAATCCGGTGACTTCCTTCGGGATCACTAATGGACCTGCACCTGCGCGATTGACGGTAGGAATTGTCTCCGCAGGCCGGGTCGGAACAGCTGTCGGTGCCGCGTTGGAGCGAGCCGGTCATGTTGTCAGCGCTTGCTCCGCAGTCTCCAGTGCCTCGGTCGCCCGCGCTGTGAAGCGGCTTCCCGATACCGAAATCCTTCCGGCTGCCGACGTCGCAGCTCGCTCCGAACTGCTGATTCTCGCAGTTCCGGACGATCAGCTTGCTGATCTTGTTCGGGGGCTCGCGGCCACGAAAGCCGTCAAGCCGGGCACGCTCGTCGCCCACACGTCGGGCGCCAACGGCATTGCGATCCTGGCTCCGCTGACCGAACTGGGCGCACTGCCCTTGGCTATCCATCCGGCGATGACGTTCACCGGTCACGACGAGGACACTGCGCGGCTGTCGTCGGCGTGCTTCGGAATCACGGCCGGCGACGACATCGGATACGCGATCGCGCAGTCTCTCGTCCTCGAGATCGGCGGCGAGCCGGTCCGAGTGCGCGAGGAGAACCGCGCGCTCTACCACGCTGCACTGGCTCACGGCAGTAATCACCTGGTCACCCTCGTTGTCGACGCTGTCGAGGCGCTGCGAGCGTCGTTGCAGGGTGACGAGCTGCTCGGTCAGCAGCTGATCGACGGCGATCCGGGTGGAGTGGCCGAGCGTGTCCTGCAACCGCTGTTGTCGGCCGCCCTGGACAACGCACTACGACGCGGTCCCTCGGCGTTGACCGGCCCGGTGGCACGCGGCGATGCCGCTGCCGTCGACACACATTTGCGCGTACTGACAGAACTGGATCCGGAGCTCGCTGCCGGCTATCGAGCGATGTCCTTGCGATCGGCCCAGCGGGTGGGCGCCCCCACCGAATTGTTCGACATCTTGACTGAAACGGGAGGTGACCGTCGTGAGTGATTTGCAGGGCGGATACAAGCGCGGCGAACTGACGGTGCACCACGATCCGGACAAGCTTCGGCGCGTCTCGCGGGCACTGCGTGGAGTCGGGCGTCAGGTGGCGCTCGTTCCGACGATGGGTGCGCTGCACGCGGGCCACATCGAACTGGTTCGTCAGGCCAAGGTCACCGGCGCCGTCGTGATCGTTTCCATCTTCGTGAACCCGCTGCAGTTCGGTGCCGGCGAAGATCTGGACGCGTATCCGCGCACTCTCGATGCCGATCTCGACCTGCTTCGCGCCGAGGGCGTCGAATTGGTGTTCGCGCCGAGCGCCAAGACGATGTACCCGCGTGGTCAGCGCACCACCATCGTTCCCGGACCGCTGGGTAGCGAACTCGAAGGCGGCGCACGCCCCACTCACTTCGCGGGAATGCTGACGGTCGTGGCGAAGCTGCTGCAGATCGCGGCACCCAATCACGCGTACTTCGGCGAGAAGGACTATCAGCAGCTGACGCTCATCCGTCAGATGGTGTGGGATCTCAACTTCGACGTACAGATCATCGGAGTTCCGACGGTCCGCGAGTTCGACGGCCTCGCGTTGTCCTCTCGCAATCGCTACCTCGACGAGAGTCAGCGCGCCGCAGCGGTCGCGCTGTCCGCAGCTCTGATCGCCGGTGCACACGCGGCGGCCGGGGGAGCGGAAGCAATTCTGGAAACCGCACGCGCTGTCCTGGCAGCTGTTCCGGAAATCGAGGTCGACTACCTCGAGGTTCGGGGCGTCGATCTGGGCCCCGCTCCCGAGCGGGGTGACGGCCGACTGTTGGTGGCCGCCAAGCTCGGAACGACCCGTCTGATCGACAATGTCGGAGTTGCCGTGGGAACCGGCTTCCTCGAGCGTGACACCGATCCATCCGCCGACGCCATCGACGACCTGCTGTCTCACTGAGCACTTTTCACGAGTAAGGACCTGGATATGTTTCGCACAATGATGAAGTCGAAGATCCACCGCGCCACCGTGACTCACGCCGACCTGCATTACGTTGGCTCCGTCACCGTCGACCAGGATCTGATGGACGCCGCCGACCTCCTCGAAGGCGAACAGGTGTGCATCGTCGACATCGACAACGGCGCGCGTCTCGAGACGTACGTCATCGCCGGTGAGCGCGGAACGGGTGTCATCGGAATCAACGGTGCAGCAGCGCATTTGGTCAAGCCCGGCGACCTGGTCATTCTCATCGCCTACGGCGTGATGAACGAGCAAGAAGTCAAGGAGTACTCCCCGCGCGTCGTGTTCGTCGATGCCGACAACAAGCAGATCGAGCTCGGTTCCGACCCGGCTCACGCGCCGGAGGGTTCGGGTCTGATCACCCCGCGCATGCTGTCGACACTCGAGGCCTCGCGCGAATCCAGTCTGGTGTAATCCATGCTGCTCACGGTCGACGTGCGGAACACCAACATCGTTCTCGGGTTGTTTTCCGGAACTGGCGAGCATTCGAAGCTGTTGCAGGACTGGCGAATGCGAACCGACCCTCGGATGACTGCCGACGAGTTGGCGTTGACCTTCCGTGGGCTGTTGGGTACTCATGTCGATCAGATCGCCGGTGTCGCCGCGTTGTCGACGGTGCCGTCCGTCTTGCGTGAGATCCGCGTCATGCTCGAGCGGTACTGGGGGCATGTTCCCCATGTCGTGGTCGAGCCGGGCGTGCGCACCGGGGTGCCGCTGCTGGTGGACAACCCCAAAGAAGTCGGAGCCGACCGTATCGTCAACAGCCTTGCCGCGCACCATCTTTACGAGGGTCCGTGCATCGTCGTGGACTTCGGCACGTCGACCTGTGTCGACGTCGTTTCCGCCAAGGGTGAGTTCCTGGGCGGCTGTATCGCGCCCGGGCTCGAGATCTCGACCGACGCCTTGGCGTCGCAGTCTGCTGCGTTGCGCAAGGTCGAATTGGTGCGTCCTCGTTCGGTGGTCGGGAAGAACACCGTCGAATGCATGCAGTCCGGCGCGGTATTCGGCTTTGCGGGCCTCGTGGACGGACTGGTCAACCGCGTACGCGACGAATTGCCCGAGTTCGGTGGTGACGACGTCTCCGTGATCGCAACCGGGGACAGTGCACCGCTGATCATCCCCGAATCCGACACCATCGATCACTTCGAACGCGACCTCACCCTCGAAGGGCTGAGGTTGGTCTTCGAGCGCAATCAGGCGCGTCGCGGATCCGGTCGACGACCGGTCGCCTGATCGATGGTTTTGGCCCAGCAGTTTCGCGATTACGAAAGTTATGCCACAATGGTGCTCGTGAATCGCTGCATGGGTGCTCAGGAGTGTTGTCGAGGCTGACCGCTGCCTTGACCAATTCACACTCCTTGGAGCTAGCTCGTGCTATCCACATATTCTGCAGATCTCTCTGTTTTGGCCCCAACCCTTACTGTTGACCGCGCTGTTTCCGCAGGTCGTGGCATCAATCGTGGGCCCTCCGGACGTCGCCCGATTGGAGCCTCGTTGCCCACCCGCCTTCGCCCGGCCGATTTGCTGCGACTGACCGACGAGGGAGCAAACGGCGTGCTCGACGGCCGTTTCGATCACCTCATCCCCGACGCCTTCCCGACGCTCGACCGTTGGTCCACCCGCTTGCACGCGGACGACGACGTCGATGTGTGGCTCATCAGCTGGGTACCCGAACGCAATACCGAATTGCACGACCACGCAGGCTCGTTCGGCGCATTGACCGTCCTCAGTGGTTCGCTCACCGAATTCCGTTGGGCCGGTGACACCCTGGTGGAACGCCAGCTCGACGCCGGCGATCAGGCTTCGTTCCCGCTCGGATGGGTTCACGATGTCGTACGTTCGACGGATGCTCCCGGTGCTCCGGTCGAAATCAGCTCTGATGCACCGACTCTGAGTGTTCACGCGTACTCGCCGCCGCTGACGGCTATGTCCTTCTACGAAGTGACGGACCACCGGACACTTCGCCGCACACGTACCGAGCTGACCGACCTGCCCGAGGGGGGCACCAAATGACCATCGACCAAATGCTCGACGACGCTCGCGCACAGATCGATCGCATGTACGTCTTCCAGCTCACCGAGGCCTTTCACCGCGGAGCAATCTTCGTCGACATTCGTCCGCAGGCGCAGCGCGCCATCGAGGGAACTCTCCCCGGCGCACTCGCGATCGAGCGGAACGTGCTCGAATGGCGCCTCGACCCCACCAGCAGCGCACACCTCGCATTGGCCACCGACCACGACGTCGAGTGGGTGATCGTGTGCTCGGAGGGTTACACCTCGAGCCTCGCCGCAGCGTCGTTGCAGCAGCTCGGCCTGCACAAGGCCACCGATCTGGTGGGCGGGTACCAGGCGATCAAGGCCGCCGGCCTGCTCGGTGCGCTCAGCGGGGTGCGTCATTGCTCCCGCGAGTTGGCGGCTGTTTCCGCTCATTGAGGTATTTGCTGTGCGCCTTTATTAACCGCGGGCGGTTAATAAAGGCGCACAGCGGGTCTGGCGGTACATCTTCGGGCTCACTCCGTGGTGGCGGGTGAAGGCCGTCGTGAGGGCAAAGGGGCTCGAGTAGCCCACTTCTCGCGCGATCGAGGACACCGTTCGTGCCGGGTCTGCGAGTAGATCTGCCGCCACGGACAGTCGCCACTCGGTCAGGTATCCCACCGGCCCGATTCCCATGAGGTTGGTGAACCGGCGAGCAAAGGCTGCTCGCGAACTGCCGGCTTCCTGAGCCAAACTCGCGACCGTCCAGGAGTGTTCCGGCCGATTGTGTATGAGCCTCAAGGCATGCCCGACGACGCGATCTTCGTATGCCTTGATCCACCGCGGTGATCGATCCGGGTTCTCGGCGAACCACGTTCGGACCGCCGAGATCAGGACCAGGTCCAGGAGCCTGTCCAACAACACCTCCTGCCCTGGCCCGTCGGAGGCGATCTGTTGCTCCAGAAGCGTTGTCATCGGCTCGGTTTCGATACTGCGTCGCACGACCGCGACGGGTGTCAGGCTGTCGAGGATCTGGCGGCTGACGTAGGAGTCCAAACGGTATGTGCCCGTGAGCATGACGGTCTCGCCGCTCGTAGAGTTACCCCATGTGCGAACCCCGAGCACTGACATGTCCTCGAGTGGTGAGCCGTCGACCGCGGCGCAGTTCTGCGCTTCGTCGATGAGTACGTGGACCGGGGTACCGGGTTGATCAGCGACGGTATAGGGATCAGAACCTCTCAGAAGTGCCACGTCGCCGGCTCCGAGATTCTCGGTCTGTCCGGTGTCGGAGACGATGACTGCGCTGCCGCGAACCAGAATCAGCACGGTGACGGGTGCGTGGTCCTCGATACGTAGTGACCACGGTGGATCGAGCAACGAGCGCAATAGAAATGCACCTTCCGCCCGCGACCCGGCCAGCATCATCGACAATGCATCCATAATTCGACGGTAGACGCTGGCGTATGTTTTTGCGACCTTCAGCTATGGATCGTATTCCCGTCGCGCGGTCGAATGAGTACATGACCTCAACAAGTGAAATTCAGTCGGCAGTGGTGATCGGTGGTACCGGCAAGACCGGTGCGCGCGTTGCGCAGAGGCTGACGACAGCGGGAATCCGTACCCGAATCGCGTCGAGAACATCCGGGACGCGTTTCGAATGGAACGATCAGACGACGTGGCGGCCCGCGGTGTCCGGCGCCGAAGTGGCATACGTGACGTATGCGCCAGATCTGGCTGTTCCGGGATCGAGCACACACATCGAGGAGTTTGCGAATCTCGCGGATCGCGAAGGGGTTCGCCGCATAGTGCTCCTGTCCGGACGGGGTGAACCGGCGGCGCAGAAAGCCGAACAGGTTCTGGCCGACAGCGGTCTGGAATGGGCCGTGGTGCGGGCCAGTTGGTTTGCCCAGAACTTCAGTGAGGGGTATCTACTCGATCCGATTCAGGAAGGCCACCTGGCACTTCCGGTCGGTGAGGTGGGGGAGCCCTTCATCGACGTCGACGATCTCGCCGATGTCGCGGTGGCCGCGTTGACTCGAACCGATCTCCTCGGCCGAGTCCTCGAGGTGACAGGTCCTGAGTTGCTCACTTTCGCGGCGGCAGTGGATGCGATTTCAACGGCGTCGGGCCGTCCCGTGACATTCGAAAGAATTGGACTCCAACAATTTTCCGACGCTATGGCGGAAGTCGGCGTCCCGAGTGACGTCCTGGAGTTACTCACGTACCTGTTTGCCGAGGTTCTCGACGGACGGAATCAAAGCGTGACCGGCGTTGTCGAAGAGGTCCTGGGACGACCCGCTCGAGATTTCACCACCTTTGCCGCCGAGACCGCTCGAATGGGGGTTTGGTCATGAAGAAGTCCGAGATCATTCTGGAGCTACTGGTCGGCGTGACTGCACTCGGCGCGCTCGTCGCCGGTGGTGCGTTGTTTGCCTTCTCTTCCTTTGTGATGCCCGCCCTGCGGTCGTTGGATGCACATACCGCGATCACGTCGATGCAGGCGATCAACGTCGAAGCGCCGCGTAGTGCGTTGATGCTGCCGCTGGTCGGATCGGCGCTCACCGCGATCGCCGCTGGAATCTGGGCATCGATCTCCAGACCGGACGGCTGGGTCATTGCCGTTGTCGGATGCGTCGGGGTGCTCGCGTCCTTCGCGGTGACCGCGATCTACCACGTCCCCCGCAACGACGCGTTTGCCTCGGTCAGCGCTACCGACGCAGCCGCATGGGCGTCGTACGAGGCTGGTTGGACTATGTGGAATCACGTCCGGGTCGGGCTGTACGTGCTGTCGGGAATCGCGCTCGCGGTGGCCGCGGTGCTACCAGCAACAAACGCGGTGGACACGGCCCAGTAGTCTTGTACCCCGTGAGTGATGTAGAAGCCCAGCCAGTCGACGACACCCCCGAGCAGCTCCGGATCCGGCGCGAGAAGCGTGAACGGATCCTGGCGCAGGGGCAGGAGGCGTACCCGGTTTCGGTCGATCGCACCCACACGCTCGCGCAGATCCGCGCGGAGTACCCCGAACTCGAGCCGGACACGGCGACTGGTGTGCTGGTCGGAGTCGTCGGCCGCGTCATCTTCATGCGCAACACCGGCAAGCTGTGCTTCGCGACTCTGCAGGAAGGCGACGGCACCCAGCTGCAGGCCATGATCAGCCTCGCCGGCGTCGGCGAAGAGGCATTGGCCGCCTGGAAGTCCGACGTCGACCTCGGCGACTTCGTCTTCATTCACGGTGAGGTCATCAGCTCCCGTCGCGGCGAGCTCAGCGTGATGGCCGACGCCTGGCAGATCGCATCCAAGTCGCTTCGCCCCCTGCCGGTTGCGCACAAGGAGATGAGCGAAGAGTCCCGGGTGCGTCAGCGCTACGCAGACCTGATCGTTCGCCCCGAGGCTCGTGACAACGCCCGCAAGCGTGTTGCTGTTGTCCGTGCGTTGCGCAATGCGCTCGAGAGCCGCGGCTTCCTCGAGGTCGAGACGCCGATGCTGCAGACGCTGCACGGCGGGGCGGCAGCTCGTCCGTTCGTCACGCATTCGAACGCTCTCGACATCGACCTGTACCTGCGTATCGCGCCGGAACTGTTCCTCAAGCGTTGCGTCGTCGGCGGTATCGAGAAGGTCTTCGAGATCAATCGCAACTTCCGCAACGAGGGCGTCGACTCCACCCACTCGCCCGAGTTCGCAATGCTCGAGACGTACGAGGCTTACGGCACGTACGACGATTCCGCGAAGATGATTCGTGAACTCGTCCAGGAAGTTGCGCAGGAAGCATTCGGCACGCAGGTCCTCACCCTCGCCGACGGTTCCGAGTACGACGTCAGTGGCGAGTGGCAGGTCCTCGAGATGTACCCGTCGTTGTCGGCGGCCATCGGTACCGAGGTCACCCCGGATACGACGGTCGACGAGCTTCTCGCCTTGGCGGAGAAGGTCGGCCTCGAGGTTCCCAAGGACAAGGGTTACGGCCACGGCAAGCTCGTCGAGGAGCTGTGGGAGCACCAGTGCGGCGATCAGCTGTACGTGCCGACGTTTGTCCGTGACTTCCCGGTCGAGACGTCGCCTCTGACCCGTGATCACCGCAGCAAGAAGGGTGTCACCGAGAAGTGGGACCTGTACATCCGCGGATTCGAGTTGGCGACCGGCTACTCCGAACTTGTCGACCCGGTCATCCAGCGTGAGCGCTTTGTCGATCAGGCGCGCCTCGCGTCGGCCGGCGATGACGAAGCGATGGTGCTGGACGAGGAGTTCCTCGCCGCGATGGAACAGGGCATGCCGCCAACAACGGGCACCGGCATGGGAATCGATCGACTGCTGATGGCTTTGACCGGCCTCGGTATTCGCGAGACGATCCTCTTCCCGATCGTCCGTCCGTCCGCTCGCTAGCTTTACTTCGATCAAGGTTCGGCCGCACATGTTGCGGCCGAACCTTTTTCAGTTGGGACGCTCCCAAGGGATTCGGTACGGTTCGTAGTCTTCGTCCCCGTCAGATATCGGCGGTGCGGAGAACCAGATGAATCTGGGTGAGTTCTTCAGCTCGACCAGTTCAGCGGGGAGCGCTCGAAGTTGGGATTCGATTTGTTCCCAACGACATTCGCCTGCCGCCACCCTTGCTGCATAGTGGCGAAGTTCGGCTGAGGCTTCGGGTCTGTCGGCTAGAAAGTTCAGCAAGTGGTCGGTGACGTCGATCCGGGAGTCCCAGTCCCCGTCCGTGACCCGGTCCAACTTGATCGCTGCATCGTCCACCGCGGCCGCTGCTTTCATGATCTTGTCGTAGCTGCTGCGCAGCTCGGGAGGTATCTCGGGTTTCATACGGCATCAGCCCACGGATCGCGACCGGTCCCCGGGTTGTAGCCGGTCTTCGGCGTATTCAACACGCCCTCCGCATCCGCGACACCGGCGATCGACAGGCCCAGTTCGGTCTTCTTATTCGCGTCGTCGAGTGTGTCGACGACCGGTGCGAGTAACCGTTCGGACATCTCGCTCAGCTTGCCGGATGGTGAGGTGACGAGATCGAGGAACTCCTTCAAACATTCGACCAGGACTCGGATATCGTCGACAATTTCCTGAACTTTCTGTGCGGTCGAGAATGCTGCGCTGACCAGTTCTACCGTGATGATGGATGGTCCGGCATACGGAACTCGGCGAAGAACCCATTTCATAGCCGATGTCCCGTCGGTAATTTGAACCTGATCATCGAGTTTTCGTTCCAAGAATCGAAGGGCTGATTCGACACCGCGTCGGATCTGATCCGCGAGAACGTACAGAACCTCTTTGACGACGCGACCGTGTGGGCCTTCCCATTTCAACGCTTCCGACAGTTTGCGTGAGTATCCGTCGAACGACTGGGCGGCCAGGCCGTCCCAGCTCTCGCCGACTCGCTTCGTTCCGTCTTCGAGATTCAAGCCGCATTTTTCGATGCCGTCGCCGCCGGTTTTGTATGCGTCGCCGATCCGTTTGAGCTCGTTCCAGTTACCGCTCAGCGGTGCGATCAGTCGTTCCAGCGGGCTCCATCCGGTCACAATCTTGAATCCGTTGTCGACGTCTCCCACCCACCCCGCAGATTCTGCGATGACCTTTCGGATGTCGTCGGTCGCAGACTGGGGTGGTGGAAAGTCGACGGCGTTTGCCGGCTTGAACTCTGCTGGACTGTCATACGGCACGGCGGGGCCAGGTATTGGATTCTCGGAATTGTAGGGCGACATGTCCACAATTGACATTTCACTGTGCGCGTTCAGCGCATCGTAGTTTCGCTTCTCTTGATCGTGGTACATCCACGCAGCACGATTGAGATGCATGCCGGTAGTAGCGCAACCGGATGCCAAGTTGGCATAGCGGCGGTAGGTGACATCGGTGTACGCCTGGAGTGGCGTTGAGAGTAGTCGCATCAACTCGCCATCAAAATCTCCGAACGGAGCGGTGTGGTGCAATACCAAGCGGCAGCCGACGCCAGCGTCCTCGCCGATCTGAGTAGCAAGTTTCGACAGCCCGGCGATTTCGCTCGAATCGGCGGTAAAGGATTCATCCATGCGCGGTCGCCTGAGTTTCGGACTTTCGTATTGTTGCGATGATTTGGTCGATCGTGCTCTGGTTGAGAGTGTCAGGTAGTCCCTGATCTGACTGGACAAGGAAGACCATGACCTCGGCTGTGGAGTAACCGGGTGTGGTGACGACATCGAATTGTGCTGAGGGCGGATCGCATTCGTTGTCCGCCGAGATATTGGTGGCGATTGCGGTGTATCGGATCGCAGGGCGTCCGGAGATGGTGAAATTCGTGGGTCCGCTGTAAGCGATGCTGGCGCGAGTGCCGTTCTTGGCGGCGAAGATTGCCTCGGCTTTGTGGACCCATTCTTGTGCTGCGGTGTCGATGTCGACGCCGTTGCGCCCTGTGGCCCCAGTCAGGGCGAGGGTGCTGCCATCAACGGCCGAGCAATAGTTTCTTCTGTACTGGCCGAGCGCACCAAATGTAACCGGACCCCATTTCGTATTCCATCCAGCGACTGAGGTTGCGGCGTTCTTCCAGTCGGCCGGGATGTCGTATGTGAGGCCGAATTTGGTGGCTATGGGTTGGGGTTGGCCGGGTTCGACCTCGATTTTGGGTGGTGGTCGATCCAGTGATGGGAATCCCGGTGGCAGTGGTGGGGGCGGCGTTGTGCTTGTGGTGTTGACGGGTGGGGCGAGTGCGGTTGCGAGTGATTCCGCTGGTGGGAGTTCGTCGGTGTGTGCGTTGCTGATGTGTCCCATGATGGAAAAGAATGCGTAGAGCCCGGCGATGGCTCCGCCGATTCGCAGTAGCGCTCGGTAGAGGTCTTTTCTCGAGCCGTCTTCTGTCATGATTCCCCCTCTGGATGCATCCCCCGATGCGTCGCAAAGAGTGTATCGGCACTGTCCTTGTCGCAAGACAAGTCAACCGGCATACCCGGTGGTGAGTAGTCCCAATCATCCGGATCAGCCGAGACAGGACGTTTGTCCAGGTGCTATTGTCGCTGCTTATCGAAAGATCTGGGGAGGAATAGTCGTGGTGAAAAAGGTTGTTGTCACGATGGTTGACGATCTGGACAAGAAATCGCCCGCTGACGAAACTGTCGAGTTTTCCGTCGACGGAGTTGCATACGAAATCGATCTGACCGCCGCCAACGCCGCGGAACTGCGTGATGCGTTGAAAAAGTGGATTCCCCATGCAAGAAAGTCGAATTCAGCCAAATCGGTCAACGGAGCGGTGACCAAATCGCGCCCGGTTGCCGACCGCGATCAGAGTGCCGCCATCCGCGAATGGGCCAAGGGAGCGGGCTTCGAGATTTCGGCCCGGGGACGCATTTCCACCGAGGTGCGCCGGGCCTACGAAAAGGCCGTCTGAATTGGATCGCGAATGGATTGGGACGCATTTTCCCGAAACGGATTGATAACGCGTTCTAGTTTGTTAGCGTCTGCACGGTTCGTATCTCTCGCAGAGGAGTCGGTCGTGCGCAGAATCAGGTTGTTCGGGGGCGTGGTTCTCGGCGCTCTGATGCTCGTCGGGTTCACCTCCGTGGCATCGGCCCAGGCCCCATTGCCCGTGCCCAATGCCTTCCTCGCCGGCGTTCCTCAGGAGTTGGGAAATCCTGGCGGTTCTGCTCCCGGATCCAATGACTTTTCGTGTAAACCGACTGCTGAACATCCCAATCCGGTTGTGCTCGTTCACGGAACGGGTGGAAACAGGCAGACCAACTGGGCCACCTATGCGCCGTTGCTCGCCAACGAGGGCTACTGCGTCTTCGCGCTGACGTACGGCAACTTCCCCGAGCAGCCGTGGCCCTTGTCAGCCATCGGAGGAATGCAAGAAATTCCTTCCAGCGCAGCGCAATTGTCAAATTTTGTCGATCAAGTTCTCGGTGCTACCGGCGCAACGTCGGTGGATCTCATCGGCCATTCGCAAGGCACGATCATCAACGGGTACTACGCGAAGTTCCTCGGCGGTGCTGACAAAGTGGACAACATCGTCTCGGTGGCATCGCTGTGGAAGGGAACCCTCGGAAACGAGCAGGCAAGTATCGGCCGCAGCCTTCGCGAACTAGGGGTATCCGAGGCAGCGCAGGCCGGATTCCCGATCTGCAAGGCGTGTCTGAACATGGGGGCCGGTTCGGAGTTCATCGAAAATCTCCGTGCGGGAGGCGTTTACGCGCCGGGCGTTCACTACACGAACATCACGACTCGCTACGACGAACTAGTGCTGCCGTATACAAATGGTCTCGAGTCCGGGCCGAACGCCACCAACATCGTCGTTCAGGACGGTTGTGAGCAAGACATCTCCGATCACCTCGCCATCGCGGCATCGCTGCGCGCCGCGACTTTTGCTCTCAATGCACTCGACCCCGCGCATCAGCGGCCGGTACCGTGCAACTCGGTATTGCCCGTCGTGGGTTGAGCAAGGTGTGGAGGCCTTCGGTGGGGATCAGAACATGTGTGGGCGCTCTCTTCCTGGCGGCGGCCGTGGCTGCGACCGCCGCGCCTCTTGCGTCGGCGAACGAACCTCTCCCCGTTCCGTCGGGTTTCTTCAGCGGAATCGCTCTCGAAGCGATCAACCCGGGCGGATCGGCTCCCGGCACCAACGATTTCTCGTGCACGCCTTCCGCTGCTCATCCTGATCCGGTAGTCCTCGTGCACGGGACGGCGGCCAACCGTCAGACCAATTGGGGCGTACTCGCACCCGTACTGGCCAACGAGGGGTACTGCGTTTTTGCGCTCACATTCGGGAATCGAACGGACCAGCCGTGGCCGATTTCCGCAGCCGGCGGTCTGGCGCCACTCGGAGACAGCGCAGGGCAACTGTCGGCATTCGTCGACGACGTCCTCTCGTCGACGGGTGCCTCGACGGTCGACCTGATCGGACACTCTCAGGGGACGACGGTCAGTGCGTACTACGCCAAGTTCCTCGGCGGCGACGAGAAGGTTTCCAAGATCGTCTCCATCGCTCCGTTGTGGGACGGCTCGGAGGTCGGCCCGCCGGAAGGCGTCGGCGGACCGGATTTCGACAACGCCACCTTCGTGACCGAACTGCGCGACGCCGGCGTCTACTCCGAGGACGTCGAGTACACCAACATCGTGACTCGGTTCGATCAAGTGGTCGTTCCGTACAGCAGCGGAATACTCGCCGCGTCGAACGCGTCGAACATAGTTGTTCAGGACGGTTGCGAGCAGGACCTGTCGGATCACATCGCGCTGGTGGCGTCGCAGCGAACAGCGACTCTGACGCTCAACGCGCTGGATCCGTCGAATCCGCGTGAGGTGCCGTGCGCTCGGGTACTCCCGATATTCGGCTGATCAGGCGTCGAAAATCGCTGTTCGCTTCAGGCGTACAGGAACCGGGAAACGATTCCCTCAGCTGCGACGTTGTGAACGGTAAGCAGTCCGGCTTCCGCCGCCAATCGGGTGGAGGAGCAGCAGGTGGACTTCGCGCCCTCTAGAGTAATAAGTGGGGTCGTGCAACCTTTGTCGATTCGTGGACGTCAGTCCGCTGACCGGCGAGGCGATCAGTCTGTAGTGCCGGAGCGAAACGCGGCGACCAGGGACGAGACATCCGGTCTCGAACCTGCCCGCCGGAGAGTGTGAGGGAGAGCGATGTTCGAGAGGTTCACCGATCGCGCGCGGCGCGTTGTTGTCCTGGCTCAAGAAGAAGCCAGGATGCTCAACCACAACTACATCGGCACGGAGCACATCCTTCTCGGCCTCATTCACGAGGGCGAAGGTGTTGCAGCCAAGTCGTTGGAGTCGTTGGGTATCTCCCTCGAGGGAGTCCGCAGCCAGGTCGAGGAGATCATCGGCCAGGGCCAGCAGGCTCCGTCCGGTCACATCCCCTTCACACCGCGCGCCAAGAAAGTCCTCGAGCTGAGTCTGCGCGAAGCGCTGCAGCTCGGACACAACTACATCGGTACGGAGCACATCCTGCTCGGTCTCATCCGCGAGGGTGAGGGCGTAGCAGCCCAGGTTCTGGTCAAGCTCGGTGCCGATCTCAACCGCGTCCGCCAGCAGGTCATCCAGCTGCTGTCGGGCTACCAGGGCAAGGAGCCCACCGAAACCGGTGGCACCCGCGGAGAGGCCGGCACGCCGTCCACCTCGCTCGTGCTCGACCAGTTCGGTCGCAACCTGACGCAAGCTGCCCTCGAAGGCAAGCTGGACCCGGTCATCGGCCGCTCGAAGGAAATCGAGCGTGTCATGCAGGTTCTCTCGCGTCGTACCAAGAACAACCCGGTTCTCATCGGTGAACCCGGTGTCGGTAAGACCGCTGTGGTCGAGGGCCTGGCTCAGGCAATCGTCAACGGTGAGGTCCCCGAGACCCTCAAGGACAAGCAGCTGTACACGCTCGACCTCGGGTCGCTCGTGGCCGGCAGTCGTTACCGCGGTGACTTCGAAGAGCGCCTGAAGAAGGTTCTCAAGGAGATCAACACCCGCGGCGACATCATCCTGTTCATCGACGAGCTGCACACTCTCGTGGGTGCGGGCGCGGCCGAGGGCGCTATCGATGCGGCCTCCATCCTCAAGCCCAAGCTTGCCCGCGGTGAGCTGCAGACCATCGGTGCCACCACTCTCGACGAGTACCGCAAGTACATCGAGAAGGATGCCGCTCTCGAGCGTCGTTTCCAGCCCGTTCAGGTGGGCGAACCGACCGTCGAGCACACCATCGAGATCCTCAAGGGTCTTCGTGACCGCTACGAGGCTCACCACCGTGTGTCCATCACGGACGGTGCTCTCGTGGCAGCGGCGACGCTGGCCGATCGCTACATCAACGACCGCTTCTTGCCGGACAAGGCGATCGACCTCATCGACGAGGCGGGCGCACGAATGCGCATCCGTCGGATGACTGCACCGCCGGACCTGCGCGAATTCGACGATCGCATCGCCGACGCGCGTCGCGAGAAGGAGTCCGCGATCGACGCGCAGGACTTCGAGAAGGCCGCGAACCTGCGTGACAAGGAGAAGACCCTCGTCGCTCAGCGCGCCGAGCGTGAGAAGCAGTGGCGTGCGGGCGACCTGGACGTCATCGCCGAGGTCGACGACGAGCAGATCGCCGAGGTTCTGGGCAACTGGACCGGCATCCCCGTCTTCAAGCTCACCGAGGAGGAGACCACTCGTCTGCTCCGCATGGAAGAGGAACTGCACAAGCGGATCATCGGCCAGGAAGAGGCAGTCAAGTCCGTCTCGAAGGCGATCCGCCGTACGCGTGCAGGTCTGAAGGATCCCAAGCGTCCCTCGGGCTCGTTCATCTTCGCCGGCCCGTCCGGTGTCGGTAAGACCGAGCTCGCGAAGTCGCTCGCCAACTTCCTGTTCGGCGACGACGACGCTCTGATCCAGATCGACATGGGCGAGTTCCACGACCGCTTCACCGCTTCGCGTCTGTTTGGTGCCCCTCCCGGGTACGTCGGATACGAAGAGGGCGGCCAGCTCACCGAGAAGGTTCGCCGCAAGCCGTTCAGCGTTGTGCTGTTCGACGAGATCGAGAAGGCACACCAGGAGATCTACAACACCCTCCTGCAGGTGCTCGAGGACGGCCGTCTCACCGACGGTCAGGGACGTACCGTCGACTTCAAGAACACGGTGCTGATCTTCACGTCCAACCTCGGTACGTCGGACATCTCCAAGGCAGTCGGCCTGGGCTTCAGCTCGGGAACGGGCACGGAGTCGAACTACGAGCGCATGAAGCTCAAGGTTCACGACGAGCTGAAGAAGCACTTCCGCCCCGAGTTCTTGAACCGTATCGACGACATCGTCGTCTTCCATCAGCTCACGAACGAGCAGATCGTTCAGATGGTCGACCTGATGCTCGCTCGCGTCGAGGCGGCTCTCAAGAACAAGGACATGGCCATGGAGGTCACCGACAAGGCCAAGTCGCTTCTGGCCAAGCGCGGATTCGATCCGGTACTGGGTGCACGACCGCTGCGTCGTACCATCCAGCGTGAGATCGAGGACCAGATGTCCGAGAAGATCCTCTTCGGAGAGATCGGACCGGGTCACATCGTGCTCGTCGACGTCGAGAACTGGGACGGCGAAGGCTCGGGCGAGGACGCGAAGTTCACGTTCACGCCCACCAAGAAGCCGATCGACGTGCCGGACGCACCGCCGATCGAGCTGACCAAGGCCGGCGAAAGCGAAAGCGCAGCAGAGTAGTACAGCAGAGTAAGTAACGAACGGGCGGCACCTCACCGGTGCCGCCCGTTTCGTGCATCACGGGAGAGGATGTGCACATGAACGACATCGAACTGGGTCATCTGCGCCGTTGCGTCGAATTGGCTTCGGAGGCATTGGATGCCGGTGACGAACCTTTCGGTTCCGTCCTGGTATCGGCCGACGGGACCTTTCTGGCGGAGGATCGAAACCGGATTGCGGGCGGCGACAACACCCGCCACCCCGAGTTCGAGCTGGCGCGGTGGGCGGCTCAATACCTGACGCCGGAAGAGCGCTCCACAGCAACGGTGTTCACCTCGGGCGAGCACTGCGCGATGTGTTCGGCAGCGCACGCATGGGTGGGACTGGGACGTATCGTCTACATCTGCTCTTCGGCCCAACTGGGCGACTGGCTCGCGGAGTGGGGTGTGGCTCCGGCACCGGTGAAGTCTTTGTCCGTCAACGAGGTTGCGCCGAACATCCCGGTCGAAGGCCCGGTACCGGAGTTGGTTCCGCAGGTGCGAGAACTGCATCGGAAGTTGCATTCGCAGAGCGCTTGACGGGCACACACAAACGGGCGGCACCTCGCTGGAGGTACCGCCCGTTTGCGTGTGGAGTCAGGAAACTGCGTCGACTGCTCGAACCTTCTCTCGCAGTTCACCCTTGACGACCTTGCCGCTTGCATTTCGCGGCAGCGCTTCCACGACGACGATGTCCTTCGGGTGCTTGTAGCGCGCGAGCCGATCATTGAGGAAGATGCTCAGCTCCTCGATGGTCAGGTCCACGGCTGAGCCTGGCGCCATCGCGACGATCGCGACCGGCACCTCACCCCACTTGGCGTCGGGGCGACCGACTACGGCGGCTTCGATGATCAATTCGTGTTCGTAGAGGACGTTTTCGACCTCGGCGCAGTAGATGTTCTCTCCGCCGGAGATGATCATGTCCTTCTTGCGATCCACGACGTAGACAAAGCCTTCGTCGTCGACGCGAACGAGATCGCCCGAGTGGAACCACCCACCGTGGAAGGCGTCAGCAGTGGCGGTGGGGTTGTTCCAGTACTCGCTCATCATCGTGGGCCCGCGGTAGACGATTTCGCCGATCTCACCGGGTGTCACGTCGTCCATGTTCTCGTCGACGACCCTGGCCGAGATGGTCGGGATGACCCGACCGACGGATCCGAGCTTGCGAATTGCATCCTCGCCGTCGAGAACGCAAGTGATGGGCGACATCTCGGTCTGACCGAAGACTGCGACATTGAATGCGTCGGGGAAGGTTTCGGCCATTGCCCGCAAGATCGTGTCGGACGACGGTGCGGCGCCCCACGAGATGTTCTTCAGTGACAGTGCTCGAGGTTGCGCCTTCTGCACTGCGCACACGGCCTGCCATTGCACGGGCACGAGGAACAAGCTGGTGACCTTCTCGGCTTCGAGAATGTCGAGTAGCTGGCCCGGGTCGAACGCGCCGACCGGGTGGATCACCGTTGTCGTGCCGAGTTGCAGGTTCGGTGCGATGGAGCCAATGGCCGCGATGTGGAACATGGGCGAGGCGCAGAAGCCGATGGAATCGGCGCTGAACAAGTGGAAGGCTCTGATACAGGTCAATGCTTGCGAAGACAGGTTCGAGTGGGAAAGCACCGAGCCCTTGGGGCGACCGGTGGTTCCCGAGGTGTACATGATGAGAGCGGGGGTGTCGTCCGGGATGTCGACGAACGCGTGCTCCTTACCCTCTTCGCTGATCAGGTCCTCGTAGTTCAGGCTGTCGCCCTCGGCGGTAGCGCCCACGGTGATGGAGATGTCGATACCCTCGGACGCGGCGCGCGCGGCGCCGGCCAACGGAGCCAACGGTCCTTCGGCGACAATGACTTTGGAGCCGGAGTCGTTTACCAGGTAAGCGACCTCTGGTGGTGTCAGACGGAAGTTCACCGGGACAGCGATCGCGCCCAGTGCGTTGGTCGCGAGCACGACCTCGAGGTATTCGGGACGGTTGAGCATCAAGATGAGCACGCGGTCGCCGAAGCTGACGCCGCGTCGGGCAAGGGCGTCTGCCAGCTTCTCGACGCGTGCTTCGAGGGTGCTCCAGGTGATGGAATCGCCCAAGAATCGCAGCGCGGTGCGATCGGGAATCATCTGCGCATGCCTGGCGATCTGATTGTTCCAGTTGGTGCGGCGTGAACGCTGCGCCTCGGAGACTGCATCGGTGGAGGCCATCGATGGGTTCCTCTCATGCGTGGGGGATTGTGTGACTCAGGCTACAGTGAGCCGTCGATTCGTACAGTGGTTTTGTTAACGAAAATTCGCAGTGACTACTTGAAGTGCGGTGCGCGTTTCTGCAGCATCGCCATCGCGCCTTCTTTGAAGTCCTCGCCGGTGAGAAGTTCTGCCTGACCGGTATTTTCGAGCTCCAGCGCAGCATCGAGTCGGTCCAGTGTCGCCGCATTGAGTGCGCGCTTCGTGAGTTCGAGGGCGCGTCGGGGAGCCTTCGACGTGCGATCGGCGATCGACTGGATGTGTGCGTCGAACGCGTCGTCGGAGAGGGTGCGGGACACGAGCCCGAAACGCTCGGCATCCTCGGCGGAAACCCGCTCGCCCAGCAACGCCATCTCGGCCGCGCGGGCGCGTCCGATCGCCGCCGGTACCAGCGCGCTGGCGCCGCCGTCCGGCATCAGGCCGATGTTGACGAACGAGAGAAGGAAGTAGGCGCTCGATGCTGCGTACGTCAGGTCCGCGGCTAGAGCGATGGATACACCGACGCCGGCGGCCGGGCCGTTGACCGCAGCGATCACCGGGACCGGGGCCCTGGTGATGGCGCGTATCAGAGAAGTTGCCGCATCCATCACGACTTTCGGGTCTGCGGGGTTGACGGCCGCTGCGGCGAGGTCGGCGCCGGTACAGAATGCTCGACCGGAGCCGGTGATGACGATGGTACGAACTGCCGGGTTTGCGCCGCCGTCTTGGACGGCGGCAGCGAAGGCGTTCATTGTGGGCAGATCGATCGCGTTCATGCGCTTGGGGCGGTCGAAAGTCAATCGCAGTACACCGTCGGTGATTTCGGAGCGGAAGCCCGCCTCGGCGGTGGCGGTCATGCCGCGCTCACCGCCGTCACGAATCCGGAAAGCCGTGAGGTGATGATGTGTTCGGCCTCCGAGACCAGGCGGTCGATCATGTCGGCGACGGTCGGGATGTCGTTGATCAATCCCTGGCTTTGGCCGGCCGACCAGATGCCAGCATCGAGATCGCCGTCTTCGAAGACCTTGCGCCCGCGTGCTCCGGCGACCAGATGTTGAATGTCGCTGAACTGCGCGCCGCCGCGTGCCTCGATGTCGACGACTTCGGCGCTGATCGCATTCGCGGCCACGCGCGCGGTGTTGTGAAGCGTCCGGAAGATCAGCTTGGTGTCACGTTCGGTATTGGCGACTATCTGTTCTTTAACCGATTGTGCTACAGGCGATTCCACGGTGCACATGAATCGAGTTCCCATGTTGACGCCGTCTGCGCCCAGCGCAAGCGCCGCGACGAGTCCACGGGAATCTGCGATTCCGCCCGAAGCGATCACGGGAATCGTGAGTTGCTGCGTGGCAGCCGGAATCAGAATCAGCCCTGGTATGTCGTCTTCGCCAGGGTGCCCGGCGCATTCGAAACCGTCGATACTGACGGCGTCGACGCCCAGTCTCTCGGCCTTGACGGCGTGACGAACTGCAGTGCACTTGTGGATCACCTTCACGCCCGCGTCCTTGAAATGCGGAAGGTGATCGATCGGACTGGAACCGGCCGTTTCGACGATCTTGATCCCGGATTCGATGATCGCCTGGCGGTATTCGGCGTACGGCGGCGGTGTGATCGACGGCAGAATGGTGAGATTGACGCCGAATGGCTTGTCGGTGAGATCGCGAGTGCGAGCAATTTCCTTGACGAGGTCTTCCGGTGTGGGCTGGGTGAGGCCCGTCAGGAATCCGAGGGCGCCGGAATTTGCCGTGGCCGCAACAAGTTCTGCGCGTCCTACCCACATCATGCCGCCCTGCACGATGGGATGGTCTACGGCGAACATCTCGGTGAAGCGAGTGCGAATCATGTGCTCACAACTACTTTCTTACGGTCGGTCTATCGACGTCGAACCCTCTTGGGGGCAAGGAAAAACCCCACGCAGCATGGAATGAGCCCGCCAGCGGACTACGTGCAAGTTTGTGCGAATCGTCACTAACATAACACCGGGGTGAGAGCGGGTGTCAAGACTCTTTTTGCGGAATCCGTCCGTCGCAACACCTGCGTTGTAGGGTTTCGGGTGAAGCTGTACCGGGCGCGAATTGCGACTTTCGTGACGGTTACCATGATCCGTTCGGACTCGCGCCTGTGAAAGAGCGGTGCAGCGGACGAAGGAAGTAGAAGTGGAAAGCAACGGAAGTGGAGGGTTTGGTGCCCGGACAGACACGCGTCTCCGTGCGCGGCAGTGAACCTGCACCACGGACGCGTCCGAAGAATCGGAAGGCGCAAATCGCGGCCGCTGCCGCGGAGGCGTTCAGTGAACGTGGCTATCACGCGGTCGGTATCGACGAGATCGCAGCGAAGGTCGGAATCTCCGGGCCCGCCCTCTACCGTCATTTCCCCACGAAATACGCGCTGTTCGTCTACACGGTGAACAACCTGACGCAGGCGTTGTTGGATGCCAGCGATCCAGCGGTGCACGGAAACGAAGATCCACGCGAGCAGTTGAACTCCACGATGGTGGGTGTCATCCGCGCAACGATCGAGAATCGGCGCAGGGGAGGGCTCTACCGTTGGGAGGGGCGCTACCTGGTCGACGAGGATCGTGAGCAATTGAGGGTGGGAATGCGCACGCTCAATCTTCGGATCGCCGAACCGCTTGCCGCAGTGCGTCCTGAACTCGATCCGGCCGATGTAGAGCTGATCGCACCGGCCGTGCTCAGTGTGATCGCCAGTATCACCGGACACCGATCGGCGTTGTCCGCCAAGCAGATCGAAGCGCTGATTCTTGCGGCATGCTGGTCTGTCATCGGCGTCGAATTGCCCGTTGGTGAGGCTGGCGGCGCGAAGAAAGTGGCGCCCGAACGCAAACCCGGCCTCGCCCGGACGTCGAAACGTGAAGTGCTGCTTCAGGAAGCCGTACTACTGTTCTATCAGCGCGGCTATCACGACGTGAGTATCGAGGAGATCGGTGCTGCGGCGGGTATCAACGCATCGAGCGTGTACAGGCACTTCGCGAGCAAGGCCGACCTACTTGCTGCGGCCTTCCACCGGGCGTCCGATCGTCTGACGATGACGTTGGGT
Organism: Rhodococcus sp. NPDC057135; assembly: GCF_042670865.1. NCBI lineage: Bacteria > Bacillati > Actinomycetota > Actinomycetes > Mycobacteriales > Nocardiaceae > Rhodococcus > Rhodococcus sp. NPDC057135. The sequence continues at coordinate 181,952 of NZ_JBHUUU010000009.1, forward strand.
TCGGCCTTGGCGGAGTCGGAGACTCCTCTCGCGGCCGTCGAGACGTTGGCGAAGATGTACGTCGAGGTTTCATTCGGGACCAGCGAACTGTTGGCCGTGTACTTTGCCGAGATCGGCAGCTTGCCGGATCGATCACGGACCGAGTTGCGCAATATTCAGCGGCTCAATGTCGAGGAGTGGGCGCACCTGTGCGTCGAGGCACGGCCGGAGTTGACGATCGTCCAAGCGCGGTTCCTCGTCCATGCGGCGCTCGGACTGGTCTTCGACATCGGCCGAATCGTGCACTTTTCCTCGGAGAACTCCGCGCAGGCGCGCGTCGAGAAGCTGCTGTCTGCGACGCTCCTCGGGTAGAGCAGTCCGAAACAGTAGGTGTGACTTCACGTATCGCGGGTAGGTTCGTGATCGCAAGGCGTTCACCGAATCATGTGAAGACGGAAGTAGGGACAGCAATGCCAACTCGTACCGCACGCACCGCCTGGAACGGCACCCTCGAGGCCGGATCGGGACAGGTGGAACTCACCAGCTCGGGCGTCGCCACCTTCGACGTGTCGTTCCCCAAGCGCGCAGCTGAGGAGGCCGGCGGAACCACCAGCCCCGAGGAACTCATCGCCGCGGCACACTCGTCCTGCTACGCGATGCAGTTGTCGGCCCTGATCGCCGAGGCCGGCGGAACCCCGCAGAGCCTCGACATCACCGCGGACGTGTCACTCGGCCCCGACACGGTCGGCTTCAAGCTCACCGGAATCAAGCTCACCGTTCGCGCCGAGGTCGACGGCCTCGACGCCGACGGTTTTGCCAAGGTTGCCCAGGCGGCCAAGGAAACCTGCCCGATCAGCAAGGCACTCACCGGCGTCGACATCACGTTGGACGCGGCCCTGGACTGACCATCTCGTGCTCGGGCGCCCCCTCCGGCGCCCGAGTGCGGTGGTGTGTGACGACCAGGTAGCTCGCGAACAGTATCGGGAGTACCCACAGATCCGAGGGATCGCGAAAGACCACGATCGGCAAGAGATCTCCGCGGAATCCTCCTGCGGTCAGGCGGAGAAACCCGATCACCCACTCGTACGCGTCGCCGATCGGCGGTACCACCTTCACGGCGGCGAAGCCGATTCCCGTGACTGTGATGGACCAGGCGATCGCTGCTCGCCCCACCAGGCTTCGCCTGAGCACCTCGAGAACCGAGAGAAGAAGCAGGGGAAACAAGAACACGCCGGCGACGTCGGACAGCTTGCCCGTCATCGTGTTCCCGAAGGCTCCTTTGAGTACGTGGTCATTGACCAAGATGACGGCCACCGAGACCAGCGCCCACGGACTCAGCAGCAGATCGCCCGGACGGTTCACGACAGGTTGATCGTTGCCGAGCCGGACGAGAACAGATCGCACTTGAACTGAAGGCGCAGACCGGTGGCGGCTTCGGGGACCTCGTACGCCAATTCGCCTCGCTTGGCAGCGCCCGGCGCAAGTTCTCCGTCGACACTCGACGTGCTGCTGTCGGTGAACGTGATGTTGTACGACTTGTTTGCCGAGTCCTGCATTTCGAAGCACATCATCGACGAGACCGTCGACGGCTTGTCACTGTTGTTGGTGACCTCGGTGTCGACGACGACGTAGCGGTTTCCGGGATCCGCGGTGATGAACTGATTGGTCGAGACGTAAGGATCGACAACGCCGTGTACCTGGACGCGCCAGTCGCCCAGTTCGACGACGTCGCCGATTCCGAACGCAGCCGCAGGTGCGGCGGACGAACCGTTGTCGTCGACCTTCTTCGCTTCGTCGGTCTCGCCCGAGGCGATGGTGGCGAACAGGGCTGCGCCGACGGCGAGGAGGGCGAGGGGAGTGCGGAGTGATCGCATGATGTGCGCCTTTCGAGAGTTGGTATGGCACAAGTCAACGATGTGGGGACCGCTCACCGCTTCAGTCGAAAGATCGGGGCGCCTCATCCTTTCGGTCGGAGCTTGACTGTTCGTCCACCCGTTCGGCTGATTCGAGGCGTCGGTGGCGGTCGATACGCTTGCTCGGTGATCACCACTAAAGGAACTGTTGTGCGACGACGCGTGTGGACTACCGCCGCCGTCGCGTTCAGCATCTTCTGCTCGATCATGACGGTGACCATCGCCGGTTCGTCGGGAAACATGCCACCGGTGCTCGTCGGTATCGGGTTCGTCCTGGGCGTGGCCGGCGGGGTATCGCTTGTCTGGCGCCACCAATATCCCTGGGTAGTTCTGGCGATCACGCTGGTCGGCCCGTTGTTCTTCCCCACAGATGCGACGGCGGCACTCATCGCGTTGTTCGCCGTTGCCCGTATCGCGCGTGGGCCTAGGCTTGCGGTCGCTGCGGTAGCCGTTTACGTCGTGTGCGGAATTTCGTTGACCTACGACGCTTTTCGAAATCGTGAGTACTCCGTTCTCACGATGGGCACCGCGAAACCCAAGGACGGTTCGGCGGTCGTTCAATACGACGTCGCCATCTGGATCCCGTGGCTCGTCGCGGCCGTCATGGTCGGCATCGTCGTGGCGCTCTCGCTCCTGATTCGGACCAGAACCGAGCTCGTCGAGGCCGAGCACGTACGGGATCTGGCCACTGAGAAAACAGACGTGATGCGTGACGAGATGATTCGCACCGAAGAGCGAACGCGGATCGCGCGCGACATGCACGACACGATCGCGGCCAGTTTGAGCCGGATTTCGTTGTTCGCCGGTGGGTTGCAGGTCAGCGCGGCAGACAATCCAGAGAAGGTCGTCAACACCGCTGCGATGATCAGAACCACCGCGCACGAGGCTTTGGACGAATTGAAGGGAATCGTCGGAGTGCTCAGGGGAAGCGGTGATCGTCGCGAACACGGCGGGCACCAGGGGATCGACGCGATCGGCGATCTGGTCAACGGTGCACGCGCCGCGGGCATTCACTGCCGTCTCGAATCGGAGTTGCTCCCGGGTGATGTCGGAATGTTGGCGGGGCACGTCTGTTATCGCGTCGTGCAGGAGTCACTGACCAATGTCCAGAAATACGCGAGCGATCAGATACTCGTTATTTCGGTGACCGGGTCGCCGCACGACGGAATTCGTATCCTTGCACGCAACAAGCTCAGCGAGCTTGCGCCCATGACGTCCATCGGTTCGCGGTCAGGTCTACGCGGGTTGGCCGAACAGGCGCGGGAGATCGGCGGCAAGGTCGAGGCAGGCGCGCTGGGGGACGATTTTCTCGTCAGTTGCTGGGTGCCCTGGTCGTCGTAGCCCGCCTACTCTCCAACTGTCGGGGGCTCTGGGTAATCTGAGCGCACTATGGACGCTGACTCGCGAATCACAGTTTTGATCGTCGACAACGACGCCTGGGTTCGGCGCGGGATGAAGGACATCCTGGAAGCAGCGTCGGACATCGTGGTGGTTGCCGAGGCCGAGGACGGCGATCAGGTCGCAGCCAAGGTCACGCGTTTTCGTCCCCACGTGGTGCTGATGGATCTGAAAATGGCACGGGTCGGCGGCTTGGCGGCCACCCGAGAATTGATGTCGACGAGCAATCCGCCGAAGGTCATCGCGATGACTGCCTTCGATGTCGACGACATGGTTGTGCAGGCAGTCGAGGCGGGCGCGCACAGTTTCCTGAGCAAGGATGCGGCCCCGCAGGCGTTCCAGCAGGCAGTACGGGTGGTGGCGTCGGACCACTCGTTGTTCAGCTCCGATTCTCTACGCGCCATCGTGGCCTCGTCGCCGCGTCGGCAGGCACCCGATCAGACTCCGCTCGCTTCGCTCACCGAGCGTGAGCGTGAAGTGCTGACAATCCTGGCGACGGGCGTGGCCAACAGCGTCATCGCGGAACGGCTGTACCTCGGTGAGACCACCGTCAAGACGCATATCTCTTCGCTGTTCGCCAAGCTCGGTGTGCCCAACCGGGTGAGTGCGTCGTTGATCGCGTTCCGGTGTGGCCTGGTCACGTGACTCGGGACTAATCCCGCCCCTGTTTGTTGTTGCACCTTCGGTGACTGATCAAATCGTGATTGACCAAGACGTGACCATCGAAGTGTGGTCGGACGTTGCTTGTCCGTGGTGCTACATCGGAAAGACCAGGTTCCTCTCGGCTCTGGATCGTTTCGAGAACAAGGACCGCGTCAACGTCATCTGGCGTTCGTACCAGCTCGCTCCGGAGACTCCGGTGGGAGAAGGGCGCACCGAACTCGACGCCCTGGTCGAGATGAAGGGTATGGCGCCTGATCAGGTACGTCAGATGTTCGCCCAGGTCAGCGCGACGGCAGCCGAGGTCGGGTTGACCTTGGACTTCGAAACCGTGATCGCCGCCAACACCTTTGATGCACACAGGTTGCTGCATCTCGCGGGCGAGCGGCAGAACGAACTCCTCGAAGCGCTGTTCAAGGCTCACTTCAGCGACGGTAAGGTGATCGACGACCGTGAGGTGCTGGTCGAGCTGGCAGTAAGCGTTGGCCTCGACGCCGATGTCGTGCGCGAGCAACTCGACTCCGATGCCGCCGCGGAGGCGGTACGCGAGGATCTGTCCATGGCGCGCCAACTCCAGGTCAGCGGTGTTCCGTTCTTCGTTGCTAACCGTGCGGTCGCGGTATCCGGCGCGCAGCCCGAAGAGGTGTTCTTGCAGTTGCTTACTCAGGCCTCCGAACCGGCCTGAGTAAGGCGAGCGGCACGAACAGCCGGCGCGTTCGAGAACGGCAACAGGTGTGCGCCGTCGTCGGGGCAGGAGAGCGTGACCTGTGCTGCGTCGACGAACCGGTACGGCTGTGCCGCAACAACTCCGGCGAGGTTCTTTCGCAGACGCGACATCTCGGCCCGCGCGGTCACCGTGCGGGCCGGATCTCCGAACAGATCCTGCGCCAACCGAGATGCCGTCAGTCCGCGCCTCTCGGATCCGAGGAGGAACAGAATCTCCGCATGTCGCTGGGTCGGGGAGTACGCCCATTCGCCCAACCCCGACGTGACGGTCACCGACATGTTCTCGGAATCGCGCAGATCGATATGCACCGTGGGCGCGCTGATCTTCTCGCCGGTGGTGATCGGCCGAACCAGCCACCCGCCGGGAAGCGGATCCAGTTCGCACAGGCCCAGGGCGGGGAACCACGTCCTGCCGGGAGCCAAAGCTGCGGGGAGCAGCACGCGCGAGCGATGGGGTAGCGCGTCGACCGCCGCTACCCAGCCATGCGTATCGATCACCAATGCAGGTGATCCGCTCCGTGCAAGCATCGGCCCTGCAACAGAACGTAATTGATCGAGATTGTCCCGATGCTTGTCGCGCAGGTGTGATTGGGCAAGACGTGCGACGGCGTCGACGAGAGCGAGTGTGGTGGGGTGGACGGTCTTGGCGGGGCCACTGATGTCGACTACGCCGATGACACGGTCGTCCCGCGGATCGCGGATGGGTGCGCCCGCACAGGTCCACGGATGATGGCTGCGCGCATAGTGTTCCGCCGAGAAGATCTGAACCGCCTGCCGTGACACCAATGCGGTTCCGATGGCATTGGTGCCGACGCTGTCCTCGGCCCAGTTCGCGCCTTCGACAAACCCGAGCCGCGCAGCCTGATCCAGTACGCGATGGGACCCGCTGCGCCACAGCACAGTTCCACGAAGATCCGCGACGACCATGATGTTCTCGCCGCTTGCGGTGACCGATTCGAGTCCACGCGTGACGTCGTCGAGCACGTCGTACAGTCCGGACTCACGGCGGCGGAGATCGAGTTCGGCTACGTCCATGGACGGTTCGACCCGGTTGTGCTCGGGGTCGATACCGAGTTCACGCAGGCGCTGCCACGATTGGCGCACCACGTCTCTGGGGCGTGCCGGTGCGCGGTCTCCGGCCATCGTCGCGTCGTACACCGCGGCGAGGGTCCTCGCGTAGTCGCGAGGATCCTCGCCGGGTGGCATCGCGGGCTCGGGCAACCGCTTTTTCGGCGAAGTCACCGTTTTCAGCGAAGACACCACTTCAGCGGTAGACGAGGCCGCCGTCGATCAAGCCGGCCTGTCCGGTCATGTAGTCGGAATCGGGCCCGGCAAGGTACGAGACGAAACCGGCTACGTCGTCCGGGGTTTCAGCGCGCCCCAGAGCAATTCCGCCGACGAACTTCTCGTAGGTGGCACCCTCGGGCGCACCGGTCAGTTCGGCGAATCTCTTGTCGATCGTCACCCACATGTCGGTTCCCACAACGCCGGGGCAGTACGCGTTGACGGTGATTCCGTCGGATGCGTATTCCTTGGCCGCAGCCTGTGTGAGTGCCCGGACCGCGAATTTTGTTGCGCTGTAGACACCTAGCATGGCGAATCCGTCGTGGCCGGCGATGGACGACGCGTTGATGATCTTTCCGCGCTGACCCAGTGCTTGGAACTTTGCTGCTGCCGCCTGAATTCCCCACAGGACGCCGTCGACGTTGACGCTCCAGATCTTGGAGACCTCTTCCGGCGTCGCGTCGGAGATCGGGCCGACGAGAGCGATTCCCGCGTTGTTGACGATGACGTCGAATCCGCCCAATTCCTGGTGTGCGTGTTCGACGGCTGCGTTGACCTGCGCTCGATCGCTGACGTCGGCGACAAAAGTGGTTGTGCGACGCCCGATCTGTCGAATTTCGTCGGCAACCGCATCCAACTTGGTCTGGTCGAGGTCGACCAATGCGATGTCGGCGCCGTCGTGGGCGAGGCGGAGTGCGATTCCGCGTCCGATGCCTTGGCCGGCGCCGGTGACCAGTACTACCTTGCCCGTGATGCTCATGCAGTTTCTCCTCGTAAGCAGTGAACCGGTTGCCTGGGAACCGATGAGTGATTTGTATGTGACGGCGACCACAATGCGGAAGGGTTGCACTGTGTTGCAATTCCGGAAAATCGGACATCGCTTGCAACCCTCGGCAACCCTCCCGGTGCCCCGCGCAACAGCTTCATAGTTGCGCCACCACTTCGCGAATCATCTTGCGAGACAATCTGGGAGAGGGAACATGACCGCTACAGTCGACACACCCACAGAACCGGCGACGCCGAGTCGGCAGCCGTCACGCCGCTGGATCGGGTTCGGGATCGCCAACCTCCTGATCGTTCTCGTGCTGGCCGTGGCGAGTTGGTACCTTCTGGCCGATCCGACCACCAGTCCGTGGAATTTCTACCCTTTGCCGTTCAATGCGGCGCTTTTCTGGGCGATCCTCTTTGTGGTGTTCATCGGCTTCAACTGCGAGTTCGCCGGCTTCGATCGACTTCCGCAGCCGGCGAAGGGCCTGGCGATCATGGTCGCGACCGCGGTCTTCGCCGTCGTGGTGACGTGGCTCCTGGCAAAAGGCTTGGGGAGCTTGTACCCGGATTTCGCGGCCGATCGTGAGGGCGGCCTCGGCTATTTCGCGGGTGCGTTGTTCGTGCTCTTCGGCTTCGGGACCTGGGTGATGGTGGTCCTGAACTGGCAGCATTGGCCGTGGACTTCCCTGGGGATGAAGCAGCCGCTGGTGGGATTGTGTGAGATCGCGTTTGTCGCCGTTCCGACGCTGGCGCTGTACTTCGTCTTCGGCCTGCCGTCCGTGTCGCTCTCTGCCACCGACCCGTTGATGACCGTCGACACCGTACTCGGGTGGTTCTACTGCGTCGTGGTGGTCGTGATCCTGACCGGTCAGACGCTCGACAATTGGCCGTGGAGACTGTTCGGCGGCGGCGGAAAGACGGCACTCGCAGCCACTGTCGGCAACTTCGCCTTGGGAACAGGCTTGTACTTCGTGGCACTGCCGGTCGTGAAGACGCTGTTGGGCAGCGACGCCGTTGCCGAGTTGGGCGGCGTGGTCCATCAGTTTCCGGCTCAGCTCGGTGTGTGCTGGGCCTTCTGGATGATTTTCTGGGCCAACGCCTTCGGTAACAAACCGACGGGTTTTGCGGACGGGGTCAACTTGGCGATCCGCGCAGTGCTCACGTTTGTGCTGGCGGTGGTGACCTTCTTGTTCTATTACCGCTTTGCTGCAGAGCACATCCTTCACGAACCGGCAGTCGTCGACGGATTGCACGGCAATGCACTGGGTTTCGTGGACTGGGCCGTGCTGTGGACATTGTTCTACGTCGTGGGATTTCAGTCGCTGGGACTCGGGAAACTGAAGTCTGCCGAGGGGTGACCCGGTTGCCCGCACGAGGGTGCGGGCAACCGATATCGGGCGGCAGTACCGCGCCCAAGAATTGCAACAGACTGCAACGCTTGTGACCGGGGCCACTTATGAGATGTGCTGTGTGTCACATTCACAAACAAGGAGAAGTGATGACGCAAACCATCGATTCCGCAGTCACCCCCGAGGTGAAGCTGACGGCGGTGACACCTCAGGAGCGCGTCGACGCCTGGCTGGCGGACTTCGAGTCGGCACTCGCCGCTCGCGACATCGAGCGTATTGCAGGCAAGTTCGCGCTCGACAGCTTCTGGCGAGACTTGGTGTCGTTCACCTGGAACATCAAGACCGTCGAAGGTCGCGAGCAGATCGCCGACATGCTCTCCGAACGTCTCGACGACACCGATCCTTCGGGATTTCGGACCACCGAGACTCCCGACGAAGCCGACGGCGTCACGTCGGCCTGGATCGAATTCGAGACAGCAACCGGTCGTGCGCACGGGCACCTTCGTTTGAAGGGAGATGATCGGCGGGCAGGAGCGGAGCGACCCGGGGAATATGTCGCTTGGACCCTGCTGACGTCGCTGCAGGAGTTGAAGGGGCACGAAGAAGGCAAGGGCACTCGCCGGCCGCGGGGAGCGAAGCACGGTGCAGATCCGAACCGCGTCACGTGGGCTGAGCAGAAGGAGATCGAGGACCGCGAACTCGGTTACACCACACAGCCGTACGTCGTGATCGTCGGCGGCGGCCAGGGCGGTATCGCGCTCGGCGCCCGGATGCGTCAGCTCGGAGTTCCGGCCATCGTGATCGACAGCCACGAGCGACCCGGCGATCAGTGGCGTGGACGCTACAAGTCCCTGTGCCTGCACGATCCGGTCTGGTACGACCATCTGCCCTACATGCCGTTCCCCGACAACTGGCCGGTGTTCGCGCCCAAGGACAAGATCGGTGACTGGCTCGAGATGTACACCAAGGTCATGGAGGTTCCGTACTGGAGTTCCACGACCTGCACCTCCGCGTCGTTCGACGAGAAGACGCAGGAATGGACCGTCGAGGTCGACCGCAACGGCGAGAAGCTGACGTTGCGTCCCAAGCAGTTGGTGATGGCGACCGGTATGTCCGGCAAGGCCAACGTTCCGACGTTCCCCGGCCAGGACAAGTTCCTCGGCGATCAGCACCACTCGAGCAAGCACCCCGGACCGGATCAGTACGTGGGCAAGAAGGTCGTCGTGATCGGGGCCAACAATTCCTCGCACGACATCTGCGGCGCTCTGTGGGAGAACGGCATCGACGTCACCATGGTGCAGCGCAGCTCGACGCACATCGTGAAGTCGGATTCGCTGATGGATCTGGGCTTGGGCGATCTGTATTCGGAGCGCGCCCTCGCTGCGGGCATGACGACGCACAAGGCCGATCTCACGTTCGGTTCGCTGCCGTACCGGATCATGCACGAGTTCCAGATCCCGGTGTACGACGCAATCCGTGAGCGCGACAAGGACTTCTACGATCGCCTCGAGAAGGCGGGCTTCGAGCACGACTGGGGCGACGACGGTTCGGGCCTGTTCATGAAGTACCTACGACGCGGCTCGGGTTACTACATCGACGTCGGTGCGGCCGAACTGGTTGCCAACGGGGACATCAAGCTCGCGCACGGCAACATTCGTGAGCTGACCGAGAACAGCGTGATCCTCGAAGACGGTACGGAATTGCCCGCCGACGTGGTGGTCTACGCGACCGGCTACGGCTCGATGAACGGCTGGGTGGCGGATCTGATCGGGCAGGACACCGCGGACAAGGTCGGAAAGGTGTGGGGCCTCGGCTCGAACACGACCAAGGATCCGGGACCGTGGGAAGGCGAGCAGCGCAACATGTGGAAGCCGACGCAGCAGGAAGCGCTCTGGTTCCACGGCGGCAATCTGCATCAGTCGCGGCACTACTCGCTGTACCTCGCGCTGCAGTTGAAGGCGCGCTACGAGGGCATTCCGACGCCGGTGTACGGGCTGCAGGAAGTGCATCATCTGAGCTGAAAAAACTGCTGTGCGCCTTTATTAACCGCGGGAGGTTAATAAAGGCGCACAGCAGTTTCAGCGAAGGGCGTACTTCTTTGCCACGTCGGCGTTCTTGGTCGCGCGCTCGGTGAGGAAGGCAAATGCCAATCCGAGTACGAGCCATAGCGTCGCCTGCGTGGCGAGCGAGGAAAGTCGGAACTCCCACAGCAGAGTTGCCGGGAAATCCTCACCCACCTCGTTGATGCCGGGAAGCGAGACGTAACCGATCGCGACGATCACCAGGAACGCAGCCACCGGAGCAGCGATGCGCACACTGAGGAACTCGTGTCCGGAAACTGCCTTTGCCGCCGCGGCCGCCGCAGTGACGGACAGCAGTCCGAGAATCACGGCGGCCAGCCACAGCAGTGTCCGCTGGTTGATGGTGTCCGGATCTCCGACGGCCGGCGGGTTGGCCGGGTACTTGAAGAACGGCACAGCCTCGATGGCCAGCCAACCGCCGACGGCGATGGTGATCGCCAACAACGGCCCGGACATTCCGGTGAGTCGTCGCGCGTAATTGGCGACGACCGAGAAGATCGCGCCGAGGGCGAGTCCGGCGAGCGCTGTGGCCAGGAACAACCCGGCGCGCTGCCCGTCGCGGCTCACCAGTGGTTCTTCTTCGTCACCGTGCGAATGCCCAGCAGTTTCGCCGGCATGTTCTCCAGCAGCACTGTTGGCTTCTTCGATCGCAATGGCAGCGTTGACGTGCGGTTCACCCAGCACGAATGCAACACCGCCGGCAAGAATGCCCGCGATCAAACCAGCCAACAATCCACGAATGAGAAGCTTCGTGAAATTGTCGACTAGTGGCACGGCAGGCCCATCAAGTGGCGTCCGTCGTGCATCAATTCATGCATGTACATGCCGGTGCGAGAGATCGCGCCCTGGTCGAATCCGACCAGGTAGAGAGCCAGCATCGCGAACAGAACGACTGCAGCGGCGAGGAAAGCAAGACGAGTCGAATCGATCGACGTATCGGGAGAATAGGCGAGAGCCATCGAAGCCTCCTGGGATTTTCGCGTCCCCTAGGTCCATGCGATGGCCGAAGTGTCTGGCTGTCGAAATAGTCGTACCGAAAAAGGCACTTCACCTCGAATTACAGTGGCGCGACCGCTCCGGGCTTGCACCGGATTCCTGTCGGACCATCGCGTTTACAAGCGAACTTTTGCACTACCGCCTGCTCCGTGTCAACGCGTGAACCCGAGATGACCGTCGATTGTGCCCGCACGTGCGGGCACAATCGCTCGCGATCAGCTCTTGGCGGCTACGTCCAGGACAACTTCGAATTCGAGCAACGACGCACCCGAAGCGACAGGCTTCGCGCGTTCGCCGGAGTGTGCTTCGCGGGCGGGGCCGTCACGCCAGTCGGCGAACGCCTGCTCGGACTCCCACTGCGTCACCACGAAGTAGCGGCTCTCGCCGGCGGTGGGGCGGAGGAGCTGGAATCCGAGGAAGCCCGGGGAGTTCTCGACTGCGTGAGCGCGTGCTGCGAAGCGCTTCTCCAGTTCGGGGCCGGCGCCCTCGGGGACCTCGATTGCATTGATCTTCACGACTGCCATGCAAGCGACATTACCCGCGTACCTTCACCGCGTACCGTGACACTCGTGTTGCATGACGAAGGTGGAACGGGACAACCGATTCTGTTGTTGCACGGCCTCATGGGCAGCTCCCGAACGTGGCGTCGCCATGTGCCGTGGATCCGCGAGTTCGGCCACGTCTACACCTTCGACGCTGCCGGTCACGGCAGACCGGCGCCGGCGGAACTGACTACCGAGGCATTCGTCGAGGACCTGACATCGGCGGTTACCTCCATCGACGGTCCGATGATCGTGATCGGTCATTCGATGGGGGCTCTGCACGCGTGGTGCTTCGCCGCTGCGCATCCCGAGAAGGTGAGCGCCCTGGTCCTCGAAGACATGGCCCCGGACTTTCGCGGACGCACCGCAGCGGATTGGGCGCAGATGATTTCGGCGTGGCCGCAACCGTTTGCTTCCGAGGACGCGATGAAGGAATTCTTCGGCCCCGTCGCCGGCCAGTACTTTCTCGATTCCTTCGACCGGCGCGACGACGGGTGGTACCTGCACGGCGACGTGTCGACCTTCCGCGACATCTCGGAGGAGTGGGGCACGCGGCACTTCTGGGATCAGTGGAAGGCGATCGAGGCACCGACCTTGCTGATCGAGGGGGAGTTCACCATCACCCCAGAAGGACAGATGCGAGAGATGGCCGAGCGGCCGCAAACCCGGTACGTACGTATTGCCGACGCCGGTCACCTGGTCCACGACGATCAACCGCAGCGTTACCGCGACGTCGTGACGGAGTTCCTTCAGACGGTGAGCTGACTGCGGATCGACGAGCCCACCTGCTCCAGTTCGACGGCTCGTCTGGCCAGAAGTCCGGCAGCGAACTTCGCCTTGTCGCCGCGATGGCGGGGGACGACGTGCAGGTGCGAGTGGAACACGGTCTGGCCCGCGGCGCGACCGTCGTTGACCAGGAAGTTGACGCCGTCTGCGGCGATGTCGCAGCGCCGTAGAGCGCCGGCGATGAGCGTCCCGACGCGGAACATCTCTGCGCCCTCATGGCTTTCGAGAGCATCGAGATTTTCTGCATGACGTTTGGGGACCACGAGAGTGTGTCCGCGACTCACCGGTCGGGCGTCGAGAAATGCGAGAGTCGTCTCGCTCTCGTGAACGAGAATCGCCGGCTCGGTCAGTGCGACGATCTTGCAGAAGACGCAGGTATCGGTGCTCATGTCTACAGAATGTAGTCCGAATCAGATCCGATCCGGGACTACAGCAGGCGCAGTTGGCGTGCCTTCGTGATCGCTTCGTTTCGATTGTGTACGTCGAGCTTCTTGTAGAGAGTGCGTAGTTGAGTCTTGACGGTGTTGACGGAGACGTACAGTTTGTCCGCCATCGCGGCCGACCCCATTCCGATCGCCAGGAGTGAGAGGACCTTCTGTTCGCGTTCGGTCAGCTCCACGATGTGCACGAATTCCGGAAATAATTCAGCCCGAGGCATTTTCGCGAATTCGGCGAGTGCTCGCGAATTCGACTTCGCCATCGATTCGAGTTTCTCGACGTCTGTCGATGCGATGGTCGCGAACGAACGCAGAAGTCCGGTTTGGTCGGCGATACTGCACGCTCTGGACCATTCCTGAGCGGCGAGGCGTGGCTCACCCAATTCGGAGTGTGCAACCGCCTGCACCAGAAGCGATTCCATCTGTGCCCGTGGATAGGATTCGCCAGACCAGTCGAACTGGTGGCACAGCGCCACGGCGGCTTCGTTCTGGCCGATCCGTTGGCGTAAACGTGCCACGGACGCGAGCGTCCACGGGTTGGCTGCAGGATCGGCAATATCCTTGGCCAGTGCTGCTGCCTTGTTTCCCTCGCCGAGCGCGAGCAGGAGATCGATCTCGGCGGATTGCAACAAAGGGAGCGCGAAAGACGTGGCCGTGTACTGGATGGGATGCGCTTCAATCGCATTGTGGAGCAACGACAGAGCGGAAGATGCAGTGCCCTGAGTCAGGGCGAATTGGCTGTGCGCATAGACGACGAACGCCCACAGCTCCTCGGTGTCGGACGGAACGCCGAGTTCGGTCAATGCGATACGCGCGTCATCGAAGTCGAGCATGTCGAGAGCGGTGAGAGCCCGTGCCGTCAAGCCGGCGATCTTGACCACAGGTTCGAGCCAACCTCCGGGGTCCGGATGCTTCTGCTCGAGCTCGAACCAATGAGTGGCCTGTCGCGGCTCACCTGCCAGCGCCCAATTCAGCGCGGCACTGCCGGCAGAGTTGCGAGCGATGAAGTCGACTCCCTGAGACAGAGCACCGTGGTATGCCATTCGCGCTTTGATCGTGGATTCGGTGAGTCTGCCGCTCAATTGAAAATTGATCGCCCATTGAAGTCGCATGAGGGGGAGCTGTGCGCTGACGGATTCCGGGTTGTTCTCCAGCGCACTACGACTGAGGTGAGCCAGGCGCCTGGTGGTCTCTGCCGCGAGTCCGTACTCGCCCGCCATCCTGAGCCTGATCGATTGGACGCAGCCGATGCTGAGGGCGTCTTTCGCCCCTGCCTCGGCACCGAGTTTCCACAGTTCGGCGGGCGATTCGGGCAGCGAGTCGACGACACTCGCGCGCTTGCTCGGATGCATGGTGAACAAGGCGCGGCCGGCCTCGACAGCGGAGTGTTTGTCGGCTGCCTCCACCGGAATCCGTTGAAGTGCAGAGCGAACCGTGTCCAAGCTGCTCACGATCATCGTCACCCAATGTTGTTCGACGATGTCTACTGCCAGGGTCCAATTCTGTGCCTCGATCGCGTAGTCCAGCGCCGACGCGTGATGACCGCCGTCGAGTCGATTGTGGGCAAGGAATGAAAGACGTTGCGACGGTTCGATTCCAGCGCGGGTGTGGCGCGCGATTAATGATTGCCGAATCGCGGGCGACAATTCCCAGGTCTCGTCGGCCTCGCTTTCTGCACGCGAGAGTAATCCGGCAGTCTCCAGTGTCACCAGTCTCGCCCGAATTCGGCGAACGGTCTCTGCAGCATCGTGGTGCTGGGACTTGAACAGGACTGCGGCGATGTCGACGGTGATCGATCGAGCAAAGGTGATCGCGAGCAGGAACTCGTGTTGCTTCACGCGCTCGGCGATGGTGAGGACGGAACCAGTCACGTAGTCGTCTATCGCCTGCGCGATGTTCTTTTCGATTACCGGCCGGCGGTTGTCGACGCCTGGGGCCTCTTCGACTGCGGCAACGGCGGCGCGGACCAGCGCGGGAAGCCCGCCGGTCAAAGATGTGATTCTCTCTGCATCACCCGCAGCCGTCTGGGCGTCTGTCTGTTCCAGTAGGTGGGCGGTATCGGCTGCCGTGAACAACAACTCGCCCGCGCTGACAACCTCATGATCTGTGTCGAGAAGGTACGGCTCGGAGAACATGCCGAAGCCTGAGAGCGTCACTACGAGGTCAAGATTGTGGCAGCGAGTGAGGAGTTCGATCAATTGATCGTCCAATTCCGGTTCCGGCACCAGGTCCGGCCTGATCAAAACGAGCAGCACGGGGCGGGGCAGATCGTTCAAGGATTTGATGATCGCGGTGAAAGGATCGGCGAGATCACCGGCGTCGGGTAATGCTATCCCGGCGGCGTGAATTCGCTCCAGGACCAGTGCCCAGAAGGTTGCGAGTGTCGATGAAGGAGGTGGCGCCGAGACCCACACGAGAATTCGTTCGGAGGCCAGATTGGCGCGTAGCCACGACGCGATCAATGACGATTTTCCGTAGCCGTTCGGTGCACGGACGATGGTCAGAGCGGCGCGGCGGTCGAGTTTCGCGAACAGAGCCTGCCGGGGAATCGACACGGCAATCGTGCGTCTTTCGGGAATAGCTGCCCAGTCGTGGCCGTCCGTCCCGAACATCAACGCGGCCCCTTTCTCCTTGCGCGCCCCGCGGTAAATGGAGAGTTTGGGCGGATTGTCTCGATCCATCTATCTACAGGGAGGAGCGTAGCTGGTGCGAATCCAGAGCGTGCCATCCCGGGCAATTCACCCGGGACTTCACCCTGGGTGAGAGGAGTTCACCCACACAATCACGCCTTCACCATTGGCTTTCGAGTCCCTCGATCGACTTCTATGGAACGTAGCTCGGGATTCGCCAAATGCGGCCGAGAGTGCCCGCCAGGGGCCCGAGAGTCAGACATCGAAGGAGCGTCGTGAGAACTCGTCTGTCAGAGGTGTGGCCGAAGGCCGCTACGGTCGGATTCCGGCCGAGGGCGTGGCGCCGAGGACTACGAGGCATTGGCGTAGTTGTAGTGACCGGAGCTCTGGTGGTCGGTGCTGCTGTGCTCGGCGTGCTCCCGACACAGTCGGATGTTCGTTTGGCAGCCGAAGGAGAGTTCGCTCCCTTCACCGTCGAGTTGACGGCGATCGACGGCGCACCGCCCTTCGATCCCACTGACGGCCCGGGGCTCGATTCCGGACCGTCGAACGGCATTGTCCGAGAAGGTGATCCGGTGACGTACGTCTTCGACATCGGTGTTCGAGACAAACCGCTCTCGGACGTGGTGGTGCAACTTCCGGTACCCCGAGGCTTCACTCTGCCGTCCGTGCCGGACTATTGCGGAGACGGCTCGGGCGTCGACGAGGTCGGGTTATTGTGCCTGGTGGGGGATCTGGGTGCGGATCGATACTTCACGCGAACTGTGACGATGTCTGCGGGCAACCGGGAAGATGTCGACGGACTACCAATCGCGGCAGTGGTCACTGCAGATCGTGGTGCGGTGCGCGTGCGGTCAGGTGACGTCACTGTGCGGCTGTCGACTACTTCCGGAGTGTGTGATCCGCAAGGGAACTCTGTCGAGGGTCAGACGGTCCAGATGGATACGGTTGCGGCGAACGGGCAGATCTCAGGTCTGGTGACGTCCGGAATATCGGAAGCAGTGGCGATCGACGGTATCGATCAATGCGGCCACGCGATAGCGCGGACGGTGAAACCGTTCGAAGGTCGCTTCTCGTTTGTCGGACTTCTCCCGGGTGGGTATCGCGTCACGGTCGAGGGCCGAGCGCCGGTGGACGTCGTGCTGGAACCAGGCGCAATGGCGGTCAGTGGCCTGACGTTCTGATACAGCTCCGCAGTGATCTCGACCCCCGTAACAGTCAATGGAGGATCCAGTGCGTGAAAGCCTGGGCGTTGTATTCGAAAACAGTTCTATTTCAACCGCTCTCGTAGATGCCGACACTCCGCTACTCGGCTCGATCGACGAGTTCCGTCACCCGTGGGGTGCGGACGGGACTCTTCCCTCTGCGCAGGCGTCGGCACGCGCGCTCGCCTCCGCCGCCGAGGTCGCCACCAGCCGAGCCCTGCGCTCGAACCTGTGCCCCACCGTCGTCGGGGTGATGTGCGAGCGTACGGACGTGCGCGAACTTGTCCCGGATTTGTTGTCTTCCAGTACTTTCGAGAAAGTCGAGTTGGTCAACGGTCTGGACGCTCGCCTTGCCTACCTACGGACCGTGGACGCACTGAACGGTGTTTCGCCGATCCTCGCATTCTGGCCGGACGGCAGTGAGACTGTGATCGCGGCCATTGATCCGAGTACCGGCGTCGTGGACTCGGCTCACCGCTACGACACCGTCGAGTTGCTTGCAGACAGCTCGACATTTGCTGCGACTTTGGATCTGCTCGTCGCCGAACAAGACCCAGTTCCGAAGATGCTCGTCGCGATGCTGGTGAAGGAAGAGGCCAGGCAGCCCTGCGCCGAAGCCGCCGAACTGGCCGGGCTCGGCTTCCTGTTTCTGAGCGAGCGCACACAACTGGCGATCGGCGCTGCGCTGGTAGCGGCCGCGAGGGGAAATGAAGTTCGGCCTGGCGTGGCTGTTCAGCCCGTCAACAGGATCCGGTGGGCAGCGGCAATAGTGCTGCCGCTTCTGCTCATGCTGACGGGATTGCTGATCGCCCTCTCTCCGGACGGGTCGCACGCGGTGTCCACTGACAGCCCGAACGTCGGCGCCGAGCGTGCGACCTCGACCAGCGGGCCACCGCCAGGCGCTGCACTACCGATTCTGACCCTTCCGCCCTGCGAGCCGGTTGTACCCGTCGTTCCCGCTGCACTTCGGCGTTCGGATCCTGAAGTCGCACCACCCCAGACCGCAGAACCCGCAGCAGCATGCGACCCGATGCGAGTCGGTTAAGCCGTACCCTCGCCCGCCAGCGCAAACAGGCCGTCATCGGTCTGCTCGACCAGTCCGTCGACCAGCAGGGAATGCAACGCGCGGTCACGCTGACCAGGATCGGTCGGCCAGACGATGTCCAGTTGTGCGCGTTCGACCGGACGGTGACTCTCGCGCAGAACGGCCATCAATTTTCCACGTACCTGGCGATCGGTGCCGGCGAACTTCTGCACTTTCTTGGGCGGTCCGGTGTGTGCAGGCTTGCCCGACGCGACCCAGGCGCAGTTCGGCAACGGGCAGTTCTCGCAGTTCGGTGTGCGCGCCGTGCAGATCAGTGCGCCGAGTTCCATGAGAGCTGCGCTGTAGGTGGCGGCGCGCTCTCGCGTCCTCGGCAGTAGTGCCGCGACGTCGGCGAGGTCGCGCGTGTTGGATGGATTGCCAGGTTCCGCATTGCCATGGACGGCCCGCGCAACTACGCGTCGTACGTTGGTGTCCACTACCGGTACTCGCTGTCCGTACGCGAAGCACGCCACGGCGCGGGCGGTGTACGAACCGATTCCCGGCAGCGAGAGCAGGGTGTCGACGTCTTGCGGCACCACGTCACCGTGCTCGGCGGCCAGGACGCCGGCGCATTCGTGGAGGCGTAACGCGCGCCGTGGGTAACCGAGTTTGCCCCACGCGCGAAGCACTTCTGCCTGACTGGACGCCGCCATCGCCGACGGAACCGGCCAGCGCTCCACCCACTCTTCCCAGATGGGCGCAACGCGCACCACCGGAGTCTGCTGGAGCATGATCTCGCTCATCAGGATCTGCCAGGCACTGACGCCTTCACGTCGCCACGGCAGGTCACGGGCCGTATCGGAGTACCACTTCAGCAGCACCGAAGATTCCACTGCCACCGCTACCGACACACTCCTCGAACCTGCGCTCCCGGCCGACGAAGGACACGTCGACTTGTGGAGGCCACTTTATCGGCAGGCGCCGACACGGCCGCGTTCCGATACGGCCGCGTTCCGATACGGCCGCGTTCCGATACTGCTGCGTGCCGATACGGCCGCTTGCTGATGGCAGACCTCCCGATCACAACAACTGCACGTTGCTCAGTTTCCACTCGCCGTCTTCGCGCACCAGTGAGAGTTGCATGCGGTTGCGGTCGATCCTCGGATCGGGGGAGTTGGTGTTGGTGATCGTTTGATCGAGGAAAACGAGTACTTCGGCGTTGTCGCGGTCACTGCTCGCCAGCCCGGCTGAGATGATCTGAGCGGACGAGGTCGCTTGGTACTGCACGATCATGTTCTGCAGGTTGGCTGCCACTTGGGCGTACTGGCCGGCGAACTCTCCGACGGAGTTGTCTCGCACCACGGAGAGATTCTGATCGAGGTTCTCGAAGTTGTAGGTCGCGAGGTCGGTGGCGAATTGCCGGCCGCTCTCCAGTGCGCTGGTGCGGGCGTCGTCGTCGACGGATTTCTGCCAGGTCGCGAATGCACCCCATCCGAGCGCAGCGACGAGGACCAGGACGCCGGCAATGATCACTACGGTCTGCTTGCGAAACCGCTTGGGCTTGTCGACGATTGCGGGTGTTTGGGGCTCGAGTGTCTGGGGTTCAGCTGTCTCGGTCATTGCGTTCCTTGAACTAGTAGTGCGGCAAACGAGTTGTCACCGAGAACGGTGTTCTGACCACCGTTGAGGCCCAGGCGAATCGATGTTCCGTCCCCGGTCGCGACTGTGCCGACGGCAGGATCGTATTGCGCGACCCCGTCGATCGTTCCAGTGTTTGCTCCGGTTGCGGTGGGGATGTTCTGCGAACCTCGGTTCTGGATGCGACCCGACTGGTCCGTGCAGTGTTGGTTCTTGTCGATTGTGGTCGGTGAGGTGTCCTGTACCGATCGCCGGGGTGTGTCGTAGAGGCAGACCGGACCGAGTGCTGTGATCAGATCAAGTTGCGCGCGTCCGTCTTTGACGATGCTTCCGAACTTTTCGAAACCTTTCGGGACCACCACCAACAGGGCGTCGACGGCGGGCATCCGTGCGGTGACGATCTGGGTGGAGACGAGGGAATTGGCCAACAGCAGACTGAACGGTTCACGGCTCTGCTCGATGAGAGGGAGTATCTGATTGTCGAGAACGCTCGGGCTTCGATCGAGGAGTGTGCGCAGTTGCGGATCGGAGTTTCGTACCTGATCTGTCAATTGGCGAAGTGTGAGTGCAACTTCGGGAAGAGCATCGACGTTGTCTTCGTTCGCGGCGAAGAGTGAACGCGAATTCTGTACGAGTGTGTTGACTTGCGGTTGATCGGCTCGGACAGTGCGCGCGAGTACGTCGAAGTTGTCGACGAGAGCCTGTAGATCCGGACCCGATCCGTTCAATCCCTCACCGAGTTCGTGCGAGAGGGTCCGCAGGTCTGCCGGATCGACGGTGTCGGCAGCAGCGTTGAAATTCGCGATGACGGTTCCCAACGCGACCGGGATCGACGTGCGGTCAGCCGGAACCACCGAACCTTCGGCGAGGTAGGGACCGCCGTCGGTCTGCGAGGACAACTGAACTTTCAGTACCGGAACTGCGGTGTCCTGGCTGATGGCCGCATGCGAATCGTTGGGGATCTGTTGGTCGGCGGCGATGCTCAACGTCATCACGACGAGGTCCCGGGCGGAGTCCACCTGCACCGACTCGACGTCGCCGACGGTGACTCCGCGGTATGCCACTTCCGAACCTGGTGCGATTCCGGCCGCGTTCTCCAATTCGACGGTGACCGAGTAGGTTCCGGTGAACGGATCTCCGGCACCTACTTGCCGGAGTACGTACGTCGTGCTGATCACCGCGATGAGGAGGAAGGCCACGATCTCGAAATAGACGGTTCGGTTCTTCATCGCGCGCCTCCTTGCAGGGGTGTCGTGATCGGCAGCTCCCGGTCGGAGGCCGGCAGAGGCGGCAGTGGCGGTGCGGCACCGGGAATGATCTCGTTGAGCACTCCGGTCACTGTTCCCTCGAGATCGACGTCGAGGTCGATGTTCACGTAGTCACCGGGGCTGGCGCGTTCGAGGAGCACTCTCGCGTTGTCCAGGTTGGTCATCGTCTCACCCAGTGTCGGGCCCATCGCCGAGAACTGGTCGAGGATGGGTGAGAGTCGATCGGTGATGTCGGAAATCTGGTCGGCCGATTGATCGAGGACGGAATTGGTTGCGGTACTGAGCCTGTCGGTCTCATCGAGAAGGTCCAGCAGTGGTTGTCGTTGGTCGGAGACAACACCCAAGGCAGGGGTCAGTGCGCGCAACCCTTCGTCGATGGTGGCGCTTTCGTCACCGATCAAGGCGCTGAGCCGATTCAGTGAGTCCAGGGCCGAGTTGATCGATTCTTTTCGGTTTTCGAGTGTTCCGAGAAAAGCGTCAAGGCGCGCAAGCAGATCGCGGATCGTCTCGTCCCTGCCGTCGAGAATCTGATCAGCCTCGCTGACGATGTTCTTGACCTGCGCCAACCCGCTGCCGTTCAACAGAGTTCCGACGGCGCCGAGTAGTTGTGCGACGTCGGGCCCGCGCACGGTCTCCGATCGCTTGATGGTGGAACCTGGTTCGAGGACGGGGCCGGTCGCATCGGCCGGAACTTCGAGGTTGACGAATGCATCGCCGATCGGGGTTGACAGCTCGATTCGGGCGCGGGTTCCGATGGGTAGTTCGATATCGGACTCGATGTCGGTATGGACGACGGCGGCAAAGGTTTCCGCGCTCATCGAGGTGACTTTGCCGACGACAGCCTGCCCGATCCGTACCTCGCCGCCGACGGGAAGTAGTGACGCGTCGTCGAACTCCATGTTCAACGGGTACGACTGTCCTGGCAGTCCGCGACCGAGGGGGAGATGCTGGAAGTTGAGACTGCAGCCAGTCAAGGGCGCTGCGATGGCAAGTGCCACAACAATGCTCGCCACGGACCTGTTCGACGCCATCAGTTGCCTCCACCCAGGATGCGTGCCAGCTCGGAACTGCCTGCGGAAGGGAATTCGATGGGATTGACGATTCCCGGCCCGGTGCACAGTGGAATCGGCATCTTCTCGCACAGTGCTCGTGTCGTGTCGAACTGTGAGAGATCGGTGGCGATGTCCAAGCGGCCGCGTGCTCTGCCGTCTTCGGTGACGAGGTTGGCGACATTCTCGAATCCCGTTGGTGCCGTTTCGATGATCTCGCGCAGTTGGTCCTGCTTGGTCGCTACTGCTCCGGTCAACTGTGCGAGCGCACCCAGGTCGGCGGTGACCCTCTCGCCGTGTTCGGCGAGTAGCGCCGAGACCTGTCCGAGCAATGTGGTCAGGGAATCGAGCGCCCCGCTGATGTCTTCGCGTTGTTCGCTGAACGTGCGGGCGGTCACTGTCACCGAGTTCGACAGCGAATCGACCTGGGTCTGGTTGTCCGCGATCAACTGCACGAGGGTGTTCAGGTTCCTCACCAGCTCGGAGATGTCAGGACTTGCACCCGCCAGCACCGAACTTGCCTGTGAGATGGACTGCACGGCATCGTGAAATGCTTGCCCGTTGCCGTCCACCGCGTGGGCGCCTTCTCCGATGAGGTCACCAATCCCACCGCCGTCGGCGCCAGGGCCGAGCGCGACCGTCAGTTCGTTCACCGAAGCAGTGAGCTGGTCCCACGTCAGAGGAGAGTGAGTGCGTTCGAGAGGGATCACCGCGCCGTTGGTGAGGAACTCACCGTCTTCGTAGCCGGGGCCGAGTTCGATCGTGCGGTCACTGATGACCGAAGGAGAGAGGACCCAGGCCTGCGCGTCGGCTGGCACGCGTGTTCCCGGTGGCAGGCTCAGTGTCACCCGTACCCGGGGCCCGTCCGGTGTGACGCTCTCGACTCTCCCGCTGGGAACTCCCAGAATTGTCACCGTGTTGCCGGTGAAGATGGCATCGGTGGAAGTGAATTCGGCAGTGAGAGTGAGTCGGTGCTCGTCACGCGTGACGAACAGGATCGCGCCGATCGCGCAGATCACTATTGCGGCCAGAGCAGCAAGTTTCTTGACGGTCGTGGTCATCGGCACCCCTGAACAAGCCCTACGACGCACAACCAGTTGTCCGGGATGAGCGTGGAGGGTGAGTTGAGATCGAGCCAGTTGCCGTTGCCGGTCGCGTTGGTGACGTAGCGGACGCTGGGCGCGAAGTTGTCGAGCAGCGTGGTCAGCGATTGTTCGTTCTCGGACAGAACTCCCGTCACCTCGTGGATGTCTCCCATGACCGAGTCGACCAAAGCCTGGTTGTCACCGAGGAACTGGGCAATGGTGGTACTCAACTGATTCAGGTCTTGTACAAGGGCATTCAACACGTCTCGCCGGTCGGCGATCGTGGCCATCACCAGATCTGCATTTCCCAGAAGGGTTTGCAGAGTGTCCTTCTGCTCGATCAGGGTTGTCGTGGTCTGCTGCGCCCCGGTGAGAAGGGAGCGCAGTGCATTGTCATTGTCGTTGACGACCCCGGAGAGTGCGTCGATTCCCTCGAGTGAGCGGCGGATGAGTTCGGGATCGTTCGGTGAGTTGTCGGAGACCACGGTCAGCATGTTTCGCAGTTGTTGCAGATCAAGGTTTTCCGACGTGGATTGTGCGCTGCGTCCGAGGTCGTCGAGAGTGAACGGAACACTGGTGTTCGTGATGGGGATGGTCGAACCTGCGGGCAAGGAGCGCGATCCGTTCGGGGTGATGTCGAGCGAGCGTCGGCCGAGCAGAGTCGAGATCTTGATGTCCGCACGCGAGTCTTCGCCGAGAGTGACGCCGTCGTCGAGTCGGAAGGTGACGTCAACGGAGTTGCCGCTGACCGCCAACGACGTGACTACCCCGCTCGGAACTCCTGCGACGTTGACCGGATCGTCTCGCGTCAACCCGGTGGCGTTGGCAAATACGGCGTGGTACTCGTTGGTCTTGACCTTCAAGATCAGTTGAGGGACAACAAGTGCGGCCAGAACGACTCCGACTCCGACGAGAATGCAGATGATTCCGTTGCGGACCGGGTTCTTGACGGTGAGCCAGTTCATCGACACACCGCCGAGCGCTCGGGACCACCCAGTGCCACCGATTGACCCAGCGCACTGAGTCGAAAGTTGCAGATGTAGATGTTCGCCCAACTGCCGTAGCTCATTGCGATTCCCAACTGAGTGAACAGTTGATCGAAGGCGGTGATACCTGTCGCGAGCGAGTCGCGATTGTCGACGACGGCGCGGGCCGACTGATCGATGGAGGTCAGTGTGCCCGCCAAGTCAGGCTCGACCCGCGTGACCAAGTCCTGAAGGGAAGAGGTCAGGGCGCCTGCGGAATCCACTGCGGCCGAGATCTGTTGGCGGTCCTGTGCCAAACCGCCGACCAGTGTGTCGAGGGTGGTGATCATCTCGACGAAGTTGGGTCGATTCGTCGTGGTGACGGTCAGTACCCGGTCGAGGTTGGTCAGTAGCTGGTCCAGGATCGCGTCGCGGGACGTCAAGTTCTCGGTGACGGCAACGGTGCGCTCGAGCAGGCTCTCGATGGTGGAACCTTGTCCTTGGAATACCTGCACGACGTGTCCGGCAAGCTCGTTGACTTCTGCGGGGTCGAGTGCGTCGAACAGTGGACGGAAGCCACCGAGGATGTCGGTGAGGTCGATCGCCGGCTGAGTCCGTTCCACCGGAATGGTGGCCCCGGGGGAGAGGTAGTTGCCGGTTGCTCGTTCGTGTGGGTCTGATTCGATCGAAATCGTTCGTGCCCCCAACAGATCCGCATACCTCACCACCGCTCGACCGTCGGTTGGAATGCGTTGTGTGGATTCGAGTTCGAAACCGACGACGGCTTGATTGTTCACCAACTCGACGCTCTCGACGCGCCCGACTCGGACCCCGGCGATCTGTACGTCACTGCCCGTGACCAGACCGGAGGCATTGACGAAGACGGCCTGGTACTGCGAACTCGGCCCGGAGACGGGGTTGATCAGGGTGCTCACCACGATCACGGTGGCGAGAATCGACAGTGCGGCAAACACTCCGAATCTGATCAGAGACTTCTTCACGCTCATTCGCCCACCACCGTCGTGCCACGAAGTACCGGTCCGGCCACCAGAGTGTCCAACGCTGTACCGCCTTGGGTGAGAGCTGCGATCAGAGACTGTTCGACGGGACTGCCGACCGGTCCGACGGTTCCACCGAACGCGGCAGCGGCGGCAGGGCAGTTGGGGCCGCGGGCCGCGTCGTATTGTGGGCAGTCGGTTTTGCCGTACGGATACAGATCTGTGACGGACAGCCGCAGGTCGGTGCTCAGCCATGGCCCGTGTGTCAACGCGGGCGGAAGCTTGATCGTGAGATTGCGCAGGCCGGTGTAGAAGGTTGTGATGTGGTCGGGTCGTGAAGTGATTGCGCCGGTGAGGGAATCGGCGTCGTCGATCACGGTGATCATGCGGTCACGATTGTCACCGATCACAGTCGCGGCAGCAGAGCCCGTGCTGGTACCGGCTCGCAGAAGCGCCGCCAATCCGTCGGATTTCTCGACGACGGTTTTGGATGTGGTGATGGAGTTCTCGAATGCGGCGAGCATGTCCGGCGCACTCGACGAGAGACTGTCGGCGAGGGTGGCTATGTCGTCGAGGTCGTCACCGAGCCCGTCGATGACGGGCTGCGCACCGACCAAGGCGTGGTGAACTGAATCGAGAGATTCACCGATCTGGGTTCCCTTGCCGCTCATCGCGTCCGAGACTGCCGTGAGCGCGACGTTGATGTCGGCGGGGTCGAGGGAAGAAACGAGCGAGTAGATCCGCGAGATCGATTGGTAGAGCTGGACCGCGACCTCGGACTGATCCGATACCAACTCCGTACCCGGCGCGAGAGCAGGGCCACGGGAGAGTCCGTCGGGTTGAATCAGGTCTACGAAGAAGTCGCCGAAGATGTTGCGGGGCATCAGCCTCACCTGACTCGTCGACGGTATGTCCTCGAACGCACCCTCGTCGATTGCGAGTGAGACGGTGGACGCGGTGGTGCCCGGCTCGATGTCGGCTACCGTTCCGACTACGACGCCGCGGTACTGAACAGACGATCCGACGCGCAGCGCACCGGCGGCGGCGGGGACGACAGCGCTGACCTGAGGTGTGGAACCGAACGTGTCCGTTCCCCTGCTGAACAGGAAGACGTAGGCGATGATCAGCAAGACGACGGCAAGTAAACCCCGCAGTGCCAGCGTGATTCGGCTGGTGTTCGTGACGATCATCCGGTCAACCCGGGTACTTGAGGCTTGAGTCCCCACAGCGCAATGGTCATCGCGACGTCGGTGAAAGCAAGGAAGACGATGCTGGTGCGCAAGGCTCGCCCGGCGGCTCGTCCGACGCCTTCGGGGCCACCTGTGGCGGTGTAACCGTAGTAGCAGTGCACGAGGGTCACCACGACTGCGAACACCATCACTTTTATCAGTGACAGCCAGATGTCGTTGGGGGAGAGGAAAAGACTGAAGTAGTACCCATACGTTCCCTCGGACTGTCCCTTGACCCGGATCACCGCAAGCGCCGTTGCCATGTACGAGGCAAACAGGCCGACGAGGTACAGCGGGACCACCGCGATCAGTGCCGCGATCATTCGGGTGGTGACCAGATACCGCAGTGAGGGAATCGCCATGACCTCGAGTGCGTCGATTTCCTCGGAGATCCGCATGGCGCCGAGTTGCGCGGTGAATCCGGTTCCGACTTTGGCTGCCAAGGTGATTGCGGCAACGAGCGGTGCGACCTCGCGAGTGTTCGCGATGGCGGACATCACCCCCGACAGTGGAGCGAGGCCGACGAGGTTGAGCCCGCGGTAGCCCTCGAGTCCGATCTGGGAACCGGCGAAGAACGAGATCGCGAAGATGACGACGACGCTGCCGCCGCCGGCGAGCAGGGTGCCCGAACCGAATGCCACCTGCGCGACCAGACGGGCCACTTCACGCCAGTAGCGCTGCAGGGTTGCCGGAATCGAGGTGATCACGCGCGCGTGGAAGGTGAACTGATCGCCGAGTCGACTCAACCCGTCGACGGTTCGCGAACTGACCCGCTTGGCACGAATTGCGATGGGAAGGTGCATCAGTAGGCGCCTTTCACCGAGACGAACAGCGGGTAGAACTGGGTGATCGCGAGGTTGGCGACGAACACGAGGACAAACGAGAGCACCACGGTCTCGTTGACGGCATCGCCGACGCCTTGGGCTCCACGCTTGACGGTCAAGCCCTTGTAGCAGGCCACGATTCCCGAGATGAGAGCAAAGGCAACGGCTTTGATGCCGGAGACGACGAAGTCGCTGGGTTGACTGAATTGAACGAGATTGCGGAGGAAGCTCTGTGCGTTGCCGTCGAGTATCAGGACGTGAACGAAGAGGCTTGCGCCCAAACCGATTACGAGGACTATCGAATTCAGTAGGAGGCAGACGATCGCGATCGCGATCATCCGGGGCACGACCAGGCGTTCGAGCACGGGTAGACCCAGCACTTCGAGGGCGTCGATTTCTTCGCGGATCGTTCGCGCTCCCAGGTCTGCGCAGATCGCGGAACCGCCGACGCCGGCGATGATCAGGGCGCACACCAGCGGTCCGGCCTGTCCGATGATGAGAAACGCGACGACGGCACCGCTGTACGCACCCGCGCCGATTTGATCTGCCAGCGCACCGATTTGCAGTGCTACTCCCACACCGAGGGGAATCATCACCAACGCCGACGCGACCGAGGTGACATGGGCGAGAAACCACATCTGGTCGAGTGCTTCACGCCAGGCGAGGCGCCTGCGTCGCAGGGTCGTGACCGCAGCAACGCACACGCGCACGGTGAAGGTGAACAGCAGTCCGATCTCGGAGAGCAGGTTCGAGAACATATTCGTCTTGGCAGGGGAGGCAGGTGGTGCGTCCCCGATTGTTCCGACCTCGGGGTCGTCTCCGGTGGTTTCAATTTCGGTGCTCACGTCATCCCCCTTTCCGGCCGAATCGTTCTGGTCGGGTTTCTTCGGTCACACTCGGATGCTCGAAGTGCTCCAGGTCACGTTCGGAGACGGTATCAGTAAACTGACTCTGAAGTAAGTTCCAATTCGGATGCTTCATCACAAGGTGTGAATGTCGACGCGGAACTTTCGTTTGCGTCTACGCAACCTTCCCGGCGAGAGTCCGAAATGCGGCGGGTGCACAATGAGTGAATGCCACGATCAAGCCCCATTTCCGCTTGGAAGTCCCTTCGCGAAGGCAACGAGCGATTTGTCAACGACGCATCCATCCATCCCAGCCAGGGAATCGCCGATCGCGCGAAACTCGTCGACGGGCAGCACCCCACAGCGGTTCTGTTCGGTTGCGGTGATTCGCGCGTAGCCGCCGAGATCATCTTCGACCAGGGCCTCGGCGACATGTTCGTCGTGCGTACGGCCGGTCATGTACTCGACGATTCGGTTCTCGGTTCGATCGAGTACGCCGTTCACGTGCTCAACGTGCCGCTCATCGTCGTCCTCGGGCACGACGGTTGCGGTGCTGTGAAGGCAACGCTCGACGCCCTGGACAAGGGCGCAGTTCCCGATGGATTCATCCGCAGTGTGGTCGAGCGTGTTGCCCCGTCCATCCTGATGGGCCGCAACGAAGGCTTGTCCACCGTCGACGAACTCGAAGGCCGTCACGTCGTGGAGACCGGCTCGCTGATCATGCAGAGGTCCCGGATCATCGCCGACAAAGTGGACAACGGTGCCTGCGCGATCGTCGGCGTCACGTACACGTTGTCCGACGGTCACATGCGAGTTCAGGGCGCTGTCGGCGACATCGGCGAGAGCGTCGAGGGATAGATCTTCCGGGGCAGTGACACCTGGCACCGGACAATGGGTACCGACACGCCGCCTCAGCTGACGGTTAGTCGACCCTGCGCCAACTACCGTTGAGTCCGTGTTGGAACCGAATGGACCACTGCCCCCTGAGATCTACTGGCGTCGCCGGGCGCTGGCCATCGGTGCTGCCGTTATTGCGCTGGCGTTGATCATCTGGGCGGCGTCCGCCCTCTTCGGCGGTGGAAGTGATACCCCGGAGGCCGATTCGGCCGCTGCGAGTTCCTCGCTGACAACAGACGTCTCGTTCACTCCCAACCCTTCCGGATCCAACGCGCCGGCCGGTGACGGTGGTTCGGGTGGGGGCGCCGCCGGTGGATCGGGCGGTTCGGGCACGCAAGCTTCGGGATCGTCGACATCGGCGTCGTCTTCGTCGACCACCGGCGCCCCGGTTCCGGCGGGTCAGTGTGCCGACTCGTCGCTGGCAGTCAAGGCAACCGCAGACAAGGCGACCTTCGCTCCCGGCGAAGAGCCGTCGTTCACGATCGTCATCACCAATATCGGGTCGGCACCCTGTGATCGAGATCTGGCGGGCGGCCTTCAGCAGGTGCTCGTCTACAGCATCGACGGAAAGACCCGTCTGTGGTCCAACGTCGACTGCTACCCGCAGCCCGCTGCCGACGTGCGCAATCTCGCTCCGGGTGAGCAAGCCGCGTTCAAGGTCGCCTGGTCGGCCACGACGTCGAACCCCGAGTGCGCGACCGCGCAGAACCCCGAGCGCAATCCGGTGGGCGCAGGCGCGTACACGGTTGTCGGTCAGCTCGGCGCATTGCGAAGCTCCCCGGAGCCGTTCAACATCGCGTGAGAGCGAGCGAGCGGCGAACGGTTGGCTAGTTGAACGATCCGGTGATCGACGTCTCCGCGAGCCGGGACAGTCCCTCACGGATGTGACGGGCCCACAGCCCGCCGATGCCCTCGACCGACTGCAGATCGGCAGCCGTAGCGGCCAGCAGCGACTGGAGAGTGCCGAAGGATCCGACCAACCGGTGGATCTGATGGAACTGCAATCGAGGTACACGCATCAGTACGCGGTATCCGCGAGGGGTCATCGGGGTGTCGAGGGCTTCGATCGTGCCCGGATAACCGAGAACACGCGCAAGCGTCGTGAGATCGAGTAGGTCGGCGTCGGTGACGCGATCGAGCGCGACGAGGACGTTGTCCATCGCCGCGGTACCGATGGGTTCGGGGCCGGCAAGGTAATCCCGAACGATCAGTTGACGTGCAATGTCGTTGTCGCCGACCAGTTCTTCGAGCTGCAGTGCCAGCTGGCGACCGTCGGTGCCGAGCTCGAGGACGTCCTGCTCGATCTCGATCGACACACGGCGAACCATTTCGAGTCGCTGTACGACGGTCAACGCGTCGCGCAGGGTCACGAAATCCTCGATTTCGACGACCGACAGTTGCCGTGTCACTTCGTCGAGGCGCGCTTTGTATCGTTCGAGCGTCGCGACGGCCTGGTTGGCGCGCGAAAGTATGGTGGCCGAGCCGTCGATGACGTGCCGGATACCGCCGACGTACACACTGACGATCGACATCGATTGACTGACCGACACCACGGGATATCCGGTTTGAATCGCCGTGCGCTCGGCGGCACGGTGCCTGGTGCCGGATTCGACGGTGGGAATCTTGTGATCGGGAACGAGTTGGACGTTGGCGCGCACGATGCGTGTGCCGTCCGTCGAGAGGACAACCGCGCCGTCCATCTTCGACAGCTCGCGCAATCGGGTTGGGGCGAACTCCACGTCGAGATTGAATCCGCCGTCACACAGCGCTTCCATCTCTTCGTCGTATCCGAGGACGATCAGAGCGCCGGTACGACCGCGAAGAATGCGCTCGAGCCCGTCTCGCAACGCGGTACCCGGCGCCAACCTGGCGATGGTCTCTCGCAATGCCGACGACGACTGTGTGTCCGCCATCGCACTGATCATTGAGAAACTCCCTGCTGAGGTCGATGTCACTTCGGTCGGGTCCGATGCCTGTGCCGGACTGATCCCCGTTTAGATTACCTATCCATGAGTAGTACCTGGACCCTGCCTGACGACCTGACCCTCCCGGAGCCGACCGAATTCTTTCCGGCCGCCGGCGAGAAGCTGCCTCAGCACTGGTCGAAATGCTTCGGCTGCGGCGACGACCAGCCTGCGGGAATGGCGATGAGTTTCAGGGCCGGTGACGGGCTGGAAGTGACCGGCCGTCTGGAGGTCGCCAAGAAGTATCAGGGCGGTCCGGGAGTTATTCACGGCGGCATTTTGTCGACGGCCTTCGACGAGGCTCAGGGCATGGCATGCATGGCTCTCGGCTCGCCGGTGGTGACCGGGCACCTCGAGATCGACTTCGCCCGACCGATCCCGTTGGGATCGGTGCTCGAGTTTCGGGCTCGCATCGACGGCGTTTTGCGTCGCAAGGTCTACACCAGCGCGGAAGCGGTCATCGTCGAAGGCCCGACAGCGGATCCGGACGCGGTAGTGGGGACGTCCCGAGGACTGTTCCTGACCATCACCTCGGAACACTTCGCCAAGACCAAGGAGTTTGTGGACGGCGAACCGACTTCCCCGTTCGGCACCTCGTCGGTCTGAAGCGGTAGTCGTCCGCAGGCCGGTCACTTCACCGGCGTGAGCTTGGGGCGAGACGGGGCTTGTTTGCCGCCCATCAATCCGGCGTAAGCCAACGCCTCGGCCAGATTCGCGACTTCGTTGACCCGCATGCCGGGAATGTTCGGGCCGGAATCGACCGGCACGATCGCGCTGGTGAATCCCAAGCGGGCAGCTTCGATCAGGCGCCGGTTCACGCCGGCAACTCGCCGAACTTCCCCGGCGAGTCCGACCTCGCCGAGGATGACGAGCCCCTTGGGAACGGGTTTGGCCTTCACCGCAGAGGCGACGGCGATGGCGAGAGCCAGATCTGCGCCCGGCTCGGTCATCCGCATTCCACCCACGGTCGCGGCGTAGACGTCGGCCTTCGAGATCGACACTCCGACGCGGCGCTCCAACACGGCCAGAACCATAGCCACACGGGCGGTGTCCAGTCCGCTGACGGCACGGCGAGGTGTCGGCAGGGGTGTGGTGGCGACGAGTGCTTGAACTTCACCGAGCAGCGGACGCTTACCGTCCATCATCACGGTGACGGCAGTACCTTCCACGGCCTCTTCACGGTGGTGAAGGAAAAGGCCGGACGGATCGCTGATCTCGTTGATGCCCTGCTCGCTCAGTTCGAAGCATCCCACTTCGTCGGCCGCGCCGAACCTGTTCTTGACGCCACGGACCATGCGCAGGGTGGAGTGCTTGTCACCTTCGAAGTGCAGGACCACGTCCACGAGATGCTCGAGCGAACGTGGACCGGCGACGGCGCCGTCCTTGGTGACGTGGCCGATCAGAAGCACCGGGATTCCACTTGCCTTGGCCAATGAGGTCAGGGCGCTGGTCACGGCTTTGACCTGAGTCACGCCGCCGACGACTCCGTCGACGTCGGCGGCAAGCATGGTCTGCACAGAGTCGACGATGACCAGAGTTGGCTTGACCTGCTCGACGTGGCCGAGGATGGTCGCGAGATCGGATTCCGCTGCCAGGTACATCCGCTCGTGGACCGAGTTGGTGCGATCTGCCCGCAGTCGAACCTGACCGGCAGACTCCTCGCCCGTGACGTACAACGCTCGATCATCCGCGCTGCGCATCGCCCAGCGGTAGACGACCTCGAGAAGTAGCGTCGATTTCCCGACACCGGGTTCTCCCGCGAGCAGAACTACGGAACCCGGAACGACACCACCGCCGAGGACGCGGTCCAGCTCGCCGATTCCGGTGGGCTTGGCCTGCGTCGAGGTGCTGTCGATCTGTGTCAACGGGGTGGCCGGCGTCGTGGGTAGTACGGCGCTTGACCCCGCTTTCGCGAGTGAAGCGCCGGCGCGACTGGCGACGGGTGCCACGACGGCGACCTCGGTCATCGAGCCCCACGAGTCGCAGTCCGGACATCTACCGACCCATTTGGGCACTACCGACTGGCATTCGGAGCATCGGTAGTTCGATTTCACTTTGGCCACCGGGACAGACTAGAGGCGGGGTCCGACATGGACCCCGCCTCTAGTGCAATGCTGACATTGTTCTGCGAGGCGCAGTGTGCGCCTTGGTGATTCGGGGCTCAGTGCCCAGCTTCTGCAACGTCAGGCGACTTGTCCGACTCGTTGCGCTCGAGCTGCGGGCCGGCATCGACAGGCACGTCGACGGTGACCGAACCGGCCTTCTCGAACTTGAAGGTGATCGGGACGGTCAAGCCCGGGCGAACGCCTGCCTTGATGTCCTGCAGAACGACGAGAGTGAGCGCAGCGGGAGCGTCGTCGTTCTCTTCGTTGTTCTTGATCTGGGTCTCGGCCTCGGTTGCGGCGCCCTCGCCGGCGGGCAACTGACCGGCCTGCAGTGACGTCTGCGGCTTGATCGTCAAGCCGCCGACCTCTTCACCGGCGATGACGCGTGCTGCGTAATCGGTGGTGATGCTGACGAGCTTGTCCGTGGTCTCGGCGCTGTCGTTCACGATGGTGAAGGCGAGCACGGCGTTGCCGCCCGGCTCGATGCTGTATTCCTCGGACGAGGGGTAAGCGATGTGCACATTGCGCAGTGCGATCTCACCGAGGTTGGCGCTGTTGCCGTTCACGGCGGCCTGCTGGACGGCGGTCTGGCTCACCTGTCCGGAACCGCAAGCGGACAGCGCGATGGCTGCGCCTGCAGCCAGTGCAATGGCGGTAGCGACTCGACGAGTCGGCTTACGGATAGCAGTCACGATTTGTCCTCCACGGCGTCAGGTTCGCACTCCACTAGGCAGAGTAGTAGATAAGGTCCCGAAGGCTGGCCGTCGGGTCGCCACAACGGTTGTCTGCGTGGGCTTTCAGTCGGTTACACAGGGGTGCTCCAGACCAGTTGAATGCACGTACAACAAGCCCTGTCAACCCCTACGCTCGAGCAAGGATGCCCCTGACCTGCACAGTTGATGAGTGGTCGGTTCTTTCACGTGTTAAACTAGTGGAATCGAAAGGGGCACGGGACACATGATTTTCAAGGTCGGAGACACCGTCGTATACCCCCATCACGGTGCGGCGCTGATCGAAGCTATCGAAACCCGCACCATCAAGGGTGAGCAGAAGGAGTACCTGGTTCTGAAGGTCGCTCAAGGCGATCTCACAGTTCGGGTTCCTGCAGACAACGCAGAGTACGTCGGAGTTCGTGACGTGGTCGGCCAAGAAGGCCTCGACAAGGTTTTCCAGGTTCTGCGAGCACCGCACACCGAAGAGCCCACCAACTGGTCTCGTCGATACAAGGCAAATCTCGAGAAGCTTGCCTCAGGTGACGTGAACAAGGTTGCAGAAGTTGTTCGTGACCTGTGGCGTCGTGAGCAGGACCGTGGACTTTCCGCTGGTGAGAAGCGCATGCTCGCCAAGGCTCGTCAGATTCTTGTCGGAGAGCTCGCGCTCGCCGAGGGCACTGACACCGAGAAGGCAGAGACCATTCTCGACGAGGTCCTCGCGGCCGCGTCCTGACGGTAATACAACAAAGCTGACAGTGGCAGTAGTAGCCCTGGTACCTGCTGCAGGTCGGGGAGTGCGTTTGGGCGAGAAATTGCCCAAGGCATTCGTCGAACTCGGTGGGTGCACCATGCTTGCACGCGCGGTCGATGGACTCCGGAAATCCGGAGCGATCGACCGCGTTGTTGTCATTGTGCCGCCTGAGCTGGTCGAATCCGTCGTGGCAGACCTCGGCCGCGCAGCGGACGTCGACGTCGTCGGTGGTGGCGCCGAAAGAACCGATTCGGTTCGAGCCGGCCTCAGTGCTGCCGGAGACGCGGATTTCGTACTCGTGCACGACGCCGCGCGGGCATTGACGCCGCCGGCGCTGATCGCACGTGTCGTCGAAACTCTCCAGGCCGGCAGCTCCGCGGTCATTCCGGTACTTCCGGTTACCGACACGATCAAGTCGGTCGACGTACTCGGCGCAGTCACCGGTACGCCTCTTCGTTCGGAGTTGCGTGCGGTTCAAACTCCTCAGGGCTTCTCCACCGACGTCCTGCGGAGTGCGTACGACGCCGGTGATGTCGCCGCGACCGACGATGCCGCTCTGGTCGAGCGTCTCGGTGTTTCGGTGCAGACGATTCCCGGCGACGCTCTCGCCTTCAAGATCACCACTCCACTCGACCTCGTCCTTGCCCGGGCGCTCCTGATCTCGGAGACAGAGTTGAGTGCGGACTCACGGAACGGAAATTAGATGCGCGTCGGTCTCGGCACGGATGTCCACCCCATCGAGGTGGGCCGACCTTGCTGGATGGCGGGGTTGCTGTTCGAGGAAGCAGACGGGTGCTCAGGGCATTCGGACGGCGACGTCGCCGTCCACGCGCTCTGTGACGCGTTGCTCTCCGCGGCGGGCCTCGGTGACCTCGGTTCGGTTTTCGGCACCGGCAGGCCCGAATGGGACGGCGTGAGCGGCGCTCGAATGTTGGCCGAGGTTCGCCGACTGCTCGAGGAGAACCAGTTCACCGTCGGCAACGCAGCAGTGCAGGTCATCGGTAACCGCCCGAAGATCGGGCCGCGACGCGACGAGGCGCAGAGGGTGCTCTCGGACATCCTCGGCGCCCCTGTTTCGGTGTCCGCGACCACCACGGACGGCCTCGGCTTGACCGGTCGCGGCGAGGGGATCGCCGCCATGGCCACCGCGTTGGTCATGACAACCGAACACGACAGGTAAGATCGCTGGTCGTGACCCTGCGCCTATACGACACCGGTACGCGGGCCCTTCGGGATTTTGTTCCGTTGGCCCCCGGACATGCATCGGTGTACCTGTGTGGGGCGACAGTTCAGGGCGACCCTCACATCGGACACGTTCGCAGCGGCGTCGCTTTCGACGTGCTGCGACGCTGGCTGTTGGCGCACGGCAACGACGTTGCCTTCGTGCGCAACGTGACGGACATCGACGACAAGATCCTCAACAAGGCCGCCGACGCCGGCCGACCTTGGTGGGAGTGGGCGACGACGTTCGAGCGTTCGTTCACGTGGGCTTACGACCAATTGGGTGTGCTTCCCCCGTCCATCGAGCCGCGGGCCACCGGTCACGTGACGCAGATGGTCGAGATGATGGAACGCCTGATCGAGAACGGCCACGCGTACGCGGCGGGCGGTGACGTCTACTTCGACGTACAGAGCTACCCCGAGTACGGCGCGCTGTCCGGTCACAAACTCGACGACGTCCATCAGGGCGAGAGTGCGGCCGAGGGAAAGCGCGATCCCCGCGACTTCACTCTCTGGAAGGCCGTCAAGCCCGGTGAGCCCTCGTGGCCGACACCGTGGGGACCCGGCCGTCCGGGCTGGCACCTCGAGTGCTCGGCCATGGCGGAGTTCTACCTCGGCGCGGCATTCGACATACATTGCGGTGGACGCGATCTCGTCTTCCCTCACCACGAGAACGAAATCGCTCAGGCCAAGTGCGCCGGCGACGATTTCGCTCAGTACTGGCTGCACAACGGTTGGGTCACGATGAGTGGCGAGAAGATGTCCAAGTCGTTGGGCAATGTTCTCTCGGTGCCGAACGTGCTCAAGAAGGTTCGCCCGCAAGAACTTCGGTATTACCTCGGTAGTGCGCACTACCGTTCCAACCTCGAGTACTCCGACGAGGCATTGGACGAAAGTGCGAAGTCCTACCAAGGGCTCGAGTCGTTTGTCCTGCGCACACACAAGCGCGCAGGTGGGGTCGAACTCGGCACGTGGACCGAAGGTTTCGCGGCGGCTCTCGACAACGACTTGTCGGTGCCGATCGCGTTGGCCGAGATCCACGGCAAGGCGAGCGAGGGTAATTCCGCGCTTGCTGCCGGTGATCTCGACGCGGCTCGGGTGGCTGCCGGCCAGGTGCGGGCCATGCTCGCGATCCTGGGCGTCGACCCACTCGACGAGCATTGGACGCAGTCCGGTGGCGACACCGAGACGGCAATGGAAGCTTTGGACGTGTTGGTGCGGGCCGATCTCGATCGTCGGCAGCAGGCACGTACGGAAAAGAACTGGGCGGTGGCGGACGAGGTCCGCGATCGCCTCATCAAGGCGGGTATCGAAGTAACCGATACTCCCGACGGACCCGAATGGTCCCTTAAGGCAGGGCAGTAACAATGGCTGGAAACTCGAGCAGGCGCGGCGCAGTCCGTAAGGGCGGCACCAAGAAGGGCCAGGTTGCCGGTTCCGGTGGCCAGCACAAGCGTGGTCTCGCCGGCCGCGGTGCTACGCCTCCCGCCGAGGCACGCACCAAGCACCCCGCGGCGAAGCGTGCAGCGCGCGCCGCCCGGGCCGACGAGAAGCAGAACCAGGGCCGCGGTGGCCGTCCGGGTCCGGGCCGCAAGGTTCTCGACGGTCCCGAGACCGTGCTCGGTCGCAACCCGGTGGTGGAGTGCCTGCGCGCGGGTGTTCCGGCGACGGCGCTGTGGGTGGCTGTCGGTACCGAGAGCGACGACCGGTTGAAGGAGTCTGTTCAGCGGGCTGCCGACGCCGGTATCTCCATCCTCGAGGTGCCGCGCTCGGATCTGGATCGCCTCAGCGCCAACGGTCTTCACCAGGGCATCGCTCTGCAGGTTCCGCCGTACCGCTACGCGCACCCGGACGATCTTCTGTCCGAGGCACGTAAGCACGCCGAGCCGCCGCTGCTCGTCGCGCTGGACAACATCACCGATCCCCGCAACCTGGGCGCCGTTGTGCGCTCGGTCGCAGCTTTCGGTGGACACGGCGTCGTGATTCCGGAGCGTCGTAGCGCGAGCGTGAGTGCCGTTGCTTGGCGTACCAGCGCCGGCGCTGCCGCTCGTCTGCCGATTGCGCGGGCCACCAACCTCACTCGCACGCTCAAGGACTGGGCGTCGAAGGGTGTTCAGGTTGTCGGTCTCGACGCCGGCGGCGACACCACTCTCGACGATTTCGACGGCAGCGGTCCCGTGGTGATCGTGGTCGGTTCCGAGGGCAAGGGTCTTTCACGTCTCGTCCGCGAGAACTGCGACGCGATCCTCTCGATTCCGATGGCCGGTCCGGTCGAGTCGCTCAACGCGTCGGTTGCCGCCGGAGTTGTCCTGGCGGACATCGCCCGCAGGCGTCGTAGCAGCTGAGTTGTAACAGCGTGCAGGTGAGTCTGGCGGGATCTAGCTCCGTACCGACCAGGCTTCCCACAATGCAGCGTAGGAACCGTCCGCGCCGATCAGTTCGTCATGTGTCCCGCTCTCGACTACGCGGCCACCGCTCATGACGAGTATCCGATCGGCGCGGACTGCTTGGCTCAGGCGGTGCGCGATCACCACGGCAGTCCTGCCGCTGACCGCGAGCTCGGCCGCCTGATCGAGTAGACCTGCTGCGGTGGTTCCGGCTTCGGCAGTGGCCTCGTCGAGGATGACGACGGGAGGATCGAGCAGAGCCAGTCGGACGAGGGCTATGTGCTGTGCCTGAGCCGCAGTCAATTGGTACCCGCCGGCGCCGACTCGGGTCTTGATCCCTTCCGGAAGCTCGTGAATCCATTGAGCTTTCATCGTTTCGACGACTTCGGTGATCTTCGCATCGTCCGAATCGGGTGCGCACAACCGGAGATCGTCGGCGATCGTCCCGACGAACACGTGAACTTCCTGACTGACCAGGACGACTTTGTGCCGAAGTTCGGCATCACTCAGGTCGTCAATCGGTGTGCCGTCGACGGTGATTTGCCCGTCCCCGACGGGAATGATGCCGGCAATCAGTTTGGCGAGCGTGGTCTTTCCGGCGCCGCTGCTTCCGACGACGGCGATTCGTTCCCCCGGTGCGATGGCGATCGAGATCGAATCGATGACCGGAGTGGAGTTGTTGTACGAGTAAGAAACCCGGTCCACCTCGACGCCGATGGGTTCGGACCGAGCCGGGGCAGGAATGGTCGAAGGACGCCCGGGCATCGCGGTGACACCGATCAGGCGAGCCAGGCTGGCACCAGCATCCTGCAATTCGTCGATGTTGGAGAGAAATACCGCGATTGGGCTGAACAGACTGTGGAAGTAGAGTGCGGCGGCGGTAGCAGCGCCGATGGACACCGATCCCGTGGTCACGAGCCAGTAGCCGACGCTCAGGACGGCGGCCAATCCGAGTAGTTCGGCGCCGTTCAGTTGCGCGAAGAAGTTGGTACGCAGTCGAACTGCCTGCATGTCGAAGCTGATGGCATGCTCGGAGGTCGCGGCGATTCGGCCGATGTGCTCGTCAGTTCTCCGTAGGGCAGTGACAGTGCCTGCGCCGCCGAGAGTTTCGATGAGCTGCTGTCCCCGCCTGGCCTGCGCAGCGCGGGAGCGTCGGTAGACGGGCCCGGAGCGTCGGAGGAAATGACGAAGAGCAAAATAGTGGATCGGCGCGACCGCAACGATGGCCAGGGTGAAGCGCCAGTCGATCACTCCCACACCGACAAGCGTCAGCGAAATCATGAACAGGGCCGATACCGTTGCGGGTAGCACCCGCGCGATGACGGTGTTGACCGCTTCGACGTCACCCGAGACCCGGGAAATCAGATCGCCGGTTCCGGCATCCTCGACCAGCGACGACGGCTGCGCGAGCGTAGCGGCGAACACGTCCTCACGAAGATCGGCCAGCACGTTCTGCGCGACATTCGCGAGAAGCTGTGTGCTCCACCAAGTCAGCGCAACTCCTGCGGCCGCTGCGCCGAGCATGAACGCGGTGATACGTAGAAGTGAGACAAACGGTTTGCCCTCCGTGACCGCATCGACCATGAGTCCGAGCAGCGCGGGGGTGGACAGGCCGCAGGCCGTAGCGGAGAGAAGTACGACGGTCGTGAGTGCGAGCGCTCGCTTGCGTGGCCGAAGCAGTGCGATCAATGCGCGGACGGTCTGCTTGGTCGACGCGATCGGCAGGGCCGATGCAACCGGAACAGTAGATGCATCCGGAAGGGTGGCAGTCACAGCGAGTCTCCGTCCCGAGCGTCGTCGATCGTCACGACGCGGTCGCACGAATGGAGCAAGGTCGGACTCGAGGTGATCACCACAATGGCCTTGTCGGGAAAGTTTCTCAGTGAGTGTGCAATTCGATGTTCGGTAACAGAATCCACGGAAGTGGTGGGTTCGTGGAGGACCAGGATCGGCTGGGGTTGATGGAGAGCACGGGCGAGGAGAAGACGTTGGCGTTGACCCCCGGAGAGCTTCTTTCCTTGCTCACCTACCTCGGAGAGGTGGCCGTCGGGCAGATGCGTCAACACGTCGTCGAGTGCAGATGACGTCATTGCCGACGAGTCGACGCTCGGTGCAGCCAGATTGTCGAAGACGGTGCCGGTGAACACGGTTCCTTCATGGGCGGAGACGAACACCTGATCGCGAACTCCGTCCGGACCGAGTTCGGTTGCATCGGTGCCGAATACGAAGTAGCAGTCGGGGACGAGCGGGGTCTGGTAGGCGAGTTGTCGTGCCAGTCGGTCAGCGGAATCGTCAGCGCGCACGCCCACCACTTCTCCGCGGCGAGCTGAGACGACGGTTCCGTTGTCGGCCGAAATCAGCAGGGCGTCTTCACTTCTGTCGGAGTTGGCCGAGGCCGTGGAGAGCAGCGAATCGATCAGGTGCGGTTCGGCCAGGAGTTCGGACAGTCTGCGCGCGGAGCCCCGCTTGGCGGCGAGTTCGGCACCGAAGAACCCCAGCGTTTCCATCGGGCCGGCAATCACTCTGCTCAGGCCGACCACGGTGACGAAGTTACCCACGGTGATCGTGCCTTGATGCGCCATCCACGCGGCACCCAATGCGACTGACGCCAGTACCAACGCGGAGACTCCTGAGTTGAGCGCGGTCAGACTGGACATTGCCCTGACCGTCCGGATCGCTGCTTTCATCGACTCCCGGCTGGCATGGACATATCGGGAGAGAGCAGTGGGCTCGGCTCCGAAGCCTTTGAGCACTCGCAGTCCGAGCGTGAAATCAGTTGCGAGCATGCCTGCCTCGGCTGCCTTCTTCTGTTCTGCATACACACGCTCGTCCAGTGGACCGCTGATCTTGTGGATGAATACGAGCTGCGCAGCCGTGATGAGGACGACGATCAGTGCGAGCGGCCACGATACGAATGCAAGCGAAATCACTGCCGCGGCAAGCCCTGCGAAAGCTGAGCCCTGCTCGGCGACAACCCAAGAGAAGCCCGAGACGTGCGAGGCGTCCGAAGTGGAGATGGTGAGAACTTCACCCGTCGAACGCTGAGCTTGCATGCCCCTGGCATCGAGTACCCGTCTGGCAGCGTTCAGTCGTAGGTCGTGTTCGCCGTAGACGAAGACCTGTGTGTTCAGGCGAACTGCGATGCGCCACGACTGGGCGAGTCCGACGAACAGAGCGCACAGTACCGCCAGCCACACGAGAAGCGCTGTGCTGTCGGACTTTCCGATTGCCCGATCGACGACGGTGCCGATCAGCACCGGAATGAGGGCTTGAGCGACCTGGTACGACGCCTGACCGGTGACGGCTGCAACCAGTCGCGGGCCGCGCCCGGAGGAGAACGATCCGGTTCTGATCATCTCCATCGGACCGGTACGAGTTTCGGGCAGCGCTGACACTCGTGAAACTCCTCGCCCAGATCCGAACACTCGTTGTGCAGTTCTACGGTAGAGCCGGTGGCGGTACGGAAAGTGCTCGTAGATGCCAAGGGCTACGCGGCAGCGGACAGATGGAGCATCGAGACCCCATTACCGGGATCAGGTCTCGATATACCTGCCTGGTCGAAACAAGTACGTTTGCGAAGAGAGCTGACAGAAGATGAAAAGCACTACCCGAATAGTGGCTGCGTTGGCCGCGATTGCCCTGCTCGCAGGCTGCCAGAGCAGCACCGAGTCAACAGCGTCGGAGGATACGACGCAGTTGGCCGAGACCGGCGCGCTGCCGGCCACCATCGACCACGCGTACGGCTCGACCACCATCGAGACCGAACCTCAGCGGATCGTGACCATCGGTTGGAACAGCCAGGATTCGGTCCTTGCACTGGGTAAGACGCCCGTCGCCATGGAGTCGTTCAGTGGGGCAGGCTTGGAGAGCGGAATCCTGCCGTGGGACGAAGAATTGTTGGGCGATGCCGAACCGACGTTGCTCGACAGCACTTCCGGTGTGCCGTTCGAGCAGATCCTGGCATTGGAGCCGGACGTGATCATCGCGGTGGTCTCCGGAATCACCGAAGACGACTATGCACGTCTGACTCAGATCGCACCCACGATTCCGTTCAAGGAGACCGCATGGGCGACTACGTGGCAGGAGCAGTTGTCGACCATCGGTTCAGTACTCGGTCAACCGAAGCGGGCGGCTGAGCTGATCAAGGAAACCGACGAATCCATTGCCGACCTGGCTGCGAGCTCCCCGGATCTGAAGGGGAAGACCTTGACCTTCCTCTCGGGAAACATCGACGGCCTCACCAATTACTGCGCCGACGACGGCAGAGTCATCCTGATGACCCAGCTCGGACTGAAGCATTCGGCCGGAAGCGCAGCGCTGTGCGGCGACACGCAGGGTTCTGTCACCGCATCGCGCGAACAGTACAACGAACTGGACGCGGACGTTATCGTGCTCAACGACGCGAGCGGTCAGGGGCTCCCCGGATTGATGGGAGACAAGTTGTTTGCCGACCTGCCGGCAGTCAAGGACGGCAGGCTGATTCAGCAGCTCGGTCTGGCCCGAGTCATGGCACTGGCCTCACCCACGTCGCTGAGCGTCAAATATGCCTTCGCAGAACTGGTCTCGAAGATGAACGGGTTCTGACCAGCTGATGATTCTGACAAGCTGCTGGTTCTGAAAGCTAGGCCGACAATTCGCACGCGTCCGAGTAGTAGTTCTTCGGTGTCCGCCCGGTGACCTTGCGGAACACGCTGGTGAAGGCGCTGGGGGTTTCGTATCCGACGCGGCGGCTGACCGTCGAAACAGGAACGCCCGCAGCGAGATAGGACATCGCAGCGCGGACGCGAACTTGAATTCTCCACTCGGTGAAGGACATCCCCGTGCCCTGAGAGAACACACGGCTCAGGGTGCGGGGGCTTCCGCCGACCACATAGGCCCAATCGGCAAGCCCGCGTTGATCGGCGGGGTCGGCGATCAAGCGGCGTGCAACGGCAAGGGCCCGGGGATCAGCGGGCATCGGCACTGCGACATCGGCCGCCTCGATGGGCGCGAGCGTGTCGAAGACTACTGATTCGGCGCGCAAGCGAGCCTCGGTCGGCATATTTCGCTGGTGCAGGTGGATGAGCATCGTCTTGACCACGTCGTCGATGCCGATGATCGCGGGCTTTGTCCACGGGTGGGGGAACGACTCGGGCCGGAAGTACGTGAAGCGCGCCTCGGTGGATGCGCCGAGTGTGATGCGGCGTGGAGTTCCGGCCGGAATCCACATGCCGACCGTCGGTGGGATCTGCCAACGAACGTCGTCGATGTAGGCGCTCATCTCTCCGGAAGCGCCCCAGAGGAGTTCGTGTTCGGGATGGCGGATCTCACGCCACGCACGCTTCTGATCGCGCCCGATGGTGGACGTGGTCATGGAGAAAGGGAGCGGAACGTACCGGCCTGCCGGCACAGCCCAGTACGGAAATCCTGTGGAACTCATCGGTGGATCATACCGCGAATGACTTAGGTAATGCTTTCCTATTTGGTGTGCCGATGCAGGGCGCGACGGAGTGCAATTGCAAGAAAAGATCGCGGGTGGCACCGAGTCCGGAGACTCGATGCCACCCTCGATCACATTCCCCGACGGAGTGTTTACAGGTGGAGCAGACGGATCAGCTGCCGTTGGCCAGGACACCGCTGATGATGTCGGAGATGAAGCCGGCCGGGTTGTCCAGGATGGAGGAGCCGGCCGAACCGGTTCCGCCCTCGCCGTCAGAAGAGCCGAAGCCCAGATCTGCCGAGCCCGATGCGGCTGCCTCGCCGGGGTTCTTGGCGCGGATCTTGGCGTAGACGCCGCTGATGTTCTGATCACTGCCCCACAGCGAGATGCCGATGGAACTGGGGAGCTCGATGTAAGTTCCCGGCTGTGCGTTGGCCGGAACCAGGTAGCTCACTTCGAAAGTGACCGTCTTGCTGCCGGTAATCGAGACATTCCAACCCGCATCGGGAATTGTGACGGTGTGCGCCGCATTGTCGACGGTGGGGGAGACCTTCTCGGTTTTCTGGGTCAGCCCGAGGAAGTGCCAGGAATCGATCGAGGCGCTGTCCTTGATGTAGGTGTATCCGGCCGGAAAGCGGTCGACGAACTTGTTGACGAAGAAGTCCGGATGGCCGTTGGCCGAAACCGTGGTGCGGACGGTCAATTTTCCACCAGGCGCCACTTCTCCGTCGCCTACGACGCTCTTGGTGATCGTGACCTG
The DNA here is from genome assembly GCF_042670865.1 of Rhodococcus sp. NPDC057135. Taxonomy (NCBI): domain Bacteria; kingdom Bacillati; phylum Actinomycetota; class Actinomycetes; order Mycobacteriales; family Nocardiaceae; genus Rhodococcus; species Rhodococcus sp. NPDC057135. The sequence goes on from NZ_JBHUUU010000009.1 coordinate 225,848, forward strand.
GTTCGAAGTCACCGTGTTGGTCTTCGGGTGCGCGGCATCTGCGTGCGCAGCGCCGGTGCTGATGAGAAGTCCGCTGGTTGCAAGCGCAGCGATTGCTACTCCTGTAAGTGTTTTACGCATTGAAAAACGTGACATGAAAATCTCCGTTCGAGGGGGTTCACACTGACGGCGATGGGATAACTCTTCAAAGGTTGCGCCGCGGTAACCATTGAAACCTATCGGACGCTTGCCTATGTGTCAGTTCGGCAGAATCTACGGAAAAGTCCGAATTGGGAAGCCTTTTCTCGTCTCTGTTGCCTGCCGATAACTGATCGTCGGCAATTTTGTCGAAAACCTGGGCGGGTGTCCAGGTCGCCTGTATCGTACGTTGGGAGTCGGGTTGTAACAAGTTTCAGTAATCGACGAAATCGGTTGTCCTGGAACTCTGAAGAGCGGAGATTGTTCGTGACGAAGGTTGGATCCGGGAATCGGAATCTGTCCACTATCGGCGTCGGGCTGGGGGCGATCGCTCTGGCTGTGGGTGCAAGTGCCCTTGGTGCTGGAGTCGCGACTGCCGAGACTGCCACGTCTGGTGCCTACACATTTACTCGGACCGTGGACAATGCGTCCCCGAAGGTCGGCGACACGATCACCTACACGACAGTGTCGAACAAGAACGGGCTCGAAGGGTATGTCAATCGGCTGACCGAGATTCATGCCGGCTGTCTCGAGTTCGTGCCGGGCTCGGCAAAGATTTCGAAATTGATGGGTGGCCTCCCAGGTTTGGGAGGTGTCATGAAGGAAACTGTGGAAACCCCGAATGTCTCCCAGTCGACCGCAACCACGAAGGTCTTCACCAGTAACGGTTGGTACAACAACAGCAAGAACCCGATAACGATGAAGACCAGCTACGTCGTCACGTGTGATCCGGGCACCTACGGCAGCGGGTTGACTGTCGGCGCGACGCTCATGGGTGGTGGGGCCGGAACCAGTGCAAGCTTCCCGGAAATGGGGCCCGCCATCGTGGTGCAGTCAACGGATCCGACCGGCCCCGGTACTGATCCTGGCACTGATCCCGGAACCAACCCCGGCACGAACCCCGGAACCGGTGGCGGAAGCGGATCACTCGGCTCGTTGAGTGGTGGCCTCGGTTCCCTCAGCGGCTTGTTCGGCTAGTCGAGAGTTGCGAAACGGCGGGCCGAGACTGTCGAAGTCTCGGCCCGCCGCTGTTGTTCGGTGATCAGGTGTTCAAACCATCAGGTGCTCAGCCGAATTCGATGGAAGTGTTGATTTCCTCCACCTGGTTGGACGTCTGCATGTTTGTCGTATCGGTGAACTGGTTTGCGAAGCTGACCAAGTAGACCGGCGAGTTGTCGTCGGCTTGGTAAGCGACGACTGTCATGACGGCGTAGAGCGGAACGTCCAGGTTTGGAGCGGTCCAGGTTCCGGAGAGGCGGAATCCCTGCTGTCCGTCGACGTCGATCTCGGTGTACTTCACCTCGGTCCACCCGTCGAGAGTGGCGATTGTTTCACGCGCGGCGGCAAGAACCTCGTCTTTTGTTGCGGTGCCTTGGTTTTCGACCGTGACGGTGGTGTTCGGCATGAAGCCACTAGGTTCGCGGCTGTTGCTGGACAACGCATCCGTAACCCCGGCGGGGATGTTCTCGCCTTGGGTCCAACTCGGCGGGAGGCTGACGCTGATGCTCGGCGCTTCGGGGTCGTTGCCGGTCTCGATGGTCGTCCGCTCGCCGATGAACGGTGTCCCGTCCCGCAAGGTCGGCGTCGCGGCAGCGGCCGACGGCGAGGATGCAGAACTTTCGGAAGTGGTTGTTTCGCTGGAGACGGCCTCTCCGCTTTCCGAACCGCTGCATCCCGACAGGACGAGTGCAGCAGTGATCAGTGACGCTATTCCGAGAGCAAGTGTGCTGCTCTTAGGGCTCATAGTGTGACAGTCCTTCAGGTTCTGGCGACGGCCGAGCGCCGCCGGCAGCGTTGCTGGCGCGGCTGAGACTATCAGCGCTACGACGGCCGAGTAGTGGCCTTGAAGGTAATGGTGCTGCCGGGCCGCAGCTGTGCCAGCGACGCAATCCCCGCGGCGGAGACGACGGCGATGACGGGGTATCCGCCGGTCACGGGATGGTCGGCGAGAAACACGACGGGCGCTCCGCCTGGTGGCACCTGGATGGACCCCGCGACGACGCCTTCGCTCGGCAGTTCCTCCGTGCGTGAGCGATGCAGAGGCCCTTGGCCCTGTAACCGGACACCGACGCGGTTGGTGTGTTCGGTGACTTTCCAGGTGGTGTGAAGGAGTGCCTGAACGGATGCGGCAGTGAACCAGGAATTTCGTGGGCCGAGCGTGATCTCGAGTGGAACTGCGCCGAGTGGAGGGGCCGGCGGTGGAATCAACTCTTCGGTGGGCCACGTCCCTTCCTCGGCCCCGAGGAGGAGGTGATCGCCGACGGTGAGCGGCGGCGGCCCGAGTCCGGAGAGCGTGTCGGTGGATCTGCTGCCGAGTACCTGCGGGACGTCGATGCCACCGCGTGCGGAGATGTACGTTCTCAAACCAGTTGTACTGTAACCTAATTCGAGAATACTGCCACCGTCGAGGTGCATGCTCGAGTAGTCAGGCACCGGCTGTCCGTCGACGGTCAGCGCTACCCGCGCGCCCGTCACTGCCACCGTCATCGATCCGACGGCTCGCATAGCGAAACCGCCAGTGGTGACTTCGATGGTTGCTGCTCGAAAAGTGTTGCCTACAAGTCTGTTCGCGCTGTCGTGCGCGATCATGTCGACGGCCCCGGATCTGCCGACCCCGAGGGCGCCGTAGCCTGTCCGCCCGCGGTCTTGAACTGTGGCGAGCGGGCCGGTACGCACTACCTCGAGCCAGGCCATGAATCCATTGTCTCGCAACAACGCGGTGAAGACACCGAAATCATGCGGGCATCGAATTCAGGCACGGACAAAGGTGACCGTGGTGCCGGGTAGAAGCAACGCCGGCGGGCGGCGTTCGGCATCCCACACCGACAGTTCCGTGGTTCCGATCAACTGCCAGCCGCCCGGGGAACTACGCGGGTAGACGCCCGAGAACGGGCCGGCCAATCCGACTGCCCCGGCCGGGACCTGCCTGCGCGGGTCCGATCGACGTGGAACCTCCAGCCTTGTCTCGGTGCTGGTCAGGTACGCGAAACCCGGGGTGAAACCGATGAACGCGACGGTCCAGGTCGCGGACGTGTGAGCGTCGATCACACCGTCGACCCCGAGTCCGGTCAGCTTGCCCACTTCGGCAAGGTCGGCGCCGTCGTAGCTGACCGGAATTTCGACGGCAGACCCGATCTCGTCTGCTGTGAGTTCGATCGGTGCAGCCCCACGTACCCATTTCTCCACGAGATTGTGACCGGTGATCGTGTTGTCGTACTCGATCAAGATGGTTCGTGCCGCGGGAATCAAGTCGATCACCCCGGGGATCCGACTGGCGTCGAGGGCCCTGAAGTTGCCCAACACGTTCGGCAGTTCGTCGTACTCGACGAGGACTGCGGATTCACCGGCGGGCAGGATCGTGATCATGTGAACGGCGTGATCTCGACGTCGGAGGATTCGAGGAGTGCACGGATCGCCGCGGCCATGTCGACGGCCGCCGGACTGTCACCGTGCACACACACCGAGGCTGCGGTGATCTCGAGGGTGCTCCCGTCGACTGCGTCGAATTCGCCGTCGACGATCATTCGCCGAACCCGTTCTGCAACCAGCGTCGGGTCGTGCAGCACCGCACCTGGTTCGGTTCGGGGAACCAGGGTGCCTTCTGCCGTGTACGCGCGATCGGCAAAAGCCTCGGCGACGATGTCGAGTCCGGCCTCGCGAGCTTCCTCAAGAAACACCGAACCCGGCAGTCCGAGAACTGGTAGCGAACTGTCGTAGGCGACGACAGCGGCGACCACAGCCCGCGCTTGCCGGCGGTGATGAACTATCGCGTTGTAGAGCGCGCCGTGGGGTTTGACGTACGTGACCCGCGATCCGGCGACACGAGCCAAACCGTCGAGTGCCCCTATTTGATAAATGACGTCGGCGGTCAGGTCCTTCGGAGAGACGTCGATGAAGCGTCTGCCGAAACCGGCGAGGTCGCGGTACCCCACTTGCGCGCCGATCCGTACGCCGCGGGTGGCCGCGGATTCGCATGTCGCCAACAGTGTGGTCGGGTCGCCGGCGTGGAATCCACAGGCGATGTTGGCGCTTGTGACAAGTTCGAGCATCGCGTCGTCGTCGCCCAGGGTCCAGGCTCCGAAGCCCTCGCCGAGGTCGCTGTTCAGATCAACGCTGTAGCCCATACTTCGATTCTAGGTAGGTATGGGCTCGCGGTGTTCAGGCGTGCGCCGGAATCCGTCCGGCATTCTTGCGACGTGCGGATCCGAAGAGTCGGCATATCAGGTAGATCACGAACGAGACCGAGGTGACGAAACTCGAGACGGGAACGCCGGGGGCCAGCGAGAGAAGGATGCCGCCGACGGCTGCCAGTTCGGCGAACACGACGGAGAGAATCGTGGCCTTGAGCGGGCTTGCCGTGACGTACGCGGCGGCCGCTGCGGGAGTGATCAGCAGCGACATCACCAGCAGGGCGCCGACGATCTGCACGCCGAGCGCGGCGGTGATTCCGACCAACACCGCGAACACTATCGACAGTGCCCGAACCGGAACACCGCGAGCTGCAGCAACTTCGGGATCGGTGCTCGCGAAGAGCAAAGGGCGGTAGATGAATCCGAGTGTGCCGATCACGATGACCGCGCACAGCAGCAGAAGTTCGAGACCGCTGTTTCCCGGCGCCACGATCTGTCCGACCAACAACGAGAAGCTGGTTCCCGTGCGACCGTCGTACGCCCAGAGGAACAACACCGACAGGCCGAGGCCGAAAGCCATGATCACACCGATCACCGAATCCCGGTCCCGCGCTTTGGCTCCGAGTAGCCCGAACAGAACCGCGGCGACCACGGATCCGACGATGGCGCCGAAGCCGACGCCCACTCCGACAAGAAGTGCGGCGGATGCACCGGTCAGTGACAGCTCACTCGTACCGTGCACCGAGAACGACATCTGACGGCTCACGATCAGCGGCCCGATGATGCCCGCCAGCAATCCGAGGATGGCGCCGGCGATCAACGCCTGTTGGACGAAGTCGTACTGCAGTAGATCGACGGTGGCGGACACGTCGAACATCCGCGACATCGCGTCGGTGAACTTGTTACTCACTGGTGGTGATCCTCATCAGAATGGTGAACGCCTTCGCCTGGACGCAGTCCGCCGGCGCTGCCGAGCGCGTCGATGGCATCTCCGGTGCCGATCACGACGAGGCGACCACGAACCTGCAGCACCTCGACGTCGGTGTTGTACAGATCCGAGAGAACCTCGGACGTCATCACTTCGGCCGGCGTCCCGATCCGGAATTTGCCGTCCACCAGATAGAGCACTCGATCCACCAACGGCAGGATCGGATTGATCTCGTGCGTCACGAACAGCACCGCAGTGTCATGGCTGCGTCGACGCTTGTCGATCAGCGTCGAGACCAGGTGCTGGTTGGCGAGGTCGAGGCTGAGCAGCGGCTCGTCGCACAGCAGGATCCGCGGGTCGCCGACCAAAGCCTGAGCGATCCGCAGTCGCTGCTGCTCGCCGCCGGACATGGAGCCGATGGGGGCGTCGGCAAACGACTGGGCGCTGACCTGCGCGATGGCGTCGTCGACGATCCTGCGTCGACGACCCCGGCGGAGTAGCCCCGTGCCCCACTGGTGACCGTCGACGCCGAGGCCGACCAGGTCGCGGCCGCGGAGCGGGAGGCCGTCGTCGATCGACTTCTGCTGCGGGATGTACCCGACATGTGAGTTCCCGGCCCGTGCCGGCGTGCCGACGATCTGAGCACTACCACCGCTGAGCTGCAGTTGACCCAGAAGAATCTTCAGGAGCGAGGTCTTGCCAGACCCGTTCGGTCCGAGTACGGCGATGAACTCACCTGGCTGTACCTCGAGGTCGAGTCCGTCCCAGAGGGTGCGGGCGCCGAAGGACAGTCGAGCATCCTTCAGCGTCACAGCGGGCACGGTGTTTCCTGAAGGCACGGTGTTTCCTGAAGGCACGGTGTTTCCAGAAGGCACGGTGTTACCAGAGGGCACAGGAGTATTCGCGGAAGTATCTGTCACAAGCCGATCGGTTCTTCTCGGAAATGGTGGGGCAAAAATTACTGGGCAGAGAGGGCGTTTGCGAGCGACTCCGCGGTCTGCGTCTGCCACTGAATGTAGTCCAGGCCCTCGGGGAGAGTCTCCGTAACCTCGACGACGGGCACTCCGGCGGTTTCGGCGGTGGTGCGCATGTCCTGGGTCACTTTGTCCTGCGTCTGGATGTTGTAGACCAATGCGCGGGCCTGCTTGTCCGAGAGGAGCTGGCGGGTTGCGGCGATTGCGGCCGGTGACGGATCGTTGCCGTCTTCGATGGCGCTGGTGAACTCTTCGGGAGTTGCGTCCTTCAGTTCAGCTGCGACCAGGAGGTAGTGCGCGATCGGCTCGGTCTGAGCCACCGGTGTGCCCGCGTGGGCAGCGGCGATGGAGTCGGTGATGGCCGTGACGCCGGCGAGCTTCTGGCTGTATGCCTTCGCGTTGTCCTCGTAGGTTGCCGCGTTGTCCGGATCGAGTGCGCTCAGTTGATCGGCAACCGAATGTGCGACGGCGTCGACGGTCGGGATGTCGAACCAGACGTGTTCGTTGACTGCGCCGTGGGTGTGACCGTCATGCGATTCGCCCGCGGTTTCGCCGGCATGGATGCCGCCGTCGAGCAGGTTGTAGGCGTTGACCGACTTCTGCTCACCCTTGCCTGCATCGAGGACGTCGGTGATGAACTGGTCGTAACCGCCGCCGTTGTAGACGACAAGCGATGCGTCGGTGATCTTGGCGGCATCGGCGGGAGTCGCCTCGAACGAGTGTGGGTCCGCGGACGGCTCGTTGATGATCGACGTCACGGTCAGCTTGTCGCCTGCGACGGCCTGCGCGACGTCGCCCCACACGTTCGTCGATGCGACGACGGTGATGCCTTCGTCTTTCGAAGAGGTGGAGCTGCACGCGGTGAGCGCGAATGCTGCGGCGACCGAGACGGCCGCGAGGGCGGTGGCGGTGCGGAATTTCGACGACGAACGCACGTGCTTTTCTCCTGAACAAAGGCTGGGCTAAATGCTATTGGAAACCGTTACCGTTACACATTAGCGCATAGTCGCTGGTAGTTCACCTTCGGTTCAGCCCCAACGCGCCGTCTGCGGGCACTACGGCTAACGTCCGTTTATGCCCCGGTCCCGTCAGCCACGCCGTCAAGCCACTTTGGCGTCGCTTGCCGCCGAGCTCAATGTGTCGAGAACTACAGTCTCGAACGCGTACAACCGACCCGATCAGCTCTCCGTCGAGCTGCGGGATCGAGTGCTCCAAGCGGCCAAGCGACGCGGATACCCCGGACCTGATCCGGTCGCCCGCTCCTTGCGAACTCGCAAAGCCGGCGCCGTCGGTCTTCTGCTCACCGAAGCACTCAGTTATTCGTTCCGTGACCCGGCCGCCATGAGCTTTCTGGCCGGTCTCTCGGAATCATGTGAGGACGCCGGCCAGGGCTTGCTGCTCATCCCGGCCGGGCCCGGGCGCGACGAGGTGGATGCTGCGGCTGTGGTCCAACAAGCGGGTGTCGACGGCTTTGTCGTCTACTCGGTGGCCGACGACGACCCGTATCTTGCCGCCGTGCTCGAGCGTCACATTCCGATCGTGGTGTGCGACCAGCCGCGCGAGATTCCCGGTGCGTCTCTCGTGGGCATCGACGACCGCGCTGCCATGCGCAAGGTCGCCGACTACCTCATCGGTCTCGGCCACCGTGACATCGGCGTGCTCTGCATGAGGCTGGGGCGCGACCGGATGGACGGCGTCGTCAGCCAGGAACGACTCAAGTCCCCCCACTTCCACGTCCAGCGTGAGCGCATCGAAGGAGTCCGCGACGCAATGGTGGCGGCTGACATGGACCCACTCTCACTCACGGTGATCGAGCGGTACGTCCACACTTCGCAGTCCGGCCACTCGGCGGCGGCGGAAGCTCTCGCGACCAACCCCGAGATCACCGCACTGGTCTGCACCACCGACGTGCTGGCCCTCGGCGCCTTGGACTGGGCGCGCTGGCAGGGCATCGATGTACCTGGCCAACTGTCGATCACCGGATTCGACGGCGTCGACGAGGCGCTGCGCGAATCACTGACAACGGTGCGCCAGCCACAGGAAGAGAAGGGCCGGCGTGCCGGTGCGCTCCTGATGTCGCCGTCGGGATCCGGCGTTCCGATAGTCGAGATGCTCGACACCGAGCTACTGGCCGGGCGAACATCAGGTCGGATCAGGGTGTAGCTGTCACGGGGTAGTTGTCACGCCAGGAGTTGGGCGCAGCGCAACAATCCCAGATGGCTGTATGCCTGGGGGTGGTTGCCCAGCGAGCGTTCCGCGATGGGGTCGTACTCCTCCGCGAGCAGTCCGGTGGGACCCGCTGCCGCGACCAACTGGTCGAACAGTGCCTCTGCTTGCAGGCGTTGACCGATCAGTAGGTAGGCCTCGACGAGCCAGGCTGCACAGAGATGGAATCCACCTTCGATGCCGGGCAGGCCGTCGTCGTGGTGGTAGCGGTATACCGTTGAGCCGCTGCGTAGTTCAGCCTCTGTGGCTACGACGGTTGCGGCGAAGCGTGGATCCGTGGGATCGATCAGTCCCGACAGTCCGATGTGCAGAGTAGCGGCGTCGAGATCGGTACCGTCGTAGGCAGCTGTGTACGACTGGACGTCGTCCTTCCATCCCTTGTGGCGTACTTCGTCGGCGATCTGGTCACGTAGTTCCACCCACTCGGGCAGAGCCTCACGAGAAAAGCGGGCGGCAAGATCGACAGCGCGGTCGACGGTGACCCAACCCATCACCTTGGAATAGACGTGGTGGCGCGGGTTGTCGCGAATTTCCCAGATACCGTGGTCGGGTTCGAACCAGCGTCGCTGCACTGCTTCGACCATGGCGCACACCAGTTCCCAGTCGCGGTCACTCAAAGGGTCAGCAGCACCGGCCTTTTCGCGTGCATTGGCCAGTTCGACGATCAGCTCGACGATCGGGCCGAACACGTCCAGTTGAACCTGCTGATTCGCGGCGTTTCCGACGCGGACCGGCCGGGAACCGGCGTACCCGGGCAGTGAGTCGATGACGGCCTCGGGCGGTAGCGAAGTCCCGTACAGCGTGTAGAGGGGGTGCAGGCGCTCGGGTCCCGGCAGCGTTTCGAGCACGCGGTGGACCCAGTCGAGGTAGTTCTCGGCTTCGTCGGTGGATCCGACGCTCACGAGAGCTGTTGCGGTGAGGGCGGCGTCGCGCAACCAGCAATAGCGGTAGTCCCAGTTGCGGACTCCGCCGATCTCTTCCGGCAGGGATGTCGTAGCGGCGGCCATGATGGAACCGGAATCGGCGTGAACCAGCCCGCGCAAGGTCAGCGCAGAGCGTTTCATCAAGTCCGGCTTCAGCTTCGGCAGTTCGAGCGTCTTGGCCCAATCGGACCAGTATGCCTCCGAAGTTGCTCGGCGTTCGATCTCCGGAATCTCCGAGGGGCCGATTTCTTCTGTTCCGCAGCGCAATTCGAGGACGACGTCACCCTTGGACGGCTCGACGATGGCGTGCGCGGTCTGCTGGTTTCCGTCGGTGGCGATGTTCCACAGCACGCCGGGGGAGCGGAGCACGTACGGCTCGTTGGTGCCGAGGACCCGAATGCCCTCGTCGACGACCTCGAGGGTGACCTGGCCTTGGCCGAACTCGGGACGGGGTGCGAACGAGACGATCGCGTCGGCCTGGCCGGAAATGATGCGGGTCAGGTCGGTTCGTCCCTGCGGGACGTCGTGGGGGAGGTAGTCGGTGACGGACAGGCTCGCCCAGCGGGTCTGAACGGTCATCGTGCTGTCGATGTACTTCTGGCTCAGCGGCAAGGCTGTTCGGCGAGGCCCGACTGAGAAGTGGCCCGCCCCGGTTCCGCCGAGAAGGTGCGCGAAGACTGCTGCGGAATCCGGTTCCGGGTGACACAACCAGGTCAGCGTCGCATCCGGGGTCACCAAAGCGACGGTGCGCGGACTGGCGAGCATCGAGAGCCGCTCGATGGGCGGAGCGTCGGCACCGGAAAGCCACGTACGACGCTCGTCGAGCAGGAACGCCAGAGCGGCAGCGACGTCCTCGGTGCTGTCGACGCGATAGTCGGCGACGGTGTCCCCACTGCCGACCTTGATTCCGATGTCCGGCCCCTGAAGCCTGCTGAACGCCTTTTCGTCGGTCACGTCGTCCCCGATGAAGACGGCAGCGGTAGCGCCGTCCTGATGGCGAATCAAGTCGAGTGCGTGGCCCTTGTCGGTGGCGATGACGGCCAACTCGACCACCGATTTGCCCTCGGTGACCTGAACACCCGGCCAGAGCGCCGATTCGGTCCGAACGGCGATGAGCGCCTTCTCGGCGTCATCGGCGCTGGTGTTGCGTACGTGCAAGGCGACGCTGGCGGGCTTCTTCTCCACCGTTGCCCCAGGGGTGTCGGCGGCGATCCGGCCCAACTCGGTGACGATCTCGTCGAGCAGTTTCCTGGCGTCGGCGTCGATCGCGTGAACGAATCCGATGTCGAACTCGGAGCCGTGGCTTCCGACCAACTGCACTTCGGCGGGAAGTCGGGACAGCGCAGCCAGATCCTTGAGGGCGCGACCGGAGATCACGGCAGCCGTCGTCGAAGCCAGGCTGGCGAGGGAGCGGAGCGCACGCACCGTTTCCGCACGGGGATACGCCTTGTCCGGGTTGGCGACGATGGGTGCCATCGTCCCGTCGTAGTCGGAGGCTACGAGCAGACGCGGGGTGCGTGCCACGCCCGACAGCGCTCGGCGGAGTTCGATGGACAGATCTTGTGCGCTCACCTCTTCAAATCTAGGTGATGCAGCGACTCCTGGCTCGATACGTTTCCGGCCGATCAGTGCAAAAATGACAGATGCGACAAAGGACGTCTATTCGGGTTTCCGAGTTCCGTCACCGAGCAGCAGTTCAACCGTCAATTCCAGTCGATTGGCGACATCGGTAGCCGAAGAACGTCGCGTGAGCCATGCCACCAAATTGGACAGCCACACATCCGAGATCACGCGCGCGATCGCCAGCTGCTCTTCGGTTGGCTCCTCTTCGGTCATCGCTCGTGCGAAGAGGCGGTCCATCAACTGGCCCACTTGATCGACCTCGGCCGCTGCGGAGGCGTCGGCGAACATGAACGCGCGAGTCATGGCTTCGGTCAGGAGTGGATCGCGCTGCATCGCGCGGGTGATGAGGCTGAGGATCAGCTGCATCCGCTCGAGCGGGCTGGTTCCGGGTGGGATCTTGCCCTTGGAATCGATCTTCTCGAATTCGCGTGCCAGAGCGGACACCAACAGGTGAACCTTGGACGGGAAGTAACGATAGAGCGTTCCGACCGCGACGTCGGCGCGCTCGGCCACGGCGCGCATCTGGACAGCCTCGTAGCCACCCTTGGACGCCAAGGCGAGGGTTGCGTCGAGAATCCGCTTGCGGCGTTCGCGTTGCGCGTTGGAGCTGAGATCGTCGTCCCCGAGCGTTGCAGAAGCAACCGCGTTGGAGCGGGATCGGGATGTTGTGGTCATCGACAAATTCCTTCGCGCCTTGACTCTTGGCCAGGTGTCATATTAGAACACGTTCTAAACAATTGTGTCACTTATCGAGAGGCGGGAACCAGTTGTGACAATCGCCACGACCGATGAACAGCGGGCGGTCCAGGAATCGATAGAGGCCTGGGCTCGCTCGGCCACGCCGATGGACATGGTACGCCGTGGACCAGCAGTTTCGTGGCGGGAGAAATGGTCCGAGTTCGCGTCTCTCGGGATATTTTCGGTCGCCGTTCCCGAAGCGGTAGGCGGAGCCGGAGCCGAAATCGTCGATCTCGCAGCAATGCTCGAACAGGCGGCAATCGAACTCGTGCCGGGTCCTGTTCTCACGACTGCACTCGCAGCGCTGGTGGTGGGGCGTAGTTCGTCGCCCGCTGCCAAGCGTTGGTCCGAAACGCTCGCCGACGGTGCGCTGCCGTGCGCCGTCGTATTGGACGAAAGTCCAGTTGCGGCAACGGCGAATGCGTCCGGCGGCATCGAGCTTCATGGCGAAGGAGGTTACGCCTGGGGTGGAGACTCGGGCGTATCGGTCCTCGTGTCGGCGGGCGTGGTGTCGGAAGGTGAAGGCTCGCGTGTCGTCTGGGCTCTCGTCGACGGAGACAGCGAAGGTGTGACCTACGAAGCGGTCGACACGATCGACAAGTCGCGACCACTGGCGCGAGTCTCCTTCGATCGAGTGACGGTCGACGCCGACCGAATCCTCGATGACATTGCGCCAGGATCGGTTTCCGACCTAGCGGCGGTACTTGGGGCTGCCGAAGCTGCCGGAATTGCGGCGTGGAGTCTGCGTACTGCGGTGGAGTACGCGAAGATTCGCGAACAATTCGGAAAACCCATCGGTTCGTTCCAGGCGATCAAACATATCTGTGCCGAAATGCTGTGCCGAGTGGAAAATGCCGGAGCTGTCGCCTGGGACGCCGCGGTCGCTGCCGAGTCGGGCGACGAACTTCCGATCGCCGCAGCAGTGGCGGCCGCGGTGTCGCTGGACGCCGCAGTCGACACGGCAAAAGACTGCATTCAAGTGCTCGGCGGTATCGGATTCACCTGGGAGCACGAGGCGCACTTCTACCTTCGTCGAGCGCTGTCGCTCCGGCAGATTCTGGGCGGATCGTCTCACTGGCGCGCACGCGTCGCTGAATTGACGATCGGCGGCGCACGGCGTCACCTTCAGATCGACTTGAGTGAGCTCGAATCCGACCGGTCCGACATTCGCGAAGAGGTAGCGCAATTGGTGGCGCTGCCCGAATCCGAACAGCGCAACGCTTTGGCCGAATCGGGCTACCTCGCACCGCACTGGCCGAAGCCGTACGGCCGGGGCGCCAAGGCCGCGCAACAGATTTTGATCGAGGAAGAGTTGGCGGCCGTCGGTATCGGCCGGCCCGATCTCGTGATCGGGTGGTGGGCAGTTCCCACCATCCTCGAGCACGGCAGTGCGGAGCAGATCGAAAGATTCGCGACTCCGACGCTCAAGGGCGAGATCACCTGGTGCCAGCTCTTCAGCGAACCTGGCGCAGGTTCGGATCTTGCCGCGCTGCGTACGACCGCGGAAAAGGTCGACGGCGGTTGGAAGCTGAATGGTCAGAAAGTCTGGACTTCGCTTGCACGTGAAGCTGACTGGGCTATCTGCCTCGCCAGAACCGATCGCGATGTTCCCAAGCACAAGGGCATCACGTACTTCCTACTCGACATGAAGACGGCTGGGATTCGGATCTCGCCGCTGCGTGAGATCACCGGAGACGCCCTGTTCAACGAAGTCTTCCTCGACGACGTCTTCGTGCCGGACGAGTGCGTCGTCGGCCAACTCGGTGGAGGCTGGAAGCTGGCCCGCACGACCCTCGCCAACGAGCGAGTCGCGATGAGCGGTGGCTCTTCGCTCGGCGGTGCGATGGAGGAATTGCTCGAGTTGGCAGGCGATCCCGATCCTGTGGTTGCAGACAAGCTCGGTGGGCTGATCGGAACCGCCATGGTGGGCTCGTTGCTGGAATTGCGTACGACACTGCGGCAATTGGATGGTCAGGATCCGGGCCCGGCGTCGAGCGTCCGCAAGCTGGTGGGCGTGCGCCAGCGTCAGAATGTCGCAGAGTTCGCCATGGAATTGGGTGGCCCGGCCGGATGGGTGGAGGGTCCGCTCTCGCGTGAGTTCCTCAACACGCGATGCCTGTCGATTGCCGGCGGAACCACGCAGATTCTGTTGACCGTCGCCGCGGAGAGAATTCTGGGCCTGCCCCGTGATTAGACGGCGTGAGTAGAGGCCTTTAGAAATGTCCACGTTGGTGATACAACTAGAACACGTTCTACATCAGAGACAGGATTGCCAGCGTGGACTTCACTCCCGATGAAACCCAGGAAGCGGTCGCCGAGGTGGCTACCGCGCTCCTTGCCCGCGAACTGGAGCCGGACGCGCTCTGGGCGGCATTCGCCGAAGCCGACCTGCTCACGTTGGCACTGCCCGAGCGTCTGGGCGGCGAGGGCCTCTCGGTCACCGACGTCGGCTCTCTTCTCGTCGAGGTCGGCCGGGCCGCCGCTCCCATTCCGGCTCTCGCGACCCTCGGCTTCGGCGTACTCCCCATCGTTGCTCTAGGGACCGACGCGCAGCAGGACGAGTTGCTCACCGGAGTCGGCGCCGGACGGGTCTTCACCGCGGCACTCGGTGAGCCGGGGCAGCAGTTCCCGGCGCAGCCGTCGACTACCGCGCAGCAGTCAGGCGACTGGTATCGCGTCAGCGGGACAGTCCTTGCCGTGCCCTTCGCGGCGAGCGCACACAGAATTCTCGTGCCCACCGACGCCGGAGTCGTTCTTGTCGATCCAACTGCCGCCGGCGTCGCACTGACACCGACTCCCACTTCGTCCGGCAGTCCGGAGTTCGCAGTCACCATGGACGAGGCAGTCGGTGAACTTCTCGGAGCGGGTCAGGAAGCCGTCCAGACGCTGTACCGGATCGCCACGGCGAGTATCGGAGCCGTCGCCGACGGTTTGGTATCCGGCGCCGTCGATCTCACTGCGACACACGTCGGCTCGCGTGAGCAATTCGGCAAGCCGCTCGCCACCTTCCAGGCAGTTTCACAACAGATAGCCGACGCCTACGTCACCTCCCGGACCCTTCACGTCGCGGCGTTGTCGGCGTCCTGGCGCGTGTCGGAGGGCCTGGATGCCCAGTCGGACCTCGACGTCATGGCGTACTGGATCGCCCAGGAAGTTCCTGCCACGATGCAGGTGCTTCACCACTTGCACGGCGGTCTGGGCGTCGACGTCACCTATCCGCTTCATCGTTACTACTCGACGGCAAAAGACTTGGCGCGCCTGCTCGGCGGCGCTTCGCAGCGACTCGACCTCGTGGGGGCCCGGTGTTCATCGATCTGACCGACAGTCAGCGCGCATTGCAAGCTGAACTTCGACGCTACTTCTCGACGCTGATTTCGCCCGAAGAGGCCAAGATCATGCGCGTGGAGCGGCATGGCCCTACCTATCGCGAGGTCATCCGTCGTATGGGCAAGGACGGCTGGCTCGGCGTCGGCTGGCCGGTGGAGTACGGCGGACGTGGGTTCGGAGAAGTCGAGCAGCAGATTTTTGTCAACGAGGCTGTGCGGGCGGATGTCCCACTGCCTTCGGTCACTCTGCAGACCGTCGGTCCGACTTTGCAGAAGTACGGTAGCGAGGAGCAGAAGCAGAAATTCCTGCCTGCGATCCTCGCCGGTGAAGTGCACTTCGCGATCGGCTACACCGAACCGGAAGCCGGCACCGACCTTGCAGCACTGCGTACCTCAGCGGCACTCAATGGTGACGAGTACGTCGTCAACGGCCAGAAGATCTTCACCACCGGCGGGCACGACGCCGATTACGTGTGGCTCGCCGTGCGGACAGGTTCTGCCGATTCACGGCACCGCGGCATCTCCATCCTCATCATGGACACCAAAGATCCCGGTTACACCTGGACCCCGATCATCACCTGCGACGGCGCGCATCACGTCAACGCCACCTACTACGAGGACGTTCGCGTTCCGGCGAACATGCTTGTGGGTGAAGAGAATCAGGGCTGGCGTTTGATCACGACGCAGCTCAATCACGAACGCGTCATGCTCGGCCCGGCAGGTCGTGTCGCAGGGATTTACGACCACGTCTTCGACTGGGCCAAGCGTGAAAACCTCCTTGATCACGTTGACGTACGGCGCGCGCTCGGCGAAATTCATGCGACGTACCGGCTCAACGAACTGCTCAACTGGCAAGTGGCGTCGAGTGATTCGGATTCGGTGGATATCGCTGACGCTTCGGCAACCAAAGTGTTTGCGACCGAGCGCATCCAGCGGGTCGGTCGACTGGCGGAAGAGATCGTCGGGCGGTACGGAAATCCGATCGATCCCGAAACTGCTGATCTCATGGAGTGGCTGGACATGCAGATCAAGCGCAACCTGGTGATCACCTTCGGCGGTGGAGTCAACGAGGTGATGCGCGAATTGATTGCGACTGCCGGCCTGAAGCTTCCCCGCGTTCCGAGATAGGAAACAAACCGTGTCAGATCCCATTCTCACTGCTGCCGAACGGGTTCGGGAGGACGGGCCAAGCGCTCCTCGCGCCGGCCGGGACCCCGTGAACCTGCCGATGATCCGCAACTGGGTCGAGGCGATCGGAGACGAGAACCCGATCTACGTCGACGAATCGGCTGCCCGCGCCGCCGGACACGACGGCATAGTCGCGCCGCCGGCGATGGCGCAGGTATGGACGATGCGCGGCCTGGGTGCGGTTCGAGAAGCTGACGATCCGTTGGGCCGGATGACGGATATACTCGACGAGGCCGGATTCACGTCCGTCGTCGCGACCAACTGCGATCAGATCTACCACCGCTATCTGAAGCCGGGTGAAGAAGTCACCATCTCGTCGGTGTTGGAAGATGTTGTGGGGCCGAAGAAGACAGGTCTCGGTGAAGGGTGGTTCTTCACTACCCGCAGCTACTGGCGGGTCGGTGAAGAACTGGTCTCGGAGATGATGTTCCGGATCTTGAAGTTCGCGCCGCCAGTCAGCGAGAGCCCCTCCACCGACGTGCCTGCGGACCTGGACGCATCTCGGATGCTGCGTCCGACAGCATCTCTCGACACGCAGTTCTTCTGGGACGGTGTTGCCGCACACGAGTTGCGTATCCAACTGCGTGCGGACGGTTCGGTGCAGCACCCGCCGGTGCCCGCGATCTGGAAGGACAAGTCGCAGCAGACCGACTACGTGGTCGCGTCCGGTCGAGGAACGGTCTTCAGCTTTGTCGTTCACCACGCCCCCAAGGTTCCTGGTCGGTCGTTGCCGTTTGTCGTGGCCCTGGTCGAACTGCCGGAGGGTGTGCGGATGCTCGGCGAATTGCGCGGTGTCGATCCCTCGAACGTATCGATCGGAATGGAGGTGGAGGCGATCTACCTCGACTTCCCCGGTGACGACGAGACAGGCGGCACGCCCTGGACTCTGTACGCCTGGCAGCCGGTTTCTGTGTCTGCGGTGAAGGAGTGATGATGACTTCGACGACGGACATCACTGTGGGAGAGATTCTTCCGCAGCTCTCGATTTACGGCGACCCGACTTTTGTCGTCTCGGCGGCGCTCGCTACCCGAGACTTTCAAGATGTTCACCACGACCGCGACCTCGCACAGAAACGCGGCTCGAAAGACATCTTCGTCAACATCCTCACCGACACCGGCCTGGTGCAGCGATTCGTGACCGATTGGGCAGGACCACGGGCCGTACTCACGTCGATCAAACTCCGCCTCGGGGTCCCCTGGTACGCCTACGACACCTTGACGCTCTCCGGAACGGTGACCTCCTACGACGAGGATCTCGTATCGCTCGCAGTGGTCGGCAAGAACAGTCTCGGAGATCACATCACCGCGCAGGTCACACTGGCCTTTCCGGCGTCGGGCTCGAACGGAGACATTGAAAACGGAGACATTGAAAACGGAGACATTGAATGAGCGCATTGTCCGGCAAGGCCGCGATCGTCGGAATCGGCGCCACGGATTTCTCGAAGGACTCCGGTCGCAGTGAACTGCGACTGGCCGCCGAGGCTGTCCAAGCCGCGTTGGACGACGCCGGTCTGACACCCGCCGACGTCGACGGTCTTACCTCGTTCACCATGGACACCAACACCGAAGTGGCAGTGGCTCGTTCGGTGGGTATCCCGAACCTCAAGTTCTTCAGCCGAATCCACTACGGGGGCGGTGCCGCTGCGGCGACGATTCAGCAGGCAGCCATGGCTGTTGCCACTGGCGTCGCGGACGTCGTCGTCGCCTACCGTGCGTTCAACGAGCGGTCGGGTGCGCGTTTCGGTCAGGTGAACTCCGGTCTTGTGGCGCAGGTCAATTCGTCGGGCACAGACAACGCCTTTTCCTATCCTCACGGATTGGGCACGCCCGCATCGTTTGTTGCGATGGTCGCGCAGCGATACATGCACGTCTACGGAGCGTCCAGCGAGGACTTCGGCCGAATCGCCGTCGCGGACCGTAAGCATGCGGCCACCAATCCGAAGGCATTCTTCTACGGAAAACCGATCACCCTCGAGGACCATCAGAATTCGCGATTCATCGCCGAACCATTGCATCTCCTCGACTGCTGCCAGGAGTCCGACGGCGGCATCGCCATCGTCGTCACCTCGGCAGAACGAGCCAAGGATCTGAAGAACACCCCTGCCGTTATCGCAGCCGCCGCACAGGGCAGCGGGGCAGATCAATACATCATGACCAGCTACTACCGTGACGGTTTGACCGGCCTACCGGAGATGGGCCTTGTCGGCGATCAACTCTGGTCACAAAGTGGGCTGCGCCCGTCGGACATGCAGACGGCGGTCTTCTACGACCACTTCACGCCCTACGTATTGATGCAGCTCGAGGAACTCGGTTTCTGTGGCAGGGGAGAGGCAAAGGACTTCATCGCCGGTGGCGCAATCGAACTCGGCGGCAAGCTTCCGATCAACACCCATGGCGGACAGCTCGGTGAGGCATACATTCACGGGATGAACGGTATCGCCGAGGGAGTTCGGCAGATCCGCGGTACTTCGGTCAACCAGGTCGACTCCGTCGAAAATGTACTTGTGACTGCGGGAACGGGCGTTCCGACATCGGGGCTTGTGCTGACTCGCTGATTGATCACGCTGATTGATTCGTGGGCACGGCTTCATCAAGCGTCACGGCCTGCTGGCACCGCATCGGGGGGATCCCTTCGATGCGGTGCTGGGCTGTGTTCTGTTGTGCCTGAGGTTCGTCGTCAGGTTTTGAAGGTGGTGTTCGCCGGCCTGGGGTGCTGCCCGGGGTCGATCGATGGCGGCGGGATGAACCACGGTTTGTTGTCGACGCCGATTCGGATTTCCCATTTTCCGACGAACCCCGTTTTCCGGTGCATCAGTCGGTGGTGTGAACGGCACAGTAGGACAAGGTTGTTCATCACCGTCGGACCACCGTTCGCCCAGTGCCGGATATGGTGCGCGTCCGTCCAGGCCGGTACGCATGTGCAGCCGGGGAAGGCGCAGCCTTTGTCGCGGGCAATGAGGGCGACGCGCTGTTCGGCGTTGACCAATCGTTTTCCGGGTTTCGCATCGAGCGGCGCGCCGTGATCGTCGAGTAGGACGGTCGACAGGAAGCAGTCGCACCCGAGAAGCCTGGTCTGCGACACCGACAGCGGCCCGAGCCACGGCATGTGCCCGACATCAAGATCTGACAGGTCCAGATCGGGCGAGCCTTCGTCGTCCACATCAGAAGGTGCCGCGGCGCAGTCCCGATGCTCGGCAAGATCGCGAGCATTGATGTGCACGTTCACGTGCGGTCGTTGGCCGCCGTCGGTTCCGGTCTCGGCGTAATCCAGATACCGGCGGATCAGTTCGGTGAACCCGTCCGCGGTCCGCTTTGCTGCGGACCGGGCATCAGGGGTTCCATCGGGCGCCGGGGTCGGCATCGTCAAATTCGACAGGGCCGACAGCAACATTTCGCCGGTGAGGGCGTCGAAATCGCCGCGCACCACCACCCGACCGTTCAAGGTCGAGGCGATCCGCAGTTCGTTCCGGTCGACGTCTTCGGCGGGCGGAATCTCATCGGATTCGAAAACGCGCTCCAAGGTCGCGATGACGTGCCGCACCTTCGTCGTCGTCGCCTCCACCCCCGACGCAGCCGCAAGCAAGAGGTCGATGCAGCGAGGGAGCGCTTCCTCCGGCATCCCCTTCGGCGGTGATTCGCAGAACGTCACGATCAAGACGGCGTGCTCGAACGAGCAATCCCCATCATCGAAGCCTGCCGCCACGGCCGGGAACGGGCGCAACGCGGCGCCCAGGGCGGCGATCTTCTTCCCGTCCCGAACCTGCAGCATGGTGTTCGCTGCCAACCACGCACCCACGCCGCGGCTGGCAATCACCTGATCGTCGGGACGCATCGACAGTTCGTCCACTACCGCCACCCGCACGGCTTCCAGCCGCAGAATCTCCGCACTCGCCGACACAGCAACAGCGCGCAACTCCGCGGCAGACAACCGCCACAGGCGTCCGCGTAACCCCACCGCCGAGCCAGACACCACGTCCGACAACAAGACACTCATAGAATCCCCCCGATCCCCTCCTCAAATTGTACTCGAACACACGTTCGAGTCAAGGAATATTTCGAACCCAATCTAGGATCGCTGGATGTTCACGTTGACTACGGAACGCCTTGTTCTGCGAGATTTCACGCCCGAGGATGAAGAGGCCGTCCATCAGTACGCGTCCGACCCTGCCGTCTGTAGACATGTTGATTGGGGTCCGAACACTCCCGCGATGACCAGGGCGTTCCTTACCGATGCGGCGCTCGAAGCTGCGCTCGTCGAACGTCGCTCGTTCACCCTGGCGATCACGTCGAAGGCTGACGGAGCAGTGATCGGGTCGGTAGCTGCTTGGGAAGTATCCGCCGCGCACCGTCGGGCCGAACTCGGTTTTGTCGTGAACCCGAAGTTTCAGGGGCAGGGTTATGCGTCCGAGGCAGCGCGCGCGGTTCTGGAACTCGCCTGTTCCCGCCTTGGAGCGCAGCGAGTGCAGGCAACGTGTCGTCCGGAGAACTCGGCGTCGGCGTCGGTGCTCGCCAAAACCGGCATGGTGGAGGAGGGACTGATGCGGGCGCACATGGTGATCCGGGGGACCGTGGTCGATTCGCTGCTTTTTGCCGCCGTACGAGCAGAGATCACGCCACCTGACTTTGCGTGACCTTCCCCGGCCCTGGTGCGATACTCGAACCATGTTCGAGGACGCCTTGCTCATCGATGTGGCCGGTCGGCCCACCATGCAGCATCATCAGGCCTTTTCTCAGGACTGGGACCGCATCAAGGAGTGGTCCGACAACATCTACATGCCCTATACGGTGACGCCGATCGGAAGTCGGTTGAAGCCGGCTTCGGACATGTACTCGGCGGCAGTCGGCAAGATCGACGTCACCAGATTCTGTTACGGGATTCCGGTCTCCGTCGGTGAATGTTCGCCTGAAGCCGGAAACATTCTGGTCCTGACGACGATCAGGGGCAACGGTCGACATGCTCTCGGACGGGGCGCTGCGGCGAATACCGGAGTGGGGGAGACCTTTGTCGCAGACTGCAGCCGGACCGACTACTTCGTCGAATTCGACGAGGATCATCTGCAGCTGAATCTCACTGTGCCGCATCAGCTTGTCGCCGATCACGCCCAACAGTGGTACGGGGTGGTTCCCGATGACCGCCTGTGGCGGCACAAGTGCACGATCGGCGGGCGTGGCTCGAGTTGGCTGGCATTGATGGACTACGTCGTTCGCGCAATTGCAGAGTCACCCGACGCGATGTCGGGTGAAAGGTTGGGTGTCAGGGTTCAAGAACTCGTCACGGCTCAGCTTCTCGACGAGTGGGCGACGCAGGCCGGGTTGCAACTCGGCGTCGACGTCGCCTCCGCCGAACCGGCCTACGTGCGATCGGCGGAGGAGTACATCGACACTTTCGCGCGCTCGGTGCCGACGGCGTCCGAGATCGCGGCTGCAGTGGGCGTCAGCGTCCGAGCGCTCACTGCGGGATTTCGACGGTACCGAGACACCACGCCGGGTCAACGACTGCGCACTCGTCGACTGGAGGGAGTACGCAGCGAACTGTTGCGTTCCGATGGGAGAACCGTCTCCGAAATCGCCAACGCCTGGGGTTACGTCAATCTGGGGATGTTTGCGGCGGCATACCGGAAACGGTTCGGGGAGCTACCTTCCGAGACTCGGAACCGATTCTGAGGGCAGCTGTTTGAACGGTCATGACGATCGGTTTACGCACTCGATGAACTGCGATGATCCGTTGTTTCGTGTCGGAGCGTTCTGCAAGGATTGAAATCGAACGTGACAGCAATCCCACGAGCTAGGAGTACGTCATGGCAACTCGACTCAATCCGTACATCAGCTTCAACGGCAATGCCCGTGAGGCGTTGGAGTTCTACAAAGAAATCTTCGGTGGCACGCTGGCGCTGAGCACGTTCGGTGAATTCGGCAATCCCGGTGAAGGCGGCGACAAGATCATGCACGGAATGCTCGAAACCGATCAGGGATACACCCTGATGGGTGCCGACACTCCGCCCGGCATGCCGTACAACCCAGGTGACAACATCACGGTCAGCCTCAGCGGCGACGACGGTGACGTGCTGCGCGGGTACTGGGAGCAGTTGTCGGGAACGGGGACGGTGAGCGTTCCACTCGAGAAGCAGATGTGGGGCGACGAATTCGGCGCCTGTACAGACAAATTCGGCATTTCCTGGCTGGTGAATATCGGAGCGCCCCAGAGCTGACTCCAAGCTCTGCCCGGTTCTGCCGAAACGAGACAGTTTTCCTGCCGTTTCGAGGCAGAACCGGGTATGTGATCACCGTTACATTCTGTTCGACAAGACAAGTTGCGAGTCGGATGGAGAAATGCAGTGACGATCGAAGATATTGCGCGGAAACCTCTTTCGAAGCCCCGCCTCGACGACGTGCTGGCGCGAGCAACGCAAGGGGCTGACCGTGTCCCGGGTGTCGTCGCGATGATCACGGATCGAGAAGGCAACATCTACGAGGGTGCAGCCGGTGAGCGGACTCTCGGTCTCGGCGAACCGATGACCCTTGATACAACTTTTGCGCTCTTCTCCACGACCAAGGCGATCACCGGTACCGCTGTCCTGCAATGTGTGGAGGAGGGGTTGCTCGATCTCGATGCGCCCGCTGCGACCTATATCCCCGAAATTGGTGAGCTGAAGGTCCTGGACGGATTCGACGCCGGCGGCACCCCCGTTCTTCGGGAACCCAAGCGCAACATCACCACTCGCATGCTGCTACTTCACACTGCAGGGTTCGGTTACGACTTCTTCAACGAGTCGTACAACCGGCTCTCGCAGGAACATGGGCAGCCCAGCGTGATCACGTGTAGCAAAGCCGCGCTCACGACGCCGCTGCTCTTCGACCCGGGTGAGAAGTGGGAGTACGGCACCAACATCGACTGGGCCGGACAGGTCGTCGAGTCGATCCGAGGTCAGCGGCTCGGCGATGTCATGCGCGAGCGCATCTTCGAACCTCTCGAGATGGCGGATACGGCATTCACGATGAGCCCGTCGATGAAGAATCGACTTGCGCCGATCCATCAGCGCGAGAGCGTCGGAAGCCTCACTCCGCTCATAGGGTTCGAGCTTCCGGCTGAGCCCGAGGTGCACATGGGTGGTCACGGTTTGCACGGCACTGTCGGCGATTACATGAAGTTCATCCGTATGTGGCTGAACGACGGCGCGGGTACTGCGGGCCGCGTGTTGGCGCCGGAGACGGTCGCTGCAGCCGTACGGAACGGACTCGAAGGCCAGCACGTCGGGTTGTTGCCCGGAGTTCTTCCGACACTGTCCAACGATGCGGAATTCTTCCCCGGCGTACCAAAGGGATGGGCATACTCCTTCATGACAAATGAAGAGGTGGCGCCCACCGGCCGGCCGGCCGGATCACTGGCTTGGGCGGGTCTTGCAAACCTCTATTACTGGATCGACCGGCACACCGGCGTCGGCGGGTTCTGGGCAACGCAGATTCTGCCGTTCGCGGACGCTGGATCCATCAACGGATACCTGGAATTCGAGACCGCCGTCTACCAGTGATCGGCTAGATTCCCGCTGTCCGGGATCGACAGTTTCTTTCGGGCGGGTTCGGAGTACGCATGCAGTACAGCGCACGCTGGCATACGACGAACTAGGAGACGGCATGAACAGCCTCGAAGGCAGCTTCGAAGGAAAAGTTGCACTGATCACCGGTGCCGCACGCGGTCAGGGGCGCGCCCACGCTATCGCATTCGCGGAGCGTGGCGCGGACATCGTGATCTGCGATCGGTGCGAGAACAGTGATGTCGTCGCCTACCCCCTCGCAACCGAGGAGGACCTGAAGGAAACCGTCAGGTTGGTGGAGGCCACCGGTCGTCGGTGTATTGCAGTCAAGGCTGACACAGCTGATCGGGAGGCAATGGATGCGCTCGTTGCCCGCGCTGAAGCCGAGTTCGGCCGCGTCGACATCGCCGTCGCGAACGCCGGCGTGTCCGTGCCCGCTCCGATCACGTCGATGACGTCGGCCCAGTGGAACGAGGTCATCTCGTCGAACCTGACCGGTGTGTTCAATACCGTGGCAGCCGTGTCGGGCGGAATGGCGGAACGTGGTTACGGTCGCATCATCACGATCTCCTCGATGATGGGTCGATCCGGTGGCACCCAGATGGCGGCGTACGGCGCCTCCAAGTGGGGTGTCATCGGTTTGACGAAGAGTGTGTCACTCGAACTGGCCAACTCGGGTGTGACCGTGAATGCTATTGCACCGGGCAATATCTCGACGCCGATGATTCACAACGACATGATGTACGCAATGATGCGGCCGGACCTCGAATCGCCTACGGCAGACGACGTCGAACCTGTGTACGCAACCTTGCACGCGCAGCCGATCGGTTGGCTGGATCCCTTCGAGGTCACCCGAGTCGTCCTGTTCCTCGCCGCCGACGCGAGTGCCCACATGAGTGGCATCGTGGTTCCTGTCGACGCCGGAGTAGCCGCTCGCTCGAACGCTTGACGGACAAGACTGTTCGCGCGAACGCGCGGACCGGGTGGGTCGTCGGCGTCCTGAGTCTGAGCGGTGTGGTGGTCGCGCTGCAACAGACCTTGGTGGTGCCGGTCCTGCCCGAGTTCGCGACGGCATCGGGAGTATCGTCGTCCACCGCTTCCTGGCTGGTGACCTCGACGTTGCTGACCGGTGCCGTCGCGACCCCTCTCATCGGCCGACTTGCCGACATGTTCGGCAAGCGCGCGATGATGCTCGTCTGTCTTGCCGTGATGATCGTCGGCTGCACGGTTGCTGCGCTCAGCCAGAGTTTCTGGTTACTGATCCTCGGGCGCTCGTTGCAGGGGTTCGCGACGGCACTTCTGCCCGTCGGAATCAGCATCATGCGCGATGTCCTTCCTTCGGAAAAGCTCAGTGGTGCAGTAGCTCTCATGAGTGCGACGCTGGGGATCGGTGGCATGTTCGGTATGCCGATGGCGGGGGTGATCTCGGCGCACTGGGGACTACCCGCGCTTTTCTGGGTCACCGGTGGATTCGGGATCGTACTGATAGTCGTCTTGCCGCTGGTGGTGCCGGAATCGGCTGTGAAGAGTCGCGGGCGCTTCGACTTTCTGGGAGCCACAGTTCTCACACTTGCTATGACTGCACTGCTGCTGGCCGTTTCGAAGGGAACCGAATGGGGCTGGGGAAGCCTCCAGGTTCTCGTTCTGGTCGCGTCCGGAGTTGTCTTGCTCTGTGGATGGATTCCGTGGGAACTGCACACGCCGGCACCGTTGGTGGATCTGCGGACTTCCCTGCGCGCCCCGATTCTCGTCTCGAACGTCTGCGCGGTGTTACTCGGATTTGCCATGTTCATCAGCGCATTGGCGGCAACGCAGGAACTTCAGTTGCCTCTCGCGTCGGCGGACGGTCTCGGACTCTCAGCCGCCGAAGCCGGATTGGCGATGATGCCGGGCGGAGTTCTGATGATCGGATTGGCGCCGGTGTCGTCGAAGGTGACGAGGCGATGGGGAGCGAAGGCCACGTTGGCGTCAGGTGCGATCGTCATTGCAATCGGATACGTCTTGCGTGTGCTGTTGACGCCGACGTTGGTCAATATCGTGATCGGCGCTGCCGTGGTGTCCGCCGGTGTGGCATTTGCTCTTGCAGCCATGCCGACGCTGATCACTGAATCTGCACCCATCCATCAGACTGCGTCGGCCAACGGATTCAACAGCTTGCTCCGCTCGGTCGGTACCTCCACCGGAAGCGCTGTTGCGGCAGCGGTATTGGCCAGTTCGACGGTGGTGATCGGTGCGACCGCTGTACCGACCCTGCATTCGTTCGCGGTTTTGTACTGGATCGGAGCGGGTGTATCGGCATTGGCCGCAGCCGTGACGTTGGCAGTGAGGGTGGATCGGACGGGTGCGGTATCTGTGTCCGAGTTGCCTACTGCAGCAGAAACCGACGGTGCAACGAGGATCGGGTGAGCCGAGGTACTCACCCGATCCTCGTCACCGCTATCTCCTACTGGAATCGACCAGGTATTCGAGATTCTGGTTGTACGGTGTGGCCGTTACCGCAGCGTGTGAACTCACCCGGGACACCTCGGTCGAGCCTCGAACGACCGTGGCTTTGATAGCACCTACCTTCAACGGTGCGATGCAGCTGCTCATCCCGGCCGGAGCATTACAGGTGGTTGTTGTGCTTCCCACTGTCACTTTGACGACCGCAGGCGCGGTCAAGAAGGAAAGAACTTCGACGGTATCGCGAGCGGGAGATGACCATTGGCGCAGTGTCATAGGGGCGGCAGAACGGTTGGTGGGGACCGCGGAGACCGACTGATTGCGATAGATGAGATAGGCGGTGTCGCGAACTATCGCGGGTGAGGCGCCGGTGCGGAAGCTGTACAACCCGTAGGAACTCATGTCGAGCAACGCACGTCCATGACCGGCGCTGGGCGCGAACGACGTTCCCTCGCTGTAGTCGTTCCAGGTGACGAGCTGTACCCATTCGCTGTTGGACGCAATCGCGATCTGCCACATGTTCTGCAGATTCTGTGAATTCTGTGCCTCGTCGTAGATCGACTGACTCGGACGAACGTCTTGGAAGGCGACTGGCTGCATCCATATCTTCCCCAAGGAGTGAGCGGCAGCGGCAAGTCCCATCGGAGAGTTCGGATTCGAGGCCGAGAGCGGATTTCCTGCCGGGTTTCGATTACCCCAATTCGACATCCCGTAGCTGATCGCTGCAAAAGAATTCCGGTTGGCCGCAGCGTTGAGGAAAACCGGAACAAATGCGACATTTATGCCGTAAGAATTCTTCATGATAGTGATGAACTCAGACCACCAGCCCGCAGTTTTGTTTTCGGCAAGGAAGGGCGATATCACAAGTCGTCCATCATTCAATTTGAACGATGAAGCCATGGTCGAATACGGCTTCATCTCTGCTGCCATTTGAGCTGCGGTCATGTTTTTGAACGCGCCGTTCATATCAGGCATGAGCATGATCTTGAAATTCGGATCGACTGCTGCGGCCGCCTTGATCAGGGCGGTGGGCACGGTGGAACCCCACCAACTGGTGTCGGTCGCCTTGGCGATGATGTCGACGGAGAAACCGTCGATGCCCGCGGCGATCGCCGAACGAACTTCGTTTTCGAGGTCACGCTGGCGCCACTGAGTATCGGCGATGGGTGGCCGCGGAGTCGGCCGATCACGGAGAAAACCACCGTACCGGACGTGCTTGTTATTTTCGCCGTTGACCGAAAGATATTGTGTCGCATAGTAATCACCGGACGGATTCGCATTGTCGATCGATACCGGATACGGCGGGAAGTAGTGGGCGAAAACCAACTTCCCGTTGAGTGCTGACTTCGGCGGTATGTCGAAGGGCAGCGCTGCAGATTCAGGATTCGCAGAGAACGAGACCGGCGTGTACGTCGGCGCGGAGCGCGGTTGTGTGTTGTACGCGGCGATCAGCGCGGCCACGGCAATCACGGCTAGTGTGAAGCAGATCGTCTCGAAGGAATATTTCGCCGTTTTTCGGATCCATGGAGTTCGGATGCATCGAGTTCGGACGCTCATGACGTAGTCAGCCTTTCTCGATCCCCCGAAGTGTGAGTCTTCCCCGCGTGCACTGAATCGGTGATTCAATTCTTTTCGGCCTCTGCTTGATTCATTTCGAGATTCGACACCAGATAACAAACTGCAATCGGGCCGAGTGTCACTTGCGATACGAGTGTAACGCTGCCTTGTCTGTCATGAATACCCGAAAGTGCTTTTTGTTCAAGAATTTCGAGTTTTCTTTCCGGTATATATCCGTCGAAAGGTCGGTGAAATTAATCGGCTGTATTGGACAGGACGGGGACCTGCGGCCTGTTCCGTACCTCGTGGCCGAAAGGCACCGGCGAAACCGGGGAGGTGATGGCAGCTCGTCAACTGACAAAATTTCCTGGAATGTGTCGGCCCTCTAGGTCACACTGGGGAACGGACTACCGACGGATTACCGATGCGGGAGGGCTCATGACCGAAGCGATTGTGGCCGAGGGGCTGGTCAAGAAGTACGGCGACGTCACGGCATTGGACGGCATCGACCTGGAAGTGCGCGAGGGTTCGGTGATGGCTCTGCTGGGTCCCAACGGTGCCGGAAAAACCACTGCGGTAAGGATTTTCACGACGCTGCTCATTCCGGACGGTGGTCGCGCCGAGGTTGCCGGGCTGGACGTGGTCAAGGATGCGCGGGCGTTGCGATCCAAGATCGGAGCTTCGGGTCAGTACGCCGCGGTCGACGAGTACCTGACGGGTTACGAGAATCTGGACATGGTCGGGAGGCTGTATCACCTCGGTGCACGAAGCAGTAAGGCCAGAGCCCGGGAATTGCTCGAGCAGTTCGATCTGGTGGAGGCCGGCGATCGGCCGGTCAAGGGCTACTCCGGTGGAATGCGACGCCGTCTCGATCTCGCCGGCGCATTGGTTGCTCGCCCGCAGGTGTTGTTTCTCGACGAGCCGACCACCGGCCTCGATCCTCGGGCGCGACTCGGTCTCTGGGATGTCATCGAAGGGTTGGTGGCGCAGGGAACCACGCTGCTGCTCACGACGCAATACATGGAAGAAGCCGAGAGATTGGCCGACCAGATCGCCGTCATCGACCGCGGTTCGGTCATCGCACGCGGTACTGCAGATCAGTTGAAGGCGCGGGTCGGGGGTGAACGCATCGAATTGAGTGTGCACGAGGTCGAACATCTCGACATCGTCCGAGAGGAATTGCGCTCGCTTGCCGTCGGGGACATTCAGGTTCAAGAGAATGTCCGTCGTGTCACCGTTCCTGTCGACGACGGCACCGATGCGTTGGTCGCAGCGCTGAATCTTCTGTCGGCACGCGGAATCCGGGTGTTCGACGTCGGTCTGCGCAGACCTACTCTCGACGATGTCTTCCTCACACTGACCGGGCACCAGGCTGAACTGGAGGATCAGAAATGACCGTGCAGATGGCGCTCGAAGACGGTTTGACCATCGCCAGGCGAAACTTGATCAAGATCAAGCGTGTTCCGGATCTGCTGGTGTTCACCACTTTGTCTCCGATCATGTTCGTGCTCTTGTTCGCATACGTGTTCGGCAGTGCGATCTCGGTCCCGGGCACGTCGTATCGAGAATTCCTGATCGCCGGAATCTTCACGCAAACAGTGATTTTCGGTGCTACGTGGACTGGTCTGGGGATGGTCGAAGACATTCAGAAAGGAATCATCGACAGATTTCGATCGCTCCCTATGGCTCCGTCCGCCGTGCTGACCGGCCGAACATCAAGTGACGTGTTGATCAACGTCATCAGTTTGGTGGTCATGTCGTTGACCGGTCTTCTGGTGGGGTGGCGCATCCATTCCAGCTTCCTCGAAGCGGTGGCGGGTTATGCGCTACTTCTGTTCTTCGCGTACGCGTTGTCGTGGGTCATGGCTGTTGTCGGGCTTTGGATCCGGACGCCGGAGGTATTCAACAACGCGAGCTTCATCGTCATCTTTCCGCTGTCGTTCATCGCGAACACTTTTGTCGAGACCACCAATCTTCCCGGGCCGCTCAAAGTGATCGCCGAATGGAATCCGGTGTCGGCGGTGACTCAGGCGGTGCGTGAATTGTTCGGCAATACCAACCCTGCGATGACAGTTCCGGATGCGTGGCCACTGCAGAACCCGGTCATCGCGTCGTTGTTGTGGACTTTCGGTTTGCTGATCGTCTTCGTACCGTTCGCTATTCGTCGCTATCAGAAGGCAGTCAGCCGCTGACCTGGTGGTTCCGGCCGGTAGGGTAGGTATGTGCCGGAGTCTGAACGCATCGACAAACGCAGCCTGAGATACGCCGGGCGACGTGAGGAGTTGCTCGACGCGCTGACCCGGTACGTCATCGACAACGGTGT
The DNA here is from genome assembly GCF_042670865.1 of Rhodococcus sp. NPDC057135. Classification (NCBI taxonomy): domain Bacteria; kingdom Bacillati; phylum Actinomycetota; class Actinomycetes; order Mycobacteriales; family Nocardiaceae; genus Rhodococcus; species Rhodococcus sp. NPDC057135. Next base: position 255,935 of record NZ_JBHUUU010000009.1, read on the forward strand.
CGGGGAACTGACGGTGAGGCAGCTCGCCAGGGCCGTGGGTGTGTCGCATGCGTCGTTGCTCAACCATTTCGAGAGCAAGGAGAATCTGCTCTCCGAGGTAATCGAGAACATGCGTAGCGAGTCCATTCCGATTGCGGTCCCGATGGAAGCGGGGATCGATCCGGCGACAGTGCTGACCGCGTGGTGGGCCGAACGTACGACACCGGAGGTCCTGCCCCGATTCCGAGTGATGGTCGAGATCTACGCCCTCGCGCTCGGCGATCGCGAACGCTACGGACGGTTTTTGGACCGTTTCGTGGGCGATTGGATCGAAGCTCTGGAAACCGGACTACGGCAAGCGGGCTGTCCCGAGGAGGATGTTTCGTCGGTCGCTACCTTGTTGCTTTCGCAAATGCGGGGTTTGTCGATGGATCTTCTGGCCACGGGGGACCGGGCTCGCGTCGATCGCGCGTTCGGGCTTTTTGTCGACGGCTTTGCCGCCCACGCTCGGAACTGGTCTGTGCCTTCATGATTCGATCGCCGTCAACGCTGACCGATCACGACGGTTGACGCGGTTTCATCGTAGGTTGCCACACGAGTGAGAAACCCTCCCCGAGTGAATGTTTCGACGGTCATCTCGACCTGCTCCGTGCTCGTCTCGACGAGTAGATGGCCGCCCGGCCGTAGCCACGGCGCAGCATCGGCGATGATGCGACGCTGCAGGTCCAGGCCGTCGGGGCCGCCGTCCAACGAGACTCGCGGTTCGTGAAGTCGTGCTTCGGGCGGCATGAGTCGGATTGAATCGGTGGGGACGTAGGGCGCATTGGCGACGACGACGTCAACACGACCTCGTAACTTCGTCGGCAGTGGGCCGTACAGATCGCCTTCGAGTACACGCTCGGGCGGTGCGATGTTCTGGCGAGCGCACCGAATCGCTGCCGGTTCGATGTCTACCGCGTAGAGATCGACAGTATCGATCTTCGCCTGCACGACAGCCCCGACAGCTCCTGAACCACAACACATGTCGATGACGACGCTTCCCGAGTCGACGAGTGTGCAGGCCTGTCGAGCGAGGAGCTCGGTGCGTCGGCGGGGGACGAATACTCCAGGGTCGATGTGGATGCGCAAGCCACAAAATTCGGCCCACCCGATGACAGGCTCGAGGGGCTCGCCGGCAACTCGTCGATCGATCATCGCAGCGAGTTCGTCGCGCGAGCGTGCGGCGTGGAGGAGTAAGCGAGCTTCGTCCTCGGCGAACACGCAACCTGCTGCCCGGAGGATCGCGGCCACCGAATTCTGCTGCGAAGGGGGAGAGGTCGGGAGATCAGGCGCTGACATGAGAGAGCCTTTCGGCCTCCTGATCTCGCGGGGGACCTGCATGTATTGAACACCGCCACCTTACCGGAGCAGGCGCGTGACGACGGGGAATGTGCAGCGGGAATCTAGGTTGACCAATTGGTAGGGCTGTTCTAGGGTCTGAACTCGATCGGCTGATGTGGGGCTGATCACCACATACGGCACTGTCAACGCAATCGGTAGGAGAAGGCACGTGAGCAAGCGGCTGTGTAGGACGCTCGTCGGATTGGGTGCGAGCGCATTGGTGGCGTTGACCGTCACAGCGCCGGCCGCGGCGGAAGAGAACGATCTTCCGGGCTCCGTGGTGAGCCATGAGTCGCTCGGCCCCGATCGGGTGATCCCCGGCGCTGTGAGCGCAACAAAGGTGACGTACTGGTCGACGGGCCCGAAGGATGCGCCGATGACGAGTACCGGTGTGGTGTACCGCCCCGAGGGGGCTCCGCCCGAGGGTGGCTGGCCAGTCATTTCCTACGCGCACGGAACGGTGGGTGTCGCGGATCAGTGTGCGCCGAGCAGTAGCGTTCCACTCGAGCGGACCGCGACGCATCTCGGGCATTGGCTGGAGCAGGGATATGCGGTGGTGACCACCGACTACGTGGGGCTCGGAACACCCGGTGTTCATCCGTATCTCGACGGTCGTTCCGCTGCGCACAGCGTTGTCGACATGGTGCGTGCCGCTCGTGCGGTCGACGACGACCTGTCGAGCGCCTGGGTAGCGATGGGGCAGTCACAGGGTGGACAGGCGACTATGTTCACTGCTTCTCTCGCCACCGATTACGCGCCGGAGTTGGACTACCGCGGCGCTGTCGCCACTGGTGTTCCCTCGAACATCGAAAATCTTCTACCGCTCGGTGGGCCCGCTTTCCCGGCACTTCCACTCAAGGGTACGACGGTCTACATTGCGAATGTTCTTGACGGATTGCGTGCTTCGCGTCCGGACATCGACATCGACTCGTATCTGACCCCGCTCGGCAAGACCATCCTCGACGACGTCGAGAACAACATGTGTTACACCGAGGCGCGCACCAAATACGGAACCGTCACGCTCGGTCAGGTGCTGTCGAAGTCGCTGGACAATCCAACGTTCATGGACGCTGCGCGCGAACTGCTCACGGTACCGACTTCGGGATACAACCGCCCGTTCTTCATCGGTCAGGGACTCTCGGACATCGATGTTCCGGCGCCACTGACTTTGAAGTTTGCTGCTGACCTTGCTGCCAACGACGTGGACTTTGCATTCCATACCTATCCCACAGATCACCTGGGAACCGTTCCGGCTTCGGTTCCAGACAGCACCCCGTTTGTCGCGGCACTGTTTTCTGGTCAACGGCCCTGCACCGGAAGCCTCTGCTGACCAACGTCTTTCAGGTGGCGCCAACTCCGCGCAGAAAGATGTCGATCGGGATCCGAAGTTGCCGAACGGTTTCGGAGGAGCGAGGATCTCGGCTACGTGCTCCGAGGCAGTAGTCGAAGATCAAGCCCTCCAGAAGGCTCAGGAAATTTGCGGCGGCGACGTCAGGATCGTCAACGCCAATGGTGTCGAAGATAGGTCTTGCCTTCTCCTGTGAAAACAGGCTGCCTTCGAGGAGTTGGTGCAATGCCGAATCTCGGGGAGTTTCCACGAGCAGTGCGTATCGAGCGATCAATTCGTTTCTGCGGTGCGAGAGAAGATCGTCGAGATACTCGGCCGTCAGGGCGGCAGGATTTCCGGGCCCTTCTCGGAGTTCGTCGAAAGTCGAACGTGACCGGTGCACGATGTGCAATGCAGTTGCTTCGAGAAGTGCCTCGCGAGTGCGGAAATAGTACGACGTCGAACCGGCAGGAAGTTCCAGGGACTGATCAACCGCCCGATGGGTGAGCGCACGCGGACCCTGCTCGGCGATGATCGTGACGGCCGATGCCGCGATGAGGGCTCTGCGATCAGGCTTCATGTCGTTCCTTGCTGTCGATGTTTCATGCTGCCGGAGTTGCATGCTGCCGATGGTGCGTCGTGAGGGTCACATTGACTCGATTTGTATTCGGTCACTAGGCTCGACTCTACAGATGTAGAGGAGCCTCATGTTACTGGACGAAGAGCAGTCGGCGGCACGTGAAGCCCTCGATGCACTGCGGGTTCGGATCTCCGACGGTGAGGTCGGGGGTGGGATCTATCTCTGGGGAAGCGTCGGTCGCGGGAAGACGATGCTCATGGACGAGTTCTACGACGAGCTCTCGGTCGGCAAGCGGCGCATTCACTTTCATCGGTTCTTTGCAAACCTGCACGCCCGGGCGTACGAACTCGGATCGATGGGTTCGGCGCTGGACCACGTGGTGGACGGAATCCGCGTGCTCTGTTTCGACGAGTTCCACATCGACGACGTCGCCGACGCGATGTTCATGGCAAGGGTTCTCGATACGATCGTCGCGAAAGGTGTGACTGTTGTTGCCACGTCCAATGTCCCGCCGACCGAGCTTCTTCCGAATCCGCTCTTTCACGAACAGTTCGTGCCGTCCATCGAGTTGATGGAGCAGAGGCTCGAGGTGATCGAGTTGGGTGGCTCCGTCGACTACCGGACAGCGGGACAACCAAGTGCCGGGGACTACCGGTTTGCGACAGGGGAATTCCTCGTCGACTCGGAAATCGTGAGGCCTTCGGGCGAGGGCGTCGAATTGACGATCGGCACACGCACATTGGCATGCTCGGCGATTCGAGACGGCGTCGTCTGGTTCGACTTCGAGGTGCTGTGCGGCGGTTCGACCTCGGCCGCCGACTACCTCGAGCTCGCCTCCCGCTTCGGCGACTGGGTAATCTTCGGGGTGCCGGCGCTCGCTGAAGCTTCGGAATTTGCCGTCCGCCGCTTCGGTAACGTCGTCGATGTTCTGTACGACGTCGATGCGCGGCTGACCGTGTATGCCGCTGCCGGTGTGGAGGAAGTGGCGGGCAGTCTTCGGGGCGTTCCCGGATTGGCGCGCCTCTACAGCCGACTGTCGCTACTGGCGCGGTCGGAGTTGGACAGCGTCAGTTGAGGCCCAGCGTCAATTCCAGGTGAGATCACCGGTCGCGGCGCTGGGCGTGAGCCCGAACATACTGTGGCAGATACGGTTGAGATGGGCGCTGTCGGTGAAACCGGCCTCGTGGGCACTGGTTGTCAGGCTTGCGCCACCGCTCATCACCTCCATGGCACGTCGTAGCCGCAACCAGCGGATGTAGGTCGAAAAGCTCATCTGCAGTTGATCGTTGAAGATTCTCCCTAATCGGCCGGGCGAGATGGAGACCAGCGCGGCGGTGTCCGTCAGCGTTACCGGCCCCGAAAGTCGCTCGGGCAGTATCGTCAGAGCATGCTCGAGTGCAGGGTGAAGAGCGCGTACGCTCGACGGCTGCTTACTTTCGGACAGTGAATCGATCAGCCTCGCTGCGTATTCCAGATCCGAATCAGCGCCACGGTCCGTCATCTCTACGGCAGTCCGTCCACGAGTTGACCATTCGGGCACACCACCGTGGTCGGATTCAGGCGGCCTGATGCGCCGGCCCATTCCGGTGGTGGAATCGACATAGATCGCCCGCCCCCGCGCGCCCTCTGAGGCGGACAACGAGTGCACTGCTCCGGAGGGAACGATCACGGCTCCCACGATTTCACTGTGGCCCTCTCCGTCGGTGACCGTGACTGACCCGTCGTCGACGATCAAGATCTGAACAGCGGCGTGAGCATGCGTGTGCGCCGATCCGACGGCGCCGGTGAACATGAGAATTCCGGGCTGCATGTGGACGGCGCCGGACCAGGTCATGTCAGCGATGATAGTGACGACCCTGACAGAGCTCGGGGTCCGGTCATCCTCCGGTAGGACCGAGGTGAGTTCGAAGATCGTGCGCTGGGCCGATGTGTATGCGAGGGGTACGCGAGAGGCTGTACTCATGAACAACGCACAATCACCCGCAGTCCTGTCGGTCCACTCGCTGGGCAAGTCGTACGGCGACGTTCCAGTGCTCCGCGGTGTGTCGCTGGAAGTCCGTGCGGGCACGGCCACGGCGATCATGGGTCCGTCAGGATCGGGGAAGTCGACTCTGCTGCACTGCATGTCGGGAATCGTGAAGCCTGATTCGGGCGCGATCCTGTTGAGCGGTAGGCATATCGAGAACCTCGGGGAGAACGATCGGAGTCGACTTCGGCGAGAATCCTACGGTTTCGTCTTTCAATCGGGTCAGCTGCTGCCGGAGCTTCCGGCGATCGAGAACGTCGCTTTGCCCTTGGTGCTCAACGGGTTGTCCATCGCGGAAGCCAAGCGGACGGCACACGGTTTCTTCGCGCCTTTGGGACTGGACGGGCTGCAGGACCGTCGCCCGGGTCAGATGTCGGGTGGGCAATCCCAACGTGTCGCGATTGCCCGAGCGTTGGTGACCAAACCCGCAGTCCTGTTTGCAGACGAGCCGACCGGTGCGCTCGACGCACAGACAAGCTGGGAAGTGATGAGGGTGTTGCGTGATTCTGCACAACAGATCGGTTCGGCGTTGGTCGTCGTCACTCACGACGCCGAAGTTGCTCGCTGGTGTGATCGCACGATGATGATGCAGGCCGGCTCGCTCGTCGGGACACAGGTGGCGGCATGAAAGCCACCGCGCGTGTCGCCCTGATGACGGTGCGAGGTGAAGGCAGAAAGGCGTTGAGTACCTTCGCGCTCCCGGTATCGGCCTTCGCTGCGTCAACTACCCTGTTGCTCACGGTTCTCGGTGGCTACGGTGCCTTTGCGGGCCGATCGAGCGAACCCGAGTCAGAGGCATATCTCGCGCTCGCCGGGGTTGCCTCCGTGTTGATGATCGTCCCGGCAATCACTCTCGGTCTGGCGGCGGCCCGCTTGGGTGCCCGTCGTCGAGACGAACGCCTGGCGGCGCTGCGACTCATCGGATCCACGCCCCGTCAGATTGTTGCGCTGTGCGCTGCGGAATCGGGTATCCAGGGTTTTGCCGGCGCGCTGATCGGCGTGTTGGGGTATTTCCTCGTGCTGCCACTCGTAGCCCTCTTGCGATTTCAAGGCCGGACCTTCGAGTGGAGTGAGCTCTGGGTAGGCGCACTTCCTCTGGTGGGCATCGTATTCGGTATGACCGTCCTGGCTGCTTTGACGTCGATGCTCGGGATGCGTCAGGTATTCGTGAGCCCGTTGGGCGTCACGGCGGGTAATCCCAGCGCCGCACCGAAGATGATCTTTGCTCTTGCGGGCGTCGGGGTTCTGTTGGGATGGAGTGCATTCGGTGGTTCCGCAGCAAGCATCGCGGCAATACTGGTGGGCCTTGGTGTCTGTTTCGGCGTTGTTGCGCTGGTCGGTCCGTTTGTCATCTTGGTGCTCGGAAAAATCATGCTCAAATGCGCCAAAGACGGTGCGTCGTTGATTGCGGCCCGTCGGGTCCTGGACAACCCGAAGGCAGTGTGGCGCACGGTCAGCGGTGTGACTATGGCAAGTTTTGTTGCCGCCGGAACCTCTTTGCTCGCCGCGATCGGCAACGGAGAAGGGCAGGATCTGGAACCAGGACAGGAGTTCCTGTTCGCGGACATGCGAACCGGTGTGCTGTTCACTCTCGGAGCAACATTCACGTTGGCCGCCATCTCGTCCGCGCTCACCCAGGTATCCGGGATCCTCGACAACCGCGAACTGTATCGAAGCCTGACCCTGGCCGGTACACCCGTCGAGGTGATGGACAGCGCACGCATGCGGCACGTTCGAACTCCCGTCGTCGTCATGGCACTGGCCGGTGCCGGCGCCGCACTGCTGTTCCTCTTCCCACTGGCAGGGGCAGCCGTGCTGACCACTCCGATGGCGCTGGTTCAGTTGGCCGTCACCCTGGCAGCGGGGATCGCGTTGGTGTTGGCCAGTGCATTCGCAGCCAGGCCCGTCATGCGTCGGGTGCTCGCCGGCTGAATCTCAACCCGTCGTCCGTCAGTTCTGTCTCCGGAACGGTTCCGCCAACTGGCCGAGATAGTCGTCCGGGTAGTCGGGCTTGGCCGCCATACCGAGATCGTCACTGCTGAATCGCTTTTCCGGATCGAAAGAGTAGGTACGGAACAGGTGATCCCAGATGAGAGTGAACAAACCGAAGTTGACGTCACCGATTCCAGCCCACTTCAGGTGATGGAATCGGTGGCCGGCGTTGAGGGCGAGTATCGGACGCAGGGGGCCGATGCGGTAGTCGGCATTCGAATGCTGAAGCAGGAGTTGGACAGCGACACACACCGCGAGTGCCGACGCAACCGGGACGGGCATCCCGAGAAGGATCAGCGGCAGGACGCCACCTGCGGTTTCGAAAGTCTGATGCACGGGATGTTTCATGAGTCCGTTCATGCCGTAGAACCGCTCGAGGCTGTGATGGACCGCGTGAAAACGCCACAACCATCCAACCTTGTGGCTGATCAGATGCACGACGGTGATACCGAAATCCGCAACCAGTACTGCGAACACAACCTGAACGACAAACGGAAGATTGCTCGGCCACAACCCGTCGAACGGAATCACCGCTGCCATCAAAGGAATGACGGCGACACTTACCAGGATGAGTGATTCGTTGACAAACGCGTGGATTGCGTCGCGAAACCTGTCCGCTCCCGGGGCATTCCACGAAGATTCGTAAGGAAGTGCGCGTTCGGCCGCGAAAGAGCAGACCACGGCGAAGACAATCAGTGCCACCAGCGACCATTTCGGCGCACCGGATGCCGCGAGCGCAATTGCCGCTCCGTTGATTCCCAAGAGCATGAATGGGACGTACCCGTATCTGACGATGAACGTGAGCATGTATTCGATGGTGCACGGCGCGGATGGTCCTCGACTTGTACGAATCGGTCGACTTTCAGTCAGTCGAAAACTGCCAGATCTACGTCCGGGCGGTCCGAGAGGTCATCTGTCAACGCCGTCGCAACTAGTGAGTCGGTCTCGACCGCGCGGAAGGTTGTTGTAGCGATGTCGATGGCCAACGTGCGTTGATCGTTTTCGTCGAGTCGGGGAGTTGGTGTTGCGCACGGCGAGTGGGGATTCTTCGAGGGGTCTGCGTCGTCGATACTGTCGGAGCGTCCGTTCGACGGTGACCATTCGGTGTTGAAGAAGTTGTGATTTGCGCCCGCAATGGTGATGAGGACGGTGTTGTCCTGTGGTGCGGGGCGTCTGCCCTCGACGTACCCACTCGGGTCCCTGCCGACGTCTCCGTCGCAGGTGCCTTCGGTGATGACGGTGGGAATGTCCGGCAGTGCCGGCAGTTGACCTGTGATGGGTAGGACGGGAGCCAAAAGGAGCATCGCGGAAATCGGAAGTAGTGGCGACGATCCCGCGTCACCCGAGGCGTACCGCGCGACGGCGTCGCCACCTCGTGAATGGCCGATCAACCCGATCGACGAAAGATCGAGTTGATCGGTGAAAACCTCACCGAAGGGGCCCGAGTCTTCGCGGTTCCAGTCGCGCCACAACTCGGTGTGACGATTGAACACGGCTCCGGAATGATCGGTATCAGCACTGGCGACAGTCGAATTGGCTGAAATCGAGACTACGACGTTGCCCTGAGCCGCCAATGCCGCACCGAGGTAACCGAAACCGAGAAACGACGGCGTCCGTTCGTTTTCCGAACGGCAAGGCCACGAATCGCCCGGGTCTGAGCACGGCTGACGTCCACCGTGCTGGAGGAAGATGAGGTGTTCATTTCCAGTGGCGTCCTTCGGGAAGTACGCCACTGCTCGAAGTTCCTCGGTGTCACGTCCTTCGGCGCCACCAGCCAGAGTTATCGCAGTCGGGTGCTCCTGGTACACCGCTGCCCGCACGCCGGGAGTTGGATCAGCGAGCCACTCGACGCTGATCGGTCCGGCCTGTTCACTGGAGCAGGCGGCGGCCGTCGAGACGAGCAGGGCGGCCACCGTCCACAGCGGTACACGAATCGCACGAGAAGCAGCCACTCTTCGATCATGCACGAGTCGCCCGTGCAGACCTACTTCGTCAGCACGGTGGCAAGTGCAGCGCTCAGATACGGAGTGATGTTCTCGACGACCCGCGTCACGATCGCGGTGGCAACGTCAGCGGGTTGCAGGGGTACCGAAGGCGTCTGCGGCAGTGCCGGGGGAGCAGGCGGAGCGGGCTGAGACATCATCGGCGTATATGTGTTGTGCTTCGTGAAGTATCCGAATACCGAGTCGACGAACACCTCGGGGGCATCACGGGGCTTGGGCATGTTGCAGATGCCGTCACCCTCGATGCAGACTTCCTGCACTGCGATGTCACCGAATCCGCCGCGTGCTCCGGACATCGTCGCTCCTGGAACAACATTGGGCACTACGGTTTCGATGCCTCCGGCCGAGTTGCGGGGGTCGGCGTAGAGCACACCTTCGACTTGCGACTGCGGAATGGATCCGTCGCGCGCGATGTCACCGAGCACGTCGCCCGCAATCCGAGCACCCTGTGAGTACCCGGTGACGACGATCTCGCTGCCGGGGCACTGTGCGTGAAAAGCGTTGACTTCGCTGCGCAGCGTCTGGGCACCCGCGGCAACACTCTGGTCGTACGTCTGATCGCCGAGCGGCCAGAAGCTCGCCGGGTAGGTCACCGGCTTGGAGGTGTAACCCTGTGCCACGTAGCGGTCGGTGACGGGTTGCGTAGTTTGTCCCGTCGGATCCCACGTCCCGCCAACTGCGAATACCGCACCGGCCGGGCACGACCCACCATCATTCGGAGCCGCTCCGGCAGGTACCGACATCACTAGAGTCACCCCCGCTGTGACTGCAACCGTGCATGCCACTGACATCGCGTATTTCCTCATCGGGCCTGTCCCCATCTATCTACGTTCTCGTTCACTGGCGAGACAACCCGCGGTCCGACGCGATTCGTTCGGTACTGAAGAGAATGGTGATGGGGCGATAAGTCCTGGAGGTAATCCGTGCGTAAACAGGAAGTTGCAGGCCGACGCTGTTTCCTACCAGCGTGTGGGGCGTGTCACGGTGTCGGGACCTGCGGTGGGTGATCCGGCTCGAGGAGGGTGCCGATCGCCTTGCCCATCGGCACGGCGTTGTTGAGATCCGCGTTGGTTGTCGGCCCGAGAGTCGCGTAGACGACGATCGTGGTCTTCGAGTCGGGGTAGTAGAGCGCAAGGCCGTTGTAGCCGCCGTACGACGGGTTCATCACCAGCCAACCGTCGAGGTGCCCGGTCCCGAAGGAAAAGAACTTGTCCGCCGTCATACTTCCCAAGCCCGCGGTCGTCGGCGCCATCTGTTGATCGAAAGCCTTGTCGGAGAGTAACTCTCCCGTTCCCAGCGCGCGTACCCACTTTCCGACGTCGGCGACAGGTGCGTTCATGTTTCCGCTGTGCAGGAATGCCGTCGGATTCCAGAAAGTGGAGTCTTCGAACACTCCGCGTTCATTGGTGTAGCCGTGCAGGATCGGCTCGTCCATCTGCGACGTGAGCACAACGCTGCTGTGATCCATCCCGAGCGGATCGAAGACGCGCTGCTGAAGTAGTTCGCCCAGCGGCTTTCCGGTCGCCTTCTCCATGACGTCACCGAGCAGCGTCAGGTCGCTGTGCGCGTACGCCCAACTGGTGCCGGGTTCGAACAGCGGTGGGCGGGAGTTGGCTAGATCGAGGATCTCCTGAGCAGTCCAGCCCTTCATCGGGTTGTCCGTGAAGAGTTTCAGGAACTGCGGATCGGTCACGTAGTCGGAGATGCCTGACGTGCTGTTGGCCAGCATTCGTGGAGTGATCGTGTCTGCGCGTGGAAAGTTCGGTTCCCACTTCGCGATCGGTTGATCGAGTGGCAGCGTGCCTTCTTCGTCGAGTTGCAGCAGGACGGTCGAGAGCATCGGTTCCATCGGTTGGCCGACGCGCAACTGCATGTCGGTTGTCGCCGGAACTCCGACAGGGGACTCTCCGACGGCGCCGAGAGCAACTTCGTCGTCGCCTCGCCACACCCCGAACACAGCGGCACTGAGGCCTAAGTCGGCCACTTGGCGGCGGACGATATCCGCGATCTCGGTCGATTCCCGACTGCTCGAGGTGCTGGGAGGTGCGCTGCCCGTGTTTGTTGCGGAGTCATCGCCGGAACTGCACGCAGCGGTTGCGACGGCAACGGTCAAGGCGATCGACAGAGCTGATAGCCGCACCCGAGTGCGGTGGTGGGAGGAAGTCATGCCTGCGATCCCTTCGATGTGGAAATCGAGCAACCGACGCCTAGCAATGTCCCAATTGGCCGAATTTACCGCAGTCGGAAGGAAGAGGGATCAGATCGACCGTATAGGCGCAACGGCTGTTCCCAGCGCAGTCGTCATTCGGGTGCCGCGTCCGGTTCCTCTCGCAGGTCCTGCGCTTGCTGAAGCTCGGCGTTGATGCGACGGGCTTCGGTGAGTTGGTCTTCGAGGATGATGATGCGGCAAGCCGCGTCGAGAGGCGTGCCGTTGGCTACAAGGTCGTGCGCGCGTGCCGCGATGCGAAGCTGGTAGCGGGAGTAGCGGCGGTGCCCGCCCTCGGAGCGTTGCGGGGTGAGCAGTTTCGCGGCGTCGAGGCTGCGAAGGAAAGCTTGTCGGACGCCGAGGATCTCGGCGGCGTGTCCCATGCTGTATGCCGGGTAGTTTTCGTCGTCGAATCTGCCGGACGGGTCACCCGGAGGTGTATCTGCCGAAATGGCTCGCTTCTTTCGCTTAACGGACGGGGCCCCCGGCGCGAGGTGCGCCGGGGGCCGGATGGGGTTGAACTTACTTACATAACTGCATTCTTTCGAACTTCCGGACTCGCACAAGACATCCGGTAGCCGCTTTGAAGGGGGGTGCCGGGTCCGACTACACACTCACACACGAATTCGGCCCCGGCACGTCCCTGCCCTGCGGTACTGCTTGCGGGTAGTTCATCTCTCCCGCATCTCTTGATTCGTTCCTTGCTACGAGAAAAAAGATACAACACCATCGTGAGAATGTCTACCCTGACCGCTGTAGATATTTTATTGCGAACTTTCCAGGTATTGCTGTTCGGGAACGGCCTGGTCATCGGGGGTGAGGGCGCTCGGTGTGAGAGGTACGAGGTGGATCTGGGACAATGTTCCGATGCGAAATACCCCGAAGTCCGAGTCGTTGTTGCGTGCCCGCGCGGAGAGGGAAGAGCACAGCAGCACCTCCGAGCACCCCGCAGGTGTTACCTCGAACGACGGAGAGGACTCGGCGTCGTCCGAGCCGGGGGCACGCAGCAGTAGTGCCTCGATTCGGTCTGCTCGGTCAGAGCTCTCGACCCACGCCCGGGCGGTGGAAAGCATGCACGAGGCGATGCATCCAGATCGCGATTGAGTCGGATGCTCAGTCGGGATGCGGGGTACTCCGTCATGTTGCTCGCCGCAACGCACGACGGCCGCCGCACTCCCGAACAGAGGAGTGGCGACGACCGTCGAGTTGTCAGAGTGTGCGCTCAGTACATGAACCTCAAGGCAGCAACTGGTCCAGGAAGGTGTTGCTGAAGACCTTGTGCGGATCCAACGCGTTGTAGGCGGCGTTGGCGGTGTCCCAGTTGTCGCTCGAGGGAACGCCCTCGCGGTAGGTCTGGGGGAGGCCCTGGGTGATGATCGGGGTGTCGGTGTACGGCTTGTCGGGGCCGAACGCCCAGCCCTTGGACCACTCGGGGCGGAAGGTGGCGTCGTTGTTGTTGTAGTGATTGCGCATCCACTGTTCCATTTCGCGGTAGAACGCGAACATGCCGGGGGTTCCGGGGACGCCGAGGACGTTGAGCCAGATGGCGGTGTCCCATTCCGGATGGTCGGGGCGGGGGCGCATGGCCGAGATGGTGGGGGCGCCTGCCGAGTCGACCTCGACCTCGGACGGTTGATCGAGGCCGCAGCAGCGGATTTCGACGGGGCCGTTGAGGGGGAACTGTCCGATGGAGCGGTAGTACTCCATGCGGCCGTTGAACCACTGGGTGAAGTCGTGGATGACCTGGCCGATGTTGGCGCGAGAGGTGATGACGGCTCCGCCGCCCTCGGTCAGGCGCAGGGTAGTGGCCCGGATGTAGAACTGGACGTCCTTGGACCATCCCCACAGGTCGTTGGAGAACGTCGCGGCGAGTCCGGCAACGGTGGTGGCGTACATGATCTGACCGAATGCCGGTGCGATGCCTGGGTTTCCGGCGTTGATCTGGCCGATCATGTCGGTGACAGGTTCGGGAAGGTTGTCGGAGAAGATGTAGTTGTACGGCCCGGTCACCTCACGCGCGAACGGCGGTTTGGTGGGGGCAAGTGACCACACCTTCATCCAGGGACGTTCCGTGAAGGGGTACCAGATTGCTTCTGCGCGACCGTTTTCGCGGACGAACTTCTCGAAGGTACGTCCGGAAGCGCCGCGGGCACCGAAGAGTTCCTGCCAACCGATGTCGGTGTGGCTGACACAGCGCATGCGGTAGTTGGGGGCGGCCTGCAAGGTGACGGAGGTGAGGAAGGTGCGTCCGAGGTGAGTCAGCAGCGGCTTGATCGCCGCGTCGCTACGTGCATACGTCTTCAGCGCGTATTCACTACCGTTCCAGACCACCGCGGTCAGGGACGTGACGAGGTTGGAGAGTGAGCCGAAAGTCTGTCCGGGAACATGCGCTTCGCCTTCGGCGGGAAGAGCTGCGCCGTGAGCGTCGACGGCGAGGCAACCGGCGATGGTCAACACACCAGGTGCCGGCAGGTTCGCGAACCCGAGTCCCTGCGCCTGCAGCGCCGTGGTGATGGCGTCGAGGGTCGCGCCGGGTCCTGCGGTGACGGTGGCCGGGCTGCCACCCGCGTTGACGGAGACGCCGGTGAGATGGACCGTGGTGTCGGCGAGAATGACCTTGTCGATCGGCGCACCGTTGACGATGGTCAGCGGCGTCCAACCGTGCATGGCACCGCGGGGGCGGATGGTGTAGCCGTTGGCATGGCCCCAGTTGGCGAGGCGGACTACGTCTTCGGGCGTCTTGGGCGAACAGGTCCAGATCGCGTCGAGCATGATCTCTTTGGACCAGTTCTGATATGCCTGCTGGTAGAGGGCGATGCCCTCGGGGAAGGCAGGCGGCGGGGTGAGGGTGGAGACTGGGCCACCCGCGGAGCCGGAAGAGCCGGCGGGGACGGCATAGGCCGGCGTCCAGCCGGCGAATGCGGTCGCTGCCACGGCACCGGCTCCAGCGGCCATGAAACCTCGTCGGGACAGTCGGAACTTTTCGTCTTGTGCCGTCATCTTCGGGCTACTCCATCGGGTTCGAGAACTACGGTGAGTTCTAACAGGTGGGTATCAGACAGGGTGGTATCAGACAAGAGTGAGAACTACGTCAGCCAGGGCAGGAGCTTCACGCTCCAGTACAGAAGCTGAGATCAGCAGTCGCCCATTGTCTTTCCAGATCTGGATACTCAAGTTCTCGCCGGGAAACACGACCCCGGCAAAGCGGGCCCGAAATCCGGCTACCCGACTGCTGTCGCCGTCGAGCATGGTATCCACTGCGGTCTTGCAGACCATTCCGTAAGTACACAGTCCATGCAGGATAGGCGCTGGAAAGCCTGCCGCGGAGGCGAATTGCGGATCCGAGTGCAACGGATTCCGATCACCGCACATCCGATACAGCAACGCCTGCTGTGGAAGCACAGGTGTCACCACTGTCGCATCTGGTTCCCGATCCGGAAGCGAAATCGACTCCGACGGACCACGTTCACCCCCGAAACCACCCTCTCCGCGGGCGAAAATCGACGAGCGGGCAGTCCAGAGCGGGTTACCGTCGGCGTCGACCGTGACGGATTCCTGCACGATCACCGCGGCCTTGCCCTTGTCCCAGACCTCGGCGATCCGCGTGGTGGTGCGTCCACTACCGCTTGCCGGGATCGGCTGATGGACAGTGACTTCCTGGCTTCCGTGCACTACCTTCGCCAGATCGATTTCGACGCCGGGGAACGACACCTTCGGTGCTTCGGTGGCATGGAAATTGGCGGCGACGGTGGCGAAGGTGGGTAGCACCTGAGGCTTTTCGTCGTCGAGGTAGCGCAGTTCGTTCGGATCGAGCGGACGCGCACCTGCTCCTAGTGCCAAGTGGTAGTGCTGCACGTCCGACGGGGTCCACGAGAACTCTTGTGGCGCAAGCTCGGCGCCGAGCGCGATCTTCGGATCAATTGGCATGGTCGACCGCCGTCTTTTCAGCTGCAGGTGCCGTGGTGGTCTCGGCCTTCTTCGCACGCTCGACGATGTCGAGTACGGCCAGGTAGCCGAAAGTCATTGCGGGACCGATGGTCGCGCCTGGACCGGCGTAGGTGTGGCCCATGACCGGAGCGCTCGCGTTGCCCGCGGCGTAGAGGCCGTCGATGACGCTTCCGTCTTCGCGTAGTGCTCGGCCGTTGACGTCGGTGCAGATTCCACCCTTGGTGCCGAGGTCGCCCGGAACCATCTTGATGGCGTAGAACGGAGCCTTGCTGATCTCGGCGAGGCTGGGGTTCTTCAGTCGGGGATCGCCGTAGTACGCGTCGTATCCACTGTCGCCGCGCCCGAAGTCCTCGTCCTTGCCGTTGCGCGCGAAGCCGTTGAACCGCTCCACGGTTTCGGTCAGCGATGCGACGGGAAGTCCTGTCTTCTCGGCCAGTTCGGCAATTGTTCCCGCCTTGACCACGATGCCGGCCTTGAGCCAGCGGCCGGGGAACGGGGAGCGCGGAGTGATACCGGCAAACGTGTAGCGGTTGCGGTAGCGCTGATCGAGGATCATCCAGGTCGGGATGTTCTCACCAGGGCCGTCGCCCTGGCCGTACTCGCCGCCGTACATCGCATGAGTTGCCTCGACGTACGGAGCAGCCTCGTTGCCGAAGCGCTTGCCTGACATGTTGACCATCATGCAGCCGGGGAGCGTGCGCTCGGAGAGAGCGAACCACGGTCCGCCGGTCAACGGAATGGACGGGCCCCACCAGGCGTCGTCCATGAAATCGACTGCAGCGCCGACTTCTTGGCCTGCGCGGATGCCGTCGCCGGTGTTCGCCTTGGCGCCGACGGTCCATTCGGTGCCGATGGGCCCACGCTGGTACTTCTCACGCATTTCCTTGTTGTGCTCGAATCCGCCGGATCCCAACACGACTCCGTGGCGAGCGCGGATGACCTGCTCCTCGCCGTCGACGAGGACGTTGACGCCGCGAACCGCGCCGTCTTCGGTGTAGAGGGAGGTCAGCGGGGTGTTCAGCAGGATGGGCACTCCGGCGGATTGAAGCCCGAGTCGAATGCCGGCGACCAGTGCCTGGCCACGAACCAACAGATCCTTCTTGGTGGCCTTGGCAGCGAGGAATCGCATGCCGACCTTCATGGCGCGCAGCGGTCCGCGCGGATTGCGCATCAGCAGGTTGAGCCACTTGTAATCAGCCTGGGTGATGACGAAGTTCTTGGGGGCCTTGACGTAATCGGGCTCGAGATTCTTACGGTCGGCGCCCAACTTGTTGCCGTCGAACGGGGTGGGCTCGACACTGCGGCCACCGAGGCGTCCGCCGGGAGCCTCCGGGTAGTAATCGGAGTAGCCGGGGACCCACTGCAGTTCGAGCGGGCTGTTCTTCAGCACGAACGAGAGCATCTCGGGACCACGTTCGAGGTAGGTGTCGATGCGTTCGGGAGCGACGACGTCGCCGATGATGCTGTGCAGGTAGGAACGTGCAGCCTCCGGTGTATCGGTGACACCGTCCGCCTGAAGCGCCTCGTTGTTGGGGATCCAGACCCCACCGCCGGAACGGGCGGTCGATCCGCCGTAGTGGGCGGCTTTCTCCACGATGACCACACTCAAGCCCTGGTGGGCTGCGGTCAAGGCCGCTGTCATACCTGCGGCACCACTGCCGACGACGACGATGTCGTATTCCTGCTTGCTCATGTAGAACACGTTATAGAATGATGGGGGTGTCAGTCCATGCTTTCTGCCAGGAAGTATTTCCGGACGTTGTCATTGATAACGAAACACGTTGCAGTGAAATTGAGGATGGTGCGGTGTGACCTGGGATACTTCGGTTGACGTCCTTGTGGTCGGGTTCGGTGTGGCGGGCGCCAGTGCGGCGCTCGAAGCGGTAGCGGCCGGTTCGTCGGTTTTGGCCATCGACCGAGCGCTCGGCGGTGGGGCCAGCACGATTTCCGGGGGAATCTACTACGCCGGCGGCGGCACCGTGATTCAAAAGGAAGCCGGTGTCGAGGACAGTCCCGAAGCCATGCTCGCCTACCTGAACCGCGAGGTCGGTGACGCGGTGACGCCGCAGACGCTGCGCCGGTTCGTCGACGAGAGCCCGGCGTCGATCGACTGGCTGCGCAGTCACGGAGTGCCGTTCGAGGCCTCACTGTGTCCGTACAAGACGTCGTATCCGAGCAACAAGCACTACCTCTACTTCTCAGGTAGCGAATCGGCCGGCGGGTTCCGTGACATCGCAAAACCTGCTCCGCGCGGTCATCGCGCCAAGGGGAGGGGCACGTCGGGGAAGATGCTGTACAGCCCGCTCGCGAAGTCCGCGGAGGCCAAGGGCGTCCAACTTCTCGGCCAGACGCGAGCGGACCGGCTGATCATCGAGGACGGCCGGGTGATCGGCGTCGAAGCACTGACGCTGCGTGACGCACCTGCCGGAGTTCGCCGCCGTCACGCGACGCTCGGATCGTTGTCCTCCAAGCCCGGCGTCTACGCGCCGCAGTTGCGCACTATTCTCGACGCACTCATCGCGAAGATCGAGAAGAAGCACGCCAAGCGGATTCGCATCCAAGCTCGGGGCGGCGTGATCCTCAGCGCCGGCGGCTTCGTGTCCAATCGCGAGATGATGCGCACCCATGCTCCTGCCTACAAGGGCGGTATTCCGCTCGGCACGTCGGGCGACGACGGCAAAGGCATCAACCTCGGTGTCGAAGCCGGGGGAGCCACCGACAAGCTCGGCAATGTTTCCGCCTGGCGATTCATCGTCCCGCCGAGTGCTTTTCTCGGTTCCGTTCTGGTGGGGGAATCCGGTGCGCGAATCGTCGACGAGTCACGTTACGGTGCCGCTCTCGGTCAGGCGATGGCGGAGAAGAGCAGCG
Organism: Rhodococcus sp. NPDC057135; assembly: GCF_042670865.1. Lineage (NCBI taxonomy): Bacteria > Bacillati > Actinomycetota > Actinomycetes > Mycobacteriales > Nocardiaceae > Rhodococcus > Rhodococcus sp. NPDC057135. The sequence continues at coordinate 274,244 of NZ_JBHUUU010000009.1, forward strand.
GAATCGGTTGGCTGCTGGCAGATTCCGAGCTTGTTCGCGAAGCGAAGTCGCAGATCAGTGACCAGTCGATGTGGTTCCAGCGGGTGCAGACCACCGGCATGATGCGTACCGCGGTGCGTGGCAACACGATTGCCGAGGTCGCTCGCAAGGCGGGGATAGACGTCGCAGGCCTTCAAGCCACAGTCGACGCGCACAACTCGGCTGCCGCTGCCGGGCAACCCGATCCGATGGGTAAGCCGTCGGACTTCGTCAGGCCGATACTGTCTGCGCCGTTCACGATGTACGACGTCTCGATCAAGCCCAACATGATGAATCCGTGCCCGATGCTCACGCTCGGTGGATTGGTGGTCGACGAATCGTCCGGCATGGTGAAAAACGAGGCCGGGGAGGGTATCCCTGGCCTGTATGCCGCCGGCCGTACCGCTGTCGGTATCTGTTCCAACTCGTATGTGAGCGGCTTGTCGCTCGCCGACTGCGTGTTCTCCGGACGACGAGCCGGTCAGCACGCAGCCGCATTCACCACAGTCGGAAAGGCCTGAACGATGCTCTCGACGCAGATCCGCGGCGAACTTGCCGACCACCTCGATTCGGCGGAACGGGACCGCGCTCCGATCAGCCCGCTGATCGCCGACTATCCGGACATCGACGTCGTCGACGCCTACGAGATCCAGCTCATCAACATCCGGCGTCGTGTTGCCGGTGGCGCAAAGGTGGTCGGACACAAGGTCGGACTCTCGTCACTGGCGATGCAGCAGATGATGGGCGTCGACGAGCCAGATTACGGTCACCTGCTCGCCGAGATGGAAGAGTTCGAGAACCGTCCGGTCGACACGTCGCGCTTCTGCTTCCCGCGCGTCGAAGTGGAGGTCGCCTTCATTCTGGGAGCAGATCTGCCGGGCGCCGGGTGCACCGAACAGGATGTCATCGACGCCACTGTCGCCTACGCGCCGTCCATCGAGTTGATCGACAGCCGGATCAAGGACTGGAAGATCGGCCTCTCGGACACCATCGCAGACAACGCGTCCTCCGCGGGGTTCATCCTCGGCAAGGAACGAGTTCGCCCGTCGGACATCGACATCAAGGCCATCGACGCGGTTCTGACCTGCAACGGGGAGCGGATTGCGGAGGGGCGCAGCGATGCGGTTCTCGGGAACCCGGTCACCGCGGTTGCGTGGTTGGCGCAGAAGGTCGACACCTTCGGAGTTCGGCTCAAGGCCGGCGACATCGTGCTGCCGGGTTCGTGCACGCGAGCGATCGACGCTCATCCAGGCGACAACTTCCGAGCCGAGTTCAGCGGCCTCGGCTCCGTCTCTCTTCAGTTCACGTAGGAGTAGTCATGACCAAGGCAAGTGTGGCGATCGTCGGATCGGGAAACATCAGTACCGATCTGTTGTACAAATTGCAGCGTTCCGAGTGGCTGGAGCCGCGATGGATGATCGGAATCGATCCCGAGAGTGAAGGATTGGCTCGCGCTCGCAAGATGGGGCTCGAGACCTCTGCCGAGGGTGTCGACTGGTTGCTGAACCAGGCGGAGAAACCGGACCTGGTGTTCGAGGCGACGTCGGCATACGTGCACCGCGAGGCAGCACCCCGCTACGAGGCCGCGGGTATCCGTGCCATCGACCTGACTCCGGCCGCCGTCGGCCCGGCTGTGGTTCCGCCGGCGAACCTGCGTGAGCACCTCGACGCACCCAACGTCAACATGATCACTTGCGGTGGGCAGGCAACCATTCCGATCGTCTACGCGGTGTCGCGAGTCGTCGACGTGGCGTACGCCGAGATCGTCGCCTCCGTTGCATCGTTGTCCGCCGGTCCGGGAACCCGCGCGAACATCGACGAGTTCACCAAGACCACCAGCCGCGGTATCGAGACGATCGGTGGCGCCAAGCGCGGTAAGGCGATCATCATCCTCAACCCCGCAGACCCGCCGATGATCATGCGCGACACCATTTTCTGCGCCATCCCCGAGGACGCCGATCGAGCCGCGATCACCGACTCCATTCATCGCGTCGTCAAGGACATCCAGCAGTACGTGCCCGGCTACCGGTTGCTCAACGAACCGCAGTTCGACGAACCGAGTGTCGTTTCCGGTGGATACGCCACGGTCACAACATTCGTCGAGGTCGAAGGTGCAGGCGATTTCCTGCCGCCGTACGCGGGCAACCTCGACATCATGACGGCAGCAGCCACCAAGGTGGGCGAAGAAATCGCCCAGAAGCTTCTGAGTGTGAAGGCGTGAGCGACATGATTCATTTCGATTCGAGCTGGGACATCCGCGTCACCGACACATCGCTGCGCGACGGCTCCCACCACAAGCGTCATCAGTTCACCGTCGAAGAAGTACGGGCCATCGTCGGTGCCCTCGACGGAGCCGGAGTGCCGGTCATCGAGGTCACTCACGGCGACGGTCTCGGCGGATCCTCCTTCAATTACGGCTTCTCGAAGACTCCCGAGCAGGAACTCATCAAAGCTGCCGTCGAGACCGCGACAAACGCGAAGATCGCCTTCCTGATGCTGCCCGGGTTGGGCATCAAGGACGACATCGTCATCGCGCAGGACAACGGTGCGTCCATCTGCCGCATCGCAACTCACTGCACCGAGGCCGACGTATCCATCCAGCATTTCGGCCTCGCGCGTGAGCGCGGACTCGAAACAGTCGGATTCCTCATGATGGCTCACTCGATTCCGCCGGAGAAGCTGGCCAGGCAGGCTCGCATCATGGCCGACGCGGGTTGCCAGTGTGTGTACGTGGTCGACTCGGCCGGCGCGCTGGTACTCGAGCAGGTATCCGATCGCGTCGAGGCGCTGGTTCAGGAACTCGGCAACGACGCTCAGGTCGGCTTCCACGGACATGAGAACTTGGGCCTGGGCGTCGCCAATTCCATTGCGGCAGTTCGTGCCGGAGCCAAGCAGATCGACGGTAGTACCCGTCGGTTCGGTGCCGGCGCCGGCAACGCCCCGGTCGAGGCCTTCGTCGGTGTTTGCGACAAGATCGGCGTCAAGACCGGTATCGACTTCTTCGCCATCGCCGATGCTGCCGAAGATGTTGTGCGCCCGGCAATGCCGCAGGAATGCCTGCTCGATCGTCAAGCGCTGATGATGGGCTACGCCGGCGTGTACTCGAGCTTCCTCAAGCATGCCGAGCGTCAGGCCGAGCGGTACGGAGTGTCGTCCGCCGAGCTGTTGGTTCGCGCCGGTAAGCGCAAGTTGGTCGGCGGCCAGGAAGATCAGTTGATCGACATCGCGCTGGAACTCCAGCGCGAAGCAGCGGCTTCCTAGGCCATGGCAGACGTACTGGCCGGAAAAGTGGCCTTGGTGACCGGCGCGTCCTCAGGGTTGGGGCGCGCGGTGACCGAGATCCTCCACCGCAGGGGCGCACAGGTTTTCGGTATCGCCCGTGACAAGGAAAAGCTGCGGCGGTCGATGGTCGAGGTGGTCGGCACTGACGGTGAGCGTCGTTACGCAGCGACGGACGTCTCGGATTCTGCTCAGTGTGATGCGGCCGTGCAAGCGTGTGTCGACGAACTCGGTGGTATCGACATCCTCGTCAACGTGGCGGGATCGCACTCGTTGCGCCACACGGCAGACATTGCAGATTCCGAATGGGCGCATGACCTTGCGGTCAATCTGAACGGACCGTTCTTTCTATCCCGCGCAGCACTGCCGCACTTGTTGGAACGGGGTGGCAACATCGTCAACGTCTCCTCGATCGCGGGGCTGGAAGGGCAGGCGTACTCGGCTGGATACTGCGCTGCCAAGCACGGACTCATCGGACTGACCCGGGCGATGGCGATGGAGTTCACCGGAAAGTCTCTGCGTGTCAACGCAATCTGCCCCGGCGGCATGATGACTCCTCAAGTCACCGGATTCACCTTCCCTGACGGAGTCGACTTCGATCTCGTCATGAAGGTTGCATCGCCGCGTGGCTTGATGGAAGCCGAGGACGTCGCGAAGATGGTGGCTTTCGTTGCCTCCGACGACGCCTCGGCGATACACGGGGCCGTCTACTCGGTGGACAACGGAAAAATGGCATGACCCCGTTGGTCTCGGGACCGATCTTCCAGATCTGCTGGGTGGTCGAGGACATCGAGGCTGCCGAACAGGAGTTCACTCGGCAGTGGGGAGTGGAGCGGTGGCTACGTATGCCAGACATCGCCTTTGGTCCCGAGACCACAACCTTTCGCGGGGAGCCCGCGGACTATGTCGTGCACGTGTCGATCGGATATGCGGGCAGCCAACAGCTCGAGCTGATCCAACCAGTGTCCGGACGCAACCTGTACACGGAATTCCTGGAGACTCACGGCGTCGGAGTTCATCACATGGCCTGGGTTCCGGACGATTACGAGGCGACGCTGGTCGAGGCCGAGCGTCGCGGAATGCCGGTGGTGCAACAGGGTCGGGTAGAGGGCGCCGGTATGGAATTTTCCTATCTCGACGCCGGGCCGTTGGGTGGATATGTCGAGTTGATGAAGCTTTCACCGGAGATTCGGTTGATGTTCGCTTCGCTCATTCCCGACTGACGGCAAACACTTTCGAGAAGTAGTCCGAAACGTTCTCCGGATGACCACGGAATCCGAGGTAGCCGTCGGGTCGAATGACCAGCGCCGCCGTACCTTCGACTCCGTACGCGGCGCACAGCTGCGAGTCGTTGTCCTCGATGATCGGCACCAGCGAATCGACGGGCACAGTTCCCGGTGGCACTATCGCATAGACGTCCAGCAAGCCGTGCGCTGATCGAATTGCGGCGTCGGCGACCTTCTCCAGACCGTTGATGCTCTCCGCGGATCCGTCCGAAGTCAGCAGTAACGTGTGGTCGACTCCGGACAGTAAGTCGAACAACCGAATTGGGTACTGAACACCGTCTCGGCGCAAACCGCGCGCATCGGGTGCGCGTTCGCCCGGTTGGACATGCGGACTCGAAGAATCACGCCCGCTGTTCAGCGGACTCTCCGAGTAGTCGATCAACAATTGAGCCTGGCGCCGCATTGCCGTGTCGATCGAGGACTCTCCCGCACCGATTCCTTCTCGAGCATTTCGGACGGTCATCCCGACGACTTCTTCACCGACCGGCCGTCTTTCGGCGTCGTAGGTCTCGAGAAGATCTGCTGTTGCAACGCCTTTGACTGCGAGCGCTATCTTCCATGCGAGATTGTGGGCGTCTTGGATCCCGGTGTTCATACCCTGAGCGCCGGTTGGGGGATGAATATGTGCGGCGTCGCCGGCGACAAAAACCCGTCCGCGACTGTAAGCGTCGACGATGCGGTGGCTGATGCGGAAGACCGAGGACCATCGCAGCATCGAGGCGGTTGTCGGTTCTGGGGACAGTCTGTCGAGCACGGCCTGGATGTGATGGAGTTCAGGTGTCTTGCCGGTTGAAAAACCGTGTAGTACAGAGGCTTTGTTCGACGATTCGTCCGGCATCAAATCGTCCGGAACGAGCATCGACATGCGGTACCGCTTGTGTCCGGGAAGTGGGATGCAGACGAGTAGGTCGTCGGTGGTTCCGTCGTCGCTGGTGTGGTTGGCGCGGACGGAGTAGCCACTGGGGATCGACCAGTCGACTTCGACGTCACCGAGCATGTAGCTTTCGGCAAATGCGCCGCCCTCGAAGCTCAGGCCCAGCTCTTTGCGGACCACGCTGTGCGCGCCGTCGGAACCCACCAGGTACTGGGCCGTCACGGTGCTGCCGTCGCTGAGGGTGCAGGTGACGGCGTCGTCGGATTGTTCGAATGCGGTGAGGCCGACTCCGCGTTCGACGGTTGTTCCCAACTCGGTGAGGCGCTCGGTGAGGATGTGCTCCGTCGAGTACTGAGGCAGGCAGAGAAACCAGTAAGGAACGTCGTCGGGGAGGGTGAGGTCGACGCGGCCGACCTCGACGCCGTTCGTGTACATGATCTGACCGCGCATCAATGTCGAGGCGTCGAGTGCCTGGCGGAGCACCCCCATGTTCTCGAAGAGTTCGAGAGTGCGTGGCTGAATCCCGACGGCTTTCGCGTATTGCCGCGGTTCGTCGAGGGGGTCGACTATTCGACAGGAGATACCGCGTCTGCGCAGTTCGATCGCGGTGGTCAAACCGATCGGGCCGGCGCCCGCTACCAATACGTCGGTATCCATGAGGACCCACTCACGTCGGGGACAGTCGGTCATTTCAGTATGGGTAAGCGAACTTTCGTTTTGGGGAAATTCGCGCAAATCGGACATCGAGAGGTTGTGTCTCGCGCCGACTGTCCGTCCGCGCACCGACTGTTTTGCGCTATTGCTCGGCTTCGAAGCCGAGCGCGATTCTCCTGCACAGAAGCGTGAGCTCGACCTCGTCGACGCGTGGCGCGTCGTCCCATGAATCGACGTCGTTCCAACTCACTGAACTCGGAGCGCCGAAGGGCCTGACGAAAACGTGCTGATGAAAGTGGGGGACGCTTCGCCCGGCGATCGCGGAGAACACGAATTCTGGAGTCAATTCCGAGTCGAGGGCACGTGAGACGCACCAGACCGCGTGTGCGATGGCGAGTGCTTCAGGTTCGGATAGTGAAGGCAATCCGGACACGTGTCGACGGGTCTCGACGAACACATATCCAGGAACCGAACGGCCGTCTGGCTGAGGAGGCCGATGGGAGACAACGACGAAGTCGTCCTCGAATATTCGGGGGCTGACGAGCGGGCCTGTTCCTTGGTGTTTGGCGCATATTGCGCACGTTGACGTCCCCATTCCACTTTTGTACCGAGTGTGGCGCGGTGGCGGAAGATTTGCGATCAGCCCGAACGGAGGGTTCATCTCGATGTACAAATCAGCATGTTTGTAAAAGTTTTACCTTGAAATCGTTGACAAAACACCGTCATTTGTCCACTCTCTATACATAGATGTTGTTCGTGTCGCGGATTACCGCGCAGGACGCACTCACTGATCCGAACGAGAACTGGAGAATTCGATGGCGGCGTTGGTGTACACCGAGCCAGATGGTCGGCTCGCAACTTGGAGAGACCGGAAACGCTACTTGTGGCTGTTGGCGCTGATTCCGTCATCGGCAACTTTCATCGCAGTGGGGCTTGTTACCGCCACCGGATGGAATGTCTTCTGGTGGACCGGCCCACTGATTGCGTTTGCTCTCATTCCCGTCATCGACATCCTGGCGGGTGAGGACGGGAAGAATCCACCCGACGAGGTGATCGACGAACTCGAGAACGACCGCTTCTACCGGTGGTGCACCTACGCCTATCTGCCGCTGCAGTACACGGCCTTCTTCCTGTCCTGCTACATCTGGGCGCGTTGGGATTTGAGCGTCCTCTCCAATATCGGACTGGCCGTGACGATCGGCGTGACGGCCGGAATCGGCATCAACACCGCCCATGAACTCGGGCACAAGAAGGAGAGCGTCGAGCGCTGGTTGTCCAAAATCGTTCTCGCGCAGAGCGCTTACGGCCACTTCTACCTAGAGCACAACCGTGGCCACCATGTGCGAGTGTCGACTCCGGAAGATCCGGCGACCTCGCGCTTCGGTGAGACCCTCTACGGTTTCTGGCCGCGCAGCGTCGGCGGAGGATTGAAGTCGGCATGGCATCTCGAGAAGACCCGCTTCGAGCGTTTGGGCACCACGCACTGGAGCATCAAGAACGACGTGCTCAACGCCTGGCTCATGTCGGTTGTTCTGTTCGGTGTCGCTCTTGCAGTGTTCGGGATCGGCATCGCACCGTACCTCGTGGTCCAGGCGTTCATCGGGTTCTCGCTGCTCGAAGCGATCAACTACCTCGAGCACTACGGACTTCTGCGGCAGAAGACCGCGAGCGGGCGGTACGAGCGGTGCACGCCGGCGCACAGCTGGAACAGTGATCGCATCTGCACCAACGTCTTCCTTTATCACTTGCAGCGGCACAGCGATCATCATGCGAATCCGACACGGCGCTACCAAGCGCTTCGCAGTATGGAAGAGGCGCCTCAGCTCCCGAGCGGCTACGCCAGCATGATCATGCTCGCCACAGTTCCGCCCCTGTGGCGCAAGGTGATGGACCATCGCGTTCTCGAGCACTACCGAGGCGACATCACCCAGGTCAACATCGCGCCGAAGAAGCGGGCCAAGATCCTCGCGGCCTACGGGGTGAACGCATGAACGCCTACACCTGCCCGATCTGCGATTACACCTATACCGAATCGACAGGCGCTGCGCGAGAGGGCTTTCCGCCCGGCACGCCGTGGTCGAGCATTCCGGACGACTGGTGCTGCCCCGACTGCGGCGTCCGCGAGAAGGTCGACTTCACCCTCGTCACGCAATCCTGATCGAAATATCCACCGGTGAAAGGAAAACCGATGTCCGAGACTGCCACTGCTTACAAATTGTTCCGCTGCCTCCAGTGCGGGTTCGAATACGACGAAGCGATCGGCTGGCCCGACGACGGTATCGAGCCCGGCACTCGCTGGGACGAAATCCCCGAGGACTGGTCCTGCCCTGATTGTGGCGCTGCCAAAGTCGATTTCGAAATGGTGGAGGTGGACCGCTGATGACAGCGGTCAGTGAGCCCGACACCCGGACCGTCGTGATCGTGGGCACGGGCATCGCCGGTTCCGGTGCGGCGCAGGCTTTGCGCAAGGAAGGGTTCGGCGGCAGCATCATCCTGATCGGCAGCGAACCTGAGGAGCCGTACCGTCGTCCGGCGCTGTCGAAGGAGCTACTGTCCGGGAAAGCGTCGATTGATCGGGTTCGGTTGCGTCCGTCGACTTTCTGGACCGAGCAGGGTATCGACCTTCGCATCGGCGAGACTGTCACAGGTATCGACACAGATTCCCACACAGTACATTTGGCCGAGGGGGACAGTGTCCCCTACGACGTTCTGATTCTTGCCACGGGTGGACGGTCCCGACGATTGGCCGCTGAAGATTCCGAGCGCGTTCACTATCTGCGCGATATCGCTGACATGCGACGCTTGCAATCTCAGCTGATCGAAGGATCCTCGCTACTGGTGGTCGGCGGTGGTCTGATCGGATCCGAGGTGGCATCAACGGCACGTGACTTGGGTTGCAGTGTGCAGGTTCTCGAAGCGCAACCGCTGCCCCTGTCCAGACTGCTTCCACCGTCGATAGCGGAGAAGATCGCCGCGCTGCACACTTTGGCCGGCGTCGCCTTGCAGACGGGAGTCGACCTCGAGACGCTCACGACGGGTGCCGACGGCGTCACCGCACACGGGCGAGACGGACGCGAGTGGACAGCGAACCTGGCCGTCGTCGCAATCGGATCCTTGCCCGATACCGATGTGGCTGCTGCTGCGGGTATTGCGGTGGACAACGGGATTTCGGTAGACCGATACCTCAGAACGTCTGTCGATGGTGTGTACGCGATCGGCGATGTGGCCAACGTGCCCAACGGTTTTCTCGGCGGCATGCACCGCGGCGAGCACTGGAACACTGCGCAGGACCACGCCGTCGCAGTTGCCAAAACCATTGTGGGGAAGGCGGAACCTTTCGAATCCGTCCCATGGAGTTGGTCGAACCAATTCGGCCGCAACATCCAGGTAGCCGGTTGGCCAGGTGCCGACGACACCGTGATCGTCCGAGGAGACTTGGACTCCTATGACTTCACTGCGATCTGCATGCGCGAGGGGAAGATCGTCGGCGCTGTGAGTGTGGGGCGGCCGAAAGATATTCGGGCCGTCCGAACCCTTATCGAACGCTCTCCGGACATCAGCGTCGACGTACTCGCCGATACAAATAGGGATCTGACCGAACTTGCGGCGGGTCTTGTCGCCTCACCGGTGCTCTGAGTGTGCTCGTGACTTCTGTGGCTTGCGTGTCCACCGTTTTGACACCGAGCACGGGCGATGGAAATCTTCCCGATATGTCCACCGCTCGTGCCCGTGTCCCGTACCACGAGGCAGCTCGTCAACTCCTCCGTGCGTCAGCGCTCGACGCCACACGCGAACTCTTGACCGAGAAATCGTGGAACGACATCACGATGGCGCATATCGCCGAAGCTGCTGGTATGAGCCGGCAGACGTTGTACAAGGAGTTCACGTCCCGCCAGGGATTGGCGTCCGGATACCTCATCCGTTTCGTCGACGAGTTTCTCGAAGAAGTGGAACGCGAAGTAACGCTGCATCATTCGGATCCGCGGGGCGCGGTCTCGGCAGCCTTCCGTGCCTTCTTCGACGCCGGTGCCCGGGACCCGATGGTGGTCAGCATTGTCGGTCCCCGGCCGCAGCACGACCTGCTGAGCTTGGTCACCACTGACGGGACTCCGCTGCTCGAACATGCGAGCGCGAGGTTGGCCGAGATCTTCATGACCAGTTGGGCGAACGTCGACCGCATCCATGCCGAGATGTTCGGCAGCACGATAGTGCGTCTGGCGATCAGTCACGTGACGTTGTCTTTCGGTACCCCCGATCAGATCGCCGAGAACCTGGGGGAGATGTTCGGGCCGTTCCTCGATCAGGTCATCGGTTCGGGTGCAGCCGAAAAGAACTGAGGCGACGGGGATCGATACGGTTTCCGGGCTAGGGCGGAAGTTCGATCGAGCGTGATCGCCGTAGTTCTTTGGTGGGAAATATCGTCGTTATGTGTGAATCCGCGTCTCACTTCTCGGTAGCGTGCCGGGCGTAGATCGAGGTGCGATCCGCAGGGGTGGCTCTCGTGAATTTCCGTCAACGGTGGAGGAATTCGAAGATGAAGAGCCGCAATAAGTCTCGAGTGATGTCGACAGTCGCGCTAGTTGCAACATTTGTCATGGCCGGTGCAGGTGTGGCAAATGCCGACGAATCCTCGTCAGGGTCTTCCGGCAGCGGATCGCTCGGTTCCTCCGGTGCGGCAGAGATTGATCCGTTGACCTTCGACGGTTGGGGCACGTGCCCGATCGAGGATCTCGAGGTGACGACGTGCGCCAGCGTCGTAGTTCGCGGAGGGACCATGAAATTGGGCGCACTTTCGGTGCCTATCCCGGACGGAAGTCTCAAGGTTGCAGGTGGGGTGAAATACGCGACCCAGCCCGACAACAGTTTTATCGAGACGTTCGTTGCCAAGCCGGACGGGTCCAACGGGGTCTATTCCAACCCGATTTCGGTACCAGGGGGTGCGCTCGGGATCGATACTCCGCTCGGACTGACTCAGATCAGCGCGACAGTCGAATCGGTGGGAGTCCCCGATCTGAAGGTCCTCGAGCAGGAACTCACGATGCCGGTCCGCTTGAAACTGTCGAATCCGTTGCTGGGCGACGATTGCTACATCGGTTCGGTCTCGAATCCGATCAATCTTCACTTGACCACAACTGGAAACCCGCCTTCGGAACCCATCGGCGAGGTTCCCGGTGCGGTGTTCCCGGCAGTCCCACATTCGGATCCTGTGTTTGCGGCGCCGGGAGCCAGTGGATGCGGACCATTGGGTGCGCTCAACTGGGCGGTGAATCTCCGCGGGGGAGTGCCGGCAGTCAGCGGAAAGAACTCGCTCACCACGTCGAGCGACGTCTATGCGGTGGCTGCACGAAAGGTGCGACCACCAGCCTGACGGACGCACAGTCGCTGGAACGTAAAACGAGGACCGGCCCGTGGTGGGTCGGCCCTCGTTCTTCACAGTCAGGTCAGCTGACCTCGGGATCACGCACCGTGATGGTGCCGTCCCTGACTGCGTCGGCGATGCTGTCGTGCAGTTTCGGGCATCCGTCCTTCAATGCCGTCGACTGACCGGAAGCAATTGCCTCTTTGAAGGTGTGGCAACGCAGCGCCGGGTCGGAAGTCCACTGCACGCTGGTGTGTTTGTACGTGTTCTTGCGAACCAGTACGCACGCGCCGCATGCCTTGCAGTCGACTTCCTGCAGACCCGAGTCGAGGTATTCGTGCTTGTCCTCGATCGTCTGGGCCGCGATCGCCTCGAGTCGTTCCGTCTGCCCGGCAAAGTCCGGTGCCTTGGCCCAACGAGCCCACCGTGCGTCGGTTCCGATCGAGGCGCTCACGACTAGACCTCTGCTTCCTTCTTTGCCGCTTCTGCTGCAGCTTCCTTCTCAGCCTTCTGGCGTGCGAGGTTTTCCTCGACCTCGGCGTGCCAGGCTTCGTTTGCCTTGGTGGTGTCCACCTCGAACTCGAAGCGCTGCGTCATCTTCTCGGTGACGTCTGCCTTGTCCACGTAGAACTGCTCGTACCAGCGTCGTAGCTGGTAAACGGGGCCGTCTTCTTCGCAGAGGAGAGGATTCTCGATCTTGGTCTTGTTCTTCCAGATCGCGACGTCCTGCAGGAAGCCCTCGCTGATGCCCTCGGTGAACTTGCCGGCCAGCTTGTCGGCCATCTCGTCGGAGACGCCCGTCGGCTTCTTGACCGTCACACCCCACTGCAGCACGAACGAGTCCGGGCTGATCGGGTAGTGGCAGTTGATGAGAACACTCTCGACCTCGTATCCGCTGTAGCTGTTCCACAGGGGATTGACCATGTACGACGGCCCGTAATACGCAGCTTCGGAGCGAAGCAGCGTGTCGCCGCCGTACTGGGAGGCCATTCCGATGTCGGGACGGCCGGTGGTGTTGAGGTACTGAGTGGCGATCTCACCTTCGAAGACGTTCTTGAAGTACGTCGGGAAGGCGTAGTGGATGTAGTAGAAGTGCGCCATGTCGACCACGTTGTCGATGATCTCGCGGCAATTGGACCCCTCGATGACCATGGAGTTCCAGGTCCAGTCGGTCCATTCGTCGCTGTAGGCGCCCTCGATACGAGGAATCACGATCTCCTCGGGCGGCGGATTGCCCTCGGGGTCGTTCCAGACGAAGAGCTGAGCGTTCTGCTCGAGGGTCGTCCACGCACGGGTACGTGCGAGCGGGGGCACGCGACGGGCATAAGGAATGCCGGTGCACTTGCCGTTGCCGCCCCAGCGCCAGTCGTGGAAGGGGCAGGCGATGGAATCGCCCTTGACCTCGCCTTGTGTGAGGTCACCGCCCATGTGACGGCAGTATCCGTCGAGAACTTTGATGTCGCCCTTGCTGTCGGCGAACACCACGAGCTTCGTACCGAAAGCCTCGATCGCGTGCGGTTTGCCGTCCTTGAAGGTCTTCAGTAGACCCAGGCAGTGCCAACCGCGGGCGAAACGAGTCTGCACCGTTCCGACGTCGATCTCGCGAATCTGCGCCATTGTGACCTCACATCCCTTCTAGCTGTTAGTAGAACACGTTATAGAACTCGATCCGGTTCCGCCAGATTTTGGGGGCACTTGTTACAGCATTGCGGCCACAAACGGGACCTTTGTCAGCGTCTCGACAGAAAAGAGAACGTGTTCTAGTCTCAAGTGTAAGTGAACCAACCGATCGAGGAAGACGGGAGCGTCGAAGTGGGTAACCATGACAGCCACGAGGTGATGCAGAGGCTCGACGCACTACTGCCGGCACTGCGCGAGCGCGCACAGGAGACCGAGGATCTGCGTCGTATCCCCGACGAGTCCATCAAGGCTCTTCAGGAAACAGGCTTCTTCCGCTTGCTGCAGCCGAAGCAGTGGGGCGGATACGAAGCCGATCCGGTGCTGTTCTACTCCGCGGTCAAGAAGATCGCCAGCGCGTGTGGTTCCACAGGATGGGTCTCGTCGATCATCGGCGTACACAACTGGCACCTCGCCCTCTTCTCTCAGCAGGCACAGGAAGACGTGTGGGGCAACGACACTGACGTTCGCATCTCGTCCTCTTACGCCCCGATGGGTATGGGTGAAGTAGTCGAGGGCGGATACAAGGTCAACGGTGCGTGGGCTTGGTCCTCGGGTTGTGACCATGCCAGCTGGGCCGTTCTCGGTGGTCCGGTGTTCAAGGACGGCCGCGCGGTCGACTTCGTGAGCTACCTGATTCCTCGCGAGGACTACCAGATCGACGACGTGTGGAATGTGGTCGGTCTGCGTGGAACCGGCTCCAATACCGTTGTGGTCAAGGATGTTTTTGTTCCCAAGCATCGCGTTCTGAGCTTCCGGGCGATGAGCGAACTGACCGCCCCCGGCCTCGAGAACAACACCGCACCGGTCTACAAGATGCCGTGGGGAACCATTCACCCCACGACGATCTCGGCACCGATCGTCGGAATGGCTTACGGCGCTTACGAAGCGCACGTCGAGCACCAGGGCAAGCGTGTGCGCGCTGCGTTCGCCGGCGAGAAGTCGAAGGACGATCCGTTTGCCAAGGTACGCATCGCCGAGGCATCCAGCGACATCGACGCCGCGTGGCGTCAGCTCTCCGGCAACGTCGCCGACGAGTACGCGTTGATCCTTGCGGGCGAAGAGGTTCCGATGGAACTGCGTCTGCGCGCTCGACGTGACCAGGTGCGCGCCACTGGCCGTGCGATCGCCTCGATCGACAAGCTCTTCGAGAACTCCGGTGCAACGGCGCTGCAGAACGGTACGCCGATTCAGCGTTTCTGGCGCGATGCTCACGCTGGTCGCGTCCACGCCGCCAACGATCCCGAACGCGCATACGTCATGTTCGGAACCGGCGAATTCGGTCTGCCGATCACCGACACGATGGTCTAGAGGAGGCTCAGTGACAACCACCGAAGAAGCCCTCACCTACGAGTCCACTTCGCGGTTCGCGCAAGTGCGCCCCGATCTGAAACTGCATTTCCACGAGGCGGGCGTCGGCAACGACAAGACCATCGTGCTGCTGCACGGTGGTGGCCCAGGTGCGTCGTCGTGGTCGAACTTTGCCCGCAACATTCCGGTGTTGGCGAAGAACTTTCACGTCATCGCGGTCGATCAGCCCGGCTACGGGCAGTCCGACAAGCCGACGGACCACCCGCAGTACTTCGTGCACAGTGCGTCGGCGCTCAATGATCTCCTGGACACGCTCGAGATCACCGGTCGCGTTGATCTGCTGGGCAATTCGCTCGGCGGTGGCGCTGCCGTTCGCTTTGCGCTCGACTACCCGGACCGTGCCGGTCGCCTCGTTCTGATGGGCCCCGGCGGTCTCAGTGTCAACCTGTTTGCGCCGGACCCCACCGAGGGCGTCAAGAATCTCGGGAAGTTCAGCTACCAGCCCACCCGTGAGAACCTCGAAGCATTCCTGCGGATCATGGTCTTCGATCAGAAGCTGATCACGCCGGAACTCGTCGACGAACGTTTTGCTGCGGCCAGTACTCCCGAGTCGTTGGCTGCGGCCAAGGCGATGGGTAAGTCCTTCTCCAGCGGTGACTTCGAGCTCGGCATGCTCTGGCGCGAGGCGTACAAGCTTCGTCAGCGTGTGTTGCTGATCTGGGGCCGTGAGGATCGGGTCAACCCTCTCGACGGCGCGCTGGTTGCGCTCAAGATGATCCCGCGCGCGCAGCTCCACGTCTTCGGCGGTTGCGGTCACTGGGCGCAGCTCGAGAAGTTCGACGAATTCAACCGGCTTGCAACCGACTTCCTGCTCGACGGAGGTAAATGATGGGTATTCGATCTCTGGCGTACATGCGCATCGGGGCCACCGACATGGCTGCGTGGCGCGAGTACGGACTCAAGATCCTCGGAATGATCGAGGGCAAGGGCGTCGACGCGGAATCGCTGTATCTGCGTATGGACGACTTCCCGGCGCGTCTTGTCATCGTTCCGAATGACACGGATCGCTTACTCGTCTCCGGGTGGGAAACCGCGAATGCGGCTGAGCTGCAGGATATCCGTGACAGGTTGTCGGCGGCCGGTGTTCCGTTCAAGGAAGGCACGGCGGAGCAACTCAAGGACCGTCGCGTCGTCGAGATGATCGCGTTCGAGGACACCTCGGGTAACTCCCTCGAGGTGTTCCACGGCGCCGCGCTCGAACACCGCCGAATCGTGAGCCCGTACGGGCACAGGTTCGTGACGGGGGAGCAGGGGCTCGGCCACGTTGTGCTCACCACCGACGACGACGATGCTTCGCTCCGGTTCTACCGCGACGTACTCGGATTCAAGCTTCGCGATTCGATGCGTCTGCCTCCGCAGATGGTCGGGCGGCCCGCGGACGGCGACCCGGCGTGGCTGAGGTTCCTCGGCTGCAACCCGCGTCACCACAGCTTGGCGTTCCTGCCGTTGCCCAACCCGACGGGCATCGTGCACCTGATGCTCGAGGTGGAGAACTCCGACGACGTCGGACTGTGCCTCGACCGGGCATTGCGCAAGAAGGTCAAGATGTCGGCGACTCTCGGTCGTCACGTCAACGACGAGATGCTCTCGTTCTACATGAAGACTCCGGGCGGGTTCGACATCGAATTCGGTTGTGAGGGGCTAGAGGTCGAGGACGAAAACTGGATCGCGAGGGAAAGCACGGCCGTGAGCCTGTGGGGTCACGACTTCACGGTGGGAATGAAGCCGTGAGTTCGCCCGACGCGTCGGTGAGCGCGGAGCAGGCGATCGATCCACGCCAGTTCCGCACGGTTCTCGGGCAGTTCTGCACGGGTATCACCATCATCACGACAGTCGACGACGGTGAACCAGTCGGGTTCGCGTGTCAGTCTTTCGCCGCCCTGTCACTCGACCCGCCTTTGGTGTTGTTCTGCCCCACCAAGGGTTCTCGGTCGTGGGCGGCAATCGAGCGGACCGGGAAGTTCGCCGTCAACGTGTTGGCGGAGGAACAGCAGGCGGTGTGTGCTCGTTTCGGGTCGCGTGAGCCGGACAAGTTCGCCGGTATCGATTGGACGCCATCACCGTTGGGCTCACCGATCATCGAAAAGTCGCTCGCACACATCGACTGCACAGTCGAAACCGTCCACGACGGCGGCGATCACTACGTCGTCTTCGGTCGGGTGTCGTCGATGAGTGAGATCAAGACCGAACGCCCGCTGCTCTTCTATCGTGGGCAGTACACGGGCATCGAGCCGGACAAGACTGTTCCGGCTACCTGGCGTGACGATCTGGAAGCTTTCCTGACGACCACGACGGAAGATACCTGGCTTTAGGGGGCAAGCCCCCGTGAGTGGTTAAGGAGTCCAGCGGCTCCTTGACCACTCACGGGGCCGGAGGCCCTACAGCGAAAAACAGGTATGACAGAAGTCGTCACCGAACGGCGTCAGCAGGATGCTACGACGCACAATCCTGTTGGATCGTCCTGCGCGCTTGACCGCCTCGATCACCGACGGCTGCACCTCGACCACCTGGTACCGGTCGGCCTCGACGGGCTCGCGTGAGAACGCCACCAAACCGAGCCGATGCAGGTTGTTCAGGTAGGCGCTGATGCGGTCCAGATGTCGACATCCCGCCAGTTCTCCGATCATCGACAGACCCTCGTCGATCATCTCCGAGCCGACTCCGAACGGCCGCGCCGTGCGCACGTCGACGCTCGGTTGTGCGCCGGAGGTGGCCAACAGCCGAAGAATTCGAGCTTCGTCTGGTGCGATCTCGTCGAGGATCCGGTCGTAAGCCGGGTGCAGATCGTCGCGATCGGTCACGTCCGCGGAACGGTCCAGCAACCTGTCGCCGCGTGCCCGCAGCGCCGCGAGAGTGGCCTCGACGCTCTGTTTGCGATTGGTACGAGTTGCCATCGCTGCCCGCAGGTTCTCCGTCCGCGAGCCGTCTCCGTTGGTGTTCTCGGCCCGACGTTCGGATTGCACGTTGGCGGATTCTGCAGCCTCTGCCGCGGCTTCGGCGGCGGCCTGAACGATCTGCCGCGTCGCCTCCTTCGCCGTTCCGAAAGCCCAACCCGTCAGCTTGATCGACGTGAGCGTCGTCGTGGCGGTAAGCCCGACAAGGCTACGGATCAGACGCTTTTCGACGGATTCGACCGGCGTGATGTCCGCAGCCCAGTCGTACGATTCCGCTTCGACGATCATGCGATGGTCGTGCTCACTCATGCTCATACTCCGAATATTGCGAGGTGTAGGAAACCGGCAAACGAGCCCAGCACGGCCCCGTGTACGAACAACAGCCACTCGTCCTGCTTGACGGCTGAGCGTAGTAGTTCGCTGAAATCTTCCGGTGAAAGGATGCTCATGCGTTCGGTGACGAAGACACGAATCTTCTCCGACTGGTTCTCGGCGAACTCCGCGTCCTCGAAGACCCTTGGGTACAAGTCGAGCACTTCGGTGGTGGCCAGTCCGGGCAGACGCTTGTAGCTCTGCGAACCGACGGTCATCTTGACCACCGACTTTGCCCAGCCGGCTGCGTCGTCGACGGATTCGCGCAGTACCTGATCGAGCATCCGCCGCGTTCGGTCCGAGCGGGGACCTTCGAGGAGTTCGGTGCCGATGTTCTCGAGCGTCACGACGTGATCGGCGAGGGTTTTTGCGTACCCGGCGATGATCTCGGTGCGTCGCTTCAGGAAGAGCCCCTGCCGCCACGGCACCCAACGGCTGGGGGTGATCGGCTCGAAGATCATCGTGATACCGAGGTAGTTCACGATGTATCCGATGATCACACCGCCGATGGGAAGCACCCACCACTGCGGAACCAGATGGAGGATTCCGACGAGCACGAAGCCCATCGGGAATCCGAAGTAGAAGCCGAAGTTCTGCATGAACCGGAGTTCTTTATTGCCCATCGTGCGGAAGATGTCGTTGAGCAGTTTGGGATGCGAGGAGAGGTAGCGGATCACCATCAGCTTTGCGTCGATGAACTCGTCGATGTCCTCTTCGATGCGGTCGGTGATCATCCGCACGCTGGCCGGCAGATCGTCCTCCACTTTGCGGAAGACGGCTTCCTTCACCGACGTCGGAAGGTTGTGCCAGAGCTGAGGATTCTCGGCCGTCATGATTCTGGTGACCACGCCGCGCACTTCACTGCGCGAGATGTTCACCAAGTGCTCGGCGATGCTGTCCGGGTCCAGAACGCGGTAGAAGTCGGCGATGCTGCCGACTTTCGCGAGGGATTTGTCGACGGCGATCGACGCCATCTTCTCCGCCCTCGAGGGGACGATGCCTTGCCAGCCGAATCGGCCGTCGCTCGTGATCGCCGGGATCACCTGGACGCGCCGGGGGAGGAACGGGAAGAGCAGTTTGAGGCCGGGCACTTTGATCCCGTGGAAGTTGATCGGCGCAAAAAGCATCAGGACGCCCGACCAATTGGTGATGTACCCGATGATTCCCGTGAACAAAGGAATGGTGATCAACTGTTCGAGCAAGTGGTCCGGCACCGTCGCACATCCTCCTCATATCCGAGAACCTCACGTTCGGACATGATTGCCGAAACTTCGCTCTTCGTGGGTGTTTCGTTGGCTACTGCTGCGCCTTCCCAGTTGCGTCAGCATAGAGGCCCGACAATTCGGGCTGTAGGTGGGTAGGAAGTTGATGTAACCTCGCGTACATGGTCAGTATTGCGCACAGCACGACGACGCCGGTTCTCTTCCGGCGCATCGTTTAGCAACTGCTGACCGAACCCTTTCAGCCCCGGGAGTTATCGCCCCGGGGTTTTCTTGTTTCTTCGCTCCGTGTGCGTCTCCCCTTGAACGATTTGGAGAGCTCTCATGAGCGTTGACCACCGCGAACTCAGGCGCGAGCTGGAGTTTTTCGCCACCACCCCCATAGTCGGAGCAGGCCTCCCACTCTGGTTACCGGACGGCGCGATCATCAGGAGCGAACTCGAAAAGTTCGCCGCCGAGCAAGCAGCGCGATCCGGTTGCCGGGGTGTCTATACCCCCGTTATGGCGAAGAAAGAGTTGTACGAGAGATCTGGGCATTGGTCCAAGTTCTCGGACGACATGTTCCCTGAAATGAAGATACGCGGAGAGTCATTTCTCCTTCGTCCGGCTAACTGTCCTCATCACGCCCAAATATTCGCCGCTCGCGGTCGTAGTTATCGCGAGTTACCTTTCCGCGTTCGTGAACTCGGCTCGATGTTCCGTAGTGAACTCTCCGGAGTTCTCAGTGGACTGAATCGCGTCAGACAGATCAATCTCGACGACGCACACGCCTTCTGCAGTCGCGAGCAGATTCGAGCGGAAGTGATCCTCGCGCTCGACGCGATCGAGGACTGCTACTCGACGCTGGGGATTGCCGAACGGGGGTACCGACTCTCGATCAGAGGGACCGGGCAGTACCTCGGCACCGACGAGCAGTGGGCCGACGCCGAGGATCAACTTCGTGGAGCACTGAAGGCGCGCTCGATCGAATATGTGGAAGCGAAGGGGGAAGCGGCGTTCTACGGTCCCAAGATCGACGTCCAAGTGCGAGACGCGCACGGCCGTGAGGAAACACTCTCGACCGTCCAACTCGGCTTCAATCAACCGGAACGGTTCGACCTCGAGTACACCGCGGAAGACGGATCCAAAGCTCGCCCCGTCATGATCCATCGGGGCTTGCTTGGGTCGATGGAACGCATGACTGCGCTCTTGATCGAAAGGTTCGAAGGGCGGATGCCGCCGTGGCTGGCACCCAACCAAGTCTCGATCCTGCCTGTCGGCGACCGGCACCAGGTTGAGGCCGAGTGTTTGCGCGCTGATCTCGAGGCCCGCGATGTTCGAGTGGCGATCGCAGCCGACGGATCGTTGGGACGTCGCATACGCGAGGCACGCACTCACCGTGACTCGTACATTGCGGTGATCGGAGACAACGAGGTGCACGCCGGCACCGTAGACGTTCTGGTCCCCGCCCGTGGTGGGCGGGCGGTCGTCGACGCGGGTGTGTTTGTCGCTCAGGTGGTCTCGGGCATCAAAGAGCGTGCCCTGCTTCCGGCGGCTTTCTAGCCGACGGGAAGCTCGTGGAGGGCGCGCACCAACGGCGCGAGTTCGGGTGTCTTGCATGCCTCGTCGAGTGCGGCTTCGAGGGTGGCGTCGTGCGTCGGCCGTGCGCTTTCGAGAAGCTCGCGGCCGGCCGGCGTCAGCTCGGTGTAGATGCCTCGACGGTCGTCGGCGCACAGGATGCGCGTCAGTAGTCCTCGATCTTCGAGTCGATTGACCAAGCGCGTCGTGGCACTGCTGCTCAGTGCGGCAGCGCGGGCCAACTGGGCCATCCGCATGTGCCAGCCGTCCTGGCGGCTCAGTGCGTCGAGCACGGTGTATTCGACGACGGACAGTTTGTGCTCACGCTGGAGGGCGCGTTCCAATTCGGTGTCGAGCGCGCCGTGCAGCGCTGCGAGCGTGCGCCACCCTTGCGAACGGATTTCGACGGCGTCGTCGGCGATCCCCATGTGATTCTCCTTGTCCGTTTCCTGCCGCTCAAGGTTACCAGCTTGCGCATGTAGCGCGCGCGTGCAACTATTTATAGCGCGCCTGCAACTACTGCACACGCCCGCTAACGGCTTACGCGTAAATCTGTGAAAGGAACATCGAGATGCCATTGGGTCTCATTGCCCTCGCTATGGGCGGGTTCGGGATCGGCCTCACCGAATTTGTCATCATGGGCCTCCTGCCCGAGGTCTCGGCCGACTTCGAGGTCACCGAGTCCGTCGCGGGCTACCTGATCTCGGGCTACGCACTGTCGGTGGCGATCGGCGCGATCCTCCTGACCGCTGCCGTCACCCGCTTCGAGCGCAAGAAGGTCCTTCTCTCGCTCATGGTGCTGTTCATCATCGGCAACCTGATGTCCGCGCTCGCCCCGTCATACGAGGTCATGATGGGCGGGCGCATCGTCGCGGCACTGTGCCACGGTGCGTTCTTCGGAATCGGCTCGGTGG
>NZ_JBHUUU010000010.1:0-284132 GCF_042670865.1 Rhodococcus sp. NPDC057135
GGCCGTCGCAGTTTCCCTCATGCAGGCGACGGCGACGTTCGCGATCGCCTATGCCGTCGGATTCCGCTGGGATGCAACGACGTTAGCCGCAACCACCCTCTTCAGCCTCGCAGTCGTGACACCGGCCCTGCGGCTCGGGCACGGCCTCGACTACGTCGCGGCGGGACGCTCTGCTGCAGTCCGACTCGCAGCAGCCCTGGACGAACCCACCCTCCCTGCCGGTGAAGCGCCAACCGTTCCGGCCTCGAGCCCCTCCGATCGACTGGAGATCGTCAACCTGGCTGTCACGATCGCGGACCGCAGAGTCATCGGCGAGGTCACGCATGCATTCCGCCCAGCCGCGATCACTGCGATCACGGGACCGAGTGGAGCGGGCAAGTCGACGCTCCTGAAAGCATTGGCCGACTTCGAAGTCCCGGAACAAGGCACCGTCCGCTACGCAGGTCGTAGCATCGCCGAGATCGACGAGAACCTGCGGCCTCGATCCGTTCTGCTCACGCCTCAGGGCGCAGACGTGTTGCCGGCTACCGTGCGCGAGAACATCGCATTGGCCGCCCCCGATGCAACGGACGCGGAATACATCGCCGCACTAGGCCGGGCACAGATCGACGTCAGCCTCGATGCCGACGCCACTTCACTCTCCGGAGGAGAACGTCAGCGCGTCGGGCTTGCTCGGGTATTCCTCTCGCCCGCAACAGTACTGCTGCTCGACGAGCCGACCAGTGCACTCGACGATCGCACGGCCGCCGAACTGCTGAAGGAATTGCGACACCTCGCACATGACGAAGGAAAGACGATCGTGATCGTCACCCACGACCCCGCTCTCGCAGACGATGCCGACGATCGACTCGACCTCGGCGGTCGAAATGTGCACGATGCCACCTCGCACAATGCAGCCCTGACTGGAGCCGAATAATGAACAGCGCCAATGCGGCCCGTCGACGCTTGATCACCATCGGATCCGGATGGGTGTCCGTTGCCGTCCTCGAAGCGATCGCGTACACCACCCTCGCGCTCTCGATCGCCGATCACCGGTCACCGGTTCTCGTCCTGGCCACCGCCGCGATCGCTCTCTTCGTGACCGTGCTCGTCTCGCGGGCAGGGTACTTCACCGGGGCTCGACTCGTCGGCGATCTCTACGACGCCCTCGGTGGCGCGTTCGCCCGCGCGAAGCTGTCCTGGTTCACCGACGACAACCGGGCACTGCTCGCCACCGTCGCCGGCCGCGGGATCCCGTCACTGATGAGCGTTCCCGCGCACCAACTTCAGACCTTCCTCGTTGCACCACTGATCCCGCTGCTCCTGCTTCCTGGGATCGCGGTCGTCGCGGGGCCAGGCGTCATGCTGCTCGTCGGCGGACTGCTCGCCGTGTCGCTCGCCGCTCAGACGCTGGCCCAACGTGCGCTCAGCCGAGCGGACGAGCGCCGACACGAAGCCGAACTCGCAGCAACGCAGTCGACACTCGAGCTCACCGACCATCTCGAATTACTGCGTACGGCAGCCGGTCCCACACGCTCCGTCGATCGTATCGAGCGAAGCTGGCGGGATCAGGAAACTGCACTTGCACGGACAAACCTCGCCGCGGCACCAGCGACATTCATCTCGGCGATCGCCACCATCGTGCCGCTGGCAGGCGCAGTGATTTTCCTCGCCGCCACCGGATTCGACGAGCCCGCAGCCGCTCTCGCCCTCGTCATCCTCACCGCTCGCGCCGCTGCGCCGCTCGACGAACTCGCCCTGGCCGGAATCGGAGTCAACGAACTGCGCGCAACGGTTCACGACTACCGCGCCGCGACCTCGGCTCCAGCACTGCCTGAGCCCGCACCCCAGGACGCCGCGCGCCCTGTTGGAACGGACATCAAGGTCGTCGGGGTGGACCACGCTCCGGTTCTGCATGGCATCAACGCGGAGATCCCCGCTGGTGAGCGTGTTCTCGTCGCAGGGCGCTCCGGTACGGGGAAGAGCACACTTCTCGGGCTGCTCATGCGCTTCGACGACCCGGACCAAGGAAGCGTCACTCTCGGCGGAGTTTCGTTGCGCAACTTGCCTTACGACGACCTGGCGGCGCACATCGGCTACGTGCCGCAGGATCCAATCGTGTTCTCGGGCACTCTCGGGGAGAACATCGGACTCGGAAGACCAGGCGCTTCCGAAACCGAGATCGAGGACGCCGCCAGGCGTGCTGCCCTCAGTGCCGTTCTCGATCGCTCGACGCTTGGAATCCATCAGGACATCGGGCACCAGGGTGCCGCTCTCTCCGGCGGCGAACGTCAGCGGGTGGCGATCGCTCGCGCCTTCCTCAAAGACGCTCCCGTCCTGGTGCTCGACGAGGCGACCTCGGCTCTCGACGAGGGCACCGAACGCCGCATCGCCCACGCTGTGCGGGAATCGGCGGCAACGGTCTTCGTCGTCACCCACCGTGACCCTGCCATCTGGGAGCCCACCCGCACGATCACCCTCTGACATCGCCTGCCCTAGTGCTCGCGTTGCAGTCCCTCTACTTCGGCAGGTGTACGACGGATAACCATTGCAGGTGATCCAGCAGCAACGACGTGATCAGGAATGTCGTGCAGCACCACACTTCCGGCTCCGATAACAGCGTTCTGACCGATCGAGACTCCCGCACCGACGGTGACGGAGGCACCAAGCCACGTGTTCTCACCAATGACGATCGGAGCGGCTCGCTCCCACCCCTCGCGACGCCGGTGATGATCATCGACAGGGTGCAACGCTGTCATCAGTTGGGCTCCAGGCCCGATCCTCACGTCCGCGCCGATCGTGATCAGCGCATCATCCATGAAGAACCCGTTCGCGTTGACGAATGCGTTGGCTCCAAGCCGAATGTTGTATCCGTAGCTGCATTGGAACCGCGGCACCACCGATGCTCCCTCACCTACCTCACCAAAAAGGTTGGCGAGAGCCTGCGAGCGGACAGCATCGTCGTCCGCCGAAGCCCCATTGAACGAGTCGAGTCGACGCCAACACTCCAGCCGCCGCTGCCTCAGCTCGTCATCATCGAGATACCACTCACCACGAGCAAGACGATCCGCCTGTTCTCCCACACTCGGATCGTCGCACACCGCGTCTCGGCACCCCTGTTGGGCGCGTTGCACCCGACAAAGCGCTACAACAGAGCGGCTCCCATGCCGCCCAGTTTCTCGAGCTCAGCTAAGTCGCTCGATGATAGTGACGTTC
The DNA here is from genome assembly GCF_042670865.1 of Rhodococcus sp. NPDC057135. NCBI lineage: Bacteria > Bacillati > Actinomycetota > Actinomycetes > Mycobacteriales > Nocardiaceae > Rhodococcus > Rhodococcus sp. NPDC057135. Next base: position 3,196 of record NZ_JBHUUU010000010.1, read on the forward strand.
GCGGTCCCGCCACCCTCACACATGGTTTGGAGTCCATACCGTCCATCAATGCGGTCCAACTCGTGCAACATCGTGGCGAACAACTTGGTGCCAGTCGCCCCAAGCGGGTGACCCAATGCGATTCCACCACCGTTGGGATTGACCCGGGAGGGATCTGCACCCGTCTCGATCAACCAGCTCAGAACCACCGAAGCGAATGCCTCGTTCATTTCCACGGTATCCATCTGGCCGATCGCCATGCCGGATTTCGCCAGTGCATACTTCGTCGCGGGTATCGGTGCCGAGAGTTGCAGCATCGGATCGTCGCCGCGCACACTCATATGATGAATACGCGCTCGCGGCTTCAATCCATGAACATCGAGCGCCTTCTCGGAGACGATCAGGGCGGCTGATGCGCCGTCACAGATCTGCGAGGCCACGGCGGCCGTCAGCAACGAGCCTTCCCTCAGCGCGGGCAATGCAGCCATCTGCTCCATAGATGTCTCTCTTGGGCATTCGTCAACGACGCAACGCCCCAATGGCACTGTCTCACGATCGAATCGACCCGCTGCGATGGCAGCACGGGCACGCTGATGCGATTGCAGTGCCCATTCCTCCATGTCTTCACGGCTGATGCCCCATTTCTTGGCAATGAGGTCGGCGCCGACAAACTGTGAGATTTCAGCCTCGCCGAATCGTGCAGCCCACCCCCGGGACTTACTGAAGGGCGTGTCGAATCCGTATTCATTGCCGGCACGCATCGCCGCAGAGATAGGAATCGCGGACATGTTCTGCACGCCGCCGACAAGCACCACGTCTTGGGTCCCGCTCATGACCGCCTGCGCTGCGAAATGGATGGCTTGCTGCGAGGATCCGCATTGTCGGTCGACTGTCGTTCCTGGGATGTCCAGCGGTAGGCCTGCTGAAAGCCAGGCAGTGCGGGCGATGTTGCCCGATTGCGGCCCGATCGCGTCGACACAACCGAAGATCACATCATCGACGGCCATCGGGTCCAGTTTGGTACGGTCGAGAATCGATGTGATTACGTGGGCCCCCATGTCCGCTGGGTGCTCTCCTGCGAGCGAGCCGTGCCGTTTACCCACGGGAGTGCGGAGCGCATCGACGACATAGGCCTGGGGTGCAACCATACGAACTCCTCCGAATCGAGCTTTTGTCGGGCTTTCGATGTCCACACTCTAGCGATCAAGCGTTTGCTTGGTTTGTGAAACGATACTCAATCTCGAACATCCCATCCAATGAAATCCATTGCTGTCGCAAATATTCGACAGTTCGATGATCGATCACCCCACCTGACATGGCGGCCGAAGTCGCATCTACACCCATGTATGTACGATGACGGGATCGCGAAAATGTCTGCGCTCGTTGAACTTCGAGCAGAACGAGTACAAGATTCATATCAATTGTCGTGCCCACAGAAATCCTTCGCTTACCTCGCAAACCGGGCTTTGCTCCGCCACAAGTCGGTTGGACGATGGATGAAAAGTTAGTACTTTCGGTGGAGCCCACTGCGATATGGCAATTCATCGCCGAATGTAAAGTTCATATGCCGATACACGTTGTAGGACAACGCTTCTACAAATAGCGATCAATTCAGGGATTCACGAACTCCACCGACTCGAAAACTGGATCCCCTTGCGGTAATTGCACTCCGGGTAGAGCATGGGCACCACACCGTCTTCGATTACCGGAGGTTACCGTGATGAATTTCGTACGCCGCCTATCTGCCTGCGTATCCATAGTGGCCGTTTCGGTTCTCGCGCCCGCAGCCATTGCCTCCGCTGCGGTGACCGTTCCGTTCCAAATCAACCCGGCACCGTTCGGGAACCCAAACGGCAGCTTCGACGCACCACCTGTCCACTGTGTGGCGGTAGTCGGCGAACAACCTGGCACGGTGACGATCACGGGCGCCAAAGACGAGCGGTGGGGTTGCATGCTTTCGACCGAAGTGCGCTGGATGAACCTCTCGACAGGGACGTCCGGCACCGGTCGGCTTTCGGGCGACAACCAAGGAACCCCGGGGGAGGCAACCCTGCAGACTGGAGCCGGGCAAGTTGCCGTCGCCATATTGCCTGCCGCCGGACCGATCACCCCGGGTTTCGCGACCTTCTTCGTCCCATAGGCACCCCGAAAAAAAACCCGGGACATCTGCTGTACGGACAAACCCGTCGCCACATAATCATGTGGCGACGGGTGAGTGCTTTCCGTTCTGCAGTTGTGTGCCTACAGCTTCGCGCTGATGAGCGGCACGATATGTTCAGCCGCCCACATCGTTCCGATCGGGCCACCGCTCGTGATTGCCCACAGAACATCCCCGCCGTCGGCGGTGCGAGGAGGCAGGCCAACCCAGTGCCCGGAGGACACAGCTCCAAGTGCTTGGAATAGCTTCCCGCCGGTCAGCTTGTCGAAATCTTCCTCGCTGCCGGCGGCGCTGCGGCCGATCAGCAGGAAGTCCGCATCGATGTTCTCGAGAAGTTCCTCGCCGACAGTGCTCTGGGTGACGAACTCTCTTGCGCGCGGGTTCTCGGCGAAACCGAGCTCACCCAAGAAGACTGCCGGAGCTGAACCAGGAGCTGAAAGATATTGCAGCCCATTGCCGGTGCCGTAGAAGATCGCCCACGTTCCGTTGAGGCCCGTAAGTTTGGGGTTCTCCTGACGCACCTTCGCAAAATACTGATCGTGGTCGGTCACGATCTTTTCGGCAGCCTTCGAGAGGTCGAGTGTCTCGCCTAGTACGCGGATCGACTCCTTCCACGGAACCAGCATCCGTGACTTCGTGTCGGGGCTCGTCACCACCGGTGCGATGGAGGACAAACGTTCGTAGTAATCGCCCATCGACAAACCGCCCAGGCCGTCGGCCCAGCCGACGGCGACGATGAGGTCAGGTTCGCTCGCGGCGATCGCTTCGACGGGAAGTGTGCCGCCCATCGCGAACTCGAAGGTGTCGAGTTCCTCTGCGTCGTAAGGCACCAAGTACGACTTGGAAGCCGACTCCTTGACCATCGACGAAGAGAGGACGGGTTTGACCCCGAGGGCGAGGAGCATTTCCGTGTCGACGGCGTTGGGCACGATGGCGGCGATCCGCTCCGGCCGCTTCTCGAGAATGCTTGTACCGTAGGGCGATTCCAAGGTGAGCGGGTAGGTGGTCGTTCCTTCCGCCGCAGGAAGGGCACTCCCCCCCGAACTGGGAGAGGATGCCGTTTTCGAGTCTTCGGCCGAGGCCGAGCACCCGGCTACGAGTAGCGCTGCGACGAGCGCGGTCCCGATCAGTCCGGTGATCCGTGATCGTCTGGTGCGCAGGACTGTCATTTCTGCCTTTCGGTGTTATTGAGCGCTTTCGGTGTTATTGAGCGCCTTGGGTGTTATTGAGCGCCTTGGGTGTTATTGAGCGCCTTGGGTGTTACCGAGTGATGGATCCAGGTCAGGAATCTGCGCGCACGGTGTCGCCGCGCTTCCAATAGCCGGTGAAGTCGATGTCGGTCTTCGCGATCCCCCGATCACGGATGAGGTATCGACGGAGCGATCGAACCGTCGCCTGTTCTCCGGCAAGCCAAGCGAATACGCGTCCGCCAGACCATTCGGCAGCACGGACCGCATCGAGCAACAAAGAAGTAGTGCCGGGCTCGGCCTCCTCGCGTGGCAACCACGTGATGCTCACCCCGGGCAACTCGCGCACCGATTGAATGTGAGCCGGGTCCGCAATTTCGACGAACACCTGCCCCCTGGCGTCGGCGGGCAATTCCTCGAGCAGACGTGCGATCGCAGGCAGCGCCGTCTCGTCACCGACGACCAACAGATGCTCGTAATCATGCGGAAGTCCTTGTGATACCGAGGGACCCGCGATATGTATCCGGCCGCCCGGGCTGGCGTCGCGCGCCCAGGTGGTAGCCACTCCACCGCCGTGAACGACAAAATCGACGTCGAGTTCCCTTGTTCGCGGGTCGTAGCGCCGCACGGTGTACGCGCGGGCGAGTGGACGGCGTCCCGCTGCGAAGGTCACACTGCCGTCGACTATCACCGGCAGGACCGGATCGGTTTCGCCAGGGTAGGCGAACAACAATCGGATGTCGTCGTCGAAGCCTGTGCTGGCGAAGGCCGGCTCGACGTGACCGTCCGCGTTGGTGAAGGAGTCGAGCTGCGCTCCGGTGAGCGTCACTCTCCGCATTCCCGGCGTCACGTCTGTCACGCGACGTACCTCGAGTTCGCGCAAGGTAACGGGATACGCCGTTGTCGGACGGGTGTTTCGGGGCACGGAAAGACTCCTCGGAAGCGCACAGACGGGGGTTCGGCCCACGTTCGAACACGGTGGGAGGGCCAATAAATAAAGCTAGCCTGCCCTAATCGGCTACGGTTATCCGTGCGTGCCGACTTCTTACACTCATCGGCCGCCTACGCGAGAAGGCATCTACATCAGGAGGGCATCGTGGGACCACGGTTGGTGTTCTCCGCGGGCGAAGTACCCGAGATCCCCGCTGCTCGACTCGCCTCGATCGCGAATGAACGTGAACCGCTGCTGTTCTGGGTCCGCACCGGACGCGCGGAACTACAGATCGGCGACCGCGTCCGCAGCCTGACCGTGGGGGCGGCAGTGTGGGTACCGGCGGGAATCGCATACAGCATCCAAGTCGACCCGGGAGCGGTCGCGTTTCCCATTCCGATGCCCGCTGCCGACCTGCCGCCCACGTTGAACCGGATCATCGACTTCGAGATCCCGGCAGCCTGGCAGGACTGGCTCGTCCACCAGTTCGCGCACAACTTGGGATTTCTGCGCGGTGGGACGGCTGTGGGAGCCGGCCTACTCGAGCTTGTCGCGGGAGCCCGTTCCCACGACGCCGACGCTTCGGTGTCATACGCTCCACCGAAGTTGCCACGCTCGGCCGAGGCCCTCGAGATCGCTCGCACGCTTCTACGAACGCCTGCCGACGACACCGACCTTGCCCAGTTCGCCCGGCGACTCAAGATCGGGGTCCGCACTCTGCAGCGCAGGTTCACCGAGGAAACGGGGTTGCCTTTCGTGCGCTGGCGCACCACAGCACGGATCGCGGCGGCGACCGTTTACCTGGACGCCGGACGCGAAATCGGTTGGACGGGTATGCAGGTGGGATTCGCGACGCCCGCGGGCTTCACCCGAGCTTTCCGTGAACACACTGGCATGACACCCAGCGACTACGCGCGGGCCCACCGTCGCCCGACGCCGATCCAGGAGAACGAGACTCTGGCACAAGGCGTCGCACTGTTGTCGGAGGAAGGCGCCCAGTCGGACTCTGCACCGGCACCCCCGACGATCCCCGCAACCGGAACGTGGGCAAGGGTCAACGACTTTCACGTCGTCATCTGGATCTACCGAGGTTCCGCCCGGGTCACTTTCGGCGACCGAACCTGGAACCTGCGGCGGGGCGACGCGATGTGGCTCCCCGCGGGAGTACGCAACAGCGTCGAGATCGGGGAGGGTTCACTGTTACTTCCGCTCGGATCCCAGCCGGGCGCCTCTCCCGTCACCGCACCGCCGCCACGAGTGCTGCACTTCGCTCGCGAAGCGGAGGCGTATCTGTTGCACACGGTGGTCGCGAATTACACCCACCTACGCCCCGAGATCCACGATCCGGCGCAGATCGCGAGGCAGGTCCGAAGTGTCGCGGCGGTGCGTCCATCCGCCGGCCGTCAGACCGATCCAATCGAGCGGATGCTTGCCGCGCTCCGAGGGGACCCCAAAGATTCGCGCACGCTGTCGGACTGGAGCGCTCAACTCGGCGTCGACAAGAACATGCTCCACAAACGCTTCGTAGCGACCACCGGCCAGAGCTACCCGCACTGGCGCGCTCAGTTGCGCATGACCCTTGCCCGCGCTCATCTCGAGGAGGGCCTTTCGGCCGGAGAGACTGCCCGCCGGCTCGGCTACGCGCACGCCTCCGGCTTCACCAAGGTCTTCGTCGCTACCCACGGTATGTCGCCGCGGGACTACCAGCGCCGTGGGTGGCGAGGCGCGACCGAAGGACTCATCGACTCGTGACCTTCGTCGGAGTAATTCCGACAGGCGCCACTACACGAACAATGCGGCAGCCATTCCGGCAAAAACCAGCGAGATGGCAAACAAGTAGAGACGCAGAATGCCGCGGTACCTCTCGCGAGCCTGCTCCACTTCGTACGAACTACTCAGAGTCCGGAAGAGAACTACGAGCATCAGAGCGACGGCTGTGAACAGTGTGACCACGATGACCCAGTCCGTCGTGGTTTCCACCGGCGCTTTGCCGTCGTCGCGAATTGCCCACTGAGCCAAAAAGTTCAGCAAGAACCCCAAGATGATGCCGAGCGAAGTCACCATCGGCTGACGGGTATCCCGAATGTCGTCGTTCATGATCACTACTTTCTTGACTAAATTTTCAGTCAGGAGCTATTCTCTGTGCAAGTAAGTCGGCGCCGGTGAAATCTGGCGCGATCGAACAGTAGCTGGATGTTGCCCCGCTCGCGCGCGATGAACAGATTCCTCGAAGACCAAGCGAGCACGCGAAGAGCAGAAGGAGTCACCGCAATGCACAGACGTCGGTTCATTCAGGCAGGCGCAGCTGCGCTCAGTGGCCTCTTTTTGGCAGGTTGCAGCGATTCCGATTCCGCCTCGGGCGGGAGCAATGGCGTCGACGATCCACGCGAGTGGGCGATGCCGGAAGAGGGCGATCCGCACAAGCGCACCTGGATGGCATTCGGCGCCAGTGAAGCGATCTGGGGAGCGGCTCTCCTGCCCGAGGTCCAGCGCAACCTCGCGACGATCGCGCAGACTATCGCGCAGTTCGAGCCCGTCTCGATGCTTGTTCGTTCCGAGGAACTGGACTTGGCTCGCACCCTCGTCGGCCCATCCGTCGAACTGATCACCGCGCCTCTCGACGACCTCTGGATGCGCGATACCGGCCCCGTATTCGTGAAAGGCAACGGCACCAAAGCGGGTATCGATTTCAACTTCAACGGCTGGGGCGAAAAGCAGGATTTTGATCAGGACGGCCAGGTCGCAGCCTTCGTTGCCGCCCGTGCGGGAGTCGAATCATTGCCTACCGACCTGATCCTCGAAGGCGGCGGCATCGAGGTCGACGGCGAAGGCACAGCCATCATCACCGAAAGCTGTGTACTCAACAACAACCGCAACCCGGGATGGTCGAAGTCGGACGTCGAAGCCGAACTCGGTCCTCTGCTCGGTCTCGACAAGATCATCTGGCTACCGGGAATCGCCGGCAAGGACATCACGGACGGCCACACGGACTTCTATGCCCGTTTCGCACGTCCAGGTGTCGTGGTCGCAGGCCTCGACACAGACCCGGAGTCGTTCGACCACGACGTGACCGCACGTCACCTCGAGATTCTCCAGAACGCGACCGACGCACAGGGGCGGAAGCTGGAAGTGGTTGTCCTCGAGGCGCCGGTCGCGATCAGGCCCGACTTCGAATCGGATGATTTCGCAGCCGGATACATCAACTTCTACGTGTGCAACGGGGCGGTCATCGCACCCGAGTTCGGTGACCCCGAGGCCGACCAGGCCGCCAGAAGTGAATTGGAGCGCCTCTTCCCCGACCGCCGCGTCGTGCAGATCAACATCGACGCCATCGCCGCCGGTGGTGGCGGCATTCACTGCACCACCCAGCAGGAACCCGCGGACTAGAAACCCGTCCCGACCGCCCTCGTAGAATTCGGACTCGTGTCGAACCGTCAAACGCAAATCTTGGAAGCAGCAGTCCGCGTCATTGCCCAACACGGCGTACGCGGACTGAGGGTGGAGACGCTCGCTGCCGAGGCCGGAGTGTCGACGGCACTCATCTACTACCACTTCCAGAATCGCGCAGGTGTGCTGCGCCGGGCCCTCGATCACATCAACGATCGCGCCGCGCTGTACACCGAAAGCGCCTTCACGGAGACAGACCCTCGTGCGCAGCTCGAGCAGATGCTCCTGCTGGAGTTTCAGAATGCCCCGAAGATTCGGGAGAACAGCATCGCCTGGGGTGAACTCCGAGCAAGCGCAGTCTTCGCCGACGAGCTGCGCGAACCGCTACGCACCACGACGCAAGAGTGGGCCGACGACGTCGAATCTTTGATCCGCCAAGCGCAGGACGCCGGGCTCGCCGATCCGAAGGCAAGCCCGGCCGACGCCGCCGAACGACTCACCGCCCTGGTCGAGGGTCTGAGTGAACGCTGGCTGAGCGGCTCGATCCCCATCGAACGAGCCCGAGAACTGCTCACCGGCGCGCTCAGTATGGAGATCGATCCGAACTAGCCTCTACCGCTCGTCGACGCCCTTCGATTCCGGCGACAGAGCCGGGAACCAAATGTCGGCCAGAACCTCGGCGGCCTGAACCCGGGTCACGTCGATCGTCCCCTGCACGGCCCAGCGTGTGAAGAATCGCTCCAACTGACTAACGAGCAGTTCGACGCGCAACCTCGCCTCGTCGTGCTGTTCCGCCGGCCACCGACCCAGGTACTTGGGCATGGCATTCGGTAGTTGGGTCATACCGTCTCGCGCAGTCTCGCGGAACTCCGGTTCGAGTGCCACGGCCTCGTCCCAAGCCGGCAGCAGGCGCTTGTTCTCGTCGAACCAGTCGAAGGCACGCTGCAGCCAAGCCGTGAATTCCACGCGAGAGTTCGTGTCGAGGACCCGATCGAGATCGATGTAGAAAGCGAACGCACTCGCCGCCATCCCGGCCGCGCCGATCGTTTTGAGCATCTCCACCTTGCTGGCGAAATGCACGTAAAACGTGGCTCGACTGCATCCGACGACCGAGGCGATGTCATCGACCGTCACGGCCGCGTATCCCCGTTCCTCGAACAACGTGCGTGCGGCGTCCACGAGTTTGGCCCGCGTCGCGCGTTTCTGCTCGTCGCGAAGTGTTCCCCGCCTGTTCTTCGGGCCGTCCGTAGTCGTGCTCACGTCGCCCACCTTGCTCGCATTTCGACCTCCTGGCAAATCACCGACTTGCCGTCATCAAAAAACATTGCGTCATTCATTGACACAACGTCAGCGAATGGCGCACTATGACTCAAGTCACTTCTCGGGCTTCGATTCCTCTGCTCGCACGCCCGAGACAGAACAGAAAGCGATGGCGAATGAGCCCCTCCCCCTTGCCGAGTGTGTGCATCATCGGCGCCGGGCCCACCGGAATCACGACGGCCAAGCGAATGAAGGAATTCGGAATACCCTTCGACTGCTACGAAGCGTCCGACGAGGTCGGCGGAAACTGGTACTACAAGAATCCCAACGGGATGTCGGCCTGCTACCAGAGCCTGCACATCGACACGTCGAAGTGGCGCTTGGCATTCGAGGACTTCCCGGTCTCTGCCGATCTTCCCGACTTCCCTCACCACTCCGAACTCTTCCAGTACTTCAAGGACTACGTCGAACACTTCGGCCTGCGTGAGTCGATCATCTTCAATACCAGTGTTGTTGCGGCAGAACGTGATACAGACGGACTGTGGACCATCACGCGCTCCGACGGCGAAGTCCGCACCTACGACGTCCTGATGGTCTGCAACGGACATCATTGGGATCCCAACATCCCGGACTATCCCGGTGAGTTCGACGGGGTCCTCATGCACAGCCACAGTTACAACGACCCTTTCGACCCGGTCGACATGCGCGGCAAGAAGGTAGTCGTGGTCGGAATGGGCAACTCCGGCTTGGATATTGCCTCCGAATTGGGTCAGAGATACCTCGCCGACAAGCTCATCGTGTCGGCTCGCCGTGGAGTCTGGGTACTGCCGAAATATCTGGGCGGAGTGCCCGGCGACAAACTGATCACCCCGCCCTGGATGCCGCGTGGTCTACGACTTTTCCTGAGCCGTCGATTCCTCGGCAAGAATCTGGGAACGATGGAAGGCTACGGTCTACCCAAGCCCGACCACCGCCCCTTCGAAGCCCACCCGTCGGCCAGCGGCGAGTTCCTCGGACGCGCCGGGTCCGGCGACATAACCTTCAAGCCTGCCATTACCAAACTCGACGGAAAGCAGGTGCACTTCGCGGACGGCACCGCCGAGGACGTCGACGTGGTCATCTGCGCCACCGGCTACAACATCAGCTTCCCCTTCTTCAGTGATCCGAATCTGCTGCCGGACAGAGACAACCGATTCCCACTGTTCAAGCGAATGATGAAGCCCGGCATCGACAACCTCTTCTTCATGGGACTGGCGCAGCCCATGCCGACACTCGTCAACTTCGCCGAGCAGCAGAGCAAGCTCGTCGCGGCCTACCTGACCGGTAAATACCAACTGCCGTCTGCGAACGAGATGCAGGAGATCACCAAGGCCGACGAGGCGTACTTCCTCGCCCCCTATTACAAGTCGCCGCGGCACACCATCCAGCTCGAGTTCGATCCCTACGTTCGCAACATGAACAAGGAAATCGCCAAGGGCACCAAGCGTGCCGACGGCTCGGGAAACAAGCTACCTGTTGCGGCGCGTGCAGCCGCACACGAACTCGAGAAGGCGGATCGCGCATGAGTCTGGTGAACGGCTACTGCGACAACGAGTTCGAAGCCGTCCGCACGGCCTTCGAGGCTCAACTCGAATCCGGCGAGGAACTCGGCGGCTCCATCGCCATCACCGTCGACGGAGAACCCGTCGTGGACCTCTGGGGTGGATACGCCGACGAAACTCGCACCACTCCTTGGGGCAGCGACACCATCGTCAACACCTTCTCCATCACCAAAACGATGACGGCACTGTGCGCACTCCTCCTGGTCGAACGTGGCCAACTGGACGTGTACCAGAAGGTTGCTCACTACTGGCCCGAATTTGCGGCAAACGGCAAGGAAGACATCGAAGTTCGCCACCTGCTCTCACACACGTCCGGGGTTTCCGGTTGGGAGCGCCCGATCGAACTGAAGGACATCTACGACCTGGAGGCGTCCACCGCCCGCCTCGCCACCCAGCCACCGTGGTGGACCCCAGGTACGGCGTCGGGCTATCACGCGATCAACTACGGCCATCTCGTCGGCGAGGTCATTCGTCGGATCGACGGGCGGACTCTCGGCAGGTTCTTTGCCGAAGAGCTTGCCGGTCCACTGGGCGCTGACTTCCACATCGGCACGTCAGCAGAGCATTTCGGTCGAATCGCGACTCTGGTTCCGCCGCCCGCATTGGAATTCGACCTGTCCACGCTCGACCAGGACAGCATCTTCATCAAGACCCTGACCTGCCCACTGCTCGACTACCCCGAGGTCAACACTGCGCCCTGGCGGGAAGCCGAGATCGGCGCAGTCAACGGCCACGGCAACGCACGTTCTATCGCCAGGGTCCAATCTTTGATCTCGTGCGGTGGTGTGCTCGACGGCCAGAAGCTGCTCTCGCAGAGCACCATCGACCTGATCTTCGAGATCCAAGCCGACGGTATCGATCTCGGGATCATGACTCCACTCAAGTTCGGCGTCGGCTACGGATTACCACATCCGGTTACCGCACCACTGATTCCCGACGGACGCGCCTGCTGGTGGGCAGGTATCGGCGGCTCGATGCTGGTCAACGATCTGGACCGACGCATGACCTTCGCCTACGTCATGAACAAGATGGCACCAGGTCTGATCGGATCCGACCGCAGCAACGCTTACCTGAGCGCCGCATACAACTCCGAGGTCAGCGAGGTCAGTTCATGAAGGCAGCTCAGCTCATGGGGCCCGGGCTCCTGGAAATCAACGACGTGCCGGTCCCGGAGATCGGTCCGTCGGAACTACTGATTCGGGTTGGCGCAGCGGGAATCTGCCACTCCGATCTCCATCTCCTGCACTTTCCGTACAAGATGCGCGAAGAACCACTGACCATCGGCCACGAGATCGCCGGCACCATCGAAGCCGTCGGCAGTGCCGTCGACGGCCGTTCCACTGGGGAACGCGGCGTTGTCTACCTGTGTTGGTCGTGCGGACAGTGCCGAGAATGTATGAGCGGCAACGAGAACATGTGCCTCGCCGCCGGACGCACTGCAATGCCGCCCTGCCCCGGGCTCGGCCCTGAGGGCGGCATGGCCGAGTACGTCAAGATTCCGGCTCGCTCCTTCGTGCCCATCGGAGACCTCGACTTCCTGCAGGCCGCACCACTCGCCGATGCGGCGCTGACGAGCTACCACGCCATTCGCGGCGCCCGCGAACATCTTCAGCCCGGTGCCACCGCCGTGGTAATCGGCGTCGGTGGGCTCGGTCACGTTGCAGTACAGATACTTCGGGCAATCAGTGCCGTGCGCATCATCGCTGTCGACGTCGGACAGGATCAACTCGATCTTGCCAAACGCTGCGGCGCAGACATCACACTCGAATCGCGACCGGACACCGCGCGGCAGATCCTCGACCTCACATCGGCCAGAGGCGCAGAAGTCATCTTCGACTTCGTCGGTGTCGATGCAACTGCACAGATGTCGGTTCAAGCGGTTGCACCGAACGGCGCGTATCGCATGGTGGGCCTCGGAGGCGGAAACCCCGGAATCACCGCCGAAGCTGCCGGCGGACCAGGCTGGCCGTGGGGCGCATCGATCCGGAAGTCCTATGGCGGCACCAGAAACGACCTCGTCGATTCCATCGCCCTGGCGCAGGCCGGTCTGGTAACCGTAGAAGTAGCCCGCTTCGACCTCGCTGATGCCCGCGACGCACTCGATCGTCTCGAACACGGCAAGGTCACCGGACGCGCAGTGCTCGTACCCTGATCTTCGAAAGGCGCTTCACGTGACCACTTCCGCTGATACACAAGCATTCATCGCGTCCGTCATGGCCGGATTGACCGGCCCCGGTGGTCCTTTCGAAATGCAAGTCGAGGATGTACTCGGCAGTTCGATGCCCGTCATGAAGAACCGCGACAAGGCACTCGGCGACGTGCTCGCCGCGTCCTTCGACTACGGCTCACGCGACTACCTGGTGACCAAGGACCGAGCTTCAGCTACCTCGAGCACGGTGAAGCCGTAGCAGCATTGGCCACAGCGCTGCGCGAGCGGTACGGCGTCCGCAAGGGTGATCGGGTGGGCATACTTGCCGCCAATACGCCGGAATGGGTGATGACCTTCTGGGCGGCTCAGTCCCTCGGCGCCATCGCCGTCGGATTCAACTCGTGGTGGGTGGCCCGCGAGGTGGCGTACGGCATCGATCACACCACTCCCACCGTGGTGATCGCCGACGCCAAACGTGCACAAGTTCTTTCCGAACTGAACACCGAAGTTCGAGTGCTCACGATGGAAGAAGATCTACCGGCCTTGATGGAGAAGTACTCGGGATCGCCACTCCCCCGCGCTGCTGTCGACGAGGACGATCCGGCCGTCATCCTCTACACGAGCGGAACCAGCGGCCGCCCCAAAGGAGCTGTTCACACTCACCGAAACATGTTGGCCGTCATCGACTACCACCGCTACAGTGATCGCCTCGCTGCGGCGTTCACCGGAAAACCCAGCGACGGCCGACCGAGCGACTTGCGGTATCTGCTGACCGCACCGCTGTTTCACATTGCAAGCCTGCATAACCTGGCGATCCCACGTCTCGCGACGGGCGGAGCAGTGGTCATCCACCAGGGCGCCTTCGACATCGACGAAGTCCTTTCCCTCGTCGAACGCGAGAAGGTCACCAACTGGGCGGTCGTACCCACCATGGCAACCCGTCTTCTCGAACACGGCAGTCTCGAGAAGTACGATCTGACCTCACTGAGCGCCTTTGCGCTCGCGTCTGCACCGTCATCTCCGGCCTTGCAGGACCGCCTGCGTGCACGGCTGCCTTTTGCGCAACACACCTTGGTGGACAGCTACGGGCTCACCGAATCCTCCACCGGCATTTCGGTTGCCACTCCACCAGAACTTGCCGCTTTCCCCGGAACTCTCGGCCGGCCGATCATCGGAGTGAGTGTAGAGGTCCGTGACCCCTTCGGGGTTGCAGTCCCCGACGGTGAGGAAGGTGAGATCTGCGCACGCAGCCCCTACGTGATGTTGGGGTACTGGAACGACGAGACCGCGACTGCAGCCGCCATCGGTCCTGATCGATGGCTCCGGACCGGCGACTTCGGAGTGTTCGAGGACGGCCGACTCCGCCTGACGGGCCGCCGATCCGATCTGATCCTGCGCGGCGGCGAGAACGTCTACCCTCTCGAAATCGAGCAGTGCATCGACGAGCATCCCGCTGTACTGGAATGCGCTGTGATCGGCATTGATTCGGCTGACCTCGGCCAAGAAGTTGCAGCCGTCGTCGTTTTGCGGAGCGAGGGCGCCGCCGGCGAAGAGGAACTACGTGATTACGTCGCCGAACGACTCGCCTACTTCAAGGTGCCGGTGAAGTGGAAACTGAGCACAACTTCTCTCCCCCGCAACGCGACCGGAAAAACGATACGCGCAAAGGTGGTTCTCTCATGACCTACGACGCCGTGATCAACAACGGTCTGTGGTTCGACGGCACCGGGGCGAAACCCGCTGTCCGCAATCTGGGTATCCGAGGCGGGCTGGTCACGGCCATCTCCCTCGATCCGCTCGACGAAACCGACTGTCCCCGTGTCATCGACGCACGGCGCAAGTGGGTGATCCCAGGCATCGTGGACATCCACACGCACTACGACGTCGAGATCCTGGACGGGCCTGCACTCAGTGAATCCCTGCGGCACGGGGTTACGTCGATCTTTGTCGGATCGTGTTCCCTGTCCACAATTCACGCCAGCCCCTCCGATGCCGGTGATCTCTTCGGCCGCGTCGAAGCAATCCCTCGTCAGCACGTCGTCGATGCGCTCACGCGGGCCAAGACCTGGAACTCCGCAAGAGAGTACGTCGCTGCACTCGAGGCGCTTCCGCTAGGTCCCAACATTGCAGCCTTCATCGGACACTCCGACATGCGGGCCGCCGAGATGGGACTGGACCGTGCAACCCGGAAAGACGTGCGTCCCACAGACGCCGAACTCGCGTCGATGGAAGCACAGTTGACCGAGGCGCTCGACGCCGGCTTCGTCGGAATGTCCGGGCAGCAACTACTGTTCGACAAACTCGACGGCGAAACCTGCCGCTCACGAACCCTGCCGTCGACCTATTCGACTACGAAGGAACGACGCCGACTCAACGCGATCCTACGTCGCCGCGGCCGTGTATTTCAGGCCGGACCTGACCTCTCCAACCCGCTGAATACCGGTGCGATGGCATTCACCAGCGTGGGTCTCTGGCGTAAGCGACTCAAGACGAGCATGCTCTCGGCAGCTGACATCAAGTCGAACAAGCTGGCGGTGGTAATCCTCGGACCGCTGGCGCATCTGGTCAATCGACTCGGCGGCAACTTGCGCTGGCAGCACCTGCCAGTCCCCTTCGAGGTATATGCCGACGGCATCGATCTGGTCGTCTTCGAGGAGTTCGGATCCGGCGCTGCGGCACTGCATCTGACTGATGAGATGGAACGCAACGTTCTGATGCAGAGCGAGGAGTACCGTCGACAATTCCGCAAGGACTACGACCAGAAGTTCGGCGTCAAAGTCTGGCACCGCGACTTCTTCGACGCCGAGATCGTAGCCTGCCCTGATGAATCCCTTGTCGGCAAGAGCTTCGGGCAGGTCGGCGTCGAACGTGGCGGCCTCCACCCTGTCGATGCCTTCCTGGATCTGGTCCTCGAACACGGCACGAAGGTTCGGTGGCGCACAACCATCTCTAACCACCGGCCGGAAATTTTGGACAAATTCGCCCAGGACAACGGCGTCCAACTCGGATTTTCCGACGCCGGAGCACATTTGCGCAATATGGCGTTCTACAACTTCGGCCTACGACTACTTCGCCGAGTCTACGACGCCCAAAAAATCGGCCGTCCCTTCATGACGGTCGAGGCCGCGGTGCATCGTCTCACCGGTGAACTGGCCGAGTGGTACGACGTGGATGCAGGACACCTGCGATTGGGTGACCGCGCCGACCTCGTCGTCATCGATCCCGCCCATCTCGACGATTCACTCGAGACCTACGCGGAGAGCCCGGTTGTGGAGTACGACAACCTCTCCCGCATGGTCAATCGCAACGACCAGACCGTCAACGCAGTGTTCGTCGGCGGCGAGTACGTCTTCGGCGACGGAGAAGCAGCACCCGTTCTCGGCAACCGCCGAACCGGAAAGTTCTTGAAAGCAGGTACCCATTAACACGTCCAGATTTGCCGGCAAAACCGCGGTTGTCACCGGCGCGGCATCAGGTATCGGTGCAGCCATCGCCCTACGGCTTCTCAGCGAAGGTGCGCAGGTGGCCGGAATCGACATCGCGGCAGATGCTTTGAAGGCGATTGCGGCTCAACACGACGGTTCATATCTCGCCGCACCAGCCGACGTCACCCAGGAATCCGATGTTGCCGAAGCAATTGCCGCGGCGGCGGCGGAATTCGGTGGGATCGACATTGCCTTCAACGTTGCGGGCGCATCCCGGGTGGGGCAGATAGTCGACCTCGACGAGGCCGACTGGGATTTCACCATCGATTTGGTTCAGAAGGGCGTCTTTCTCTGCACCAAACATGAAGCGCGACATATTCGAGAGCACGGTCGTGGCGGTGCGATAGTCAACGTATCCTCCCTCAACGCGCACGTACCGAGCCCTTATGGGAGCGCATACGCGACGGGTAAGGCCGGGGTCGAGATGTTCAGCAAGAATGCCGCGATCGAACTCGCTGCGTCGCGAATCCGGGTCAATGCCGTTCTACCCGGCCTGGTCGACACGCCGTTGGTCGCGCCGGTCATGAACTACGAGCCCGCCCGCGACATGTTCCTCAGCCGAATCCCCATGTCCCGAGCAGCAACTCCCGACGAGATCGCCGGCCCCTGCCTCTATCTCGCCAGCGACGACGCCTCGTACATCACCGGAACCAGTCTGGTCGTCGACGGCGGCTGGGAGGTCTCGAACTACCCGGATCTGACGACGCTGGGTAACTAGTTCAATTGGCCGACAGGACCGCGCTCGGACTCAGTCAGTCCGTCGTCACCGTGGAGCCCGGGAAATGACGTTCACGACCACTTGTGACGTGATGTCGGCGCGCCCTTGTTGTGCCACCGTGGCTGCGACCAAGTATTCGCCTGGCGAGGGTGCCACGAACCCGATTCCCGGATTGCCGACGAAGCAGCTGTCGGTTGTTTCGGTCTGGGAGAGTCCGGGGCCGGTCACGGTCACAGTGGTCTGACAGCCGGCCCGGACATCCTTGTCGCCTGCGAACGAGTTCACGTGCACGGTCAAGTTCTTCTTCCCCGTATTGTCCGCCACGTAAGTGTTGCCCTCAACGCGGTCGTAGGCCCAGGTCTTCAACTCGATACGGTCGACAACGACTGGTGCTGGAGCCTGCGGAGTTGCTGCTGTCGACGATGCCGACGAAGACGCCGTGCTACGTATCCGGAAATCCTTGACCGAGTCACGAGCTATCGCCTGCACGCTGCCGGCAGTGAAGTCCATGAGCTGCTGGAAAAGCGAGAACACCTCGACCGCGCTGCTCAGTCGATGAAGGGCGGCCGAACGTGCCCTGTCGCCAGATTGGAGACTGACCTGGGTGACAACACACTGGCTGACGTCGGTGATCATCGTGTAGAGATCGCCCGGCGAAAAGCTACTGTCAATCTGTGTCGCGTTGGTTGCCGTAGCGATGCAATCCCATGCCCCTGTTATCGACTCGAGCTGTTTCAGGTCGAGACCCAGCATGCTGATCCCCGAGAGCAAGCTCTTGGTCAAAATGCCCTGCTGCTGCGGCCACAGGCGCACATCGAACTGGTCGATCCCCTCGTTCACGACCAAGCGACCGCCCGACCGCCCCACCAGTACTCCCTTGCTGCCCAACGTGACCGAAGAGGCCAGCGCACCTGCCGAATCGGAGATGCTCAATGCGCCCGAGTTAGTCCACACCCCGCCGGCCGTGTCCGGTGCCACCACGATCGTGTAAAACGAGCCCGTCGCATTCTCGAAGTCGACCGCCAGCGCGCCGCCGCTGTTGACAAGGCATCCGGCCACTGCCCCGGGGCTCACGGCGGTCAATGTGTACTCGATCCCGTCGAGTGTCACTTCGCTCCGCTCCCGGCACTGGGAGTTCGAGTTCCCGCGCACCTTCTCGAAGACCCGCTGAACACCAGCCTTGAGCACCTTCGGGTCGACGAAGCTGGCCCAGACGCCCGTCAGATGGGTCAGATCCGCTGTGATCGACTTGGTCTCCGGATTCCACTGTGCGATGAACATGTCGAACTCATTCGGATCCGATTCGGACACCGTTTCGACCACAGCTACAACGCCATCGGTGAACTTTGCGACCAGATCAGGACGATCCGAGAGATCGAACTCCACTCTGACCGGTGCTGATGGTTGGGTCTTTCCCGCGTCCATCTGCACACTGACCACCTTGGTCGACGCCACGCGGGCCGCAGCCTCGGGGATGGTCGCGTGACCTTCGGAGATCGTAAGGTGCCTGCGACTGTCGCCGGCACTGGCGCTGGCTCGAATCTCCACCCCGTCGACCGACGCAACAGCCTGACTTCCTCCTGCATCCGCGCTCGAAGAGTTCGAAATCGCCGAACGCTGTGCCGCCGGTGCTTCCGTGGCTTGTCGCCCGTCACGGTCCAATACCGCGCACGACGCCAACGCGATTACCGCCACCACCATAACGGCCGATATACCAGTGCGCCTCACTCGATCTCCTCAAGTCGTAGTGCCGCCGGCCGCAAACCGAGTGACCAGCAAACGCACAGTCTCGCCTCGAGCCACGACACATCAAACATCCAATCCGAAAGTTCGGAGACGAACCGGTGATGCCGGGACTCCGCTTCTCACTGCGGCGCAGCGCAACCGAGCGGTTTTGAGCGATTCATGCCGTCCGGAGCGAGGATGATGGTGGAGCACAGTAGCTGAACTATACGAAAATTTTCACGGCTGAACCCTCCGGCCATATGTATCCGATATGGATAGCACACGACCCGTCGGATGAATATATTTCGACAATATATTCATCCGATTGGATGACTACACAGGTCTGTGGGGCCCTGCTAGAAATGGAAGTTCGAAGAACTGTTTACGCGAGAATGGTGTCCGTCCACGGTATTCGATCCGAACTCTCCGATGACTGGAAGGCGGGAATTAATGACAAAGCCCGAAGGCGAACCGATCGAGATCGAGGCCGTCGGAGCTGAACAGTCATGGCAAGAGTGGATTCTGATGAATCTTGCGCTGGTTCCATTCGTATGGAAACTGCTGGGCGGGGTAATCGTTGGTTCCATGCTAAGTACAGCATTCCTCGGGCCGGATGCAGCGGGCATCATTATGATCTGTGGTCTGATCTTGTGCGTTCTTGTCGCCGCATGGAAGCGTGCGATGGCCCCACCGGAGATCCGCCCGACACGGTCCCACATCGGTTTTACTCATGATGGCGAGCCTGTCTATCCGGTAACCGGCTACACCGCGGATGGACGAGCCGTGACTTCGGACAAGTTTGTTGCAAATCCCTCTTACAATTTCAGCACTCGCACGAACTCACTGGCGATTGCAGCCCTTGTATGTGGGTTTGTTTTTGCACCGCTTGCCATTGTGTTCGGCCATATCTCTCTGGGCCAAATTCGGCGGACGGGCGAGCAAGGGCATGGACTTGCAGTGCTGGGCCTGGTGCTGGGTTACTTCTGGGTGATTGTCGTTGCGGCCGTGTTGATGAGCATAACGTAGCGCTCGTAATCATCCTGTCGAGATGAATGTGCATGGCTCAGGCACCTGCCGCGCGAGCCGTCGATGTCCGATCCTTTAGAGAATTCACCAGGGTGCGGACTGCGGTCGCCACGGTTTGTGCATTCGCCGACGCTGCGACGGCATACGTCGAATTCAAGGCGGCGTCGTCCGGAATCGTTGTATCCGCGACTGATACCTGTCTTCCCGGCGGCCTTACGATCTACCTTGCTGTCAACCCCGCAGTAAACCGCAACCGGTGACCGCAGAGTGAGCGGGGCGTCTTGCACAGAGGAGTCCCGATCTCGTCTTGTGCGGCCGTGCCAGGATCGGACTTTCTCGATCAAACCCCCGCTCCGTTCGGATCTCGAGAGGTCGAATTCAGTTGCCGGGCAACACACATTGCGTGTCGAGGCCGAGGACGTGGTTGAGCCTGCCGAAGGCCAACCACGATCCGAGGCACATGCTCAACTCGACGATTTCCCGCTGGGAATAGTGAGCGGTCATGCGTTCCCAGAACTCGTCGTCGAGCCCGTGGTGGTCGAGAGCGTATCTCTCGGCATATTCGGCAGCGAGGCGTGTCCTGTCGTCGAAGGCATCGGTGTTGCGCCAGTCGGTGACAGCCTGATCGAACGTCGACTCCACCGTTTCGCCGTCGCGCTCGGTGCGCCAGTCCTGGCAGAAGATGCATCCGTTGATCTGAGCGATCCTGAGCCGGGCCGCTTCGAACTCGCGGAGGCCGAGAGTGCCGTCCGTGTAGACCTTTTGGGAGAATCCTGCCGCTGCAGGCCCGATGCCGGGGACCATCTCACCCCACACGTAGCCGATCGGATTCTTACCTTCGGGAATGTCGATGTTCATGTGAGTACCTCCGAGTTTCGGGCACCGAGCTTGCCGACGCCTGGTGTGAGCGGAACGTCCAGCGCGTCGTAAAGGCCGGGTTCGGCCTGACGCAACCACGGAATTGCATTGACGAGACGTCCTACGGCGGTAGCATTTCCGCCGGCCGCGCGGTTTCCACCCTCATCAGTGGCCTCGACGTTGATCTCGATTCGTGGTCGTCCTTCGACGATCACCTTGTGCGCACCGTCGCCACCGTCGGGTGGGAGCGGCCAATCGCGGGCACAGGACGGATGAATACGCGTGACGTGTTCGATCACGATCAAGGGTTCCCCGCAGACGATTCCCTGAACCTCGAATCGCAGTGCGCCTTGGGTGCCGGCCGCGAACTCCCCCATATGTTCGGTCGACACGGTTTCCTCGAGCGGGCGGCGCAGCAAAGTCTCGCGGATCTCGTCGAGTTCCACCCCGAGTGCCCGCGCGATGAGTCGAATCTGCCCACCCCAGACCATGGTGGGAACACTGGGCGCGACCATGGGAGGTTCGTAGTCCATCGGCTGACCCATCCCGATCAGGTAGCGGACGGAATCCGGCTGTTCGTAGGTCGTGTAGTCGAAAATTTCCTGACACCGAATCTGATCGATTGTCCCCGCGAGCCCGCTGACGAGAATCGGCAGGATGTCGTTGCCCCAACCCGGATCGATACCGGAGACGAACAAGGCGCCGCCGCCTGCCTTGGCAGCAGCTTCGACGGGATCACGAAGCTCGGGAGGTGCCGATTTCGGGTCGTACAGCGCATATACGGATGGCGTGACCACCACAGCTCCGGCGGCCAGAGCCCGCGTGATGTCGGCAACCGCGTCATCGGGCCGAATGTCGCCGGACGCCGCGTAGACCACCGCGCCTGGGGACGCAGCGAGCACGGCCTCGGCGTCGTCGGTAGCAGCGACGCCCAGGTGTACTCCCAGATCGGCAAGATCACCTGCGTCTCGCCCGACCTTCGCCGGGTTGGCAACGATGACGCCGACAAGTTCGAGGGCGGGATTGGCTGTCACAGCGCGAATTGATGCGCGCCCGACGTTGCCCGTACCCCACACGACGGTCGGAATCTTGGACTCGGCTTCATTCGAAACTGCACCCATCAATCGGACGTTACCCAGCTCAGCGCCTCAGGTCAGCAGAATCGCAAGAATTCGTTTCACTTTATCCGGTCAGAAATGCCATTGCCTGCGCAGTCAGTGCGCCGTCACCCCGCCTCCGGTACGTCTCGGCCGGCCGGCCGTTACCTGGCCTACTCATCTCGCCGGTGCTTTCCAGCGCGTCGATTACCTGCCGGCGGAAGCTGTCTTTCTGGAACGGACGATCGAAGATCACCTCGTAGAGGCCTCGAAGTTCGGCAACGGTGAAGGATCCGCCCGACAATCCGTCCGGATCAACGTACGACGCATACCTCGTACGCAGGTCCGTGACCGCAAGTCGCACCATGTCGGCATGATCGAACGCAAGTCCACTTACCGCCGCGTCGTCGTACACATCGACAAGAAGCGCTGAATCGGGCAGAGCCGATTCCACCAGGCCGGCGGTGTGCGCGACCGACAGAACCCAACCGCGGTCGTCGCGATCCGGTCGGTCGAAAATCGCCAACTGGTGAAAGTTCGTCTCGGCCAATGCGGCCTTGACCGACAAGGCGCGATCGGCTGCGGCCGTGAGCAATTCGCGTTCGTGCAGAAATGTTCCCGGTAGCGCCAGCGAGCCGAGACGATGCCGGACAACCAGTACTTTCAGGGATCCACCGCTGTACGTCAGCACCGCGACGTCCACCGCCACGGACGGACGTGGATAGTCCGTCAATGCCTTACCGCTCGTGTCTGTCCATTTATTCACCCTTGCATGTTATCTCAAACATGATCTATGGTTAGCGCAAAGTTGATCAAACGATCATCGCGAATCGAAGAGGTGGCTATGAAACTCACCGCACAGCAGTCCGATCGAGCTGCGGGCGTTCTGCTCGGCACCGCAGCCGGAGATTCACTCGGCGCCGGCTACGAATTCAGCTACCCGAAGGCCGAGGTCGCCATCGACATGATCGGCGGCGGCCCGTTCAACTGGGCGCCGGGAGAATGGACTGACGACACCTCGATGGCAGTTGCGATTGCCGAGGTGGCCGCGACCGGAATCGACATCGGAAGCTCTGACGGTCTCGATGCCATTGCAGCACAGTTTATCCGGTGGTACGACTCGAAGCCCGAGGACATCGGCAACCAGACGCGAGCGGTACTGTCGGCACGATCCGAAACCGCAGCCGCGATGACAAATCGTGCGCAGGAGATCAGCGGCCGCAAGGCCGGCAACGGCTCACTCATGCGCACCGCTCCCGTCGCCCTCGCCTACTTGGACGATGCAGACGGTGCCCTGGCGGCCGCGCACCGGATCAGTTCACTCACGCATGACGACCCGCGTGCCGGACAGGCGTGCGAGTTGTGGACCTACGCCATCCGCCATGCCGTTGTCGCCGGCAACTTCGACGGTGTTCGCGGCTTCCTCTCGGTCGTCGATCAGGAGGTCGCCGAATACTGGGGCCCGCTGCTCGATCAGGCCGAAACCGGGAAACCGCAGGACTTCTCCAAGAACGGCTGGGTGGTACATGCACTTCAGACTGCCTGGTGGGCAATCACCTCCACGGACAATTCCGATGCTCGCCACCTTCAGCATGCACTGGAAGCGGCCGTACGAGCCGGCGGGGACACCGACACGACCGCGGCTATCGCAGGCGGGTTGCTCGGCGCCCGTTGGGGCGCGTCGGCAGTTCCCGCGCGCTGGCGCCGAATCATGCACGGCTGGCCGGGATATCGTTCCTCCGATCTGGTTCGCCTGGCGATCAAGACTGCTCGCGGCGGCACCGACGACCAGAACGGTTGGCCGTCGACGGCAGAACTCGACTACTCGAGGTTCCGCGGAACCCACCGCCTGACGACGCACCCGCACGACGACGGCGTCATGCTCGGCGGCGTCGATGCGGTGTCCACTGCGGACTACGACGCCGTGGTCAGCCTGTGCCGCATGGGAAACCGACAGGTCAGCTCCGATCACGTCGAGTTCTGGTTGGTCGACGACGGTCATGATTCCAACGCGAACCTCGAGTTCGTTCTCGACGACGCAGCGCGCACTGTCCAGGCGTTGCGAGCTGAGGGAAAGCGCGTACTTCTGCATTGCGTTCAGGCGCACAGTCGCACGCCGTCGGTTGCGGCGCGATACTCGATGTTGATCGGACGTGATCCCTACGACGTACGCTCGGCTATGCCGTGGGCTCGTCCGAAGCGTGAACTCTGGAACACAGCCGTCGGAGACACAGCCGTCGGACACACAGGAGCATCCATGCCCGTCATTGCAGTCGTCGAAGGTGACATCACGACACTGACCGTCGACGCCATCGTCAATGCGGCCAACTCCAGGCTCCTCGGCGGTGGCGGTGTCGACGGCGCGATCCACCGAGCCGGAGGACCGGAGATACTGAAGGCTTGCGAGGTATTGCGCAACACCAGCCTTCCCGACGGCCTGCCGGTGGGTGCGGCCGTAGCCACCACCGCCGGAAAGCTCCACGCCAAGGCCGTGATTCACACCGTCGGCCCGAGGTATTCGCGATCCGAGGACCGCTCCGGATTGCTTCGGTCGGCGTACACGCGCAGTCTCGCCGTGGCCGACTCGATCGGCGCACGAACCGTCGCCTTTCCGTTGATCTCGGCAGGGGTGTACGGCTGGCCGAAGGAAGACGCGGTCTGGCAGGCCGCTTCAGCGATTCGCGCGGCGAAGACCGAGGTCGAGACTGTCACTCTGGTCGCATTCAACAAGGAGACGGCAGACCTGATGCGCCGCGCCATCGCCTGACCGTTCACCGGGCCCACATCACTCCACCTCGAAGCGCTGCAGAGCGATCAATCGAGTGGAGAAATTTCACCGATTGGACGTTTGTCCAACAATT
Organism: Rhodococcus sp. NPDC057135; assembly: GCF_042670865.1. Classification (NCBI taxonomy): domain Bacteria; kingdom Bacillati; phylum Actinomycetota; class Actinomycetes; order Mycobacteriales; family Nocardiaceae; genus Rhodococcus; species Rhodococcus sp. NPDC057135. The sequence continues at coordinate 27,618 of NZ_JBHUUU010000010.1, forward strand.
TGTCCGAATCGCATATTTCGCAGCCAGCTCTGTGTTCTACTCCACTCCAGGGTTTGAGCTGGTGGTAGGCAGACGACAAGACGCATTCGCTTCTCTGTCAGCTCGAGGCCGGTTCCCGGACCCGGCTTTCAGCCGAGAGCTCGATATTTTTCGGGCGCTACTCAAGGAGAATGTGAATGGTGTCGACGTTGATGCGCCGAGGAGTAGGGGTGGCCGCGTCCTTGACCGGATGCGTTGCCCTGGTCGTCGGCGGAGCGGGAGTCTCGTCCGCAGCTGATGTGAACCTTCCGTTCACGGCATCGTGCCATGGGTGGCAGTTCCCCGGGCCGATCACACACAACGAGACGCGTGATTCCGGCGTCACGATCAGTGCCCCGACCGTGGTCCCGCCGAACTCCACCTTCACTTACCGTCTTGCCCCCAAGCCGATGACGGTCCCCAAAGACGGTTACGACCTCAGGTCTGTCGTGAACTGGACCCGTCTGAAGTTCGATTTCGACATCCCCGCAGGCACGACCTACGTGGGGGCGCAGATCGTGGCGGGCACCAGCTCGAATCTGGGTGGGGTCGCGCCGACGATCACGCGGGTGAACGATGCCGGTTCACCCGATCCGAGTGGGACGCATCTTCGTATCTCCGGCAACAACATCACCGCGGGCAACGGACCCAATACCGACGACAACGGCGGCGGTGGAATCGAGGTCGGTGGAGGAAAGACGTTCCAGCTCCCGGCAGTTGACGTCACCGTCACGTCCGGGGCTGTCGGCACCCAGATCAAGCCCATGCTGCGCGTGTCCGACACCAATTCGGGTTCCTACGACAGTGCCGCCAACTACCTGACATTCCTGCAACAGGAGACGCTGCTCGGTGGCGTCAAATACTGGCTGACCACCAATTGCTCACCGCGCGACAATCGTTCGGCTGGATTGAACGCAGGCGGCCAGCCACTCGCCGTGATCAATGTCGACTCCAGCCTCGCTCAGACACAGACGCGAATCGAAGCGCCCGGTAAGGCCGTCGTCGGAGACTCCGTGGAGTTGACGGCAACGGTCACTCCGTGGCCGTCGGGTGGAACAGTGCAGTTCCGTGACGGTGGGGTAGACCTCGGCGCTCCGGTGGCCGTCGTCAACGGTGTCGCAAAGGCCAATCGCACGATGACAACAGCGGGCGACCACAACATCACGGCGTACTACACGGGATCTGCAGGCTTCATGGAGTCGATGTCGGGCGCCGTGACGATCAACGTCGTCGAACCGTCCGAGCCCGAGCCTGGCACCGGGAGCCTCGGCAGCCTCGGCACCCCCGGATTCGGGTCGTGAAAACTGTGAGCAGAAACCAGGATTCGTCGATGAACTCGAAACTGCTACGCGGCTCTGCGATTGCAACCGTCTCGGTGCTGGCCGGCGGCCTGTTCTCGATCGCCGGTGGCGGGATCGCCTCTGCGGCCCCCGAGACCAAGAGCGTGCCCTTCACAACTGCATGCCACGTGCGCGAGATGGACGGTGTAGCAAGCCCGATCACGTTCAACGAGACGCTCGGATCGGGAGTCACCATCACCGCGCCAACCACCGCGGCACCGGGTGAGACCGTCACCTACCGCGTGCAGCCGAACGAGATGAAGGCAAACAACAGCGGGCATGCCAGCCGTGGAGTTGTGCACTGGGCCCGAATCAAATACGACTTCGACATCCCGTCGGGCGTCGAATTCGTGAGCTCCCAGCTTGTGGCGAACAGTGCATACGGCCTCGGATCGGACAGTGCCACTCCAACAGTCACACAGATCGACGACGGCGGAAATCCCTCTGCATCCGGAACGCACCTGCGCATCTCCGGATCGAATCGAACCACCGGCAACGGTCCGTCCTCCGCAGTTCGATCCAGTGACGGAATCATCGTCGGCGCCAACACCAAGTTCCGACTCCCCGCAGTCGACGTCACGGTCAAAGCTGGTGCGGCCGGTACCGAAATCAAGCCTTCGCTGAGGGTTTCCGATCCCGGTTCCGCCAACTACGACGACGACCGAAATGCGCTCACGTTCGTCCAGCGCGAAAAGGATGTCTTCACGGTCAACTACTGGGAGCGCTACAACTGCTCCCCGCGAGACAACAGGAACTCCGGCCTCAACGCCGGCGGCCAGGCTCTGACCACCATCTACGTCAGCCAACCGACAACGACCACAGTCCAGATGCCCGGCTCGATCCAAGCCAGTACACCGACAGAGCTCGTCGCGAAGGTGGATCCGGCTCCGGTCACTGGAAACGTGCAGTTCCGGGTGGACGGCGCCGACGTCGGCACACCGGTCACGCCGGGTGCCGACGGCATTGCCCGGCTACCGCATACCTTCTACACCGCCGGAACCGCGCGGGTCTCCGCAACGTTCCAGGGAGTCAACGGGTTCCAGAGTTCCAACTCGACCGAGGCGATGGTCACGGTGACTGCCGCACCTGTCGTCAAGCAGACCGACACTGCCGTGAACGTTCCCACCGATGCAAAGACGGGCGTATCGGTGTCGCTGAGGGCGCAGGTCACGCCGACACCCACCGGTGGCACTCTCCAGTTCAAGGATGGCGCCGCAGATATCGGCGCTCCGATCCCGGTGGGCGCTGACGGCAAAGCCACCCTGGAACATGCGTTCACCTCGGCTGGATCTCATGCAGTGTCGGCCTATTACTCCGGCGCAACAGGATTCATGCCGTCGATGGCATCCGCTCAGACGGTCACCGTGTCTGACCCCGCGCCGTCCGATGTCACCACCTCGACCTCACTGGCAGCTCCCTCGACGGCCAAGCAGAATGTCGCGACAGAACTTTCCGCGACGGTCAGTCCCAATCCCGGCGGGGGCTCGGTTCAGTTCTACGACGGGGACCAACCCATCGGACAGCCCGTTGTCGTCGGAGTCGATGGAGTGGCACGACTGACGCACACTTTCGCATCGACGGGCGATCATCGGATCAAGGCGTCATTCGCGGGGCGTAGTGGATTCACACAGTCCGCGTCGGACGAATCCGTCGTCAAGGTTTCTGCTGCGCCTGACGACGGCGGGAACGGCGGCTCGGGCAGCCTCGGCTCGCTGAGCGGTCTCTTCGGTTCCTGATCGCAATTCGCTCGACACTGTTGCCGCTGCACCGATTCGGAGCAGCGGCAACAGCATGTCACGGCCGTAGTCATAGCACCGATTGATTTATCTCATGGAGCACAAGTGTCTAGGAATCCTCTTTCCCGACGGTCGTTTCTCGCCGCAGGGGTCGGTGCGACAGCACTCGCCGCCACTTCCCTTCTCCCGCCGTCGCTTCAGCGTGCACTCGCGACACCCGTCAACTCCGGCGGGCTCGATTCGATCGAGCATGTTGTCCTCGTCATGCAAGAGAACCGATCTTTCGATCACTACTACGGCGCGCTGAGGGGGGTTCGCGGATTCGGGGATCCGAATGCGCTGCGTCTGCGCGGCGGCCACAGCGTCTTCGAACAACCCGGGCCTGCCGGTCCTGTGCTCCCCTTCCCCATCCGCGATTCCGCTGCGGCACAACGCATGGACACCCAGAACGTCACCGGACTCGACCACAGCTGGGCGGGCGGACATGCCGCACTCGCCGACGGCTGGCACGACGGTTGGATCGCGGCAAAAACCGGTACGACAATGGCGTACTACGACCGGCAAGACATCCCCTTCCATTACGAACTGGCGGACGCGTTCACGATCTGCGACGCCTACCACTGCTCCGTGCCGACATCGACGAGCCCCAACCGGAACTATTGGGTCTCTGGATACACCGGATACGAGCCACTCTCGCCGAATCCAACAGCGTCGGTACTTCCTTCGGATCCACCGGGCCCGGAGGGGCGAGCCGTAACCAATGCGGCCTACAACCCCTGGCACGCCGGTTACGGATGGACGACGGTCCCTGAGCGACTACAGTCCGCCGGCATTTCCTGGAAGACCTACCAGGAGTGGGACAACTTCGGAGACAACAACCTCGAATACTTCACCCCCTTCAAGAAGGTGGCGGCAGGGCTGCTCGGCCGGCCTAGCCTGCTCCCTTTCGAACTTCAGACCTTGGCCGGGTTCTATCTCGCCCTGCCGTCGATGCCGCCGCCGGTCCAGGACGCAGCGGTGCGTGCGCTGGAGACCGCTGCAGATCAACTGTCCCCTGCTGATCGCCAACTCTACGACCGCGCGTTGTACCGATCCCGGCCCGGCACGCTGGCCGCCGAGTTCAGGAAAGACGTCGAGTCGGGGACGCTGCCTCGAGTCAGCTATCTTGTTCCGTCCGAGTTGGATTCGGAGCATCCTTCGGGATCGTCACCAGCGGCGAGCGCAACACTGCTCTATCAAGTGCTCGACGCCATCGCCTCCGATCCGGATCTATGGGCGAAGACGGCCGTGATCGTCAACTTCGACGAGAACGACGGGTACTTCGACCATGTACCGCCGCCCAGACCGCCGCGCTCGATCGAAACCGAATGGGTCGGCAATCAGCCGCTCGGTCTCGGTCCGAGGGTGCCGATGACGATCATCTCGCCGTGGACCGTCGGTGGTTTCGTCTGTTCGCAGGTATTCGACCACACTTCTGTCACACAGTTTCTGGAGAAGCGGTTCGGAATCACGCAACCGGAAATCGACCCGTGGCGACGCACGGTGAGTGGTGACCTCACGTCGGCGTTCGACTTCGCCAACCCGCGTAGCCGACCTACGTTGGCGCGCCCGCAACCCACACCGCCGCTGGAACCGCGATGGACGCCAACCCCTCCCACCGAACAGAGCATGCCCCTACAGGAAAAGGGAACTCGGCCTGCGCGAGCACTTCCCTATCAGCCCGACGCTTACGCGACGGTGGACCCGGACGCCGGCTCGTTGACGGTCCATCTGGCCAATACCGGTGCCGCATCAACGCACCTGGCCTTGTACCCGTATGCGGGTGAGTTCGACGAGCCGCGACACTACGACGTCGTCGGTGAAGCCGACGACGTCGTTGCGCTCGCTGACCGGGTCTACAGCCTGACCCTGTTGGGTCCCAATGGTTTCAGACGAGAGTTCGCCGGAGCGACAGACAGTGCGGCAGCTTCGCTCGACGTCTCGACACTGATCGACACGGGGTCACGCACGCTTGTTCTGTCCGCGACCAATTCCGGTAACCGCGCACTGTCCGTCGATGTGGACGGGGATCGACGCAGGCTCGGAGCGGGTGCACGCGGTCGGTGGACGGTGCCGCCGGTGGACGGTTGGTATCAGGCCGCCGTGACGGTCGACGAAGATCCGAGTTTCCGGCGACTGCTCGTCGGACACATCGAGAACGGGCGGACCAGTGTCAGCCAACCGACGTGAGTCTGCACCGAGTAAACAAGCCCAGATCTGAATCCCAGTGGGACAGGTCAATCAAGTCACACTTCCCGTAGGAGGCTCTATGCGTCGAATCCCGCTCTCAGCACTGATCATCGCAGGCTCGCTGGTCTTGGGCGGCGGCATCGCCGCTGCCGAAGGTAGCCTGCCGATGCCAGGGAGTGCCGCCGGCACCGATGTGCCACCGTCGTATCTGACCGACGACGCGGGCCGCTCGCTGATCCTGAGAGGGTTCAACACGGCGTCGAGCGCAAAAAGCTCACCGGACGGCATGCCGGAGTTCACCGAAGCGGATCTCGAACGCGAACACGGCGACATGGGAACAAATTTCGTGCGTTTCCTGATCTCCTGGCGTTCGGTGGAACCCGAGCCTGGACAGTACGACCAGGAGTATCTGGACCGTGTCGAGGACCGAGTCGGCTGGTACGCCGAGCGCGGCTACAAGGTCATGCTCGACATGCATCAGGACGTGTACTCCGGCGCGATCACTCCAGAAGGCAACAGTGGCAACGGCGCCGGCAACATCGGCAACGGCGCACCGGCCTGGGCAACGTACATGGACGGCCTTCCGGTCAGCCCTCAAGACCGGTGGGAGCTGTACTACATCCAACCCGGTGTGATGCGCGCCTTCGACAACTTCTGGAACACGACCGGTCAACACCCCGAACTGGTCGAGCACTACGCGAACGCCTGGCAGGCAGTGGCCGAGCGTTTTGCAGACAATGACACCGTCGTGGCATACGACCTGATGAACGAGCCGTGGGGCGGTTCCCTGCAGGGACCTGCATTCGAAGGTGGCCCCCTCGCCGCCCTGTATCAGCGAACCACCAACGCCATCAGAGAAGTGGATCAGGACAGTTGGGTATGTGTGGCCCCGCAAGCAGTCGGCGTCAACCAAGGTGTCCCCAGCGGGCTCACGAAGATCAACGACCCACGAGCCTGCGAACAGCGAATCGCTTACTGCCCGCACCTGTATCCGTTGCCCCTCGATCTCGGTGACGGGTACTCAGGCATCTCGCGCACTCTCACCGACGCGACCATCGACACCTGGCGCGACAGCGTCGAACACATCGCCGGCAACGTACTCGGCGGCGCTCCGATCATCCTCGGCGAATTCGGTCTCGACACAACACTGCCCGGCGCAGCCGACTACATCGACCGCGTCTACACGACCGCGCGCGAACTCGGCGCGGGTGTCTCGTACTGGTCGAGCGATCCCGGCCCTTGGGGCCCGTACCTGCCGGACGGAACGCAGACACTCCTCGTCGACACTCTGAACAAGCCCTATCCGCGTGCCGTCGCGGGCACACCCACCGAATGGTCGTCGGCCGTTGACCACCTTCAGCTGACGTTCACCCCGGACCCCGCAGTGACGGCACCGACCGAGATCTATCTACCCGAGAGCGGCTTTCCCGGCGGCGTCGACGTCGCGGGCGCCGACATAGTGAACTGGAATCCCCAAAGCCGCCTTCTCACAGTGGAAACCGCGGACGACACGGGTCCGGTCACAGTCACGGTCACTCCGGCAGCCTGATCTCGAGTGTCAGAGTTCCTGGATATTTGTCCAGTTCTTTCGTAACGTACAAGCGACGGGTGATCGGCCGACGGAAGGCGAGTATGTCCACGGAGAAGATGTCTGTCCAAGATCGTGTTGCGCGAGTGGTTCTCGATGTCGTTGGCACCTTACCGACCGGCGCGCAGCGCATTCTCGGCGGCAAACCGAAGGAAATCGACGGGCAGACTCTGCACCCCGAGATCCAACTTGCGCTGCGATTGCTGTCCGCAGTCGAAGGCACGAGCTTCGAGCATCTTCCGGTCGAAGAGGGGCGAGCCCAGATCGACGCCGAATCGCGGCTGTTCGGCGGTGCTCCTATCGACATCGAGACGGTTCGTGACATCGAGATCCCGGCCGCGGACCACACCATTCCCGCACGGCTTTATCGACCGGCCGTGGTGCCAACGCCCGCTCCACTTTTGGTGTACTTCCACGGCGGCGGGTTCGTCCTCGGCAGCCTCGCGAGCGGCGACAGTGTGTGCCGTTTCCTGGCCCGTCACGGCGAAGTCAGTGTGTTGTCGGTGGACTACCGGCTTGCGCCGGAGTTCCCGTTCCCTGCCGGGGTCGACGACGCCGTGGCCGCATTCCGGTACTGCGTCGAACATGCCACAGAACTGGGCGCCGATCCGAAATCCATTGCGGTAGGCGGAGACAGTGCCGGTGGGAACCTGGCTGCCATCGTCGCGCAGTCCACAGCCGAGGACGACGTCAAGCCGGCATTCCAACTGCTCTTCTTTCCCTGGGTGGACCTTTCCTCGAAGCGTCCGTCGCACAAGATGTTCGGCACCGACTTCTTTCTCACCGACGCCCAACTGGATTGGTATGCAGCCCATTACCTGTCGGGTGGCGCTTCGGCTCTCGACCCGCGAGTCTCCCCGCTGCTCACTCCGGATCTGGCCGGCCTGCCGCCGGCCTACGTTGCCGTCGCCGGTTTCGACCCACTGCGCGACGAAGGCGAGGAATACGCGAACCGGCTGCGAGAGGCCGGAGTCCCGGTCGCGCTGAGGCGTCACAGTGGATTGATCCATGCCTTCGTCAACACCACCGGTGTCGGCCATACCGGTCAAGATGCGATGTTCGAGGCCTGCGGTGCTCTGCGGGTTGGACTTTCGGGCCCACGTTGAGGGCAGGTCACGAAACGGGGAGTGCCAGATCCGCCCACTCGACCATCGCTTCGAGCACTGAGCGCAGTTCCATCCCCGTCGCGGTGAGTTCGTACTCCACCCGCGGCGGTACCTCGGCGTAGGCGGTCCGGGTCACCAGATCGAACTCCTCGAATCGCTTGAGCCTGGCTGAGAGCGTCCTGGGACTGATGCCCGGCAGAGCGCGTCGTAGTTCGGTGAAGCGCATCGGGCCATGCGTGAGCTCACGAACGATCAGGGTTGCCCACGGTCCGTCCAGGACCAGCAGGAAGCGCGCAACGCCACACTCCGGAAGTACGTGACCTGATTCACTCATCGATTCCCCATTAGTTCACTTGAAGTAACTGGTTCCCGATGTGAACTATAGGCGTCATGACTTACACAGTGCATGGCGCCACCGGCGCTCAGGGTTCTCCCGTTCTCGCAGGGTTGGTCGCGGCTCTCGCAGGATCCGCCGGCGCCGAGGTCCGAGCAATCACCCGTAACCCTGACCAGACGTTCGAGGGCGCGAACACCGTCGTCGCGGACAATACGTCCGTCAACTCTCTCGCCGACGCGTATCGCGCGACAGACGGGGTGTTCTTCCATCTGCCACTCGCCGGTGACACCGAGACGCTCGCGGGTTACGCCCGAAACATTCTGGCAGCAGCGAAAGCGGCACGTCCTTCGCGGTTCGTGATCTCGACCAGCGGCACGGTGATCGGCGACGCTACTTCGCCGCTTACCGGCCCCAACACACCCGTTCTCTCCGAGCTCGTCGACGGGCTTCGCGCCGAAGGAATCGCGGTGACCGTCCTGACCCCGCGACTGTTCCTCGAAAATTTGCTTCTGCCTCCCGTGCTGTCGGGAGTGAAAGACGAAGGCGTCCTGCGGTACCCATTGCGTGCCGATCTCGCGGTCGCATGGGGTTCGCACCTCGATGTCGCTGATGCAGCCGTTGCGGCTTTGACTCTCGACGTAGCACCGGACGCAGTCGACATCGGACAGATTCCGGCGATCACCGGCATCGAATTGGCCGAGGCTTTCGCCGAACACTTCTCGCGCGCGGTAACTTTCGAAGCCGTGACACCCGAGAAGTTCGGTGCGTCGATCACGCCGATCATCGGAGCGGGAGCGGCGACCGGGGTTGCTCAGCTCTACGCAGGACTCGCATCTGCCGACAATGTCGCCTTCGACTCGGCGACGGGTTCTGCCGCTGTCCTGGGCATCAATGCACGCAACACCCAGGCCTGGCTGACAGATCTCGGAGTGAACTGACCGGACAGCGCAAACGGCCGGCTCCGCGAAGGATCGCGTGGAGCCGGCCGTTTTCCGGGGTTACCGGTGCGTGCGGGTCTTCAACTGGCGGTTCAGCTGCCGACTCCCGAAGTCCAGACCGGCACCGTCACTGGTGGCCAGCACGGTGAGTCCAGCGGCGACCAGCAACGAAATAAGCACAACGCTCATGGTGAGTCACCTTTCTTCCTGTCGTGAAACGGTTTTGCGCCTCCGGGAAATGCCGACATATCCGGCACCCCACTTCAGCTGACCTCAAAGTATCTGTAACTATGGGTTACGCGCAATGTGTGGTCCCTCACCTGAAAGCGCAGGGTGATGCGCAGATCACGCCGCGTTCGACGGAGGACTTACCTGGCTAGAACCATGTTCACGAACTCGTCGACGAGCGCGTGACGGTCCGCACCGCTGCGAGGAACCGCATCGGGCGCACTGTGCACCAGCTGCATCTGCCCCAGGTACATCGAATATGCAAGTACGCCACGATGTTCCGCCTTCTGTCTGCCCATACCCAGATCGACCAACAACGTCACGATGTACGCAACGCGACGCTCGGAGACACGTCGAACCGCCGCCGAAACCAACGGATGGTCGATCCCGGCAAGCAGTTCCAACTCCGCACGGCGATCGGCCAATCCGGTCGTGACCGAATCCACCAGTCGACGCAATCTCGCCTCCGCCGGTTCACCAGAGGACTCGACGGAGGAGATCAGTCTCTCGGTAGCCACAACTTCCCACCGATCGAGCGCAGCCTGCAGCAACTCGTCGCGGTTGGCGAAGTGCCAATAGAAGGAACCCTTGGTCGATCCGAGCGTGCGCGCCACCTTTTCCACTGCCACTGCATCAGGCCCATGGCTGGCCAGAGCCTGGAAAGCTGCATCGATCCACTGGTCGCGAGAGAGTCGGGCGCGGGCATTCGTCACCTCCGTACGGTACCGTATGGGTAGGTTCCATACGGCACCGTACGGAGGACGAAATGACACTCGCTTTCAAGGCCATGCCTGCGCCGGACTGGGCAGAGGCCACCACGATCACCATCCCGCCTGTTCCGACCCACACATCTGAGGAATGGGCGCAGGCCGTCTTCGACGTCAAAAATGTCCCCGCTCCAGTTCTCGCGATGTTCTGGCTGAGGGAGCGGGTAGTCGGATTGCTCGGTATCGCCCAGGGACGCCCCGACACCTTTGCCGTCGACAAAGTCGCCGACGGCGAGGCCCTCATCGAAGCGGACGAGAAACACCTACGATTTGTCGCCTCGGTTCAGGCCGACCACGATGCCGGCCTCCTGCACGTCGTCACTGCCGTGGAGCTGAAGAACCGCGCGGGCCGAATCTACTTCGCGCCTGTCCAGTTACTGCACGGAGTGATCACGCGGGCAATGATGACGTCGGCGCGAAAGAGACTGTGCGCGTGATCAACCGTGGAACTCGCAGCCCTTCTACACCTGTGCCGGCGCCGGGGGCGAGACCCGCCAGGCAACGGCGACCAGAACAACCGTGAATGCCGACGCAGGCCACAGAGCGTGAAGGCCGATCCACCGATGAACCAACGCACCGATTACCGCGCCGGCGATCAAACCCGCGCACATCCCGAAGTGTTGCAGCCACGCCCACTTCGGGCCGCCCAGAAAGGCTCCGGTCAGACGCTGGCCCATCTTGACCAGCGCACCGGTCATGTACGTGACGCCGATCGTCACCTCGCCGTCGCGCTGGAACACCGAGTTGACGGCTCCCATCGCCAAAGCCATCGCCGAGATCGCGCCGGGGGTGACGTCGAGGCTGCTCATCACCGAACCGATGGCCAGCAGTCCAGCCACAACCGCGAGCACCGTGACCTTGCGGGTCCGGACGGAGTACCGCTCCGTGAAGTGGGTGACGACGGTTCCCAACGCGATTCCCAGGAGGAAGAGCACGATGATCCCGCCGGCCACCCGCGCGGCCGCCCACACTCCGTCGGCAAATGCGACGCTCGCCTGCGTCATGTTGCCGCTCATGAACGAAACGAAAGGCCCACCGAGCGTGATGAATCCGAGCGCGTCGACGTAACCGGCCAACCCGGCGAGCGCTGTCGCCAGGCCGATCAGCGACCTGCTGTATCCCGTCACCCGACGAGCTCGGTTCAGCTCAGCTTGCTGGTGCGCAGCTCGTGACCCTTGGACGTCTTGCAGCGGCCGGTCTCGAGATCCCACTGCCAGCCGTGCAGATCGCAGGTGAGGTTGGTGCCGTCGACGACACCGAACTTCGACAGGTCCGCCTTGAGGTGGGGGCAACGACGCTGAATCTCGTACCCGCCCAGCTCGATAGACGCACTGTCGTCGTGGGCCTCGGCGAACCAGCCGTCGGCGTAGGCGATGCGTTCGTCGGTGAGGCACTTGAAGAACGTGTAGAGGAACTCGTTGTAGCCGCCGATGCGCCACGCGGTGAAGCGCGTCGACAGGAAGATGGTGTTGACCCAGTCGGGCTCGTCGTCACGCAGAACAGTGCGAACCAGTTCGGGAGCGATGCGGAAGCCGTAGCGGTACTTACCTTCTCCGTCGATGGGTTCACGAACGATCCGCTTCGGGAAGTCGAGGACAACGGTCTCCTCCCCCATCACGAGTCCGACGGGGTAGCCGATTCCGTCGCAGATGAGGTCGGACTGAGCCATGATCGGCTCGAACTTGGCCTTGAGACCGTCGAGCAGCGGCTCGCCTTCGGCCGGGGCCCACGTGGCCTTCTGCGCGGCGATGACCGGGGCCATCTTCTGCGCCATCTTCTCGATGTACTCGGCCTTGTTGGAGAAGATCTTGTCGACGTCTGCGTCCGGGATGGGGTGCGTCAGCGCGACCTTTTCGCTTCCGCGAAGTTCGACGGCCGAGCCGGGGATCATCAGCAGACCACGATCGTTGCCGTTGATGCGCATCTGCTCGAGGAACGTGATCTGGTCGGGGAAGATGTTTCCCTCGTCGCCGTGATCGTCGTTGAGGTAGCGCAGGTCGTCGTCGAGGAACACCGGCGGGCCCGCCGACGGGACAACCCAGGCAGCGTCGACCTGAGAGATGTAGTTACGGCAGCGGTCCATTCCACGCTGACGCTTCTGCTTGCCGAAGTTGCGCTTGGTGCCCTTCGGGATGTCGTAGACCATCGGGTACCAGATCGCGCCCGAGTACTGCAGCAGATGGATGTCGACCTTCCCGAAGGCGTCGGTCAGCGGGTCCAGGTCGACCGGCCTGGCGTCGTTCATGTTGAAACAGGTGGTCTCCCCGTCCGAGACGACGAGGCCCGAGTCACCGATAGGACCGTCCGCGGGAGCACGCAGAGCGATGATCATGATGTCGAGGTCGCCCTTGGGGCCGCTGACGGTGTGCTTGACGGAATCCTCGGTCTCGAAGAACTTGTGGAAGCCGAGCTTCTCGAGCTCACGCTTGAGGTCCGGCACCGGGTAATCGGGGAGCAGGACTGTGGCGTCCTTGTTGACGTGCGCGATCAGATTCTTCGGATCGAAGTGGTCCTTGTGCAGGTGCGAGACGTAGAGGTAATCGCAGTTGCCGAGCGCGTCCCAGTCCAACTCTGTGTTGTCGGGGAACGGCACCCAGGACGCAAAATACGTCGGGGTCACCCATGGATCACACAGGATGGATCCGGCCTCGGTCTGGATGTGAAATCCTGCGTGGCCGACGCTGGTGATCTGCATTGCAACCTCCGAAATCGTACTGCTGGTCAACTCAGCATAGTCGGCGCGATCAGGGCCAAATCGCGATCGAGGAGGCGGCCGGTTGTGACGTCATGCACGTCAGAGGTCGAAAGTGGGTTGTGAATCAGACAGTCAGGTGACGCCGACAACACTCTCCACGCTGGCGTGTTCGCCGTATTTCTTGGCGCTCGCGGGAGCTGTTTCAGCATTCCCGAAGCCAGCCCCTAAGGCTAACCTAACAAGCATGACTCGACTCCTTTCTCCCTCCACGACCGATCGCGATTACTGGGCGATCGTGGACAACCTGACGCGACGCGGTTTCTTCGGCGTCGGCGCGGGCGTCGCTGCGACCGCGTTTCTCGCCGCCTGCGCCAGCACGGAAAGTTCGACGCCCGAGAACGCGGAGACCTTCGAGTTCACTCGCGGCGACGAGAAGCTGATCATTCCGACGGACCCACAGAACGTCGTCGCCCTCGACCCTCGGGACGGCCTCGAATTGTCGATCCTCGCCGGATACCCGGTGACCGCCTACCCGACCGGCGCAGCCGAACACCTACGCCGTGAGGTCCCGGATGCCACGGGTGTCGAGATCTTCGCCGAAGGTGCTTCCGATCCCAACTTCGAATACATCTCGACCCTCGGCGCCGACCTTCTCGTCCTCAGCGCAGGCTGGTGGGACACCGGGTCGTACGGCAACGACCGGATGCAGCAGATCGCACCGGTCCTCCCCGTCGGCAAGGACTTCACCCCGGAGTGGCGGAAGGTCATGTCGGACTTCCTCACCGGCATCGGGCGCAGCGATCGCGCCGAAGAAGTACTCGCCGAGTACGACGCCCACGTAGCTCAGGTCCGCCCGACCGTCGAACCGCTCATGGCCGGCAAGAAGGTTGCCTTCGTAGCCGCCGCGGAGGATCAGATCGCGTGGTTCCAGAACGATTTCCGCACCGCCGTCGCCGAGGACCTCGGGTTCGAGGTGCTGCGTGAAGGCCCCGACCTTCGCGTCATGCTCGGGTCGGAGCAGTTCAATCGTTTGGAGGAGGCCGACGTCATCTTCGCCTTGGATCGCAGCGCCTCCGGCAGCGTGTACACCTCGCCGACGTGGCAGCGCCTGCCCGCCGCACAGGCCGGTCGCGTGATTCCGTTCGACTACTACAAGGCCGCGGGATACGCCTTGACCGCCAAGGTCCTGGTCGACGACTTGGCTGCCGGGGTCAAGCGCTGACTACCTCTTCAGCAGGGCACCGATCGCGTCGACCACTTCGGCAGGCGCCTCCTCTGCCATGAAGTGACCAGCGGACAGCGTGCGGTGCTCGAGATCGGGCGCCCACGCTTTCCACAGGGCCTCGGCGTCGTAACCGAGCATCGAACCCCAGTCCTGCTGGATGACCGTGACCGACATGTGCAGTTGGTTGCCCGCATCGCGATCGGCCTGATCGTGTTCGATATCGATGCCTGCCGACGCGCGGTAATCGGCAACGATCGACGGCACCGCCTCCCGTGAGGCGCGCAGGTATTCCGCCCGCACGTCAGCCGGAATCGCCTCGCGGTTTTGCGTCCATGCGTCGAGAAAGTACTCGAAGAACGCGTCGGCGCTGGCGCTGATCATCTGCTCGGGGAGACCGGGTGGCTGAGCCATGAGATACAGATGAAATGCAACAGCGGCATTCGATCCGTGCAGGATGTCCCACATATCCAGGGTGGGGAGCACGTCCAACGAGCCGAGATGCGTGATGACATCTGGATGATCCAACCCCGCTCTGATGGCAACCAGTGCGCCACGATCATGGCCGACGAGGGCGAACTTCTCGTGTCCCAGTTTCTTCGCCACCTCGACGATGTCGGTAGCCATTGTTCTTTTGGAGTAGGTGTTGGCGCTTTCCTCCACCGGTTTGTCGCTGGCTCCGTATCCGCGCAAATCCGGGCAGATGACGGTGTGATCCGACGCCAATGCGGTGGCGACGTGACGCCACATGAGGTGAGTCTGGGGGAAGCCGTGAAGAAGCACGAGTGGTGTCCCGCTTCCACCGACCGCGACGTTGAGCCGCACCCCGTCTGTTGTAGAAATCTGGCGGTACTCGAAGCCTGGAATGGTGATCGTCATCGGTCGCTCTCGTTTGTAGGGGTGATGGCAAGTCGGGGTGATGGCAATCAGCCTCGCCGGAGTCGATGAGCGTTCGATGAGCGCGATAGCGTGGGCAAATGCGAGACCACACCTTTGAAGGCCCGGCTTTCGGAGTTCTCGGACCCGTGGTCGCGTGGAACCAGTCTTCACACCAGATTGATCTGAAGGGCCCACGACACCGAGCCGTCCTCGCTCGTCTGATCGTCGCCCGCGGACGTGTCGTTCCGGTGGACGTGATCGTCGACGACCTCTGGGTCGATCCTCCGGCCGGGGCGACCAGCGCAATACGTACGTTCGTTTCCGCGCTGAGACGCGCGCTCGAACCGGATCGTGCGCCGCGGACGAAGCCGAAAGTCATTGTCACCGAGGGGCCTGGCTACGCCTTCCATGCTGCACCCAACGCGGTCGACGCTTGGGAATTCGAAAGGCTGGTGCGTGAGGCCGCCGATTCGACGCGGGCGCACTCACTCGAACTGCTCCGAACTGCGCTCCAACTGTGGAGAGGGCCGGCCTATGCGGAATTCATCGAAGAGTCTTGGGCACGATCGGAGCGATCACGCTTGGAGGAACTGCGTCTGACGGCCGTCGAACACTTGGCGTCCAGCCAACTGGATCTCGGGCAAGCCGCCGAAACGATTCCCGATCTGGATGCCCACGTGACGGAACACCCTTGGCGAGAAGAGGGTTGGCGATTACTCGCCCTCGCACTGTACCGCTCCGACCGTCAGGGCGATGCTCTGGCAGTCCTTCGTCGCGCACGAAAGCTACTCGCCGAAGAGTTGGGCATCGACCCTGGTCCACGACTGAACGACCTCGAGTCCGACATTCTCCGCCGGGAGACGCACCTGGATCCTGTAGGGGCAGAACAGATCTTCACTCAGGTTTCGGCAGCGTACGACAGGACCGTAGCGGCCGGATCGAAATCGAGATTGGAGTCAACCGTCGGCCTCCTCCGAAGTTTGGCAGTTGCCGGCGGAAGCGGACTCGAGACTGCCCGAAACCAGCGACTGACAGTCATCGGCGCCGCTGAACAATTGGACGATGTCGAACTCACCGCACGGATCATCGGCAACTACGACGTGCCCGGAATCTGGACACGATCCGACGATCCTCGGCAGGCTGCGCGGATCGTCGAGGCCGCACAGCGCACCCTCGATCGCCTTCCGGACGGCAACGAACCCGCTCGGGCCAGACTGTTGGCGACGATCGCACTCGAATCGCGCGGGGTGTCCGATCATCGCGGGCTCGAATGTGCCCGTGCTGCAGTACAGATCGGTCGTGCTCTCGACGATCCAGGACTCTTGGCGTTCGCCCTGAACGGGTTGTTCATGCAGACGTTCTGGACTACCGGTCTGGCCTCCGAGCGCGACAGCATCGGCCGTGAACTGGTAGACCTCTCCGTTCGACACGGCCTGGCCACCTTCGAGATCCTCGGCCATCTGATCCGCATGCAAGCCCTCGGCGCACTGGGGCAATTCGATGCAGCAGCGTTACATGCCGAGACAGTTGATCGACTGGCTGGACGTCACGAACGGCCGTTGGCAGCGGTATTCACCACCTGGTTCCGCGCAATGCGAACGGCCGCTACCGGAGCGGAAGCGGATCACTGCGAGAAGCTGTACGGATCTGCGGCGGTGAACCTTTCCGATTCCGGCATGCCCGGACTCGAGGACGGCATTCTCCCTCTCGCAATTCTGTCACTCCGAGTGTGGCGCGGTTTGCCGGCAAGATTCGACGCCGCCACACAGTGGGGCCCGTACGAACCCTGGGCCCGGCCACACGTCCTTCTCGCAAACGGAAAGGTGAACGAGGCCGCCCAGGCAGTCGAGGCGTTGCCGGACCCACCCAAAGACCTACTCTCCGAGGCACTGTGGTGCCTGGCTGCTGCTGCGGCGACCGCAGTCGGCGACAGCCGAGTCAAGAAGCGAGCCCGAGCGGCACTCCTGCCTGCCGCATCCGAAATTGCGGGCACTGGAAGCGGAATGCTCACTGCGGGACCCGTCTCACACTATCTGGCGAACCTAGGGCAGACCGAAACCATCAGGTGAATGCGATCACCGTGTCACCCCACGCCTCCCGGATCTCGCGGTCGAGGTCAGCGACGACGGCATCGTGCTTGTCGATCAACAACGTCGCACGTCGGTCAGTGTCGTACGCTGGCCACCCTGGATCTGTACCCAGTTCACGATCAGTCCCGGTGTCGTAATCATCTGCAGCTCTGGCGAAGTCCAACCACCTCGCCTGGATTCGCTCCGACACATGACGCGCCGCGCTCAGCCCACCCAACTTGTAGGTGATGTCCCGCGCTCCGTGATTGATGTTGCCGAAGACGTAGGCAAGTTCGGTGCCGTGGGTCGCACCGATCTTCAGCGCCTTGAGCATCGGCGGCGCGTAATCGAAGCGATATAACCACGTCGGTGCAATCTTGCTGTGCGCCTCGGCAATCCACAGTGTCGGCAGACGGAATCCGAAGTCACGGGTCAGACCGAGGCCGGCACCCAGCTTCGACAGCCCCGAGTACGCCCCTTCGATCTGGGAATGATCGGGTAGCTCGAGCTCTGGGTGCTCGTCGGCGATCTCGGCGAACATCGACGTGATCACGACGGGATCGATCGGCATCAACGGCGACTTCATCATCCGGAAGAGCGAAGACTCGTCCCTGTTGGTCCCGATGATGAGCGGAATCGGGTGCGCGTTGCCGTGACGAAACGCTCGCACCGGGTAGTCGGGGAGCAGATCACCGTCGACAATAGGCGCGAACGCAAGGGTTCCCGGCGTCTCCTGCGGGACGCGAGCAAACAACTCGTCCGAAGGCCCGACCAAGTCTTCGGCGGACGTGGACCGCAACAGGCCCAGATCGCCGCCGCCGCTGAAGATCTCGAGAAACATCTTCGCGACGATCTCGCCACGCTCACTCCCGTACACCGAAGTAGCGGGCGAACTTTCGGCGATGGCGCGATGAAACAGGCCCCGCGCGGACGGCACCGTCATCAGCGTCGTCACGGCGCCGCCGCCTGCCGACTCACCGAACAGCGTCACTCGATTCGGATCGCCACCGAAAGCCGCGATGTTGTCCTGAACCCACTGCAGTGCTGCAATCATGTCGCGGAGCGCGACATTGGGTTCGAAGGTATGTTCACTCGAGTTGAAGGACGAGAAATCGACGAAGCCGAACACACCGATCCGGTAGTTGATCGAGACTACGACTACGTCACCGTTTTCTACCAATGTGGTTGCGTCGAAAAGTGGTTGGCTGGATGCTCCGCGGAAGTACGCGCCGCCGTGAATCCAGACCATGACCGGTTTACCCGGAGCCTCAGAACCGACGGGACCCGGCGCCCACACGTTGAGGAACAGGCAGTCTTCGTCCATCGGAACATTCTCGCCGAGCGGGATCATCGCGAGTCGACTTTGCGGCTCACACGGTCCGAATTCAGTTGCATCCTGGATCTCGGTCCACGGCTGCGGCGGAACCGGTGCACGAAATCGCAGTGGACCTACCGGAGGCGCCGCGTAGCGGATACCCTTCCAACTCGATACCGTGCCTTTCGTCGATCCTCGAACCGGCCCATACGTTGTCTCGACTACCGGCGCTTCGCTGGGTGTGATCGTCATTCGATTGCTCCTCGAGGATCCGTACCGGCACTCAATGCTGCCAGCATCCGGTACAAAACGGACATGTTTGCCGGATTCACTCTGCTGGCAGTCACGCAAGGCCATCGGCCAGGTCATGCACCGGATTTCGTGAACTTCGCCAACTCTCGCAATCGGACCAGATCCCAGGCGTGCCTGGGTCGACGGACGCCCGGACGATCTCGGGGGACTCTGACCCGTAGTGCCTGTGGGCTGACTGTGCACTTGACGGGAGTTGGCATCACGAGAGCCTCGCCGTCGACGCCGACCGGAATCTCGTCGGTGTCGGCATCGATGATCACCTCGAATCCGGTGCCCTGAGCCAGCCCGTGTTGATGCGCCCGATGGAGCAACCCGACGGCCTGACGGGCGCTGCCGACGGAGATCGCGACGATCCCGAGAGTCCCCCGATCCAAACGCGGGCGATGGCCGAGCCCCGCCAAGTCGTTCATCTCGTACGGTCCATTGCTGATCAACACCGCCTGGGGCCCGACCGCGGACACGCTCGGGGAGCGGGCGGTCAGCACCGCTCCGGCACGCCCGGCGAGCAGATCCGGGAGCATCTGCAGGAAGGTGCTGGTCTTGGCGTCGCGGTACTCCGGACTCTGGACAACCTCGGCGTATGCCCCGAACGATGCGTTGTTGACGAAGGTTCTACCGCCGACCTTTCCCAGATCGACCGTGACCTCGACGCCGTCGACAAGTGCGTCGAGGCACCGTGACGGATCCTCGAGGTCGAGACCCAGGTCCGCGGCGAAGTGGTTGCGCGTCCCGGCGCTGACAACGAGGAAGGGCAGGTCGTATTCGGCCGCGACAGCGGCAACCAGTGCCTGAGTTCCGTCACCACCGGCAACGCCGAGCAGATCGGCGCCGTCCGCGACCGCCTCCCTGGCCAATGCCGTCACGTCGATCTTCTCCGGCCCCTCGAGCAGGGCAACCGAGGCACCCAGTTCCTCGGCCTTGCGTTTCAAATCGAACTTCTCGACCTTGCCACCGCCGGAGTTCGGGTTCATCACCAGAAACGGTTTGGTGGGCGGCGGTGCCGGTCGCTCGACCACCGGCAATTCCTTCTCCTCCCCCTCCAAGGCGGCGCGCGCGCAGATACCGGCTACGACGAACAACCCGATCGCGAGCAGCACCACCCACAGGAGGCGTTCTCGGACCAGGAAGGTGAGCACGACGATCGGCGTCAGTACCGCCACCGCCAGCGAGATCCAGCGGAGAAACCCGCGGGTCGTCAGAAACCAGTACACCGCTACGACGCACACAATCACCCCGCCGATCCCCAGGAGCAGCATCGTCAGGGTTTTCAAGCCGGCGAAGACCAGAAGCACCGCAACCGCCAGGACCAACGCCGCAAATGCCGCGCGCGCCAACCAACGCTGTTTTGACGATGGCCGATCCGTGCGGACAGGGGTCGTCATCGAGCCACCTCCCGCAGTTCGCCTCGTCGGTTATTCAACTGTTGATGCTGCCGTGTCTGCTCCCTCAGGACTAGCCAATTACCTGCCCTCGGAAACCCACTTTTCATGCGCTGATACGTTATGACGACACCTCGTCATAAAAAGGAGCAGGCCCGTGACAGCACCGACAACCGCAACGTGGGGATCTCCGGAAGCTCCCCTGACCGGGACTCGGAAAGCCGGTCTCCACGGCCTGCGGTGGACGGCCTGGTTGGCCGGCGCGACAGGTCTTGCGCAATTGGTGACGGTCGGACTGACCTTCACCGACACTGTCCGCGGAATCGTTCCGGCAACGTACCCGCCTGCAGATGTGGCCTGCGGCGTCGTCGCGCTCGTTCTTCTGATCACCCTGCTTGTCGGCCGACCCAACGGTCCCGCGATGTTGTCAGGTCTCGCCCTCCTCATGGCCATGCTGATGGCGCCGACACTCCACAAACATGCACCCGAGTCGCTCTGGCTGGCGGCGGCACACGCCGTCTCGGTCGTAGCCGTCATCACGCTGTCAGTGATGACTTCGCGGTTCTCCAGTGCCGAGTTGGATCGGTCGTGACACCGGATTCACCCCTCTCGCTTGCGGCCGAAGAATGGATCACTGATCTGACTGCGGCGGAGATGGAGCGATTGCGCAAACGCACGACGCTCACTCCCGCCGAAGAGCAGGAGGTCAGCCGATCCGTACGCTCGATCGCGCAGCAGATGATGCTCGTACCAGTCTCGATGTGGCAAGGTGATCCACGCCTTGTTGCGGATCTGTTCGACCTCCCCGTGACTGTGAATCAGACCCAGGAGGATCGACCATGCCGAAGCTGACCGGTGGCGCGACAACCGCAGAACACAAGGTCGCCACCCGAGAAGCCATGCTGGACGCGTTCATTCGCGAACTTCACGAGCAGGGCTGGCAGAACGTGAAGCTGCAGACTGTTGCCCAGGCGGCCGGCGTCTCGCGGACAGCGGTGTACAACTACTTCCCCGACAAATCTGCGTTACTACTCGCCTGGTCCACCCGCGAGATAGATAGATTCCTACTCCTGGCCGAGCGTGAACTCGCGGATCGCGAGAATCCTGTCGACCGAATCGAAATCCTCGTCAAACTAACGCTCGTCGAGTTCTCGCTGCAACGATTCACGGGAATCGCGTTGGTCGAATTGTTGTCCGCGCAGGATCGCGAACGCTTTCTCGAACGTATTGTCCCGCTGTCACTTCTGGTCGAACAACTCGTCCGGGAAGGTATCGACGCCGGTGTTTTTGTCGATTCCGATGCTGCCGCGTCCGCGCAACTCATTCTCGCTTGCGTGGAAAGCCGGCGCCCGATGCTCATGGCCGGCGACCGAGTGGATGCCGTCGTAGCGACCACCGTTCCGTTCATCATGCGCGCTTTGGGCGTTGCGTGGCCGACTTCCCTCGCCGCCGAACCCGCCGATCGGCCTGCCCACGATCGGTAGGATCGCAAGTATGCACTTCGACCTCCCGCCCATCGATCAGCAGGCCGAGCGATTGATCGAACTCGGCATACACGAGATGGCCGGACTTTCCGCCAACGACGTCAGGGCGGCTGCCGCAGCCGGACAAGGTGATGCGGGACTGCTGACCGTGCACGAAAAACTGGCTCCAGCTTCAGTTCTGACCCCGCTGCTCGCGCTCGAGAACAAGCGCGGATTCGTTGTCGTCGACATGGGGGATGTTGATCTGTTCGCACCCACCGAGCAGGCAACACTGCCCGAAAGCGCATTGCATCTGCTCGGTGGAGTCGACCGCGGGGACCACCTGGCCAATTGGAGCCCGGACGAGGCGCTGCCCGCAATCATTGATGCAGAACGTACACCGCTGACGCTTACCGAAGGCATCCACTGGTTGTTGCAGCGTCCCGACATCCTCGAACGCGGAAAGTGCTTCATGACCATCGGTTCCCGATTGCGTAAGCCTGACGGATCTTTCGACACCAGAACTCCCGCCGTGTGGATCAGCAACGGAACCGGTCGGGACGGCAAAGACAACCGCAACGCTCCCAAAGTCGGGTGGTGTTGGTGGGGTAACCGCCACACGTGGTTGGGCTTTGCATCGGCGAGCGACCGGGCACCGCTCCCGAATTAGAGCACGGTTGCGCGGTCGAATCGGTACCGATCCTTCCACGGCATCGCGGCCTCGAGCATTGCAGCGGCAGAGAGCAATTCCGCGTCACAACCCCATTTCGCGGAGATCATCACGCCGAGCGGAACACCGTCTTCCGTCCAACCGAGCGGCAAGCTGATCGACGGGAATCCAGTTGCGTTGGCAACGATGGTGTTTCCGGTGAAGGCGACCATGTCGATCAGTTCGGTCGCGGGGTCTTCGTCGTTGCGCAACTCCCCGATCGCAAGCGGCGGCTTCGTCACTGTCGGAGTGACAACAAGGTCGGCGTCGGCGTAGTCGAGACTCCATCGCCGCGCCCAGGCCTGAACAATTCCGATTGCCGCGGCCAGCTCACCCGAAGGCACCTCGTTTGCTTGAACTCGCAAGTGCTGCACTATCGGACGCAGAAGGTGTTCGTACTCCTCCGGGATCGGCTTGGTGCCGGCCAAGGACGAGAACATTTTGATGAAAGCATCAACGAAGACGTCATCGCGGGCTTGCGGTCGCTCGAACACGTTGTGTCCCAGCCCCTCCAGTACAGAACCAACCTTCGATACAGCATCCGAGAGCTGCGGATCCACGACTCCGCCGGAGACCGATCCGTGAGCAAGAGCGACGGTCAAGGGGCGAGCTTGCACTCCCCCAGCCTGTACGACAAACTCTTCGAACGACTTCGGCCGAGGCGGGTGGATAGTTCCGGCGCCAGGTCGCGTTGCCAGAACGTCCAGCAGCGCAGCGGTATCGTGAACTGTCCGGGCGATCGGGCCCTTGCTCGCAAATCCGAAGTTGTCGTGCCCTGCCACGCCCATCGTGATCAAACCACGACTCGGCTTGAGGCCCACCACACCGCACGCACTTGCCGGAGAACGCAACGACCCTGCCGTGTCACTTCCCTGGGCAAACGGCACCAGACCAGCGCCGACGGCGGCCGCCGCGCCACCACTGCTGCCGGCCGCACTTCGTGTGCGATCGAACGGACTGCGAGCGGGCGGAGCAACTTCCGGCTCGGTATAACACGCCGCCCCGAACTCGGGCACCGTCGTCTTACCGATGTCGATCAGACCACCTTCGCGGATCGCCTCGACGATCTCGTCGTCGGCATCGGGCACGAAGTCCCGAAAGAGCGCCGATCCGAAGGTCGTGCGGATGCCGCGAGTAGCGTCGAGATCCTTGATTGCCGTCGGAACTCCGAACAGGCGCGGAAGCGGCCCGGCGTCCCGCTCGTCCAATCTGCGCTGGGCGTGTTCGGCGAGTGCAACTGCGTGCTCTCCGGCAATCGTCGTGAAAGCACCGACGTCGTCGGAAGTAGTCGCACGGTCGACGAAGTGCCTGGTTACCTCGGGAATGGAGACCTGTTTGGCGGCGATCACACCGGCAAGTTCGACAGCGGACAGTTGATGGAGATCGGTCATCGGGCAGCACTCCTTGTAGGTCAAGAGACACTTGTAATTTCGATACGCGTATCGCTATTGTTGTCAGCATGGTATCCGAATCCGCCGGCTCCGCAAGGGCAGGCCGACCAAAAGCATTGAGTCACAGACAGATTCTTGATGCCGCGGCAGAGATCGCCGATACGGACGGCCTGGATGCAGTGTCATTTCGAGTACTCGCCGAGCGACTCGGTATATCGCCGATGTCCGTCCACCGCACAACCGGCGGCATCGACGCCTTGAGGCGAGACCTGATCTCCACTCTCGTAGGCGAAGCCGTCTCGTCGATCGATTGGCCGACCGACTGGCGCGAGGTTGCCCGCACGTTCGCCTACGGACTCCACGATCTCCTGATGCGGCATCCCCTGGTCCTGGAAGCCCATCGACAGGCATCACTGGAAGCACCCGGCGCCGACGATACTGCCCACCGAGTCGTAAGTGCCCTTTCCCTGGCCGGCCTCGACGACGAACAGGCCACGTACGCGTACGGCGCCCTGCATGATTTTGTAACCGGACACGTCGCAATTCAATTGGGACGCGGAGCTTTCGACAGTGCGCCCGCTGATCGACGCGATGCGTCGGTCTTCGCACTTCATCACGATCCCGCCCGAAGATTCGAATTCGGAGTCACTCTCATCCTGGATGGTGTGGCGTCGATCGCGCAGCGAGGAAGCACTACATGACAAGCAGCGTGACGACAACCGAAATTCGTGACGCCTCGGGGCGCCGTATCGCGTTCTGCGAGTACGGCGATCCGACTGGCCGTCCGGTAGTCGTGGTCCACGGATCACCCGGCAGCCGATACGAGGGTCTCTCACTCGACAACGCGGCTGCGGCGGCAGGCATACGGCTGATAGTTCCCGATCGCCCCGGCTTCGGACGCACAGATCCGTCCCTGGACAAGGGATTTCATTCCTGGGACGACGACTTCGTCACCCTGATCGATCACCTCGAGTTGGACTCGGCCACACTCATGGGCTTCTCCGGGGGCGGTGGTTACGCGCTCGCGGTCGCTGCAGCCGTTCCCGAACGAGTCTCGAAACTGGTGTTGGCGTGCGCCATGATTCCCGGGGCGCCGCGAGATACATTGCGACGCAGGATAAAACTGGTATCTGCGTTGTACTTTGCCGCCAACTGGGCTCCCCGTGTGGCCGGCGCAATGCTCGCGGGAACCGGAGTGTTCTCCAAGCTACGCAGCGACTCCGTCTCGATCTGGCCGGCCGCCGATCAGGCCGTCATGACCGACGAGTCGCATCGCCCCGCCCTCCAATTGGATTCATCCGAAGGGATCACGCAGGGCGGATCCGCAGGGGTTGTCGACTTGGCTCGGTATCGCCACGAGGTGCCAGGCCTTTTCCAATCCATCTCGGTGCCAACGGTTTTTCTGCATGGAACCGAGGATGGCAACGTACCTATCGAAGTCGCCCGCTGGGCACACTCGTTGATCCCCCACTCTCGCTTCGAAGAGATCAGCGGGGGCGGTCATCTGTTCGTAGTCGCGGACCCCACTCCACTCATTCGCGCCCTCACCTAATTCCCTCTTGACTCGAACGCATGTTCGAGTATTGTTGAGGGAGGGGATCGGGGGATTCAATGAGTGCCTTGTCGTCGGACGTGGTGTCTGGCTCGGCGGTGGGGTTGCGCGGACGCCTATGGCGGTTGTCTTCTGCCGAGTTACGCGCCGCTGCTGTCGAGGCGAGTGCGGAGATTCTTCGGCTCGAAGCCGTTCGGGTGGCGGTAGTGGACGAACTGTCGATGCGTCCGGATGATCAGGTGATTGCCAGCCGCGGCGTGGGTGCGTGGTTGGCGGCGCACACGATGCTGCAGGTTCGGGACGGGAAGAAGATCGCCGCCCTGGGGGCCGCGCTGCGCGCGTTCCCGGCCGTGGCAGCAGGCTTCGATGATGGGGATTGCTCGTTCGATCACGCAGTCTTGATCGTCGCGTTCTGCGAATCCCCGCCGAAAGGCATGCCGGAGGAAGCGCTACCGAAGTGCATCGATCTGTTGTTGGCAGCGGCCTCGGGGGTGGAAGCGACGACGACGAAGGTTCGGCACGTTATCGCGACTTTGGAGCGGGTGTTCGAATCCGATGAGATTCCGCCTGCCGAAGATGTGGATCGCAACGAGCTCCGCATCGCCTCGACGTTGAACGGTCGGGTGGTGGTGCGCGGCGATTTCGACGCCCTCACCGGCGAAATGCTGCTCTCGGCCCTGTCGAATCTGACGATGCCGACCCCAGCGCCGGACGGAACTCCCGATGCCCGGTCGGCAGCGAAGCGGACCGCAGACGGGTTCACCGAACTGATCCGCCGCTACCTCGACTGCGCCAAAACCGGAACCGATGGCGGGCAACGCCCGCACGTGAACGTGCACATCAACGCCCGCGACCTCGCTGAGCATCGAGATTGTGCCGCCGCGCCTTCTGATGGTGAAGAGTCCCCGTCGGATCTCGATGTCGGGCACATGCCATGGCTCGGGCCGCTGTCGGTGTCTCAGACGAGGTTGTTGGGGTGCGATTGCTTCCTGTCGACTGTCCTACTCGACGCTCACGGCGCGCCGTTGGATGCGAGACCCGGAAAACGGTTGGTCAACGCCGAACAACGCGTCGCCCTGATCGCCCGAGACAGGGGTTGCGCGTTCCCGGGGTGTTCATGCGTACCGGCGTGGACCGATGCGCACCACATTAAGCACTGGGCGAACGGCGGCCCGACGGTGATGAACAACCTTGTCCTACTCTGCCGTTCACACCACCGACTGATGCACCGAAAATCCGGGTTCGTCGGAAAATGGGAAATCCGGATCGGCCTCGACAACAAACCGTGGTTCATCCCGCCGCCCTCGATCGACCCGCAGCGGCACCCCAGGCCGGCGAACACCACCTTCAAGACCTGAGAAGAGCTTCTCGGGGACAACAGAACACGGCCCAGCACCGCATCGAGGAGATCTCGATGCGGTGCCAGAAGCCATGCTCAGCCCAAGTCGGCGACGATCCGCTCGGCGAGCGGCTTCGACGACGCCGGGTTCTGACCGGTGTAGAGCTTCCGGTCCACCACGACGTAAGGCGACCAGGCATCAGCCTTCGAGAATTTGCCACCCAACTCGCGCAGTCGAGTTTCGAGCAACCACGGAGCCTTGTCCGCCAGACCAGCCTGCGTCTCCTCTTCATTGGTGAACGAAGTCAGCTGATAGCCGTCGAACAGCCAGCTCCCATCGGATCTCTTCGCCGGCAGGAGCGCCGCCGGTGCGTGACAGACCGCCGAGACCACCTTGTCCGCGTCCAAGAAGTTCACGAGAAGCTCGCCGAAGGATGCCGACACCGCAAGATCTTCCATCGGTCCATGTCCACCTGGCACAAAGACCAAGTCGTAATCGGCGGCGTTTGCGTTCTCGAGAATCTCCGGCGAATCGAGCACCGGCTTCAGATCGGCGATGTACTTGCGCATACGGTCAGCGCCATCTTGCCCGCCGTTGACCTCGGGCGCCAGGCTCCCCTCGTCCACAACGGGGGCTTTACCGCCCGGCGTCGCGATCACGATGTCGTAGCCGGCGTCGACGAAAACGCGATGCGCCTCGACCAGTTCTTCCGCCCAGTACCCGGTCGGGTGGGCAGTTCCGTCGTTCAGCGTCCAGTGATCTGCAGAAGTGACTGCAAACAACAGCTTTGTCATCGCGCAACCTTTCGTCGTAGTCAGGAACCGTCGTAGTCAGGAACCGTCGTATTCAGGAACCCGGGGACACGAAACCCCGGAGAACGCTCCCCTGGATGAAACGCACTCACCGGGAGGGAATTCCGCATCGCCGGTTCCAGTGCGACTTCTCACCAATGGGCCTGGAATCCGTCATACCCACTTTCCCAACTCGGACATCTGCGTCGAACAGCGCGATCAGGCTAAAACGAAGGCCACGGCAAAAAGTGTCCAGGCGGCCGCGAGAACCGTCGACGCGGCGGTAACTACCCCAGTCACCGCAGGTCGAGTACTGCGGTTGCGTGCCGCGATGATTCCGACCGTCATCAAGGTCAGCGCCAACAGGAATGACAGAACCACGATCTTCACCAGCAAACCCTTCGACGTCGGCCAACAGGACCGGAGACTATTTAGATAGTACACAAATAGATCGCGCATTAATTAAACTGAGCATCAGTCAGGTAACTCTTGACAACATTCGATTGGAACTGTCAGGCTGTTCCTGACGAAAGGAGAATTTCTCATGGAAGACCTGATCGAGCACGCTCTGACCGCAAAGATCGATGCTGCCGCTATTACGACGGCCAACGCCGCGATCACCGAGGCCGGCGCTCAGGCGGACAAAATTGTCGGTACGGATCCCTTACCTGGCAGTGCCGAGTGGGAGGCGGAACAAGACACCGATATCCCGGCGCAGCGTCAGATGGCGTGGCAGTTGGCAAGTTTCCGGATTCAACTTGCAGCGGGCATCGATTCGACGGCAAGCGTCATGAGCCTGCGCAGATTCGGCGCAACCTGGGCAACCATCGGCCGTGCAGCCGGAATGACCCGTCAGTCCGCACATGAACGGTGGGGCCGCCGCGTCTCGGACATGCTCGACCCATACGGGGTCGGAATGCCGCCTATGGTGCCGAATGACGATCCGACTGAGTTCTGACTACAAATCGCGTGACTACTGATCCGGCAGCAGCGCATCTGCTTTCGCGACCAGCACTGCACGCTCACGCTCATTCCCAGCCAGCCGGGCCGCTTCGAGGAGTTCGGTTCGAGCTTCCCTGGATCGGCCGAGCTGACTGAGCAACTCACCCCGAACGCTCGGAAGCAGATGGTAGCCGGCCAGTTCACCTGAAGCGACAAGCTTGTCGACGAATTCGAGCGCAGGGGCCGGACCGTATGCCATGGATACCGCCGCCGCATGATTGAGGTCGACCACGGGCGAGGGCGCCAGTTGCGCCAAAGCCTCGTAGAGTATGACGATTTTCTTCCAATCAGTGTCATCGAAAGTTGCTGCTCGAGCATGACATTCGGCTATCGCGGCCTGCAAACCGTAGGGTCCGCGTCCACGCCCGACGGCGTCAGCCCGCTGTAGCGCGGCAAACCCTCGTGAGATCTGAAGGCGATCCCACCGAGTCCGGTCCTGATCCGCAAGCAGGATGGGCTCACCCGTCGAAGTTGTCCTGGCACCGAATCGCGAGGCTGTCAGTTCCATCAACGCGACGAGGCCGTGCACCTCGGATTCCCCCGGGACCAGTTCGGCCAGTATCCGAGCCAGCCGCAGCGCTTCAGCACTCAGATCCGCGCGCATCCACTCGTCCCCGGAGCTGGCCGCATACCCTTCGTTGAACACCAGATACAGCACACCGAGTACAGCGCCCAGTCTTTTCGAAAATTCCTCTCGCCCTGGAACTTCGAATACCGCTTTCGAGGCGGTCAACGCCTTCTTCGCGCGGACTATCCGCTGCTGCACTGTCGCCGTCGGCGTCAGGAATGCTTTGGCAATTTCTTCCGTGGTCAACCCGCCCACTACCCGAAGAGTCAAGGCTACCTGCGCTTTTCGATTCAACACAGGATGACAGGCAATGAACATCAGCCGAAGAACGTCGTCGTCGATCCGATCCGGATCCCAGCTGACGTCATCGAAGTGCGAAGCGTCGTTCTCGAGTTCACGCGCGAAGTGGGCGTAGCGTTCGTCCAACCTCTCGCGTCGTCGCCACCCGTCAATTGCGCGTCGTGTCGCAACAGACGTCAGCCAGGCAGCCGGATTTCGCGGAACCCCGGTGGCAGGCCACTGCTCGACGGCTTCGAGCAGAGCCTGCGCAGCCAGGTCCTCGGCAAGATCAAGGTCTCCGACGGTGCGAGTCAACGTTGCGACTATTTTCGCGGATTCGATACGCCAGACCGCGTCGACAGCCGTTCTCGTTGCTTCTCGCACCGCCTCGTCGGACATGGTTCAGCCTGCGACCGGGCGATCGGTGCCGAGCTCTTCGCGCCAGCCGGCTTCCTGCTGGATGTACTCGTTGTCCTGATCGAAGTCCGACATCTCACTTACCCGGCGCACCTCGAGCTTGCTTCCCGGACCCAACGGGCAGCGCTTTGCCCATTCCAAGGCTTCATCCTTGGTTGACGTCTGAATGATCCAGAATCCCGAGAACAACTCCTTCGTCTCCCCGTACGGGCCGTCGGAAACCAGCGGAGGATCGGACTCGAAATCGACGATGAATCCCTCCTCCATGGCCAGTCCCTCACCGGCCAGCAAGACACCAGCCTTGATCAGGGATTCGTTGTACTGGCCCATCGCGGCGATGATCTCGTCGAAGTCCATGTCCTTGGATGCTTCGATGGCCTCGTCGGTGGAACGCATGATCAGCATGTACTTCATGAGAATCTCCTTCGTTTGTGGGCCGGTCCGTTCGGCCCCTCTGCCTACACGTCGAACGGCGCACTCACCGATCGACAAACTTCCGAAAGTTTTTTTCGAGGACAAAACCGCCAGTCTGGATGCGCTGCTCACGCTATCGGCAGACGGGTCGTCGGGCAGGTCAGAAGTCGAGAAATCCCGGCACAACTTCACGAACGAGGCCGTTCGCGTCAGTGCTCCCGTAGAAATACACCGACCCGTAACCGAATAGGTACTCCTCCGCGAACTCGGCTTGCGACTGCGAACCCACCGGCCACCCCTCGTCATTGATCTGGAACAGGAAACCGTGTCCGTCTGCCTCGACGGCCTCGGCGTAGGACGGTTCGTTCTGGATGAGCACCGGTTGCGGAGCGATCAACACCAATGGCATCACCTCGTCATCCGCGGGAATCTTGATCAACGCCGCGCTCCCCAAGCCCCCATGGCTGCCCGCCGATTCCGCACTTCGCGATGACGGCGCGTGCAGGACCGTGCGAACCCCGATGTCCGGGTACTCGAGGTCGTCGCCTCCGATAGAGAAGCCGCGACGGATGAAAACGGAAAGCTCTCGCGCGCCGAGCCACGGAACCGTGTGTGCCGCAAGCGTCAGAAGGTATTCGTGCGTCTGCACAATCGGCTGACCGGCAAAAACCAGCGGCGGATGTCCACCGATCCGTGCCCCGATTACCGAATCGCTCGGATCCACGCCGAGATGCACTCTGTCCACCGGCGTCATCCTAGGGAGATCCGACGCGAGTCGGACAAAGACTCTCCGATTCCCTACAAATCACTGGTGCCGTGGGTCACATGCAGGCTCGATGATGAACACATGACAACATTCCCCACCATCGACCCCGACCTCGCAGTCGCGCTAAAGATGTTCCCCAAAATCGACTTTTCGGACATCCCCCTTGCGCGAGCCACCTGCGACGCGATGATAGGCCCCGCGTTGGCCGACCTCTCGTACGACGGAGTCACACTTCGCGAACTCTCCGCCCCTGGCCTCGACGGCGACCCGGAGGTCCCAATTCGCTTTCTCACCCCCGATAACACCACCGGCCCTATCCCCGTTCTGCTCTGGATTCACGGCGGCGGAATGGCCACCGGCAGAGCAGAATACAATGATCCTTTCTGCATCGAGGTAGCGCGAGAACTCGGATTCGCCGTCGCCAACGTCGATTACCGCCTCGCCCCCGAGACCCCCTTCCCCGGCCCCATCAACGACTGCTACGCCGCACTCACCTACATACACGCCCATGCAGAGGAACTGGGTATCGATCCCAGCCGCATCGCAGTCGGCGGGCAGAGCGCAGGCGGAGGACTGGCCGCAGGCACTGTACTCAAAGCCCGCGACGAAGGCGTCGTCCCCGTGGCATTCCAATACCTCGACGTCCCTGAACTCGACGACCGCCTGGCGACGGTCTCGATGACGAACTTCGTCGACACTCCGATGTGGAACCGCCCGAACGCCATCTTGTCGTGGAAGTACTATCTCGGCGAGACGTATTCAGGGCCTGAAGATTCTGACGTCTCCATCTACGCTGCGCCGTCCCGGGCCACCGACCTCAGCAACTTGCCCCCGACCTACGTGAGCACCATGGAACTCGACCCACTCCGCGACGAGGGAATCGACTACGCCGTTCGACTGCTCCAGGCAGGCGTCAGCGTCGAGTTGCACTCCTTCCCCGGAACCTTTCACGGGTCGGGACTATTCACGGCCGCCGAAGTAAGCGTACGAGCGGCCGCAGAAACCCTCACGGCGCTTCGGAGAGGGTTGCGTTCGCTGTCACCAGTCTCGTAGCGTTGCTATATGCAAGGACTGATGTACCGGCTTGCTGAGCTCGATGCCGACTCGGCAGGCCTGGTACGTGTCATCGACTACTTCGACACCCTCGTGCGGCACGGCGCCGACACCGCTTCTTTACTTCGCGCGAGCGCGCAGTTGGCGGACTGCGTTGTGGGTATCGAGATCGTGGAACACGGTCGAAGCAAGAAGAATTTGCGCCGTTGTGACCCGCGTGGCCGCTGGTCACCGGAACCCCAGCGCACCCCCAGCACTATCAGAGACATCGCTGTCGACGACGAAGTTCTCGGCACCGTATGGATCGAGCGCCCTGGTACGAACTTGCCGCTCGACGAGATGCTCGTCGACCGGATGGCTCTGACCGCCTCGATAATCTTGCGGCCCCGACGCTTACTGACCGCGACCGAGCACACCTACAACCTCCTGTTCCCGATGGATGAGCTGGCGGTGCTCACCTCGTGCGCAAGTCTCGGACTCGACCCAGCCACACCCGTTCGCGTGATCACATCTGCAGCGCTGCCGATGAATCCCAATACAACTGCACACCTGACCATTTCAAAAGATTGGTCGCCCGGCAAGGCCGCGGGGGTAGAAGCTGACGGAGAGTTTCTGAATCTCGTGACAGCTTCGTTCACAGCGACAACCGAGCTGTCCGAGGGAGCGCTGTCGTTATCCATCCGCGCCGGAATATCCTTGACTGCTGCGGTTTCCGAGGTCAATACAATAATCAGCACTGCACGGTTCGCACGCGCGCAGGCGTCTGAAACAACACCGATCGTGAACGCCGACGACCTCGGCGCCCTCAACCTCCTGGCACCGGGATCGCACATCGATCACTCGAGAATACCGGACTTAGTTCTCGCCAAAGAGATTGGCGATACCAAACAGGGCTTCGAACTACTGGAAACCTTGCGGACGTATCTGCGATCCGGAACATTGAGGGCCACAGCCGATGCCATGCATCTCCACCACAGTAGCGTCGCACATCGATTGACAAAGCTGTCTCAGCACGTCGGGTTCCACGTCGACACCATCGAGAACCGAGCGCGCGCAACGGCGATGATGCTGGTTCTCGATGGCGGATAGGTCCCACCCGGCATCACATGCATTACGCGGTAGTTGACGATCTTTCGCGTTCGGCGAGCGCAACGAACGGTGCAAGTGCAGGATTTGGATTATCCGGGCGATAGGTGACAGCAACATCGAGAGTTGGTTGCTCACCGTTGATCTCGCACAGACGGATACCTGGGATGCGGAGCATCCGCGCCCGACCCTGCGGGATCGGTGCAATTCCCACTCCGTCCGATACCGCATGCAGGACCTGCTCATCGTCAGCTTCGAATCGAACGATATTGGGAGTTCCGTCCGGCCAAAGCTGTTCGAGAGTACGCGAATACATCCCCGGAGCGTTTGCCTCGGGCCAGAACACGACAGGGATGCCCACCAGGTCTCCGAGGTCGAGTGTCGCTCGATCCCCGAACGGATGATCCGCGGGCACCGCAATCAGAATGGGTTCGGTGTCGAGGACGATCAGGGGAAGTTCGCGATCGCCGTCATCGAGTGGTGGGCGGACAACCGCGATATCGACTGCTCCGTTTCGGACGAGATCAACTGTCTGCGCCGAAGTGCCACGATGGACGACGACCTCCACCCCCGGGTAGAGCTTTCGATAGGTGCTGACCAGATCCGCGACTGTGCCGCCTGCCCACGAACGCGTGTACGCGATGCGCAATTCTCCATCCACTCCGCGCGCAGCCAATCGAATTCGTTCGACCGCCCGGTCCGCACACCCGAGCAAGAAGCGCGCCTCTCGCACCGCCACTCGGCCGGCATCGGTGAAGGTGAACTGCGGACCTCGACGATCCACCAACGGCACACCGAGTTCGCGCTCGAGAACCTTGATCTGCTGGCTGAGTGCCGACTGCGCTACGTGGACGTTCGCGGCGGCGCGAGTGAAGCTGCCATGATCCGACAGAGCGATCAGATAGCGGGCGCGCTGCAGGTTCATACGGCGATTATAAGAAGAACAGATGGTGGTGTCACTACTTGGTCTTGGACAGGGCATCACCTGAGGTCGGAGGATCGAGCTCACGATGCTCCACCGCTTGTCTCCTGAAAAATTGTCACCCGAACGATCACAAGGTTGCACATGAACCCCCGAACACTCGTCGAACCGCGCGAACCTGGAACGGACGCGAGGCTCCTCGACGCCATCGCGGAGATCGTCGGCAAAGCACATGTCCTCACCGATCCCGAACTGATCGAGGGCTACACGCGCGACTGGACGGGACGATGGATCGGCGACGCGATCGCGGTCATCCGTCCTGGTAACACTGCCGAAGTGTCTGCGGTCCTTCGAGCATGCTTCGACGCGGGGGTACCTGTGACGCCCCAAGGCGGCAACACCGGCCTGGTCGGTGGCGGAATCGCCTCGGCCGGGTCCGTGGTGCTGAGTACCAGGCGTTTGGAAACGATCGAGTCCGTCGATCCCATCGGCCGAACAATCGCAGCCGGCGCCGGCGTGACCGTTGCTCGCGCCGACCTGGCCGCATCTGCACACGGACTCCGGTTCGGAATCGATTTGGCATCAAAGGAATCCGCGACACTCGGCGGCATCGTCGCTACCAACGCCGGTGGCACGCGTATGGTCCGATACGGCAATACGCGGGCACAGATACTCGGTATCGAGGCAGTGCTCGCCGACGGCTCCGTCTTGAGCAGATGGACGCCACTCGTCAAAGACAACG
Organism: Rhodococcus sp. NPDC057135; assembly: GCF_042670865.1. Taxonomy (NCBI): domain Bacteria; kingdom Bacillati; phylum Actinomycetota; class Actinomycetes; order Mycobacteriales; family Nocardiaceae; genus Rhodococcus; species Rhodococcus sp. NPDC057135. Next base: position 62,271 of record NZ_JBHUUU010000010.1, read on the forward strand.
TCGGATACGACATTCCAGGTCTTCTTGCCGGTAGCGAGGGAACTCTTGCCGTCATCACCAAAGTCCTGATGAAGCTGGTCACCCCCGCAACCGACACCCAGGTCGTACTCGCCGGGGTAAGCGACGTCGATCAAGCGTTGCATCTGTGTAATCGCGTGCGCCAGAGCGGATTGACCGTCGAAGCCGCCGAAATCATGACTGACGACGGCATCGACCTCGTCTGCGCACACACCGACGCCCGTCGTCCGTTCGGCGCCCCTTCGCCGATGTACACACTCATCGAGGTGTCGTCGCCGCGCGAGACGGAAGAGTCACTCCTCGAAGTTCTCTCCGAATCTGCCGATCTCATCGAGGACGCGACGGTCGAACCTGGACCCGCTCGAAAACTGTGGACCCTGCGGGAGAGTCACACCGAAAGCATCAGCGCTTCGTCGACGACACCGGTTGTAAAGCTGGACATCTCCGTGCCCTTGTCCGTGATGGGCATGTTCATCGGGAACCTTCGAGAGACGTTGGACGAGCGATTCCCCCTCGTGCGGCCAATCTTGTTCGGGCACTTCGCCGATGGAAACATTCATGTGAACCTTCTGGACGCCGATCCAGGGGTCGCACACGAACTGACCGATACGGTGTTCCAACTCGTCGCCGACCACCATGGAAGCATCAGCGCCGAGCACGGGATAGGTCGCGCGAAGTCTCCGTGGATAACGCTGGGACGCACGAAGACCGACATCGCCGCGATGCAGTTGATCAAATCGTCCTGGGACCCGCGTGGAATCCTCAATCCTGGAATACTGTTGCCGGAAAAGGTCGGGTAAGCAAGAAGGCGGTCGCGTGCAGGATCTTTACGTCGTCACTCATCCTCATGCCGAACACACAGCGCAGGACGTAGTCGGCGGTTGGCACAAAATTCGGTTCTCACCCCTGCCGGTCTCCGCGATGCAGATTTGATCGCCGAAGCGCTGAAACGCCGACGCACAGGAACTTCGCGCCCGATCCGCATAACCTCGTCCGACCTCGATCGTTGCACCGAGACATCCACGATCATCGCCCGGACACTCGGCACTCCGGTGACAACGGATTCACGATTGCGCGAAATCAGCTTCGGAGAAGCCGAAGGACGCCCGAACTCGTGGCTCGCCCAGCGCCAGGTGCCGGCTCCCGACAACAACCGTCTCGATCACCGTGGCCCCGTTGCCGGTGCCGAGACTCGTCGCGAAATCGCATCGAGGGTCGGCGAGTGCATTCGCGAACTGATGAACGATCTCGATCACGATCACATCGTCGTAACACACGGCTTTGCACACACATTCGTCGTCTCCGCCTGGCTGCAGCTGCCTGTCGAAGCGGCCGGCTTTGCAACCTTCGCGACCACACCGGGTGCCATCACGCATCTCCGACACGACGACTACTGGCGTAATCGAACTCTCGCGCAACTAGCCGATACCTCGCACCTGGACTGTGGCACGATGGCTTGATGCGCCATGTCTCCGACAATGAACGCCGTGCACGCATGGGCATACGTCATGCGCTTGCTCCCTCATTCCGAGTCGATTCTCCGGAAGCTGCGACTCGGGCGATGACGGTGCTTCACGCCACCGAGTCGGCGACGGTCTATCTGTCTTGCTGGGCGAGGGTTCGATCCTTGGACGCCGCCGACGTCGACAGCGCCCTGTACGACCAACGCAGTCTTGTGAAGCAATTGGCCATGCGCCGCACGCTCTTCACCTTTCCCCGAGACTTGCTAACGGCCGCGTGGTCGAGTGTGTCCGCCCGCGTCGCCAACACCGAGCGCGCCAGAATGTCCAAGGATGTAGTCAAAGCCGGACTCGCCGTCGACGGCAACGAGTGGCTCGATCGCGCACGCTCCGAGGTATTGACACTGCTCACCGATGCACCTGAAGGGCTTTCAGCGCTGGAGGTCCGTCAGGCAGTGCCGATGATCGATGTGAAGGTCGAGGGCTCGGCAGGTGAAATCTGGTCGGCGCCCAGGGTTCTCACTCACCTAGGGGCGACCGCGGACATCATGCGCGGCACCAACACCGGCCGCTTCCCCATCTCACGCCCACTGTGGACTCTCACTCGGCACTGGCTCGACGACGCCCCCGCGGACCTCAACCCCGCCGAACTCGAACCCGGGGACGGATACCGAGAAATCGTCCGGCGCTGGCTCTACACCTTCGGACCGGGGACGGAAGACGACATCGTCTGGTGGCTGGGCTCGACGAAGACGGTCGTCCGGGCCGCCCTCGCCGAACTCGACGCCGTTGCAGTCTCACTCGACGGGGGCGGCACCGGTTGGTTGCTACCGGATGATGTCGCCGAAGTATCCGATCCGGGGCCCTGGGTGGCGCTCTTACCGGTGCTCGACCCCACGATCATGGGTTGGAAGGACCGCGACTTCTATCTCGGTCCACACCGCAACCAACTCTTCGACACCCGCGGTAACGCCGGCACCACAGCATGGGTCGATGGTCGCGTCGTAGGTTGCTGGATCCAGGACGAAGCGGGTGCGGTGCAGGTTCGATTGCTCGAGACCGTGCCGGCATCTGCACGACGCTCTCTCGACGCCGAGGCAGCGCGCCTCACCGAGTGGCTGGGCGGCGTCAAGATCGGCACCGGTTACGTCTCGCCGGCGATGAAAGGTATGACGACTGCACTGGCAATCGGCTGAGCGACAATCACTGTCGCCCAGCCGATCCTGTCATGCCAACTACTCGTCATACCAACTACTCGTCATACCAACTACCGAGTCGGTGCATCTTCCGGAGGCAGCAAGTGAGCGCATGTCTCTGCACCGGCCGCACGCGCTACTCTCTCCGCCGGATAACCACCCGCGAGTTCCTCACGGGGAGTGCTGTCGAGCGCAAGCAGGGCGTCGCCCATGACCAGCGTCTGCTGGTGCATCCGTTCGAAGTCGATCGCGTCGGCGCCGAACGACGGAGCCCACAGCGACCACGGGCCGGAGATTCCTCCAATGGTCGGAATCAGTCGATTGTGGAAGCTGGTACCGAGGCCACCGAAGCTGCAGAACATGGGAACCCGAGTCGGTTGCGGCCGGTCGAAGCCCCGCAGAACTGCCGTCCGATCGAGGGGATGAGATTTGACCGCTGCGACCAATGCGTTGACCAGTGCTGGACTTTCAGTTCCGGCAAACCACGAGTACGGTTCGCCGGCCCCGGTAAATTCGAGCCTCTGACCAGGTCCATCAGTTCGATCGACGGGCAGAATCTCGCGTGTACCCATGTGCTCCACGGAGAAGTCGAAGGCGACGGATCCGCTGTCGTATTCCTTGTCCAGTTCCGTCGCGTACCGATCCGTTCCCTCTCGCGACATATGCAGATGTGCACTGGCAAAGACGAACTCGTAGGTTCGCGGACGGCATTCGAGCGGCAGACGCGAAAGATACTGTGCAAGTGCCAGAACTGCAGCGCTGCCATTCTCCTGCACCCAGGTTGCCCCGTCGGTGTGGGTGTTGATCACGATCCTTTCCTGACTCTGCCCGGGGATCGTGGCGATCAGGTTTCGAGTGGGAGCAGAATCGACGTCCGCCAGAACTGAGATCTTCGCTTCGGTTCCGGACTCCGCCAACTGCTTGAGCCGGACAGCTTCGTCGATACCCGCCCACACCGCGGGCACGGTGAAGTGTGTGCCGTTGTGCGGGTCGAAGTAGCCTTGAATCTGTTCCGCAGGAACGTTCCACGCGAGGATCAGCCCGGCTGCGCCAGCGAGTCCTGCTGCCAGCGGGTCTTTTCCGAGCTCGGCAGTGAACGGCCGTTCGTAGTCACCCGCCAGCGGAAAGTCGGGTGTCATGTAGTGAGAGAATGCAGCAAAGGTCGCATAGGGCACTGCCGGAGTCTGGACGTCGCGAATCACGATGCGCCCCTTCGAGTTCTCCGGTGTGATCGCGGTGCCGGGTGGAAGATAGACCAGTGGGGCCGTGCGGCCTTCGTCGCCCGTAGGCAGTGAGTACGGGACTGCGCCTGCGGTTCGTAGAACCTCGGGTGCAGTATCCGGCTGCAACACCGCCAGCTTGCCGGCCGCCACAAGGTCGCGGCCAGGGCCGTCTGTCGCCAGTGGCGACGGCTGCCAGCGCTTGATTTGATATTCGTCCGATGCGGTCTCGACGCCAGGTAGAGCACGCATGCTGTCTTCGACCCAGTCGATCATGCTCTCGTGCTCGGCGCTTGCCGTCGATCGGAGACCGAAGCCGGCAATCTTTGCATTGAGGTCGCGCAGATCGTCAGCCGTGGCGAACGATGCCGGGTCGATCGACTCGGGGCAGGCCGCAACAGGGCCCGTCGAGCCGAACGAGCCGACGGAACCGGTTGAACCAGTGAATGGTTCCGCGTTCGCTTGGGCGACGCTCGTGATTACGAGAAGTGCGGATGCCGCAATCGCGGGTATCACGCGACGAAGGATCATGAGGGAGTCTTTCTGTTCGAGCCATAAAAGTTACAGGCGTTTCTTTTATACAGGTTCGTATGACGCAAGTCACGCAGAACTTCTTCGAGACGCACCATCCAGGCACTTCTCGACCCGGCAAGGCACAGTTCGACTCAGCTCAGTTCGACACTGCTCAGTGCGACACGGCTCAGTTCGACACGGCTGAAAGCATGGCTTCGACCCACACGCCGGCCTCTGCCGACAGAGCCTCGATCGACCCGCTTCCCGGCTCGTCGAGCACATCGGACGCGAGCTGCCGAATGGCATATACGGCTCCGACATACGCACTCAGCGGAACTCGCGGATTGCCGGGAGCGCGCTCACGCTCCGCCTTGAGCACCTCGGACATCCCGACCAGCGCTGCCCTTCGTTGCACGCGCGCGCGTCGCCCGAGCGCATCCATCTCGACTTGAAATGCTCGTGCCACAACAGGATCTGCATTCAACGCCGTGAGGTAACCCTCGACCACATCGGAGATGGCGTGGCGCTCCCAGGTGAAAGAGCCGACCGGCAAGATCCCACGAATACGAGTGAGCAGCACTTCGATAAACCTGCCGTACGCGGCAAAGACGCACGCATCCTTGTCGGGAAAACACTCGTAAAAAGCGGCCGGCGAAATCTTTGCTCGCTTGGCAATCTGACGTACCCCGACACCCTGATAGCCCGACTCCGCCATCAGTTCCGTCGTAGCGATCATCAACCGCTCACGCTGCGCAGTCAGAACGTCTTCCCTGCTCAGTTCATGCCTACCTCGCGGCAAATCCGGCGGCGTAGTGAAGAACACGCCCTCGGTAATTCTCGCCGTCACCACCCCGCCTCTCACCGCCGCGTTCTCGACTTGACCAAAGTGAGAGTAGCCAACGGGCTCCGCCGGTGACGGAGAGGCCAGTTCGACAGCCAATCATCGACAAGTGTACGAAACGTACAGTACAGTTATCTTCGTCAGCGACTGACCGATCTAGGAGGTTCGATGGAGGGTCAAGCAGTTCGTGAATACGGTGCGTTCATCGATGGATCGTTCCGAGCCATGGGCACATCCACATTCGAGGCACGCGACGCCGCTTCCGGCGCTCTGCTCGCCACACTGTCCCGATGCGGGGCAGAAGAAATCAATGATGCGGTCGAAGCCGCCGGACGGGCATTTCCGGCGTGGGCAGGCCTGACGACCGAAGAACGGTCCGCACAAATCTTGCAGTTTGCCGCACTGGTGGAGGAACGAACTGAAGAGCTTGCCCAACTCGAGTGCATGGACACCGGGCGACACATCAGGGAGATGCGAGAAGACTATCGGGCCGCAGTGTCGCACCTACGATACTTTGCATCAGTTTCGTTGGCGCACCACGGTTTCGGCCGCGAGTTGGCCTCGGGATATCTGGTTGCGAAACGGGTGCCCTTGGGCGTGTGCGGACAGATCATTCCCTGGAACGATCCCGTTGTGATGGCGGCATTCAAGATTGCTCCCGCTCTCGCTGCCGGAAACACCGTCGTACTCAAACCTGATGAAAATGCCTGTGTTTCAGTCATGGAACTGGCGAGGATCGCCGCCGAAGTGTTCCCGAAAGGCGTTCTCAATGTTGTACCCGGCCTCGGCGAAGAGGCCGGCGCAGCCCTGATCGGTCATCCGAAAGTCAGCAAACTCGCTTTCACCGGGAGCACCGAAGTCGGCCGGCTGGTGGCACACGCCGCAGCAACCCGACTGATCTCGACCACTCTCGAACTCGGCGGCAAGAGTCCGAGCATCGTCTTTCCTGACATCGACGACGTCGATGCGGTAGTCGCAGACGCGACCTCTGGTGTCCTGATGTGCAATGGTCAATCCTGCTTGGCTGGAACACGTCTGTTCATCCACGAGGATATCTACGACACCTTCGTGGAAAAACTGGTCGCCACATTCCGATCGTTGCGAGTCGGGCCGCCTCTGAGCGAAGACACCGAACTGAGTGGCTTGATTCACCGAGAACATGCCGATCGCGTGATCTCGATGATCAATTCCGGTATCGAAGAAGGCGCACAACTACTTACCGGTGGCAAACGAACAGTAGTGCGGGGATTCGAAGCCGGAAACTTCGTCGAACCGACAATTCTGGAGGTCACGAACTCGATGCGAATTGCGCAGGACGAAATCTTCGGACCTGTTTTGTGCGTCCTCAAGTGGAACAATTACGAGCAAGTGATCACAGAAGCGAACGACACTCCATACGGGCTCGCTGCTGGGATCTATACGTCGAACTTGAAGAACGCGATGGAAACCGCCGATCGTCTTGCGGCCGGATGTATCTGGATCAATCAGTATTTCAACCTGGGAGGCGGCGTTCCCTTCGGAGGATTCAAGGAAAGCGGTCTCGGGCGAGAGTTCTGCCTCGAAACGCTCAACGAATACATCCAACTCAAATCGATCGCTGTAGTCACGTCGACTCCCCTGTCAAAGCAAGGAATCACAAGTTGAACATCACGGGAAATACCATCTTCATTGCCGGCGGAACCTCCGGAATCGGCCTCGAACTTGCACTGGCATTGCAGAACGAGGGGAACAAGGTAATCATCGGTGGACGGCGATCCACTCTGCTGCAAGAGATCTCGAGCGAGCATCCGAAGATCAGTACCGTCGTCATCGATGTAGACGACACGAATTCCATCCGAGAGGCGTATGAATCTGTCACACAAGACTTTCCCGACCTGAACGTCCTTGTGACAATGTCGGGAATCATGTACCCGGAGGATCTGAAAAGCCCGGACTTCCTCGACGTCGCCGAGCGAACGATCACGACGAACCTACTCGGGACAATTCGACTGGCCGGCCAGTTCATTCCGCATCTGTTGACGAAGCCCACCGCCACCATCATCACTGTGTCATCCGCCGTCGGCTTCGTCCCGCTACCCATCACTCCGACCTACAACGCGACGAAAGCTGCTGTTCATCTCTTCACCGAGAGCATGCGAGTTCAACTCGCCGGTACTTCGATCCAGTGCATCGAGCTCATCCCACCGGGCGTCCGCACCACACTGATGAACCAGGAGAACTCGGAATCGGCCCTACCCCTTGACGATTACATCGCAGAAACCATTGCTCTATTGAAAGCTGACGACAACGCCACGGAGATTGTGGTCGAGGCCGCCAAGCCACTTCGCCATGCCGAGGTCAACGGTGAGTACCAGAACGTGCTGAAAATGCTCAGCTGACGGTGCCGAGTTGACACGCATAGCAACGCTGGAGAGGGCAGTTCGCCCTCTCCAGCGCAAGGATTCCAACGGATAACCCTCTTAGGTATCGCTCCGGAGTCCACGAACTGCATGATCGATGATCGAGCGCACCGTGTTGTCGTCGATACTCGCGTGCCCCACCAACATCCGGTAGACCAAGGGTCCGAAGAAGAGATCGATCGCTTCCTCGATCTCGATGTCGTCGCGGAAGTATCCGGACTCCACACATCGGCGAATCAGTTCGGCGAAGCCGCGACGACGTTCGTCGAGGAAGAAGGTACGGAAGTATGCCGCCGTCGTCGGGTCGTTGGCACACGCGCCGACAAGTTCAGCGAAGATCGAACCGAGCGGTCCTCCGTAGAACTTTCCGATGTCCCCGAGGTAGTCGTTCAAATCGGCTTGCGCACTGTCAGACTCCGGAAACGTCAAGTGCCGGGCCATGAGCACACCGAACGCTTCAGCGGCGATCGCCTGGCGCGACGGCCAGTGCCGATACAGAGTTACCTTGCTGACGCCCGATTGTTCGGAGATCGCGTCAATGGTCGCGGCCTTCATCCCACCGGACTTCAGAAGGGATTCCGCCGATCGGAGGGCCTTCTCGTGGGCCACTTCACTACGTGTGCCACTTGGAGGAGTGAGCAATCCCGTCTCGGTGTTGCCGGGATTGCGAGACACCCCCTCGCTGGGAGTGCGTTTGCCCATGCGTCCTCCTTTGCCCGTCAACCCCTTGCAGCACAGGGGCTTTGTTGATGTCGAGCGCATACGGCCCGAGGCACCCGATGGATGCGATAGCTACTAGTCGTATCGTACACATGACAGCAGAATGGGAGCCTTAGGGCAGCTGATCATCACTCAAAGCCATTGCATCCAAATCTGATTCGAATGAACAAGACAAACCCCCTCGTTTATTACTCAAAAGTAAGATAACGTGTGGGCGCCATCACAACAGTTCGTCAAGCGCACAGTGACATACGAAATCGAGGGGTCGGCCGTGGCATCAAGGATTCTCTTTCGGGGAGTGGTGGCACTGACAGCCATTGCACTCACGGGCATCACAGCACCAACTGTCGCCGCGCAACCGTCGGCAGATCCCTTCTACCAGTACGACGGTTCGGCACCGCTGTCTTCGTATCAGCCTGGGGCCGTTCTCAAAACGAGAACCTTGCCCTATCACGTCGTCAACATCCCCACCCCGCTTCAGTCCGTACAGGTGCTGTACCGATCGACCGACGCTCTAGGCCGGCCGTCTGCGAATGTCACCTCGATTCTTCGACCGCCCAACGCCCAGCCGGACAAAGTCGTCTCGTTCCAGTCGGCTTACGACTCACTGAACCCAGAAGACGGGCCGTCACGGGCCGTCGCGGGGGACACCCCGATCGGCAGCCTGACCACCAGTGGACGCAATGTCGCCTTCGGCGGGACTCTCGCTTCCGGCGAAGCCGTCATGTTCGGTCCTCTACTGGCGCTGGGCTACACCGTCGTCATTCCCGACACCGAGGGCCCGAACGCAGACTTCGCGGCGGGACCCGAGTACGGGATGATGACTCTCGACTCCCTCCGCGCCGCTCGCAACACTCCCGAGACAGGCATCGGCGACTCAGCCGAGATCGGACTGATGGGGTACTCGGGCGGTGCAATAGCCACCAATTGGGCGTCCATCCTCGCACCGGACTACGCCCCGGACATCAACGAAGACCTGATCGGCGCGGCCCAGGGTGGACTGTTGGTCAACCCGGCAAACAATCTCCGGTACGCGAACGGAAGTATCGGTTGGGCAGGCGTTGTCGGGATGGCAGTCGTCGGACTCGCCCGTGCTTACGACATCGATTTCGATCCGTACATCAGCGATCGGGGACGTGAACTCCTGCCCCGCCTCGAGGACGCCTCGATCGGGAACGTGATCCTGCAGTATCCGGGAGTCACCTGGCAGGACATTGCCAAACCGGAGTACGCCAATCCCAACTCGGTATCCGAGTACGTCGACGTCGCAAACAAGGTCAACATGGGCAGCGCGCCGATACCCACCATCCCGATGTTCATTGCCCAGGCGGCAAACGGAGTTCTCGAAGGCACCCAGCCAGGTGGACCCGGCGTCGGCCCTGGCGACGGCGTCATGGTTGCCGGGGACGTCCGCACACTCGCCACTCGTTACTGCGACGCAGGTCTACCCATCCAGTACGACCAGTACGACACCATCAGTCACGTTCCCGGTGGCGCGCTGTGGCTCCCCGGCGCCATAACCTGGCTCAACGACCGTTTCAACGGGAACCCAGCGCCGAACAACTGCTCGAACATCGCACCGGGCAACTCGCTGGCGCCGGAAGAGCACGCGGTGGGCTGAACAATCCAACCGACGTCGTCAGATCCCGTGTCGTCAGATCCCGCGTCATCAGATCCCGATTGCCAGATCGTCGATATCTGCAAGCGTGCCGCCGCTTTCGAGGATGCTCGTGTAGTTCCGAAGTCGGTTCTGATCGATCTCGGTGGTGCTGACCCCGCGCTTCCAGTAGCCGAAGACAACCACGTCATCCTTCGCCAGGCCGACGGTCTTTCGGAAATGCGCTCGGATGGAACGCATCTCGTCCCGCTCCCCGGCTCCCCACACCGCGTAGTCCCCCGGATTCTCGAGCTCGAGAGCATACTCGGCGAGGCGTTCCTCGACGTGGTGCAATTCGAGGCCGGGGATCACGGGCAGTTCCGCGAACGCCTCGGCGTCACCGGTGGCGACCCAGCCGACGCCGGTCAGACCCTCGGGCCACTGAAGCAGAATCGAATAGAGAGCGGGTATTGCGGTGTCGTCGGCGAACAGCGCGACGCGGCGACCAGCGATCTCGGGAACGAGGAAGTGCGGGCGAGGACCGGTGAGCGAGAACGAGTCACCCACACGGCGCTCGTCGGCCCACCTCATCATCGGACTGGTGTGCCCGTGCAGCACGACGTCGAAAGTCATCGAACCACTCGACGCGTCGAACGTGCGCACTGTGTAAACACGAGAAACGTCGTCGTATCGCGGACCTAGCTGGATGCGAAATGCGACGTTGGGGCGCAACCAATTCGGGTCGTCCGCCGACGAGGTCAAGTGGACCGTGATGCGCAGGATGCTCTCGGTCGGGCGTTCGACGCGTTCGACAACGGCGACCACGTCGTTGAGGCCACGGTCATGATCTTCGCCGCGTGGCGCTTTTGCCGACGCAGTGGTTTCAGTTTCTTCGGGTCGGGATTCTTCAGGTCTAGGTGTGGTGGTCATCGTTTTCTCCTGATCGTGGTTTCAGCTTTGGACGGGTAGCGGGGTGACAGGTCGGCGATCTCGCGGAACAACAAGTGGCCGTCCGGTTTCCGGATCTTCGAGAACCAGAGCCTCGAGGTCGAACACTTCGCGCAACAACTCGGGGGTGAAGACCTCCGAGGCACTGCCCTGCATGACGATTTTTCCGGACCGCATCGCGACCACATGAGTGGCATATCTGGCCGCGAGGTTCAGGTCGTGCAGGACCGCGACCAATGTTCGACCGGACTGGTGAAGTTGGGAACAGAGGTCGAGAACTTCGATCTGATGGGCGATGTCGAGAAAGGTGGTCGGCTCGTCGAGCAACAACACCGGGGTGCGCTGCGCGAGGGTCATGGCAATCCACACCCGCTGTCGTTGCCCACCACTCAGTTCGTCCACCAATTGATCTGCTGCATCGCGCATTCCGACCTCGGTCAGCGCCTCGGAGACAACTCGCTCGTCTTCGGGTGACCATTGGCGCAGCATGCTCTGGTACGGATATCGGCCGCGGGAGACGAGGTCGGCGACACTGATCGCTCCGGGGGAAAGCGGGGACTGCGGCAACAGAGCGATTCGCCGGGCCACTTCTTTGGTGCGGTAGGACCGAATATCGTTACCGCCTAGCACAACCCGGCCCGATCGGGGTGTGAGCATTCTGCCGAGCGCTCGGAGCAGAGTCGACTTGCCGCACCCGTTCGGTCCGACGACCACGGTAAACCCGCCGTCGGGGATCTCGAGACTCAACTCGTCCACGATGGTTCGATCGGCGTACCGAAGCTCGATCTTCTCGGCGCGCAGCCTTGATGTCGGAGTGGTCATGAATCTCTTTCGTAACGAGGTTTTTTCAGGCCTGACGGGCGAGCAGCCAGATCAGATAGGCACCGCCGAGCAGACTGGTCACAAGACCGACCGGCGTGCGGAGACCGACCTCGACCGCTTGCGCGATCAAGTCGGCGCCCGCCAACAGGACAGCGCCGAGCAGGAAGGAGGTTGCGACAAGAACACCGCTGCGCCGCGCCAACCGGCGTGCGATCTGGGGAGCTGCGAGCGCCACAAATGCGATAGGACCGGTGGCGGCTGTCGCTGCTCCCGTGAGCGCGACCGCAAGCAGGATGCCGGCGAATCGGTATCGCTCCACGGAGATTCCGAGCGAAGACGCTGCATCGTCACCCATCTCCATCATGGTGACGCGCCTGGACACCACGACGAGAGCGGGAACGAGAACACCGACGGCGATCGCAACACTGACCGCGTGCGGCCAACCGCGCCCGGTCAGCGAACCGGCCGTCCATTGCTGCACCACGGTGGCGTCGTCGATATCCGCGCGCACCACCAGCAAAGACATCACGGCGCTCAGCATCGCGCCCACTCCGATGCCGACCAGGACAAGGCGAAGGCCGCCGCTGACCCCGTCTTTACGTGCCAGGGCGTACACGAGCAATGCGGTCAGCATGCCGCCGAGAACAGCGGCGCCCGCGGTCTGCAGTACTCCTCCGCCGAAGAACACGATCTGGACCACCGCCGCTGTCGCAGCGCCCGTCGTGAAACCGATGATGTCCGGCGAGCCGAGAACGTTGCGCGAAAGCGTCTGGAAAACTGCGCCCGCCACACCGAGGCTGCCGCCCACCCCGATCGCCGTGATCAGCCGTGGCAGACGGCGATTCTGGACGGACCGAACCGCCGCCGCGCTGCCTTCGCCGTGCAGGGCGCGCCACACCTCACCCAACGACAGGTCCAGGGTCCCGTACATCAGCGTGGCAAAAGAGAGTACCGCCAGTGCCGCACTGATTGTCATGGCTACGAACAGCACTCGCGGGACGATTCGCCACGACCCCGACCCGATTCGAATCACCCAGCCGCGAAACAGCGGTGGGACCGGCTGCGCTGCAATCATGTTCACAGCGACGCCACCCTCCGCGAGCGAACGAGCGCGACAAACAACGGGCCGCCGAGCACAGCCACTGCTATCCCCGTCTGGAGGTCTCCCGGTGCGGTGGCAACGCGTCCGAGAACGTCGGCCAAGAGCAGGAACGCCGGCGCGACGACGAGCACGCACGGCAGAAGTAACCGCAGATCCGGTCCGACAACGCCACGCACGATGTGCGGCGCAGCGAGCCCCACGAAGCCGAGTGGGCCTGCGGCCGCAGTGGCGGCTCCCGCCAGCAGGATGACTGCAACAGCGGACCCGACCCGGGCGGGTCCGGTGCGGGCGCCGAGCCCTTTGGCGACGTCCTCGCCGAGCGCGATCGCATTGAGTGGTCGAATCAGCAACAACGACAACACGATACCGACAATGACGAAGGGCAGGATGGTGACGATCACGTCCCCGCCGCGGCCCTGCAACGAGCCGACCGCCCAAAATCGGAACTGATTGAATGCGGCCTCGTTGCTGATGAGAACCATGCTGGTGAGCGCCGTGATCGCCGTCGCCACAGCGGCACCGGCGAGCGCCATGCGCGCTGGGGTCGCGGCGCTGCGATGCGCCGACCCCAACATGTACACACCTACCGAGGCAATGGCCGCGCCGGCAAGCGCGAACCACAGATAGCCGCCGACCGAGGTCACCCCCAGATAGGCAATCGCAATCACGACTGCCGCTGACGCTCCGGCGTTCACCCCCAGCAGCCCCGGATCGGCCAGAGGGTTGCGGGTTATCGACTGCATCAGCGCACCGGCCAGTCCAAGCGCAGCCCCGACGACAAGCCCGAGAATTGTTCGAGGCAAACGTGATTCGATCACAATCAAGTGCTCGTTGTTGCCGGCGTCGTAGGAAAGAACTGCGTCGAGCACAGTGGAGACCGGGATGTTGCGCGAGCCGAGGACGAGTCCACCGACGGATGCCAGCACGATCACGACGACGGAGGCGGCGACCAACAACCCCGCACGCGCGGCTGTCCCAGACCGCAGCGGTGCTTCAATCAGGGACTGCGCAGAAGTGGTCACGCGATCATCCACCGAACGTGGACACCAGTAGCTCGACTGTCTGCTTTGCACTGAAGTAGTCGAGACGGAAAGCTGCAGTTCCCATCGCGTAGACCCGATCACCCTTGACCGCAGGTTGATTCGCAAGGAGCGGGTCGGCCGCGAGTTGCTTCTCCACGTCCTTGGGGCCCATCGAGACGGCAAACAGCGTCTGCGAACCGTCAAGTGCGGCAGACATGTTCTCGGAGCTGACGATCGCGACGCCGGAGGCACCCCGCTTGTCCGGGGCGACAAACTGCTCGGCGGGCTCGGCATAGGTGAAGCCGAGCGAGGTCAGCAGATTGCCCTGCGGGCTGTCGGCTCGGAATGTCCAGACCCCGTCGGCTCCCATGTAGACCAGTGCCGTGACCGGCTGCTCGGGAAGTTTGATCTTCCCGGCCTGCGTGGTCACCCAGCTGTCGTACTCGTCGACGGTCTTGTCGGCCTCGCGCTCGAGTCCGGTCGCCGCCCCGAGCTGAGCCGCAAGCTCCTCCCAGGAGCTGGCGCCGTAGTCGAGAAGAACGGTGGGCGCGATATCGCTCAGCTGTGCGTAGGCGTCGAGCGTCGAGTCGCCGCCGTTGGCGGACCCGATGATCAGATCGGGCTCGAAGGTCTCGATCGCGTCGAGGTCCAGCTCGAGATTTCGGTAAAGCACCTCGACGCCACGATCAGCGGCCACGTCCGACCACTGAGAGAAGAATCCCTGACTGTCGGTCATTCCCGACGGCGTTGTAGCCGCACTCGCGACCACCGGTGCGCCGATCGCGAGCAGCGTGCCGGTCAACGACGGCGAGGTGGACACGATCCGAGTCGGCTTTGCGGTGATCTCGGTGCTGCGGCCACCGTGCTCGACGGTGCGCGGCCATCCCTCGGTGGACCCGGAGGTTTTCTGGGTGCCCTCGGTCCCGGTGTCACTACCTGACGAATTCGAGCAGCCGGCTAGAGCGAGGGCGACGACCGCGGCGAGTATTGCCGCCGCCGGGCGTAGAGATCTGCGCATGAGTATGTGGCTTTCTGACGGTACGAGAGTTGCCGCTGCGAACGCAGACCGACCGAGAGGTAAAGTTAGCCATACTTAAGTAGCAAGGGTTGTCCAGGAGCGCCAACGTGTTACCACTATCGGGAGGGTCGGACACGGTCGACTTGGGGCCGATCCGCGCCGGCAGCACCGAACTCAGCACCGGCCGCTCACCACTCTTGTTCTGGGTTCTTGCAGGCAGCGGACGCGTCACAGCCGGATCGGCCGTCCACGAGATACCGGCAGGCGAATTGCTGTGGATCCCGGCCGGCGTGCGATACGCGATGGAGACGGATTCGAGTTCCGTCGCGTTCCCCATCCTGCTTCCACCCTCGGACGGCGTCACCGACGGCCCAACGGCCGTGACTCGCCTGCGCGTGCCGCCGGGGTGGGAAGACAGACTGATCCACGAGTTCGTTCACAACCTGGGCTATCTGCGCGGCGACGCGGAAAGGCCGACGTCTCTGTTCGAAATGATCGCCCGGGCGGACGACGGATGCACGTCGCTGCCGCGATTGCCGCAGTCACGGGAAGCGTTCGAGATCGCGCATGCCCTGTTGCGAACACCTGGCGCCGACGACACCGAGGGACAGTTCGCGAAGCGCGCCGGGATCAGCACTCGAACGCTCCAGCGGTATTTCGTGGAAGAGACCGGCCTCACCTTCACACGCTGGCGACTTCGAGCGCGGATCACCGCCTCGCTGGAGTACCTGAAACAGGACCGCGAGATCGGTTGGATAGCAAACGAAGTCGGCTTCGAAACGGGCAGTGGATTCACTCGCGCGTTCCGAGCCCAGATGGGAGAGAGCCCGAGCGACTATCGTCGACGGACCCGCTCCCGCCCAACCGATCGAAGTGCGCGCACCGACAATGACCAGGCATTGGTTCGCATGCTCGCACAGCCCGGACAATCCGGGGACACCGCGCCGCCGATCCCGGCCAACGCGACGTGGCCGCGCGTCAACGGCGCCCACGTCGCAGTGTGGGTCTACCGAGGCGAAGCCCGGGTGGATGTCGCCGACCGCAGCTGGGAACTGCGCACCGGCGAGGCAATGATCCTGCCTGCAGGCGTCCGCAATACCGTCACAGTTCCGACGGGTTCACTGCTGCTACCGCTCGGCTTCCGTGCCTCGAACGGGTCGACCGTTACTGCCGACGCCCTCGAGACAGTCCAGTTCTCCCCCGAACACGAATTGGCCCTGTTGCACACATTCGTCGCCGCGTACACGCCCTTGCGGCCACGTGGCCACAACGGCACCGCGGTGTTCGACATCATCGCCACCGGCCCTCTCGCACAATCGGTTTCGAACGAATCCGTCGCCGATTCGATTGCCACGCGACTGGCAGCGACAATCGCCGCCCGGCCGGCCGACCCTCGCACCCTGGACGAGTGGGCGCGAGAGTTCGGCACCGACGCGGCCCGTCTGCGCCGGGAGTTCCGGACCGAGACCGGCTCCACGTATCCGCAATGGCGCTCCCTTTCCCGGATGACCCAGGCGCGCACCCAACTCCAACTCGGGATTGCACCCGGCACGGTGTCGAGAAACCTGGGTTACGCACACCTGTCCGCATTCAGCCGAGCGTTTCGCACTGCGCACGGGATCCCACCACAGCGTTTCCAAGCTCAGTCCGTCGAACGCGCCCTCTGGTTGCGATCGGTGCCGCGCGCCGCCGAGCCGAGCACTCGGGTTCTTCACACCCACTGAACGAGTTGCCACACGATTCCGTTGGGGTCGACGAACTGGCAGTAACGCTCACCCCACGGTTCGGTCTCCGGCTCGGTGACGACGGAGGCACCTTCGGCGGCGATTCGGGCAAACTCGGCGTCGAGGTCATCGACCACGAATGCGATGAGCATGCCCTGGCCGGCTGGACCTGCGACGAAGTCGGGCTTGAACGTCCCGAGGCCGGTGCGCAGGAACACCACGTTGACCCCGGCATCCGGATGATTCAGGGAAACGAAGCCGTCGTCCGCCATGGCCTCGGTGAAACCGAAATGGGTTTTCGCAAAGCGCGCCGACGCGTCGGTGTCGGCAACGTTCAAGGACAGAGCAGTGCTGGTGATTTTCATCGTGGCCTCCATGATCATAAACCTTGTGCAGTGCATACAGTATGCACCGTATAAGGTATACCACGGTTGAGGTATTCCCGATTCTTGGAGACGACTGATGGCACGCGAACTGATCGACCTACTCTGGCGCGATCACCCCCTCGCACCGAAGGGTGGCGCCCGCGGCCCGCGGGCGAAGGTCACGACATCACAGGCAGTCGACGCTGCGCTCGCCCTCGCAGATACCGAGGGGCTCGACGCCGTGACCGTGCGTCGCCTCGCCACCGACCTCGGTATCTCGGGAATGGCGCTCTACACCCACGTCGGATCCCGCGACGATCTGCTGGTGCTGATGGTCGACGCCGTGCACGGAAACAGCCCCCGCCTGCCGTACGGAAACATGACCTGGCGCCAACGGGTGCGTCGGGTCGCCGAAGAAGAGCTTGCCCTTTATGCGGAGCATTGGTGGCTCCTCGACATCACCGACCAGCGCGCCGCGTTAGGTCCGGGCACCATCGCGAAATACGACCACGAACTTCATGCCTTCGACGGGGCAGGACTGACCGACATCGACCGGGACTCCGCCCTGACATTCGTGGCCGACTTCGCCCGATCCTCGGCGCAAGCGCGGCGCCCCGACCCTCGAGCAGCCGACATGGCCGAGGTGTGGTCGTCCTGGAGCCAGCGCCTGACCGCTTACCTCGGCGACGACTTCCCGTTGGCGCAGCGAGTCGGCGGCGCGGCCGGCGAGGCCAAGAACACCCCGTACAGCCCCGAGGCGGCATGGGAGTTCGGACTGGACCGGGTCCTGGACGCCCTGGAGGGCCTTGTTCACATCGAATGACATTCCTGCAATTCGTGGGAGACAATACGTCCGTGCTGCGCTTCGGTTGGTCTCGACGGTCCGGTGGCAACCCCTCGTTGTTCGAGCCGCGAGAGCTGTTGCACGCCTACGAGAATCGGTCGACCCGTGAGGTACGAGATTCCGGTGAGCTTCTGATCGAGATTCCGTTGAGCGACGCGAGCATCTTGGAGATCACCGTCCCCGACCCCTCTGCGGACTGGATCGATTCCCGAGTCCGAGGGCTCTGCAGTTCGCTGGACAACATCGACCAACGGGCTCAACGCGTCCTCCGTGGGGGATTCAGCATCGGCTGGATCGAACTCGAATCAGAGCAAGAGGGCATCATCGACTATTGGGAAAACGGGGTGAACAACGAATACCCCATCGCCATCACGTGGAACGGAAAGGCTTGGGAAGAAACGCCAACCACCTAGCCCTCAATTCAGCGGCATACATCCGCCAAGACGGGGTAGACGAGTAGATACCAACGGCTCATCGACCGAGCTCATCAACTCAACTCCTGCGGTGGTGAAAAATGTTTCTCAGCGACCAGTCGATCCGTCGCCGCACCCGCCGTTTCGGAGCAGCGCTGACGCCTTCTCACAAGTGGCCTCCCCCGACCGAAACACAGCGCGTCGCGCGATGGAGTGAAAGATCGGAGATGCTCGGCGCACTGTCGGTACTCCTGTTCTGGGCTTTCGGCTTCGGCATCCTGCTGGGCGCCGGCGCGATTACAACAGGAATCTTCGCGCTCCGACGTCACCCGAGGAGGGCTGGCGGGCATCTGCTCTCGAATGCCCGCCAGCTGCCCTGGGATGCAATAGTCGGCCTCTTCACCGGATTCATCGGTCTTGCGCTGAGCGGTTGGTTCTTCGTGGTGGTCCTACCCAACATGTAGCCCTCTGCTAGCCAAGTCCGTTCGTGGCAGTGGCCAACACTCGGAGTTCACGTCGAAGGATCTTGCCGGTAGTGGTGAGCGGCAAGCTGTCGATGAACGTGATCTCCCTGGGGTACTGGTAGAAAGCAAGACGACTTTTCACGTGGGTCTGCAACTCCTGACGGAGCTCCTCCGAGGAGTTCGACCCCTCGGACAGTACGACAAAAGCGTGAACCGCCTCGCCGCGCAACGGATCCGGAACACCGATGACGCCTGCCATGGCTACCTCGTCGTGCGAGAGCAGGCACTCTTCGATCTCTCCGGGGCCGATTCGGTACCCCGCGGACGAAATGACGTCATCGGCACGTCCCTGGTACCAGAAGTTCCCGGCGTCATCAGTCCGACCCAGATCACCGGTGTGAATCCAACCGTCGTACACCTTTTCATCGGTCTTCGACGGCTGGTTCCAATATCCGAGGAACTGTCCGGGATTGCCTGCCTTCACACAGATCTCGCCTACCTCACCAATCTCGACCGGCTCGCCGAGCGGATCGAGGAGGGTGACTTCGAAGCCGGGGAAGGCGCGACCCATCGAGCCTCTGGCGGGACTCCACTTCGACCGCGACGTGCCGATGGTCAGATTCATTTCCGTCTGCCCGTAGAACTCGTTGACAGCTACGCCGAGAGTGCTCGCAACCCAGGCTTGCAGCGCGTCACCGAGTGCCTCACCACCAGTTCCCAATGCCCGCAGCTGAATACCACGCGCAGCAGTCTTGCCGACGCCGATGCTTCGCATCTGCTTGAGGGCAGTGGGCGGAATGAAGGCGCCCGTCACCTTGTGACGGCTCAGAATCTCGACCGCACGCGCCGGCGTGAATTTGTCGGGTGTCGCAACGACGGGACACCCCAACGCAAGTGCGGGGAACAGCACGTCGAACAGACCACCGATCCAGGCCCAGTCTGCAGGCGTCCAGAAGACGTCTCCCCGCTGCGGCGCATCGTCGAATGCCGTCCGCATACCGGGCATGTGCGCCAGAAGGATTCGGTGCCCGTGGAGCGCGCCTTTCGGATTCCCGGTCGTTCCCGAGGTGTAGATGATGATGGCATGTGAATCGGGGCCCGTGGCTACCAGTTCACTACTTTCTGCGGCATCGTCGACGAGGCTGTGGAAATCGAGGATTTGCACGGGCGTCGAATCGGAGAGCTGATCGAGCCTTCCGACCACGATTACGGCTTCGAGACCCGGGATCTCACCGATTCCGTCGGCAACTCTTTCATAGCAGTCCTTCTCGACCACAAGAACTTTCGCACCGGAGTCACGCATTCGATGCACCAATGCGTCGGACCCGAACTTGACCGAGAGCGGAACGGTAACCATTCCGGATCGGAAGGCGCCCAGATGTGTCGCGAGAACCTCGATACCCTGTGGGACCATCACACCGACGCGATCGCCCGAGACCAGGCCGAGATCTGCGAGCACGGTCGCGAACTTTCGGCTCATCGTGGCGACTTCACCGAATGTGTACCGTGCCCAGTGTCCACCGGTGTCTACGACGAGGGCCAAATCATCGGGATTCTGCACATCGACACATGCGTGCGCGATGTTGAAGTGCTCTGGCACAGACCATTCGAAGTGTTCTGCCTCGAGGTCCTGCCACCAGGACAAGTGCGGCCGAGAGCTCACCGAGCACCCACTTCGAGATGGAGCGAATGCGTCGCGCCTACCAGAAAGGAGAAGTCGCCCGAGAAGACAAGGTCTCCATCTTGGTTGACGAGTGAGCCCTTGGACGTCACGATCGCGGTCTCACCGTCCGACCGAGGGCGCACCGACAGCACTTCCGACACTGCGTGCACCGAGTCACCCAGGTACGTCGGCCGGTGGAACCTGACTTGGTCAAGTCCGTAGAAACACTGGAGGTAACGAGGATCCAACTCCACGAGGCCGAGCAAGGTGGACAGCATGAGAGCGCCGTGGGCGATCTGGCGACCGAAGCGTGTTTGCTGTGCATAGTCGGGGTCGAGGTGAAGGGGATGACGGTCCCAAGTGAGGTCGGCGAAGCTTCGCACATAGTCTTCGGTGACGACCCGCGGGTCCGTTACCGCAATGTCTCCGACAGAGATCTCTTCGAAACTCTTTGTGATCATTGAAGTTTCCCCTATTAGTTGACAACCGTGGAGCGTTGTTCGACGGGCGGCAGATAGGCCCCGTTGTCATCGATGTACATGTCGCGGCTTCCTTCGTCGAGGTCCGAGTCACGGACAAAGTAGACGCTGATCAGCGAAATAACCGACAGGGCAGCGATATACACAGCGACCGCAAACGATCCGCCGGTTGCGCGGACCAACATGGCGGCAACCATCGGCGCGACTGCACCACCCAAGAGCACACCGATTTGAAAAGCGATGGACGCTGCGCTGTACCGCACCCGAGCGTCGAACAATTCGGCGATGAACGTCGCCTGCGGTCCGTAGGAGATGCTGAGCATGAAGGCGCCGACGGCCAGTGCCCCGGTGGTGATCCAGAAGTTGCCGGTATCTATTGCGGCGAAGGCAACAAAGACCCACACACCCATGCCGGTGATGCCGACCATCAGGATCCGGCGTCGGCCGAATTTCTCGGACAGTTGACCGAAGATCGGAATGAAGATGACCGCCACGAGTGCAGATACCATGACCGCGCCGAGCATGAGGTTTCCGGACAGCAGATCGAACTGGTCGGCGTACGTCAGGCTGTACGTGTTGAGGATGTAGAAGTAGGCGCCCGTGCTGATCATCGAACCGGCGGCAAGAATGATCTGACGAGGATAGTTCTTGAACGCGTCGACCATCGGGATCTTGACCGCGGTGTTCTGTTGCTTCACGCGAGCGAATGCGGGAGTCTCTTCCAACGCGGTGCGAATGTAAAGTCCCACGGCGACCAACGCGATACTCAGCAGGAAGGGAATTCTCCACCCCCACACCAGGAATTGGTCTCCGGTGAGCGCCTTGGTGCCGAACATGACTGCCGTCGCCAGCAGAAGACCGGCCGGCACACCGACCTGCGGCATGCTGCCGTAGAAGCCTCGGCGATTCTTCGGTGCATATTCCACAGCAGTCAGAACTGCGCCGCCCCACTCGCCGCCGACACCGAAGCCTTGGATCAGCCTCAGCAATACGAGAAGAATCGGGGCCCATACACCGATCTGGTTGGACGTCGGAAGAACGCCGACCAGGAACGTCGCGGCTCCCATCAGAAGAAGTGCAAGAACCAAGACCTTCTTGCGTCCGATGCGGTCCCCGAAGTGGCCCATCACAACGCCGCCGAGCGGCCGCGCCAGGAAGCCAACCGCAAAGGTGGCGAAGGAGAGAATCGTCGCGAGCGCAGGATCTGCGCCCGAAAAGAACAGCGGCGCAAAGACCAAAGCGGCGGAAGCACCGTAGATCTGAAAGTCGTACCACTCGATCGTGGTGCCGACCAGAACTGATCCGGCCACCCGCCGTAGGGCAGGCCTGTCGACAGTTGCGGGAGATGGGGGATTCGCGTCGTTCATGTCATTGCTCCTTGTATGGAGTGCCCTGTTAGCTCGCGCACCGAGAGGGAGGCTCGACTAGGACACTATGCAGTGACCCACGGCACAGTCAAGCTTTTTTCAATCGATCGATTGATGAATTGGATTCCAATTGACCAGTACACAGGTAGCTATCAATCAATTGATTGACGATCAGTCGATTTCGGCGGCGATGCTAGCATGATTGGGCAACCAACCGAAATGAGGATCATGGACCTGGGGCGCGTACAACGGGCGGCAGTCACGCTGTTCGCGACGAAAGGGTTTGCCGCCACCGGCATTCGTGAACTCGGAGCAGAAGCCGGCATCAACTCGGCAACGCTTTACCACTACGTCGGCAGCAAAGAGTCGCTGTTGGCTTCGATCATTCGGTCGTGCCTCGACGAGTTGACGCAGTCGGGAGAGCAGGCAATGCGCCGCAGCGCCGACCCCATAGTCCAGCTCGCCGGTCTGGTGTCGTCACACGTCGGCATTACCGCCGTCAACCAACTGACCGCCCGCGTCGCCGAGTACGAGATGCGCGGGTTGACCGGAGACAACCGCATCGAGTTGCAGACGCTGCGCGACGAGTACGAGCAACTATTCGGACAGATCCTCGAACGCGGCCAACGCGTGGGTGCCTTCGATATCGAAGATCTTGCATTGAGCCGACTCGCGATACTCGAGATGTGCACGGGCGTCGCGCACTGGTACCGGCCCGGTGGGCGTCTCGAGTTGGAAGATGTCCAGCGATTCTTCGTCAGCACCACGTGCAAGCTTCTGTCGGTTCCTTCAGACGAACTGCACGGTGTGGAATTCATTCACGACGTTCGAAAGTTGGACAGCGAACCCGAGACTCAGTCCTCCGAAATTTGGGGCACCCACGCACAGGGCGACTTCGTACGCCAGTCCGAACTGTAATCACACCAGAACTCCCGGGCTCTGGTACGAACTGGACATGCAACTACCCGCGGACAGTCACGTTCACAGCGAGTGGTCGTGGGACACCGGCGGACCCCAGTCCGACGCTTCCGGGCGAATGCAACAAACTTGCGCGCGTGCCGAAGCAGTCGGATTGCCGGCGTTGGTGTTCACCGAGCATCTCGACTTCGACGACCGCTGGCGCACAAACGCCGCGGACCTGATGCCCCACCAACGTCACCTCCTCACCGCTGACGGCTACGTTCGCGTACCGATCCTCGACGTCGACGGTTATCTCGACAGCATCGAACGATGCCGCCACCGTTTTCCTGAATTGCGGATACTCACCGGAGTCGAGTTCGGACAACCTCACCTGCACGAAACGCACGCGTCGCAATTTCTCGATCTCGACGGGATCGACCGAGTATTGGGTTCCTTGCACACGCTAGAAGTCGGCGAAGATCGGAATGAACCGAACACTCTGTTCCGAATTTGGGGCGCTGACGAGGTCATGTGGGCGTACCTGGCAGAGATTCCGCGCATGGTCGCTGATTCCCGCGTCTTCGAAGTGTTCACCCACATCGACTACGCGGTGCGCGCATGGCCGACCGAAAGCGCCGGACCTTTCGATCCCCGCCGATTCGAAGACGGATTCCGAAATGCCATGCGCGCCATCGCCGACAGCGGCCGAGCCCTCGAGATGAACACCCGTCGGCTGTGGCCCTGGATACCCCAGTGGTGGAGCGAGGAGGGAGGCAAAGCGGTGACATTCGGAAGCGATGCCCATGTGCCCGAAACTCTGGCAGCCAACTTCCCGGAAGCGACAGCGATGATCGAGCACTACGGATTCCGTTCAGGTAAAAGGCCCGAAGACTATTGGACTCGCTGATCCACATGATCCGCCAGGCCGATTTTTCCGTGAGCGCGGGTTGTCGGAGACGGCTCAACCCGCAATAGTCGATGTATGGATCGGTACAAGATCACGATGCCCGACGGCTCTTCGACCGAGGAACCTTTCAACTCCGACAAGGAAGCAATCACTTGCGCAGTGGATGCCAACCGAGGAGTCAGCAAGAATCTCGTGGTCGAAAAATACACGGCCGACGGTCATCTGGTTCCAACCTCTCAGGCGCCTGCGAAACACACGGGTCGTCACAAGAAGAACCGTTCGAAGAGTTGAATACTCGACTAGTTCACAACCCTCGAACTCGCTCTGTCGCGAGCGGATGCGTGACGCAGAAGTAGTTGGATCGCGTGCTCGACAGTTGCTCCCAGGACGGCTTCGGGGGTACCCGAGAACACCTGCTTCTCCGTCTCAGCGGTCCCATGGTCGACGACTCCGAACCACACAGTTCCGGGTGGATCGTTCTCCTGTGTTTCCGGTCCGGCTTCGCCGGTGACGGCCAGCGTCAAAGTCGCGCCCATCAGCGTGGCAGTGCTGTGTGCCATGACCCGGGCAGCTTCCTCACAGACCACTGGCCCGTCCGGAACATGAAGTAGGGAATGCTTGACCGCTCGGGTGTACGCGACGATCCCACCACAAAACCACGATCCGGCGTTCGGGGCCTTCCCCAGGTGCGCGGCGATATTCCCGGCAGTCAGCGATTCCGCAGTAGCGACTGTCAGGCCGCGCTCCTCGACCAAGGTGGCGAGCCGACTGCACAGCGCGTCGAGGTCCTTGTCCGACGGAAGCGCGGGGCGTGGATCGTCATTCATATGCAGTCCCTCCGGCCGACTGATCGACACAGGATGGCCGATGCAGCAAGAAATCACGTCCGACGCACCGACGTGAACGCGTAAACACAATGGATCTGTCAGATCATCACGTTTTCTTGTCTTCGCTCCTCCCTACTCCGGTTTGATGTGCCGGCCCCACTCCGCTTTCGCTGGAAGCCGATTCAGTCGTCTCCGCGGCGGGTTGCTCGTCTGCAGGGGATGCAGTTCGTCCACCAGGAGTCTCCTCCGCCGGCCGTGCCTTGAGCTCCGAATCGACGACGGGTTTGCCGGCCCCTCCCGTATTCGGTCCACCAGAACTCTCGGCCTCCTTGAAGGCCGATTTCTTTGCGGCCTCCTGACGTCCCTCGTACGGCGGCACAGCCGGTTCGGATGCGGTGGGCTCGGCGGGCGTTGTCTCGGTTCCTTCTACCCCCGAGATCGTCTCCTCGTCGTCGAACGAGCCGGCAGGGCGATCTACCGGACCGCCTCCGGGTTCATTCGAGCCCGTGCCTCGGGAGCCCGGGGCTCCACGCGCAGACTGAGGTTCTTCGGACGCCCGTTCGCCAGATTCATTTTTCATGACCAACCCTTCGCCATCATGCAACTCGCGACGCGACCTACAGACGGGATGGTTTCTGCACGGGGGAGTCGACAAGTCCTCATTTCCAGTGAACTCGGCACAAAATTGGAAGTCAACGCCTCCCCCTTGCCTGCAGGTCCCCGCTGCCTACAGCTCACTTCCCCCTTGCGAACTGCATCCTTCGAAAGTGCGTCGGGCACACTCGTCGATCACATCAGCCACACGTGACCGACGCGCGAGTTGTCGGCGCTGCACGATCGCGCCGTTTCCATTGCTGAAGACCTTGTCCAAGGAGGCCGTCACCTGCTCGAACTCGCCGAATGCGGTCAGAGCAGGTTCGACATGATCCACCAATCGCCGAACCGCCTGGTGTGCAGTCAGCAAACGCACGGATTCCACATCCAGCGACCTACCGTCGAGTCCGTCGCGTGCC
This sequence comes from Rhodococcus sp. NPDC057135, assembly GCF_042670865.1. NCBI lineage: Bacteria > Bacillati > Actinomycetota > Actinomycetes > Mycobacteriales > Nocardiaceae > Rhodococcus > Rhodococcus sp. NPDC057135. The sequence goes on from NZ_JBHUUU010000010.1 coordinate 88,113, forward strand.
GCCCGCCAGCAAGCCGCCCGGAGTAATTCGTGATCCACAGCGGGCGCCGCCTCACCTTTGGTGATCGCGGCGGATGCGGTGCCGACAAGGGCCTGCACCAGCGTAGCGAGAGTCAGCGTCTCCTCGACGGTGGCAGGCACGTCGCTGATCCGAACCTCCACGGTGGGAAGGTGATCCGACATGCGCACGTCCCAATAGACCATGTGTGGATCGAGAATGACCCCGGTCTCCAGCATCGCGGCGACAGCATCTTCGTAGTGCCCCACGGACTCGAAGTAAGGTGGCGGGCCCGAACTGGGCCACCTCCCGAACAGGACGTAACGCCAACTCGCATAGCCGGTATCGCGTCCACCGCTTATCGGGGAGTTCGCCGTCAACGCCAGCAAGGTCGGTAACCACGGGCGCAGATGATTGACGATCTGGACCGATCGTTCTCGATCTTCCACACCCACATGAATGTGGCAGCCACACATCACACCTTCGGTGATCGCACCGAATTGACCGGCCATCCGCTGATATCGCGACTTCTGAGTGATCTCGTCGACCGGCGGATCGTAGAACGGCGTCCCGACTGCAATGAGCTGACAACCCGCGCGAGCAGCAGCGTCGGCGGTAACGGCACGAGATTCACAGAGTTGATCACGAAGATCGCGAATATGACTTCCGATCGAAGTGGACGTCTCCACCTGACATCGCGTGAGTTCGAGTTGCAGCGAGATACCGAGTTCTCGCCCGGCAGCGGCAACTTCGACGTTGCGTGGACTGGGATGCCCAGTCCGCGGATCGCAGAGCAAGAACTCTTCCTCCACACCGAGAGTCGGTGTACCTACGGAGAACAGATCGGGAGTCGGCTTCGCATTCATAGGACTTCCTCGCACCGGCGTTCCGCCACATCCGGTACTTCGAGCCTACGACTTTCTCCGCCTGTCGGCACTACTCGATCGGTTTCACCCACCCACCGATCGGGTAGTTGCCCTGTGAACCGACGACAAGCGGCAAATCGCAAGTATTCACGAACTCAGGATGGAGTGTGCTGTGACCAACACGAGCGGGAGTTCACCGGTAGATGACGAACACACCAATCGATCGCACGTCGGGGAGGCAATCAGCGACGGCCGCAACTATCCCGGATATCTGCTGATCGGGCTGGGCCTGGCCACGCTCGGATTGACCTTGGTGGCAGCGGGTTACGGATTTCGCGGATGGGCGATCATTGCCGGCATCGTCTGCGTGGCGTCCTTCATCGTCGGGACAGCGGTCATCTTGATGGAACACCGTCGGGTCAAACGACTGGAAGGTCAGGAACTCTTCGATCAAGAAGGTCATTGAATCGAACGCTGGAGTCGTATTCTGCGCAAGCAGAATACGACTCAGCGATTGATGCGACTCAGTGATTGCGGAGTTTCTCGATCAGCTCGCCCTTGCTCAGCTTCGAGTAACCGTGCAGATCGAGTTCCTTCGCACGTTTCTTCAGATCATCTACCGTCCACTCCTCGTACGGTGAGGATTGACCACCGGACTTGGCGACGTTCGACCTGCCCCGGTTGGCGGCCGCGTTGGAGATCCGGGCTGCCTTCTCCTTGGAATCGCCCTTCTCCCGTAGCTCTTCGTAGAGAGCTTGATCCTTGAGTTGAGGTTGTGAGTCCTTGGATGCCACTGTTTCGTCCCTTCTCTCGCCGTCACTCCGACGGTGTGGCCGAACTGCCAATTCGGCCACACCGCACGTTCGAACCTACGTCGCCCCTCAGGATGTGGGCAGAACCTCGAAACGCCCCCACACGCGGTGCGTCTTCAGAAGCTGAGCCAGCGAGGCGAGGGCACCTACCGCGTCGGCATCGACGACGACTCCCAAAGCAGACTCGTCGATGCCGGCAGCGGCGAGGGCGCTCATACTCTCGCCCCAACCACCAATTGCCTTATTGTGCCGGTACATTTCGTTCAGCAACGTCTCCACCCGGGGATCCAACTTGCCCTCACCGATCCGAGAAACGTCGCCACTCAGCAGAATTGCATCGAATTCGATCGAACGAGCTGTGAGGTAAGTCCGCTGCACTGTCACCGCGTCGTCACCGTCCCCGATGGTTCCGCCGTGCGGCCCGAGGATCAGCGGCACCATACCGGCGTCGAAGATCTTGTCTCGAACGGCGACAACCGTGTCGAGGTCGGAGTTCTCGTCGACCAGTAGAGCGATGATCCTTCCGTCAACAGGCCATTCCGCACCCACCTGAGACAGTGCAGGACTGGGCTCCGGATCGGTCAACGGCTCCGTCGGTTCGGGAACCGGGAGACCAAGCCCTTGCGCGACGATCGACACGAGAGCCGCGTCGATGTTCGCCAAGATGCCCAGATTCCGGGTCTTGATGTTCTCCTCGTAACACTTCCCCAATTCGAAGGTGTACGCCTGCGCGACGTGCTCCTGTTCGACAGGGGAGAGACTGCGATAGAAGAGTCGAGCTTGCGAGAAGTGATCGTCGAACGATGCCGGCGCCTGCCTCACCTTGCGCCCTGAAACTTCCTCGGGCACCTCGATATAGGCGGCGCTGTCTGCCGTGGCCAAGAAGGGGCAGCCACCGTCTAACGAATTGGGATGGTACGGCGCGATCCCGGTATGCACACCGTCCTGGTGGAAGCCGTCGCGAAGCATGTCGTTGACGGGCGAGTGAGGACGGTTGATCGGGATCTGATCGAAATTGGGACCGCCGAGTCGCGTGATCTGGGTGTCGAGGTACGAGAACAATCGTGCCTGCAGGAGCCGATCATTGGTGATGTCGACGCCCGGAACCAAGTGGCCTGGATGGAATGCCACCTGTTCGGTCTCGGCGAAGAAGTTGGTCGGATTGGCATCGAGCGTCATCGTTCCGATGACCTGAACCGGCGCGAGTTCTTCGGGCACGATCTTGGTGGGATCCAAAAGATCTATGCCTTCGAACATTTCGTCTTCGGTGTCGGGGAATACCTGCACGCCCAGATCCCAGGACGGATATGCGCCTGCCTCGATGGCGTCGGCAAGATCGCGTCGGTGGAAGTCTGGATCCACACCGCCTGCGATCTGAGCTTCCTCCCACACGAGTGAATGCACTCCGGCAGCCGGCTTCCAGTGGAATTTAACAAGATTCGTCTCGCCGTCGGCATTCACGAGCCTGAATGTGTGAATGCCGAAGCCCTCCATCATGCGATAGGAGCGCGGGATGCCTCGATCGGACATGTTCCACAATGTGTGCGCGGTGGCCTCGGTGTGTAGCGACACGAAGTCCCAGAAGGTGTCGTGAGCGCTCTGTGCCTGTGGAATCTCGCGGTCCGGGTGGGGTTTCGCGGCATGGATGATGTCCGGGAATTTGATTCCGTCCTGGATGAAGAACACCGGGATGTTGTTGCCGACCAGATCGAAGACACCTTCGTCGGTGTAGAACTTGGTGGCGAACCCGCGTGTGTCACGGACGGTGTCCGCCGAACCGCGTGAACCTAGAACCGTCGAGAATCGCACGAATACAGGGGTTCGGGCACCTGAAGCGAAAAGCGAAGCTTTACAGATGTTTTCGGCTGCGCCGTTTGCCAGGAACGTACCGTGTGCGGCCGCCCCGCGGGCGTGGACGACGCGCTCCGGAATTCGCTCGTGATCGAAGTGTGTGATCTTCTCACGAAGGTGGTGGTCTTGAAGAAGAGTCGGTCCCCGCTCACCCGCAGTGAGTGAGTGGTCGGTCTCGTAGAGTCGTGTACCGGTTGCGGTGGTGAGGTACTCACCCCGCTGGCCGCGACCGTTTCCCTTCACCTTCCCCTCGGCACCCGCTACGGTACGCACTTCCGGTTGCCTCTGGTCGTCCTTGGGAGGCAACGGCTGTCGAGGCTTTACCGGCTCTGTCAGGTCCGGCGTTTTCGGGGCCGGTGCACCTGGGACGGACTGGGATGAAGGCATCGAACAGCTCCTCTTGATCGTGATGCTGGGCGCACGAATTCTGTTACGCCGTAAGAAAGTAGAAATTTCATTTCGGACGCGGAGCCACGACTCACCCCCGGGCTGGGATCAATCCCAGGCCGAGGGTGACGAGCGCCCCGACTATTGCTCGGACTTCTGCCGTGCTTCGTCCGCGGCAGCTTCCGCGCGAGCCTTCTCGGCTTCTGCCTCTTTCTTCGCTACTTCTCGCTGGCTCTCGGCCTTGTCCTGCTGGGCGCGGCCCTCTCGGGTCAAACTGTCGTTCCCGGAGACCGCACCAACGGCTTCCTTGGCCTTACCCTTGACGTCCTCTACGACGCCTTTGATGCCCTCGCTGGGGCCGCTCTTGTCGTCTGTCACGTTGTTCCTCCAGGTCGTTTCGATTCGCGCTCGAGATTCCTGCCGCGCAGGATTACCACACAGAAGCCCTACCCGGTCGAAATTCGCATAAACATCCGCGCACCGACGATGCGTGGCGCATACATGCACCAACTGCCGAGGGGAGTGTCGTTCACTCTCGTGTGTTATTCAGTGCAGATGAGCCAGTTACAGACCGATCCCCCCGTGGGCGGAACCCTGTCCACGATTCGCGCACTTGCGCCCACCCTGGCCCCGAGCGAGCGACGCGTCGCCGACATCTGCATCGCCCGGCCCAAGGAGTTTGCCTGGTGGTCGGCGGCAGATGTGGCCGAGCACGCGTCCACGTCGACGGCAACTGTCATTCGGGCCTGCCAGAATCTCGGTTTCAAAGGCTTTCAGCATCTGCGCATGCTGCTGCTCAGAGACCTCGGCGCAGCAGAATCGCGGGTGCAGGACGCGGCACATACCAAGGACAGCAACGGACTGCTGCAGGCAGTACTCGGCGAGGTGGCGGCCGATCTCGGCGGCGCACTCACACCTCTGGATCGCGAAGCTTTCGACCGGGCTGTCGAGGCAATCGCCGACGCCGAACGCGTACTCGTTGTGGGAAACGGGGTGTCCGGGCCGTCGGCATCTGCAGTGGCTGTTCGGTTCATTCTGAACGGCCGCACAGCTGAAGCGCCCACTGATGCAGTGATGCAGCAACTCACAGCCCGGCACCTCACCTCGCGTGACGTTTGTCTGGCTATCAGCGACAGTGGGCTCAACTCACTCACTCTCCAGCCTGCCCAAGCCGCGAAAGACGCCGGTGCAACCGTCATCGGCGTGACCGGCTACGCGCGTTCCCCACTGGTGGAACTGGCCGACATGGGCCTGGTTCTCGGTGGCGGAACCGGGCCGTGGGGCGCACACGGCGCCTCCGCGACCGTCATTCAACTGACCTTTCTGATCGGTCTCCAGATCGCGGTCAGTGAACGCCGTGGCGGGTCAGCCGAAGCTGCAGCTCAGACCCTCGAACACGTCATCGGAATCCTCAATCACGGTTCCACCACCTGAGATTCGGGTTCGTCGCACGGTTCGGTTCGAATAGTTGCCCTGAGAATTACGGACAATTACGACGGCGTTCGGTCACCGTTCATCTTCGACTGGCTAACTTCTGATGTAACGAAAATCCCCAATCCGACGCGATTGGGTAACGTCATTTCATCGGGAGAAGCCAATGGGCAGGATTCGAATAGAGAATCTGAGTCGGAAATTCGCAGATGTCACCGCAGTCGACAACATCGACATCGATGTTCGTGACGGGGATTTTCTGGTCCTCCTCGGACCGAGCGGCTGCGGGAAAACTACGTTGCTCAGGATGCTCGCCGGCCTCCTCGAGCCGACAAGTGGCCGAATACTGCTCGACGACGAAGACATCACTACGGCTCCCGCCCGTCGGCGAGACGTCGCCATGGTGTTTCAGAACTATGCCCTCTACCCGCACCTCTCCGTCGCGAAGAACCTCGGCTTCCCTTTGAAGGTCAAAAAGATCGACAAGGCGACGGCAGTAGCACGTGTCGAGGAAGTAGCACAGCAACTGGAGATCGCACATCTGCTGGAGCGCAAGCCCAAGGAGCTGTCGGGTGGTCAGCGTCAGCGCGTGGCGGTGGGCCGAGCGATCGTCCGAAATCCGAAGGCGTTCTTGATGGACGAGCCACTCTCCAACCTCGATGCGAAGCTCCGAACAGCAACCCGTCGTGAACTCACCGACCTACACCGACGGCTGGGCGCCACCTTCGTCTACGTCACCCACGACCAGGTCGAGGCAATGACAATGGCGACGCGTATCGCGCTGCTCAACAACGGCAGACTCGAGCAACTCGGCACCCCCGAGGATGTCTACGATCGCCCGGCATCGGTATTCGTTGCAGGATTCCTGGGCAGCCCTGCAATGAATCTTGTTGATGCAAAGGTATTTTCGTCCGGAGGGAGCGTGAGGGTTACGGCCGAAGGTATCGAAGCCTCACTCTGGCCAGGAGAGTCCGATTCCCGCGACGTCGTACTCGGCATTCGTCCCGAACATCTCACACCGATCCATCCAGGCACGGATTCCGGCCCCGGCGCGCGTATCACGGTCGATGTCACGTCGGTCGAGAATCTCGGAAGCGAGCAGGTGGCCTACTGCCTGGTCGGTTCGACCACGATCTGCGTGCGCGCTCCGCGACCGATCGCCCTCCACGAAGGACGTCCCGCGGTACTGTCCGCTGAGCTGCGCCACCTTCACCTCTTCGACCGATCCAGCGGGCGTCGCCTCGAATGGCTGGACATACCAGCAACATTGAATCTCGATTCATCAGTTCTCAGCTGAACCTTCAGTTCGCCCTCTCACACGAAAATTTCATCACGAGGAGCTTTGTCATGCGCAAAACACGATGGAAGATCGCCATAGCGTTGGCGGCATCCCTCGCCCTTGCCGGCTGTGCCACGGGCGGCGCCACCACCGGCGGCTCGGACTCCGCGGAACAGGTGCCGGAACTCGACCCGAACCAGCAGGTCGACATCGTCTTCGAGTCCTACAACCTTGCCCAGGCCGGTTTGTGGACAGACACCATCACCGGTCTCATCTCCGACTTCGAGGCCGCCCACCCGAACATTCACGTCAAAGCACAGCCGCCGCAAAGCGGTGGCGCGGCCGGTTCCGGCACCGCAAGCAGTGTGCAGACACAAATGCTCGCCGGGTCACCACCCGATGTCGCTCAATTGACCTTCGACACTCTCGATTTCGCAGTCACAGCACTGAAAGCCAGAAATCTCGACGAACTGGCCGGCAAGGACGCAGTCCAGGCTAACTTCGGCGGCGACCATCCCTTCCACCCCAGAGCTGCCACACTCGGCGACTGGAATGGCGACACCTACGGCGTTCCGTATGTGTTCTCCACTCCCACATTGTTTTACAACTCCACTGCACTGATCGAAGCCGGCCTCCCGGCAGACACCGACCTCTCGACCTGGAGCAAGGTGGCCGTTGCCGCGAAGGCAGTGACCGCCAAGACCGGAAAGCCGTCGCTCGGCGTCAGCTGTTCGGTCAAGGGCGGCAGCTGGTGCATGCAGGCGCTCTTCAAATCGGCCGGCGGTGGTGTGCTGTCCGAAGATCGCAAGACCATCGAATTCGGTGAGCCTGACTCGGTTTCGGCTGTCACCATGCTTCGCGGACTCTACGAGGACGGGGTCCTGGTCAACGCAGATGCGGCAACGCAGTACGAGAGCTTCGCGAAGGGTGACATCGCCATCGATCTCAACACGTCGGCGTTGCAGGGAATGTTTGTCAGTTCCGCGGCAAAGGCAGGTTGGGACTTGAGAGCAACCGCGATGCCTGCCTTCGACGGACGTGCAGCGGTTCCCACGAACTCAGGTTCCGTCCTGTCCGTCTTCTCACAGGACCCGGCGAAGGCGCGCGCTGCTTGGGAATTGATCAAATTCATGACAAGTGATCATGCGTACACGCAGATCTCCACCAAGATCGGATACCTACCCCTTCGTTCGTCGCTGACGCAGGATCCCGCTGCACTCAAGCCGTGGGCAGACGGCAACCCACTGCTGGCACCCAATCTCAAGCAGCTCGACTCACTCCAGCCCTGGCAGTCCTACCCCGGTAACAGCTACGTCCAGGTCGACGACATTCTCGCGCAAGCCATCGAGGAATCCGTGTTCTACGGCAAGGATCCGAAGTCGACGATGCAAGCCGCACAGCAGCGGGCTCAGGACATGATCGGCTGATTCTGCCCAATCCAATCCCAGCGAACCCAACTTCCGGATCGGGAACAACTATGACTACAGCTCTTCCGGTTCAGCGAGCCAACCGTCGGCTCGACCTGAACGGTACCTACAACTTTCGCGACGTCGGCGGATACGCCACTCGTGACGGTCTTACCACCAAGTGGAACAAGCTCTTTCGCTCAGACGCTCTCCACCGTCTCAACCAGGTGGATCGCGAGGTTCTCCGCGGGCGAGGACTGGCATTCGTCATCGACTTGCGCGAGCAGGAGGAGTTGGACACGGCACCGAACGCGCTCGAAGGTCTTGACCTGACGCAGTTCCATCTGCCCATCTTCGAGAGTGAAATAAACACCCGCGAAACAAGTTTGGACCTTGCAGCAATCTACGCCAAGGTCATCGATCAATGCGGAGTCCGGCTGGTTCGCGCAGTACGCGCAATCGCAGAATCCGACGACAGCGCAGTGCTGGTGCACTGCACGGCAGGCAAAGACCGTACCGGTCTCGTCATTGCGCTTGCATTGGCGGCAGTCGGTGTGGATTACCGCGACATCGTCGCAGACTATTCGCTCTCCGAGGTCATGTTGGCCGGCGAATGGGCATCGGCAATGGCCGTCAAGTTGCGCGAATACGGCATAGGCAACGGAGCCGACGTTGCCCAACTGGTCGGGGCAAGCCCGGCCGCACTCATGCGGACAAGTCTGCAATCCGTCGACAACTCGTACGGCAGCGCCTCCGAATACCTTCTTGCCCACGGATTGAGCTCCGCGGAACTCGATCGCCTACACCTTGCACTGGTCAACTAACCCACACTTCACAGGAGAATTATTCATGTCCCAGTACGGCGAACCCGATCACTACATCCTGCACCTCAGCGACACTCACTTTGTCACCGACGGTGATCTTCTCCACGATTCCGTGGACAGTGATGCCAATCTGGCACGCATCTTCGAGCGACTGGAAAGGACTGGCCAGCGTCCTGAGGCTATTGTCTTCACCGGCGATCTGGCCGACGTGGGAGAACCCGAGGCATATGTACGACTGCGCCGGATCGTCGAGCCGGCAGCCGAACGGCTCGGCGCAAAGGTGATTTGGGTAATGGGCAATCACGACGCGCGCCCGGCATTCCGCAGCGGCTTGCTGGATGCAGCTCCGACCCAGGAATCCGTCGACTCGGTGGTCGACGTGAACGGCCTCCGTATCATCGTGTTGGACAGCACTGTTCCCGGAAGCCATCACGGGTTGATCACCGACGAACAACTCGCTTGGCTCGAAGAGATTCTTGCCGTACCGGCACCACACGGCACCCTACTGGCACTGCATCATCCGCCAGTACCGTCGGTTCTGGATGTGCTCTCGTTGGTAGAACTCAAGGAACAGAACAAACTTGCCACTGTGCTCGAAGGAACCGATGTTCGCGGCATCCTCGGTGGCCACCTGCACTACTCGACCACCTGCACGTTCGCCGGAATTCCTGTCTCGGTTGCCTCGGCGACCTGCTACACGCAGGATCTTCTTGCGAGCAAGGGCAGCATGCGCGGCCAAAACGGCGCACAGGCATTCAACATGGTCCACGTCTTCCGAGATCGAGTTCTGCACACGGTAGTTCCGGTGGAGGAGTCGGCAACTGTGTACGAAATGAGCGCCGAGTACCTGCAAGAGGCCATATCCAAGCTGGTCTCCGCGAGTGATCCGTCCAGTTCTGCTACTGCGCTGGCGAATTGAGCCACGAACATGTTTGTCGAAGTTCCAAGTACCGGCGGGTCGGAGCGTGCCATAGCGGCGCGCCCGGCCCGTTCCGGGTGGGCACCCCGCGCCTGGGTGCCATACCTGTACCTGTTGCCGGCAGTGGTGCTGTTGATCGTGTGGATCTACAAACCGCTCGGCGAGACTGTCAACCTGTCGTTCTACAAGTGGAACATGGTACCTACCACTCCCAAAGTGTCGGTAGGACTGGATAATTACACGCGGGTTCTCTCGTTGCCCGAGTTGCATCAGGCGCTGCGGAACACCGTGGTCTACACACTCGCCTTCATGCTGTTCTCGCTGTTGCTGCCGATCCTCATCGCGTTGGTGTCCAAACGGATATCCGGACGGTCCAAGACGATCTATCAGGCTCTGATCTTCGTCCCGTTCCTGGTGACACCGATCGCTGGCAGTGCCGTGTGGCGTTGGCTCTTCAATCCCGACGGCGGCGCTGTCCCGAGGGTGGCCGCAACGTGGGGAATCGAGATGGGCAACATCTTTCGTGATCCGAAGTTCGCATTACTCGGTGTGGTCGTGATCGTCGGATGGCAAATGCTCGGCTTCGGAGTGCTGGTCATTTCAGCTGGGCTGGCGGGCATCAATCCGGATTACGCTTCTGCGGCATCACTCGACGGGGCGTCCGAGGCGACGATCACCCGAAAGATCACGCTGCCGCTACTCTCCCCGACGCTGGTCTTCCTGGCCCTCATGACGATCCTGTTGGGTGCGCAGTGGGCGTATCCCGTGATCGACATTCTCACCCAGGGTGGACCGAGCGGCGCGTCCACGAACATCTATTACCTGTTGTACCAGTTCGGTTTCCAGAACTTCGACGCCGGACTGTCAGCTGCCGCAGGCACTCTCTTCTTCCTCGGCTTCGGAATCATCGCCGTCATCTTCGTCCGCCTGTCGGACCGGCTGAGCTTCTACGACAATTAGGAACTGACATGGCATTTGTTCTGGTCGACGCACCCGGCCATCCACGTGGTTCCGATGCGATCCCGGTGGTGGAGCACCTCAACGTCCGGAGTGAGAGCAACGACGGACCGGTACGGTCCCGGTCTCGAACGCGACGGGTGGTCGGGCACGTTGTCCTCGCGGCCGTGACCGTGTTCAGCATTTTTCCGATCTACTGGCTGTTTGCCACGGCCTTTCGTCGCCCTGACGATTCGCTGTCGGCGACCCCGCTCCCCTCGCCCTTCAGCCTCGAGAACTTCCGATACGTGTGGAACACGATCCCGATGGCGTCGATGATGGTGAATACCTTCACCATGGCGTTGGCCATGTCGGTCAGCCAGCTGTTCGTCGCAATCCTCGCCGCCTACGGGTTCGCACGGTGGAACTTCTTCGGCAAGCAAGCGTTGTTCCTGCTCTTCGTCGGGTCGTGGTTGGTTCCGTTTCAGGTCACGATGATCCCCAATTACCTGCTGATCTCCCAGATGGGCTTGCTCAACGCCGTTGCAGGCATCGTGATCCCGAACTTGTGCTCGGCCTTCGGAGTCCTGCTGATGCGACAGCACATGGAGGCATTTCCGCGGGAGCTATTGGACGCCAGCCAAATCGACGGTCAGAACTCGTGGGCAACGCTGTGGAAGGTGGTGCTGCCCAACATGAAGCCTGCTCTCGCAGCGTTGGGAATCATGCTGTTCATCTCTGCTTGGAACGAATATCTCTGGCCCGCGCTCATCATGCGCCAATCGAATTCCGTGCTACAGATCGGTATCCGCAGTTTCCTCGGCGCCGAGGGGAATAATTGGGGCGCCATCATGGCGGCGTCCGGACTGGCGTGTTTACCGATCTTCCTGATCTATCTCTTCCTTCAGCGCTACGTGCGCGACGCATTCGTTCAATCCGGCCTCAAATAGCAGACTGCTGTTCTCAGAAACTGTCTACCGGGCACAGGAATTGGCGAGATTCGTTCCAGAAGGGGAAGAGGTCGGTGGTTGTGGCCGTGGGGTAGTCGATCCCGGCAAGATTGTAGAAATCGAGGATCGTCCTACCCGCGGTGGCACTGACCTCGCATGCCTGCAAGCTCAGCTTCGCCTCCGCCACGAAGCCGATGCTGCGGGCGAAAGGTCCGAGAGTCCCGGCATTGACAAAACTCTCGAGGTTTTGTCCCCACTGGTTGTAGTCGGACTGCAAAGTGAAGCTGCATGTTTCACCGAACAACTCGGTACAGGTTGTCGGTTGTCCGCCGATCGTGTGAACCGTATCGGCGAGCTCGTGCGAAGCGCCTTCTCGGGGTGACCCCGAAACGAACAGCAGGATGGCGACGGCGAGGGCACACACCAGCAGGATGCTCGCAGCGGTTGCCAGTATCGCCTTCACAATCCCTCACTCCACCCCTCGCTCCACGTAAGTTCATGAGGGCTACCGATTTTGGAATGCCGGCCACTTCTCTGTACCCGTGGTATTCGGGGTCCAAACATCGCCAGACTGGGAGCCATACGTCAGTCTGGGGAGCTGTGAGAGGAGCTGTGTAAGAGGAAAAGAGGAGGATCAACGCTCCCTCCACTATCAATATATAGCCCACCGGGGGGCTTGCGGCAAGGCCCGGATAGTGCCGCAGAATGGCTCTTCCGATCCCGTACGGCCGACTACGGGATCGGAAGAGCCAGCGGAAGTGAGGGCATGTGCCAACTCAGGGATACGAAGACGAACTGCAATCCGAGCGGAACTATGTGGAGGGGCTCTACGCGCGACTCGACGCCGAACGGGCCCGAGTCAAGGGTCGGTACAGCACCGCTCTGCGCGGAGACGGCCAAGCACTCATGGAACGCGATGCAGAGGTACGCGCGCTTGCCAAAGAGGTGAAAAGGCTGGATGTAGCCGACAACGGACTGTGTTTCGGCCGGTTGGACTCACTGTCGGGTGAGACTTCGTACATCGGGCGTATCGGCCTTCTGGACGCGGACAACGACTACGAACCGGTTCTGCTCGATTGGCGGGCGCCGGCATCTCGCCCGTTCTACGTCGCCACCGCTGCGAACCCGGAGAACATGCGTCGACGCCGTCAGTTCCACACACGGAGTCGACGCGTGGTCGATTTCACCGACGAGGTACTCGGGCGCCCCGAGGGTGGTGAACGCGACGCCCGCGGGGACTCCGCCCTGCTCGCGGCGGTCAACGCACCGCGAGGTGAGGGCATGCGGGACATCGTGGCCACGATCCAGGCCGAGCAGGACGACATCGTCCGTCTCGAGCACCCTGGAGTGTTGGTGATCGAAGGTGGCCCGGGCACCGGGAAGACCGTCGTCGCCTTGCACCGCGTCGCCTACCTTCTCTACACGCAGCGAGAACGTATGGAACGTCACGGAGTTCTTGTGGTCGGGCCCAACCCGGCGTTCTTGAACCACATCGGCCGCGTACTGCCCTCACTGGGTGAGTCCGACGTGGTCTTCATGACCACCGGTGATCTTGTCCCCGGCCTACGCGTCACCGCCGAGGACATCCCGGGCGCCGCTGAACTCAAGGGTTCACTGAAGATCCTGGATGTGCTCAGCGCGGCGATCGCCGATCAGCAGCGACTGCCCGAGAGCCCGCTGTCGATCGAACTGGCGGACGTCACAGTGCGGATCGACGCCGAAACCGCGGAGTGGGCCCGAGAAGAAGCCCGCGCCAGCAAGCTCCCCCACAACGACGCTCGCACGGTGTTCACCGAAATCCTCACCTGGGCACTGACCGAACGGGCGATAGCGCGCATCGGAAAGGGATGGTTGACCCGCAGTGACCGTGAAGCGTGGGAGCAAGTGCGCGCAGATCTGACCGCAGAGTTGGCGGAGAATGACGCGTTTGCCGCAGCGCTCGACGCACTCTGGCCGATCCTGACACCGAAAGAGCTACTGACACAGCTGTTTAATTCTCCGGAACGCCTACGGGCAGCAGGTGCGGACGAGACATTGTTGCGCCGAGATGGCGAAGCCTGGACCGTGTCCGACGTTCCGCTTCTCGACGAATTGGTGGACATGCTCGGCCGGGACAAGCCTGTGGATCAGAGCGCCGAACGCGAACGCCAGGACGAGGCCGCGTATGCGGCGGGTGTGCTGGACATGATGATCAGTCGCGAAGACCTGATGGACGACGAAGACCATCTTCTCGCCCAGGACATGCTGTACGCCGAGGACCTGGCAGACCGTTTCGTCGAACGTGACACCCGGGAACTCGCCGAACGCGCTGCTGCAGACAGAGACTGGACGTACCGGCATATCGTCGTCGACGAGGCACAAGAACTGTCCGAGATGGACTGGCGGGTCCTGATGCGCCGTTGCCCGGACCGGTCATTCACGGTGGTAGGCGATCTCGCGCAACGACGTTCACCCGCAGGTGCCCGCTCGTGGGCGACGATGATGGAGCCGTATGTCCCCGGTCGCTGGATCTACCGATCACTGTCGGTGAACTACCGCACTCCAGCCGAGATCATGAGTGTCGCCGCCGCCTTGCTCGCCGAGTTCGCGCCGGGAGTCCAACCACCCGAGTCCGTTCGCGCCTGCGGGGTCCAACCGTGGTCCAAGCGAATCTCCGCCGACGAACTGGCGTCCGCCGTCGACGAATTCAATCAGGACGAGGACGGACGCGAAGGTACGAGCATCGTCATCGGACCTGCGGATGTGCCAGGCGCTGTGCCGGTTTCGGAAACGAAGGGTTTGGAGTTCGATGCCGTGCTTGTCGTGGAACCGGAGCGGATCATTGCCGACGGCCCCCGCGGTGCGTCGGAGCTCTATGTCGCCCTCACCCGCGCCACCCAACGTCTGGGCGTCTTGCACGAGGGTCCGTTGCCGCAGGCCTTGACCGGACTCGTCGAGGTCGGGACGGCGAGGTCACCGCAATCGTTCGCGACGAGCGATCGTGCTGTGTAGGCCTTCGGCAGCAGCGCGCACGTAGGACACCTGGCTCTCGGGGACGAAGCGACTGGTGGGACCGGTGACACTGATGGCCGCGACGGGTTTGTCATTGGTTCCGAATACCGGTGCCGCAACACACGCAAGACCCGGCGCCGATTCCTCGCGCTCGAACGCAATGCCGGTCTCGACCACTCTGTTCAGTTGGGTGTTGAGAATGCCGGGCGCGACAATCGTGTGCGGGGTTCGGCGCGTCATCGGTTCCGACAACACTTCGCGGCGAAATTCGTTGTCGGAGAAAGCGAGGAGCGCCTTTCCGATTGCGGTGCAATACAGCGGTATCCGGCCGCCGGTCCGAGAAGGGGAGTTGGCTTGTCGATGGCCGCCGATCTTCGCGACGTAGACGACGTCGTGGCCGTCACGGACCCCCAGGTGGACTGTCTCGTGGGTCCGCTCGTACAAGTCCTGGAGGAACGGCATCGCCATCTCCAGAAGGCTCCGTTCGAGAGAGGCGAGCATGCCGAGTTCGAAGAGACCACCGCTGAGTCGGTAGCCACCGTCGAGTCGGTCGAGTAATCGGTTCGCAACCAGTTCGTTGGCCAGGCGGTGCACGGTTGCCTTGTGCAGGCCCGTCCGCTGGACCAGGGCAGCCAGAGGCAACACGTGGTCGTCGGCCCGGAAGGCGCGCAGGATCGTCACCGCCTTGCCGAGCACGGTGTCGAGGTTTGCGCTGCCAGTCACCTCCCCAGCGTATCGCTGAGTGAGACAGTTCCCTGGCGCAATCTCGGCGCCGCGGCGAAAGTAGTGGCCATGAGCCAGCCCACGAATACCAGTACAGCTAGCGAGACCGACATCGCAGCTGCTGCGGACCGCCTCGCAGCCGCCATCGCGAGCGGTACTCCCTGCGCGCCAGTGCGCGATCTGATCGGCGCCGACGACCTCGTCGCCGCCTACGCCGTCCAGCGTCGCGTCGACGAAATCCGTCGGCAGGGCGGGGCCGTGGTCGTAGGCCGCAAGATCGGCCTGACCTCGGTGGCAGTCCAGCAGCAGCTCGGCGTCGACCAGCCCGACCTCGGCGTGCTGTACGCCGACATGGAGTTCCCGGCCGGCGGCGTCATCCCCATGAGCCGTTTGATCCAGCCCAAGGTCGAAGCGGAAGTGGCCTTCGTGCTCGGCGCCGACCTTGTGGACGGGCCACTGGACAGCGCCCAGGTCCGCGGCGCGATCGACTACGCCGTCGCGGCGATCGAGATCTGCGACAGCCGCATCGAGTCGTGGGACATCAAGTTCGGTGACACGGTCGCCGACAATGCGTCCTCGGGCGTCTACGTCCTCGGAACCGAACGCCGCACCCTCGACGAGGTGGAACCCGCGGGCGTCGTCATGTCGATGTCCGTCGACGGCACCGAGGTCTCCACCGGCGTCGGAACCGCCTGCCTGGGCGATCCGATCGAAGCCGTCGTCTGGCTCGCCCGCACGGCGCGCGAGTTGGGGCAGCCGCTGACCGCAGGCCAGGTGATCCTGTCCGGCGCACTCGGCCCCATGGCGCCGGTCACCGCAGGCAACGAAGTCACCGTGACCGTCTCCGGGCTCGGTTCCGTCACCACCAGTTTTTCCAGCGAAGAGGACAACGCATGAGCAAGGTCAAGGTCGCGATCATCGGATCGGGCAACATCGGCACGGATCTGATGATCAAGGTGCTGCGTAACTCCGACTACCTGGAGATGGGCGCGATGGTCGGTATCGACCCCGCGTCGGACGGCCTCGCTCGCGCGGCGCGTCTGAACGTGCCGATCACGGCAGAAGGCGTCGAAGGCCTGGTCGGTCTGCCGAACTTCGACGAGATCGAGATCGTCTTCGACGCCACCTCGGCAAAGGCTCACGTGGCCAACAACGCGCGGCTGGCTCCCCTCGGCAAGCGCATGATCGACCTGACGCCTGCCGCGATCGGACCGTACGTCGTACCGGCCGTCAACGCGGACGAGCACTTGGACGCACCCAACGTCAACATGGTGACGTGTGGCGGTCAGGCCACCATCCCGATGGTTGCCGCTGTTTCTCGGGTGGTTCCGGTGGCGTACGCGGAGATCGTCGCGTCCATCGCCTCCAAGTCGGCCGGTCCCGGAACGCGCGCCAACATCGACGAGTTCACCGAAACCACGTCCGAGGCGATCGTGGCAGTCGGCGGCGCTCGTCGCGGCAAGGCCATCATCATCCTCAACCCCGCTGAGCCGCCGCTCATCATGCGCGATACGGTCTTCTGCCTCGTCGACGCGCCGGATCCGGCTGTTCACGACGAGATCCGTCAGTCGATCGAGAAGATGGTCGGCGACGTCTCGGCATACGTCCCGGGCTACCGCCTCAAGCAGGAAGTCCAGATCACCGAGATCCCGGCCGACCAGCCGGTCGAGACGTTGCTCGTCGACGGCAATCGTCCTACCCACCAGGTGTCGGTATTCCTCGAGGTCGAGGGTGCTGCGCACTACCTGCCCGCGTACGCCGGCAATCTCGACATCATGACGTCCGCCGGAATGCAGATCGCGGAGCGCATCGCCCAGCAGAAGGAAGCAACCAAGTGAGCAACCGCAAGATCTTCGTCCAGGACGTCACCCTTCGCGACGGCATGCACGCTGTTCGCCACCGCATCTCGCCGACCGACGTCAAGCGGATCGTCACAGCTCTCGACGCTGCCGGCGTCGACGCGATCGAAGTTGCGCACGGCGACGGCCTCGCTGGTGGCTCGCTCAACTACGGTCCCGGCTCCAACACCGACTGGGAATGGATCGAAGCAGCAGCCGAGGTACTCGAGCACGCTCGCCTCACCACGCTGCTACTGCCCGGTGTCGGCACGATCAGTGAACTCAAGCATGCCTACGACCTGGGTGTACGTTCCGTTCGCGTTGCCACCCACTGCACCGAGGCCGACGTCTCCGCGCAGCACATCGAGACCGCCCGCGAGATCGGCATGGATGTCTCAGGCTTCCTGATGATGAGCCACATGGCACCGGCCGAGGAGTTGGCGAAGCAGGCCAAGCTGATGGAATCGTATGGCGCGCACTGCGTCTACGTCACCGACTCGGGTGGGCGCCTGGTGATGAACGACGTCGCGGATCGTGTTCGCGCATACCGCGATATTCTCGATGAAGGCACCGAAATCGGTATCCACGCCCACGAGAACCTTTCACTCTCGGTCGCCAATTCTGTTGTGGCCGTGCAGAACGGCGTCACGCGCGTCGACGCTTCCTTGGCCGGACACGGTGCCGGAGCCGGCAACTGCCCCCTCGAAGCGTTCATCGCCGTTGCGAACATCGAGGAGTGGGAGCACGGCTGCGACCTGTTCGCACTGCAGGATGCTGCCGACGACATCGTCCGCCCGCTGCAGGACCGGCCGGTCCGCGTCGATCGAGAGACCCTCACACTGGGCTACGCAGGCGTGTACTCGAGCTTCCTGCGCCACGCGGAGGCTGCGTCGGAGCGCTACGGAATCGACGTTCGCACACTGCTGCTCGAAGCCGGACGCCGCCGTCTGGTGGGTGGCCAGGAGGACATGATCGTCGACATCGCGCTCACCCTTGCAGCGCAGGCGAGCAAGGAAGCTGTCTGACGCGCTGCCGAGTTCGCTGATACCCGAGTCCCGCTCCCGTCTCCGGACGGGGGCGGGATTTCTCAGTTGGGCTGAGAGGTTCCGCCGCGACGCCGCTCAACCTCTGAAACTGTTGTTGCCCAATAACGGCGAGGTGCCGATCTTCGCTACGGTGGATGACATGACCGAATCTGACAGCCGGCTGATACACCCAACTGCAACGGCGGGTTGCGCCGGCGTCGACATTCCGGACAGCCGGGGTCGCACCGGCCTCGACCGAACAGGCTTCGGGCTGCACGGTAATCCGAATGTCGAGGTCGAACGAGTCGAGGTCACCTCAGACGGTTGGCATGTGTTGCGTCGCAGCACCTTCACGTACCGGCGACGGGACGGGACTCTCGAGACGCAGCAACGTGAAACCTACGACCGCGGGAACGGCGCGACGATCTTGCTGTACGACCCCGAACGGCGCACCGTCCTGCTGACGAAGCAATTCCGCTTTCCCGCTTACGTCAACGCACACCCCGACGGAATGTTGATCGAGACCGCAGCCGGTTTGCTCGACGACGACACGCCGGAAGTAGCCATTCGGCGAGAGACGAGCGAGGAGCTTGGCGTCGCGATCGGTGAGGTGCAGCATCTGTTCGATCTGTACATGAGCCCCGGATCCGTCACCGAGAGAGTGCATTTCTACGCCGCTCGATACAGTCCGGCGGACAGAACCGGCAGCGGCGGCGGGGTGCCAGACGAAGGCGAGGACATCGAAGTCCTGGAGTTGCCGTTCGACACGGCACTCGACATGGTCGCCGGCGGAGAGATCGTCGACGGTAAGACGGTCATTCTTCTTCAATGGGCTGCCATGTCGGGGGCACTGACTTCGAAGTCGATTGCCTGAAATTCTATATCCTGTGCCGATGGAACCTGCCGAGTACCGTGACGCGCTGAGGTCTGTCCTCGACACCGCATCGTCGGTAGTCGAAAGCCGGCTGGCGGCGATGCGCGCCGCGGCGACAGCACATACCGAAGGCATTGTCATCGACGTCTCCGTGGACCAGGACGGCGAGGGCACTTTCGGCGTCTGGGCGCGATTCGACGATCCGGATGCGTTCAGTTTGAATCAGCAAATCGGCGACGAGCGGGAGCTTTTCAGCGTGATCTGGGGTGAGGAAGGCTGGGAGCCACCGGTTCCCACTCGTCCGCGAGAGTGGTCACGCACAGAACTCGAGAAAGTTATCGTCGGTGTCGTCGCCGAGTGGATCGGCGCGCTCGTTCCCCCGACTGCATCCGAACTGCACTGGGAAGTAACAACTCCCGACGGAGCGACCGACCCGATACCTGTGGGCCCCGATTTCAGTAGTGGACATTCGCCTCGATGAAGCGCGGAAGCTGTCGGCGAGACGGACGACTTCGAGCCACTGTTGTGATCGATGTTGCGATGTCACCGACCGGTCGAACCGTCGATCAGTTCGCGGAGGATGTCAGCGTGCCCCGGCATGGCGCCCGGTCTCTTCGCTGAAACGTCGCTTTCCAATCCGTCACGTTTTCGGCGAGAAACATCGATCGTTCGACAAAGGTCAAATGATTGACCAGCCCGAGCAAGGTTGTTCCCGACCGAACAATTGTGGTGCGCACCTGAGGTTCCGGAGCACCTTCAACCTTGGCAGCGATCGAATCACGCAGGTAATCGTGAAACGCGCGCAGCGTATCGGTCTCGCTAATCCCTGTCCGGGGCGGTGGGACATCACGGCGGCTCCGACGCGACGTTGCCATGGTGGATCTCCTTCCTCGGTGAAGAACGACGAAGAGGCTTCATTCCTGGATAGGCAGTACCGATCCTTCCGAACTCACGCCGATCCCGCATCAAATTTTGCCGTTGCGGCAAAGGCTGGCTTTACTGCCGGTATCACCGCGCCGAATGCAGGTCGCGCACAAGTTGAGGTGTCCGCCACTTGCCGACCTCGAACGGCCACCGCCGCAGCGGATAAGCGAGACGGGCCACGAAGTAATTGACGTATTCGACGACGCCGAAAGCCCACACCACCATGATGGCCGCCGCAGTGACGAAATGATCTGGTAGCCAAATGAGCACGCCGAGGAGACCGACCGCCAAGACGACAATGTCGAGAACCCGAAACACACGGTAGAGCGCCGCGAGGCGGGCCGGCATCGGCGCCTGCTCGACCCAGCCTCGGGCAAGCAGCCAATAGACACCCGCTTGCACGAGAACCACGAGCAATGGGGCCAGCGCCGACCACAGCGCCGCGGAGTCTTTCGGACCTTCGAGCCGAGGCATCACGACGCTGACAGCCACGGCGGCAAACACTCCCGCGGCGGCCAGTTCGCCAAGACCGAGGCTCAGGTACCTGCGTCGCAAACTCATTCGCCGTTGATCCACCACGTGAGAAACCATATCCGTTGATCACCGCGCAGCGGGTGCGCAGCAGCTTCGAGGCTTTGCCTGAGATCGATCAGGCTCGCAGCCAAAGGAATACGGTTCACCTCGACTTGATTCGGGCGGATCATCCGGCACGTGTTGGCTGATCCGGCCGGTCTTTTCTGCCTAGGTGATCCGCACTAGGGCTTGTCTGAAAACTAGTCCGAGATCGAGTCCACTGCTCATCCGACAAAGCCTGAAAGTGCGTCACCTGATCAGCAGTACATACATTCGTTCGCATACAGTCGGATGTGTCCCAGCGGCACCCAGACTGGAATGTCCGCTGTGTTCAAAATCTGCCGACAGGGGGCTGGACGGGTGGGATCGCCTGACTTACTGGGTCTGACGGCCTCACTGTCGTCGTCGACGCTTATCCTCGCCTTCGCTGCTGGGCTCATGCCGCGACTGGTCGGTGATGAACCGAATCCCGTTGTCGGCATACGAACGAAGGCAACGATCTCGAGCCCCGAGGCGTGGCAATTGGCCCATCAGATTGCGCGGCCGCTTCTACGGCGGACGGTGTGGACAGCCGTAGCGGGACTGTGCCTGCAGGTCGCGATCGGTGTCGTGACAGGTTTCGGATCTGTGGGCTCGGCTGTCGCTTCAACGGTCGTGTTTACATCAGTGCTCGTCGTCCTGCTCTATGCAGCGTTGAGAGGCAACGCCGCAGCAAGATCGTTGCGGCGTTGACCGCCTGGGCTCGCAGTTTTCAGACGTGCCCTGGTTCTCCGATTTCAGCTCCCGATACGCGGTCGTTCGCGTGGGCGTGGTCCACGGTCCCGCATCTCGAGGATCGCGGCTGCCGTCGACGCGATCGTTTTGTCGTCGTCGTGGGTGAGCCGGGCGAGCGCTTCCCGTGCTGCCGCGCCGGGAATCTCGGCGAGCGCCTGCGCGATCCGCAACCGCGTCGGGGCGTCGTCGGTGTTGTCGAGCCTGTCCTGCACTGCCGCGACGACTTCGCCGCTTGCAGGTGAGCGCTCCGCCAGAAGGCCCAATACCTCGCCGGCCTCGACGTCGCGTCGCCCGTCGGCGACCATCTCGAGGAGAACGGGCATCGAGACGGCCTCTCCGCGAGTTCCGAGGGTGAGAGCAGCGTCGGCGCGGACTATCGCGTCCGAATCATCGAGAGCAATCATCCGAGACCGCGTTGCTTCCTCGGTGTGGATCCCGGAGATGGCGGACATCGCGCGGCGCCGCACCTCGACGTCCTCCGATTCGAGCCCCTTCGCGAGACCTGCAAGGCCCGCACCTTCGGTCCTCGCCAACGCCCATTGCAACGCGCCGGCCACATTGGCATCCTTCTCCGACAGGATGGCCTCGACGAGTGCGTCGACGGGCAATGCCGCATTCGCATCCTGCGACAGGATCGCTTGCTGACGGTGGGCAGCGAACTCGGATTCGAGTGCACGCAACAGCGAGACCATGCGCAGGACGTCATCCCACTCCGAAGGGGCGGATGCGTCGACCCTTTCGAGTTTGGTCAGCAATTCTTCCTCCGCCGCGATCCGTTGCCGAGTGTGTTGCATGAGTTCACCCACCAAATCGGCCGGGGCGAAGTCAGGTTCGTCCAGTGCACGCTTGGCCTCGTTCAGCGAAAGCCCCAACGTCCTCAGGCTCTCGACGTGGAAGAGTCGACGGATGTCGTCGGCGGAGTACTCGCGGTAACCGCCGGAGGTGCGGCCCGTCGGCTTCACCAGTCCCAACGTGTCGTAGTGACGCAGCATCCGTGTGCTGACACCACAACGCCGCGACACCTCGCCGATCAACATCCGTCTCCCCTTCCTACGCGTCCGGGCCGATTGCCGCGACGCGCTTCGCCAACTCGTGTGAGAGAGCGAACCCACCGTCGGGGTCGTGCCAGAGTTGCTTTGTAGCATCAGCATGCGCCCGAACACGCGGATTCGGGCTTGCACCGGCCACGTCGAGCACAGGTAGTACAGCCTCGCCGAGTCCTGTCAGAGCTCGGCTGAGACTGAGCTGCATCTGGAGTTCGCCCCGCCCGAGTTCGGTGGCCAGCTCGGCCGCGAGCGCGCCCTCGTCTCCTGACGGCACGAGGGCCACAGCCGCACGCCACGCACTGCGCACGACCTCGTCGTCCTGGTCGTGAACCAGCGCAGAGACCGCGGGCCAAGCGATCGGATCGCCGATCTTGGACAAGGTGTGGAGCGCCTGACTGCGGGCTTGCGAACCATCGGACCCGAGCTCACGGATCAGCTTCGGTACCGTGATTTCGGCCGGCAGGCGGCACAACGCCCAGGTCAGCATGTCGCGGACGAAGAAATCCGGCTCGACGGCACACCGATCGACCAGAGCAACCGTCAGCTCAGGGTCCGGGCGTGTGCCGGCGGCTAGCGCGGCGCGCAGCCGAACCGAGGGATCAGCTGCGGCCAATGCGTCGACGAGGTGAGCATTCTGCCCACCGTGGTTGGTTGTGTTCACGACAACCACCTCCTTCGTCGACCATTGGAGTCCTTGTCACTGTGTCAAGGTCAAGCGGCGCTGTCACCGACACGTGAAATATCGCCTCGGATCACACGCCGGTTGTCGATCCTGGCCGAAAGATCATCAGCACAACGACGACGACCCACAGCAGATTGAAGATTCCCGTCGCGGCACCCAGTCGGCGGGTGAGCCGCGTTGCGACGTCCACGCCGGACCCAGCTCCTTCGATCGCCGCCAGAATCAGCCGCTGGGCGGGAAGCACTACCGCTGTAAGTACTGCGGCGGCAACGGCGGTGAGTGCGATCGAGGTGATGAGCCACACGTCGCCGAGCACCCCGAGATTTACGGCGGTCGCGACACCGAGCATCGGAACGACAATGCCGATCGTGGCGTACACCCGAACGATGCGATGCAGCATGCCCGTCGTGGCAACACTGGCGCTGTCCGGATCGGCGAGCGCAGCGCGGCTCGCCACCGGGAACATACTCGCCGCCACCGCAACGGGGCCGATGGCAAGAATGGCCGCAATCACGTGGAGCGACAGCAGGATTCCGGTCATGAGACTTCTCGCGTTTCGGTACGCGAAAGCACTCTCACGCGGCGTCCGGGGCGAAGGAGACCACAGGCTCCGCGCCCTTCGCCGACCACACCGTTCCACGACGCTCGTAGTCGAAGAGCGCTTCGACCTCGAGACTTATGCGGGGTCCGAGGCATCGTTCCAACAGGTAGAGGCCCAGGTCGAGACCGGATGTCACACCGCCGGCAGTGATCAGGTCACCGTCGTCGACGATTCGCGCCTGGATCGGAATCGCACCGCCGGCTGCCAGCGCGTCCACGGCAAGATGGTGCGTCACGGCTCGGCGCCCGTCGAGAAGCCCCGCCATCGCCAGCGCCAGCGATCCTCCGCAGACTGTCGCAACGAGAACCTCAGGATCGTCGAGTGCGCGGCGCATCATGACCGGCAGCTCGGTTTCCGTTGTGGCGGAGAGCCTTTCCGGCAAACTGGCACCCGGCTCGTCGGCATTGGGTTCGAAGAGACCCGAAGCTCCAGGAACGATGATCAGATCCGCGTGTTCGACATCGAGGGTTGCAGTGGCGGTCATCGCGAGTTCACCACTCCCGCTCACGACGGTCCGAGGCCCTTCCGCGCTGACGAGTTCGACGCTCAACGCCCCACCGCTGGCGAGACCCCCGGCGTAAAGCACCTCGTACGGACCCACGACATCCATGGGATCGAATCCGTCGAACAACACGATTTGCGCGTGCACTGCAACCTCCGATTTTGCGCGACGCACTCCTGCGCACGTCGCTGTCCCCACGACAGTAGGAGCAAGTTCGCCTCCACGGCGACGGCTGAAAGCCAACCTTCGACGGTTTTCAGCCAATCTCAAGTACGCGTTAAAATCCCAGTTGAGAGGCTCTTTCGGAACGCAGGGCCATCACTTTCAGTGCTATGTACGCTACGTTTCAGACATGCATGACGTTGCAGTTCTCGCGTTGCCCGGAGTGGTACCGATGGACCTGGCGGCACCCCTCGAAGTCTTCGGACGATGCCGGCTTCCCTCTGGCACACCGGCGTACCGGACTGTGGTGTGCGCGCTCACCGAGGAGGTGGAGACCGGAACGTTCACGATGCGAGTACCGCACGGACTGTCACGTCTCGCCCAGGCCAGCACGATCATCGTCCCCGGCACCGCCGATCTCGACGTGCCGGTCGACGCCGAGATCATCGACGCCCTCAGATCAGCCGCAGATCGCGGCACACGCATCGCATCACTGTGCGTCGGCGCATTCACGCTCGCCGACACCGGCTTACTCGACGGACTTCGCGCGACGACGCACTGGGCGGCCGCCTCGGAGTTGGCGCGTCGGCACCCGGCCATCGACGTCGATGCCGCCGTTCTCTACGTCGACAACGGGCACATCCTGACTTCGGCGGGCGCTGCGGCCGCACTCGACCTCTGTCTGTACATGGTGCGTCAGGACTACGGGTCTGCCGTCGCCGCCGACACTGCACGTCTGAGCGTGATGCCGCTCGAACGTGCCGGAGGGCAAGCACAATTCATCGTCCACGAGCCTCCCGTACCCAGCGGGACAACCCTTCGTCCACTGCTGAACTGGATGGAAGAGAATCTCGGGGAGCAACTCGACATCACGACAATCGCGGCCAGGGCAACGATGAGCACCCGCACGCTCAACCGCCGCTTCCAGGAACAAATCGGCACGACGCCGTTGCAGTGGCTCCATCACGCGCGGCTCCGCCAAGCGCAATTTCTGCTCGAGACTACCGACCACTCGATCGAACGTGTTGCGGGACAAGTCGGATTCAATGCCGTCACCACGTTCCGCGAACGCTTCCGAGACCTGGTCGGCACCAGCCCACAGCGGTACCGGACACAGTTTCGAACTTCCCGCTAGCGGGCCGGGTCAGCCCTTGACGTTGCCGGCAGCGGTGTTCAGAACTGTGGCGACGTCGTCGAGGATGTACGGGATGGTCAGGACCGTCAGTCCGCCGAACGCGAAGTTCTTGTCGACGCTGAAGTCCTTGGTGGATGCCGTACGCCCATCGACGATCACCGGCTGAGCTGCCACCAGTGGCTCGGCGAGGAACGCGTTCAGAGAGTCCTTGTCGTAGGCCACCACGAACAGCACGTCAGACGCAATCAGCGGCACCTGCTCGGTGCTCAGCTCGAAGTACACGGCCTCCGGATCCTTGGCGGGATCGGCCTGCTGGATCGTCGGCTCGTTCTTCAGACCCAGCTGCTCGAGGAACTCGACACGCACGTCGGCGTTCTTACTCACCGCGAACGTGCTCGGGCTGTTCGGGAGTGCGATGGTGACGGTCTTACCTTGCAACGCAGGGTTCTTCGCAGCCGTCGCGCTGATCGCGGCGTTGGTCTTGTCGATGAGCGTGCCGGCCTCGGCCTGTTTACCCAGCGCCTGACCGGCGATGGTCACCTGGTCTTGCCACGACGCGGTCCACGGCTCGTCCGGGAAGGAAACCACCGGCGCGATCTTCGACAGTGCGTCGAATTCCTGCTGAGTGAGCCCGGAGTACGGGGCGAAGATGAGATCTGGTTCAGCCTTGGCGAACTGCTCGACAGGTGCTTCGCCCGTTCCGTCACCCGACAACAAGGTGGGCTGCTCGCCACCGAGCTTGTCGAGTGCCTCGGCGTCCCACTTCAGAATGCCCTGCGCGTCGGCCCCGTACTGAGGTCCGGAGAAAGTGGGCATCGCGACCGGGACGACACCGAGCGCCAGGAGGGCGTCCTGATTGGACCATCCCCAGGTTGCGACCCGCCTGGGCTCCTCCTTGATCTCGGCCGTGCCGAGGGCCGAGGTGATCGTCACCGGGAACGCGGCGTCGACTGCGGATGACGTCCGGGTGCTGTCTTTGTCGCCGTTGCTGCTGCAGGCCGCCATTCCGGCCGCCAGGCCGCACGCCGCCAGGACGGCCACCATGCGGCGGACACGGCTGCCACCACTTCGTCGCTCTGACAGCCCTCGTCCCGAAATTCTCGCCACGCCAGGACCTCCCGGTCGATCGACCTGCTCAGACACCCCGAGCGGGTGACGGCGCCTAACGTAGCATGAAGGTAACCCTATCCTCAGTTGTCTTGCACCCTACTTTGCACTCTGTCGTCGCACCATCTCCGCGATCCAGATGGGCGCAAACGGCGAGGTGCAGTTCGGGGGAGTCGGGTAATCCTCGAGCACCCGCAGTCGCTCACCGATCTCGATTGCCCGGGCGCGGTACTCGACATGTTCGATCCCGATCTGAGCCAGGCAATGATTCATCGCCCATTGCAGGCGGTCAGGAGCATCCTTCATCTCCGCCTCGATGACGTCGAGTAGCCCTGAAAGGTCAAGGCCCTCAGGCTTCTTCGCGACACGTTCGGTGGTCAGAGCCCACCCGGCGCTAGCGACCACAGGATCAGGGTCAGCGGTCCAGGCCACCCGCAACTCCTCGGCGTGCGGGTTCTTCTTCACCACGTAATTGACGAGCCAGTCCTGCACCTTCGGAGTGCGGGCCTCTCGCAACATGACATCCAACTCGTCACGCTCGAACGCCTTCGGCCGGCAGATCAAAAGGGCCAACAACCGCGCCGCGGTATCGCCCGTCGCCCAAAGCTGTTGTGCGAGTTCCTGCTGAGTCTTCAATCGCTTCGCAACAGCGCGCAGTTTTGTGAGGTTCACACCGTGATCGTCACCGTGCTTCTCGTTCACCGCACGCGCCTTCGGATCTTCGAGAGCAGCCAACTCGTCCATCACCGCGGCAACCGTCGTTTCGGCCACTTCGTCCTCCAGTCACTACTTCTGCGATTCCCCTACAAGCAAAGCACGGGAAGGCGGGGGACCTACGTTTGAAACTTCGGCCAATGGGTACATGACTGCTCCTGAGGTGGCGGCACGTCACCATGAAGACAGGATGAACCTTGCACATGCGACGCGCCGCGAGGGCCGAGAACGTGGACGAAACCGCACACCGCGACGAAGGCGGCGGTACGAACACTCTCACCCGGGCGATAACCGGCCCACTCCTTTTCGTGTTCATCCTCGGAGATGTTCTGGGCGCCGGTATCTACGCATTGGTGGGCGTCATCGCCGGTGAGGTGGGTGGAGCCGTCTGGGTCCCGCTGCTCGTAGCGCTGGTCATGGCGTTGTTGACAGCGACGTCGTATGCCGAACTGGTCACCAAATATCCGCGCGCGGGCGGTGCTGCCGTGTTCGCTCAGCGGGCGTATGGGAAACCACTGATCTCGTTCCTCGTCGGCTTCTCGATGCTGGCGGCCGGTGTCACGAGTGCAGCGGGACTCGCTCTCGCATTCTCGGGCGACTATCTCAAAGCGTTCATCGACGTCCCGACAGTTCCGGCAGCGCTCGTCTTCCTTCTACTGGTGGGACTTCTCAATGCGAGAGGCATCAAGGAGTCGATGCGCGCCAACGTCGTCATGACAGTCGTCGAGGTCACCGGCCTTGTCCTGGTTGTTGTCCTTGCCTGCATAGTTCTCGGGCACGGCGACGGAACCCTGAGCCGCGTCGTCGAATTCGACGACAGCCGATCACCCGCACTCGCAGTGTTGGCAGCTGCGTTGCTTGCCTACTACTCGTTCGTCGGCTTCGAAACGTCCGCGAACGTCGCCGAAGAAGTGAAGAACGTGAGCAAGGTCTACCCACGCGCACTGTTCGGAGCCTTGCTGACAGCGGGTGCCGCCTATGTCCTCGTCGGCCTCGCTGTCTCGGTGGTCCTGCCCGCCGCCGAACTCGCCGCATCCTCCGGCCCCCTGCTGGCAGTGGTGTCTGCCGCCGACGTCGGTGTTCCGCCGCGCCTGTTCAGCCTGATCGCACTGGTCGCCGTCGCCAACGGCGCACTGCTGACGATGATCATGGCGAGCAGGCTTACATACGGAATGGCGTCGGAAGGCCTGCTCCCGAGCACATTTGCACGGGTGCTGCCGCGTCGCCGGACCCCCTGGGTGGCGATTGTCGCGACCACAGCCGTTGCCATGGCTCTGTGCGTCACCGGTTCGTTGTCGGCCCTGGCGGAGACGGTGGTGCTCCTGCTGCTTTTCGTATTCATCAGCACCAACATCGCCGTCCTGGTCTTACGTCGTGACGCAGTGCAACACAAGCACTTCCGAACGCCGATCATCTTTCCGATCCTCGCTCTCGGTACGTGCGTTGCATTGCTCACCCAGCAGAGCGCAGCGACATGGTTGCGGGCATCTTTGCTCCTGGCCGTAGGAGTGGTGCTGTATGCCCTCTCCCACCGTCGATCCACGAAGTGAGGTGCGATGTTCAGGAGGGGGTGTGATGACCGACAGTTCTGAGGCGTCAGATGTCATTCAGCGTCGGGAGCGAAAGATCAACAGGCGAACCCTGACATACGGGCTGTCCGTCGTTCTGGCTACCGCGGTGCTGGTTGTCGCGATCGTGTGGTTGGGCTCCCGAAGAGGCGAATGCTTCGGCACCGACGCCTTGCTGTGCTCACCGAAAGATCGCCGACTGGCAGTCTTCGTCCCGAGTCTGATGTTGCTGCTCGGGACCGTGGGCGCGTTCTTGCGGGCCTCCCTGCGATTACACCGGCTGCGGCGCCTCTACATCCGTCCTTACCTGGCGTGGGCCTTGGCGGGACTCACCCTGACGTATCTGATCGGAGCTTACTTCTTGATCGGGGTTTAGATCCCTTAATACGTCTGCTCGGCAACCAGATTCACCGACAGAGTCGACAGCCGTGAATCAGAATCGCGGATCGTCGATCGCAGTGAGGACTATTTCCCGCACTGACGCCGAAGACGACAAACTCGAGATCGAGCGCACCGTGTCCACAACGTCATGCACCGGGACCAGTGAACCCTCTCCCCTGGCCGCAGCGATGTCTCGGGGCACATCGAGTCCATCTTCTGTATTGAGATATCCGAGGTGCAGGACCGTCACTGCGAGTCGGTCCTTCCGGTAGCCCTCTCTCACCGCGTCGGCCATGCCGTTGATCGCGGACTTCGATGCACCGAACGCAACCTCCGGCCTACCACTTCGCGGGAGACCCGAGGTAGAACCGGTCAGGATGATCCGAGGTCGAGGACGGCCGATCATCCGGGGGATCAGGCGCTTGAGCAAGAGAATCGTGCCAATAACATTGGCATTGATCATTTCCAGCATTTCGACATCGGATTGATCTGTGAACGCATAATCGGAAGTGAAGGCATCCCCTTCCCAAATTCCGACGTTGCAGATCAGGGTATCTACACCACCGACAAGCTCCTGATCGATCGAATTCGCTGCCGTAACAGGGTCGGTCAGGTCGGCTTCGATCCACTCGGAGACGTCGAACCCGTCAGGACGCCGACGCGATATGCCGAGAACATCGTGGCCATCGCTCCTCAGACCCTCGATCAACGCACGACCAAGACCTCGGCTCGCACCGACAACAACCGCCCTCGCCACAATTACACCCTTCGTCGCTTGCTCATTCCCATCCTATCGATCCGGTGGTCGCCGATAATCAGCTCGTCAGGTTCGAGTGATCACGAAAAGTGTCGGAAAGTGAACGAGGCTCCCTCCCGAGCACCTCGTACACACCGCTGGAAATGTAATCGTCACGACCTTTGGATATCGCAACGAACAGGTTTGTCAGCGACTGCACGAAGGATTCAGGAATTCCCATACGTGCTGCATCGGATTTCCATTCGAGAACGGAGATCGATTCGAATCTCCCTGCATCCGTGCCGGTTACATCGGTGAGAACCCGGAGCGCTTCCTCGAATGAGTAGGACTTCGGACCCGTCAGCGGCAAAGGACCGCTCGGTGAAGGGTCGTCCATGGAAAGGATGGTGGAGGCCACTTCGGCGATGTCTCGGTAATCGATGAACGGCTCCGAACCGGCTCCCGCTGGGAGCCTCAATGTGCCGGTGGCCTGAAGTAGCCCTGCGAACATACCCGTCGTGAAATTCTGCGCGAACCAACTCGGCTGAAGGAAAGTGCTCTTGACCGCCGACTGGGCAAACGCGAATTCGGCGCCGACAGCTATGCCGTCACCACTGACGGATGGGTTTCGGGCCGTCAGAACAACTGCGTGTTCGACTCCACAACTCTCCAGAAGGTCCACGAAGGCAACAAAATCCACCAATCTTTCGGGTAACACCACGTACGCGCGCGAGACGCCTCCTACTGCTTGCCGCCACGTATCCTGCGTGAACCAGTCAAAGGGTGTGGACGCAGACGAACGAGAGGCTCGCAGTACGGCGTGTCCTTCCCTCTCCAGTGAATCAGCCACTATCCGACCGGTTTGGCCAGTGCTTCCGAGTACCAGAATCTCTCTACTTTTTGCCATGGTTGAACGCTAGTTTCATGGACGGTCAGCTCACCATGCTCGAGGGTTCGGTATCCATGTGATTGCGTTTCGCCCCTCCAACTCTCCCTGTGCCTAGGATCAGGAGATGCTCAGTCCCGTAGACAGCGCACTCTCGGCATTTCGTATCGTGAACTTCGGTATCGTGAATCCCGGTATCGTAAATCCTGGCATCGAGGACTTCAGTGCGTCTCCAGAGTCGTCGACATTCGAAATGGGATCCTCGCGAAAGTTCTTGATTTTCAGCAACACTGAAGTGTTACTGGAGATTACATCGACCACTTCTCGCGGAGAAGTTACAGCGCTCCGCGCGGGCGAGGTCGCCATACTGTGCCTGTCCGGCGAAGGTAACTTTCGTTTGTCCGAACCACATCAAGATTCGGATCGATCGGAAAAGTCGAGCCATCCACCCGTCCTCGTATTCTCCTTCGAGTCGGCAGGAAATCTGTATTCGATTCTGGAGCATCACCTTCCGAATCTCTTGACGTCCGAAACCTCAGAGGTCAACTCGGTATCCCGCGCCCTGCAGTCGCTTGCTCGGGAACACGACAACTGGGCAGATGGGAGAGGTTTCCCGTCCACGGCAGTCAGACTCCTCGAGTCGATTGTCTGCCTGATGCTCGCGGAGTGGTCTGCCGGCTGGAATGTGGGAAACCTGTCGCACGATCCCCGTCAATCGATCAGCGCCGTATTGCGCGAGGTCTACTCGAATCCCGGGAAGAAATGGACTCTGCCGGCGATGAGCGCCATCGCCGGCATGTCTCGATCCATGTTCGTCTCTGAATTCAAGAGTTCCGTCGGTGAACCCCCGATGCAACATCTGCGACGGTGGAGGCTGGCACTGGTCGCAGATTCGTTGATCGTCGATCCAACGCTCACATTGGATCGTCTGGCGAAGAAGACCGGATATTCGGATGCGTTCAATCTCAGTACCGCGTTCAAGACGCATTACGGGGTTTCTCCATCTCAGTACCCGTCTCGCGTTCGAACCGAATAATCCCTACCAGCACATCACCCGTTTCGAATGAGTCGCGATGCGCCCGGAGCAGCGAGGCTGTGGGGAGCGTCAACGCGCCAGGCGAAACGAGGAGAGGTTCGAGGATGTCGAATCAAGCAGATGGGAATGCGATCGATCGCGGAATTCATCGACGTGCCGTCGAGGCGGCAGTCTGGGGTATGGCCGCAGTGAACTACGAAATCATGCGCTCGAAGATGGCGCCGGAGGGAAAGAACGAATTTCTCTTCTGGTCAAGTCTTTTGGACTGGCAGAATCAAACATTGACGCCCAATCCGGACCTGATCTACTACATGGCCTTCATAGACCCGGGGCGGGACGGTCCGATGGTCATAGACATCCCGGCAGGATCCGACGATCACGTACTCAACGGCAGTGTCTGCAACGTCTGGCAGGTACCGCTCGAAGACGTGGGGAAGTTCGGCGCCGACGAAGGCAGAGGCGCTCGTTATCTCGTCCTGCCGCCTGGCTACGAAGGCCGAATTCCCGAAGGATACGTTGTGTTGCAATCCGATACGAATCGGGTGTACGCATTGTTGCGATCGGTGCTCCCCGCCCCGACCCAAGCCGCCCTCGACTCAGGATTGGAGTACTGCAACAGGATTGGCATCTACCCGCTCGCCGAGGCGGACAATCCGCGGGCGACGGCAAGGAGAGACCTGCGCGGCCAGGTGGTCGACACACGGATTCCGTACGACATCCGATATTGGGAAGCGTTGGACCGCACGGTGCAGGCCGAGCCCTGGCTTCCACGTGATCGCGCCTTCGCGGAGATGTTGAAGTCGATCGGCATCGAGCGCGGACGGCCGTTCACGCCGTCGCCTCAGCGGATCGCGCTGTTGGAGAGCGCGATACAGGAAGCGCACGAGTGGCTGCGGGAACTGTACGAGCACGAGCCGTCGTTCTTCGAAGGCCGACAATGGTTCTTTCCGGCCGGGCGCGATTTCATCGAAGGGCGAATCGCAACTTCGCGAACGGCGAGGTCTACCCGTATACCGACCGCGGCGTGGTCTATCACATGGCCTTCATCGGCCTCAAGAGGTTGGGCGTCGGACAGTTTTACCTTGTGAACATTCGAGATCGCGCGGGCAATCTGTTTCGCTCCGATCGCACGTACCGGATGCGCGTACCGTCCGGTGTACCTGTCTCCCAATACTGGTCCGTGACAATGTATGACGGCAACGACCACACCTTCATCCGTCGTGCTACGAAATTCTCGGTTTCCTCTCAAACCCCCGGAGTGAAAGTCAACGACGACGGGTCCCTCGACGTGTACTTCGGACCGAAGGAAATCCCGGGCCTGGAGTCGAACTTCATCGCAACCGGCGCCTCGGACACGTTCGAGCTGATGTTCCGCTTCTACGGCGTCGGGCCCGAAGTGATGTCGAAAGAATGGGAGTTGGACGATGTCGACCTGATCGACGTCGACGAATCCGGCACTTCTTAGGCTCGGCGGGGCCGGACGTTGCGCGCGACGCGGAGGCAGCACTCGACAAAGTGAGATACGTGTGTCTAACATTTGTCGAACTCGGCGGGAGACTGCCGTCGAGCTGCCCCTCGAAGGGAATCGACAGACATGCGTGCTTTCACCTCACCAGTCACTTTGACCGTGCCGAGCCGGATATCTCTGGCCGATAACGTGTTTCGCTACGCCGACGAGTCACCGGACTTCGTCGCGTTCAAGAAACGCGGCGAGGACGGGCAGTGGGCTGATGTCACCGCGGCAGAATTCGCGGAGCAGGTCACAGCTGTTGCTGCAGGGTTGATCGCCTCGGGTATCACCCTGGGGGATCGCGTGGCGATCATGGCATCGACGCGTTACGAGTGGGTGCTTCTCGACTACGCGATCTGGACCGTTGGTGCATGCA
Source organism: Rhodococcus sp. NPDC057135 (assembly GCF_042670865.1). Lineage (NCBI taxonomy): Bacteria > Bacillati > Actinomycetota > Actinomycetes > Mycobacteriales > Nocardiaceae > Rhodococcus > Rhodococcus sp. NPDC057135. The sequence continues at coordinate 121,935 of NZ_JBHUUU010000010.1, forward strand.
CCGTCACCGTCTACGAGACCTCGTCCGCCGAGCAGGTGTCGTGGATTCTCGACGATTCCGGGGCCGTCCTCCTCGTCGTCGAGACCCCCGCTCACCGCGAACTCGTGCACACGATCGGAAACTCCCTGGACAAACTCCGCGAAACGCTGCAGATCGATGCGGGCGCCATCGGTGAACTCGCGCGGCGTGGCGAGGCGACAGACCGGAAAGAAGTCGAGGCCAGGCGCCGAACCGTCACAGCTTCGACGCCCGCCACCCTGGTATACACATCCGGGACAACCGGACGCCCCAAAGGGGTCGTGTTGACACACGGCAACCTGTTCGCAGAATCCATGGCTGCACGAAATGCACTGTCTGCAGCCCTGCGCGACGGGAAGCGCACTCTCATGTTTCTCCCGTTGGCACACATCTTTGCGCGAGTGGTCTCGCTCAGTGCCTTCGATGCAAAGGTCACCGTCGGGCACACGTCGGACTGGGCCACCTTGGTTGACCAATTCGCCGAATTCAAACCGCATTTCGTCCTGTCCGTACCGCGCGTCTTCGAGAAGATCTACAACGGCGCCAGGCAGAACGCGCAGGACGCAGGCCGAGGCAAAATCTTCGACGCAGCGGCCGATGTGGCCATCGAATGGAGCCGCTGCCGTCAGTCGCCTGAGCGCGTGGGGCCAGGACTGGCGCTCAAGCACCGGATCTTCTCCTGGGTCGTCTACCGGAGAATCAAGACCGTGCTCGGAGGCCAGTGCACCCACGTCGTCTCAGGCGGCGCACCCCTGGGGACACGCCTCGGGCATTACTTCAACGGCATCGGTGTCCCCGTGCTCGAGGGCTACGGATTGACAGAAACCAGCGCCGCGATCACCTTGAACACACCGAGCCACCACAAGATCGGTTCAGTGGGAAGACCTTTCGACGGCCATTCGGCAAAAGTTGCCGACGACGGAGAACTCCTCGTCAAAGGTCCCGTCGTCTTCGGTCAATACTGGCACAACGAGGGCGCCACTTCGGAAGCCTTCGACGACGGATGGTTCCGGACCGGAGACTTCGGGACCATCGACGAGCAGGGCTACGTCTTCATCACCGGCCGTAAGAAGGAAATACTGGTCACTGCTGCAGGAAAGAATGTCTCGCCGGCCCCACTCGAGGATGCCCTCCGCGCTCATCCCCTGATCAATCAGGCAATGGTGCTCGGCGACGCACGACCATTCATCAGCGCGCTGATCACACTCGATTCCACGGCACTTCGGGCGTGGCGGGAGCGGAAAGGCCTGCCCCAGGAAGTATCAGTCTCCGATCTCGAGCTCGTTCACGGCCTGCACGCCGAAATCGACAGGGCTGTATCGGAAACCAACAAGATGGTCTCGAAGGCGGAACAGATCAAACAGTTCCGCATCCTCGACACCGAATGGTCTCAGGATGCCGGAGAACTGACGCCGAAGCTGTCGCTCAAGCGTGACATCGTCCTCGCAAATTACGCTTCCGACGTGGAGGCGATCTACGCCTGAGGTCTCTGCGTCGCCCACCGAGCGAGGGACTATCATGTACGACGTGCAGGAGGTGAGCGACGAGACTCGAAACTACGGTGGTCGACCGGTCTCGGCTCGCCGTGCCGAAAGGCGGCTGCAGTTCATTTGGGCTGCGCTGGAAGTCTTCTCGGACAAGGGATACGCATCGAGTTCGGTCGCGGACATCTGTACCGCTGCAAGCCTTGCAAGACGACAGTTCTACGACGAGTTCGACAGCCGCGAAGATCTGTTGATCGCACTGTACGACCAGATTCAAAGCGATGCGCGGGACGCGATGTTGACTGCGATTGCTGACAGAAAACCCGTCACACTCGCCGATCTCGCGGAAACGGCGATGACAGCGTTCGTCGAGTCGATCGGCAGCGATCCTCGGCGAGCTCAGATCTCGTACGTAGACATCGTCGGGGTCAGCCCGCGGGTGGAAGCGCACCGCGTAGAGCGGCGCACAGAATGGGCAGCGTTCTTCAAATCGACAGTTCAAAATGCCGTGGGTGAGGATTTTGTTCCCCCCGGCGGATACGACATGGCGTCGACGGCCTTCATCGGCGCACTCATAGCGCTCGTGCATCAGTGGAGCACCGCGACCACTCGCCCGCCCGTCGACAGTCTTGTCAAAGTCATGTCCACGATTCTGAGCGCACTGATCGGCACCGACACCTCGATCGGCTGATTCGACCGCGGCACACTGCCCGGTGCGGCGCCGGATCGGTTTCGAAATCCGACCTTAATCCCTCCGGAGCTTTTCGGCGTTCCGGCACTTCCGCAGGCCAGGAGTCTTTCTCGGCCGCAACCCACCGCGCAAACACTCTCGTGGACGCCCACTGTGGCGAACCCCGGTGAGCGATGACCATTGCGAGTCCCGTCACAAGTGCGCTACTTTGAAAGAAAGTTAGACAACAATGTCTTACACGGAAGATCTGAGAAGAAATGCACAAAGTTGCACTACTCCGTCTCGCGGCAGTGGGCTTCCTCGCTGCAGGAGCTGTTTCCATGACTCCTGCTCTCGCACAAGCTGAATCGCAGGACTTTTATCAACCACCCACGGCGTTGCCGGCAGGGGAGGGAGTGATGATCAAGTCCGAGACAACTCCTCTGCTCGGCCAGATACCCGGCATAGCCGGCACGTGGCCGGGCAACGGCGAAAAGATCATGTACACCTCCACGCTCGTGGACGGAACTCCCGTGGCTACCACCGGCGCAGCCATCACGCCGGCGTTTCCCTGGCGCGGCCCCGGTGACCGGCCCACCGTCGTCGTTGCTCCGGGCACGTTCGGTCAGGGCGATCAATGCGCCGGCTCGAAGAACCTTGCGTGGGCCTTCAACATTCAGGTCAGCCCTCAGTTGAGCCTGCCCGTCAACTACAACGTGGCAGATGCCGGCTTGCTGCTCACCGCAGGGTTTCGTGTGGTCATGCCCGACTACATCGGGCTCGGCACTCCCGGAATTCACACCTACGTCAACAGGGTCGAGCAGGGCAACGCCGTCGTCGATGCCGCACGCGCATCGAATCAACTGTGGAATCTCCCTGACTCCACACCTATCGCGTTCTGGGGTTACTCCCAGGGCGGCGGCGCGAGCGCGTCCGCGGCAGAAATTGTCGGCAAGCGGGCACCCGAGTTGAACGTGCTCGGAACCTACGCGGGGGCGGCCGATCCCGACCTGCGTGAGGTTCTCCGCAAGGCAGACGGGTCACTGCTCACCGGAGCGGTCGGATACACCCTCAACAGCCTGATGGCGAGGTACCCCGAGCTAGGGCCGATCTTCGACAAGCGGCTCAACGACAAGGGAAAGCAATGGCTTACGACCAGCGCGACGCAATGCGTGCCGGATACCGGGCTGACATCGTTGGGTACTCGTAGTACCGACTACACCGTCGACGGAAAGTCCTTCTCTCAGATCCTGTCCGAGGAACCGGAACTTGCAGCGGTCGTCGACGATCAACAAATCGGACGCACGGCCCCCTCTGCCCCGGTATACCTGCACACGTCCACCAACGACGACATCGTTCCGGCTGATTCCGTTGCCGCACTGAGAGACAGATGGTGCGCATTGGGAGCGGAAGTCGAATACACACAGGACGACATCACACCGCCGCTGCTACCGGGATCAACTCTCGGTCACGATTTCGGAACGGTGACCGGCATGCCGCTTGCGGCAAAATTCTTGTGGGACCGAATCAACAAGGCACCCGTCAACTCCGCGTGCGGTGCTTGACGGGCTGACCACGAATACCAATGGCCACGGCACTCCCGAAATCAAAGATCACCAACCGAAGGGAACGGCATGAGTGACGTAACTATTGTTTTGGTACATGGTTTTTGGGGTGGCGCGGCCCACTGGGGCAAAGTCATCGTCGATCTGGACGCCAGGGGATATTCGAATCTCCGTGCCGTCGAACTGCCTCTGACATCACTCGCTGACGATGCCGAACGTACGCGCAAGATGGTCGAGCAGGTTCAAGGCCCAGTTCTGCTGGTCGGGCACTCCTATGGCGGTGCAGTCATCACCGAAATGGGGGACCTCCCCAACGTCGTCGGGCTGGTGTACATCGCAGCGTTTGCACCCGACGCCGGCGAAAGCCCTGGCGGTATCACCCAACAGAACCCACCTGCCGCTGCCGCAAATCTGGCACCGGACTCCGACGGATACCTGTGGATCACTCAGGAAAAGTATCGCGACAGCTTTTGTCAGGATCTCGACGTCAGTAACTCATTGATCATGGCAGTTACCCAAAAAGCTCCATTGGCAAGTACTTTCGGTGACGCGGTTACTGCACCGGCGTGGAAGGTCAAGCCGAGCTGGTACCAGGTCTCGAGTGAAGACCGAATGATCCATCCCGACAACGAGCGAATGATGGCTGGGCGAATGAACCCCCGCAAACTCGTCGAACTGCCGACTGGGCACGCGTCCTTGGCGTCGCAGCCGTCAGCGGTATCCGACTTGATCGTCGACGCGCTCAGCGAAATTCAAGTCTGACAAGCCGATTACTCATCCCCCGAGCGGCAGGTCACCGGCTCGCTCGGGGTATCGGACCCAACCGCTACGTTGCACGGAGAGAAGAGAATTGCTGAGCGAGCATGGATACAGCGTTTTCTGCATCAGATTGAACGCTCTCTTCGAAACCCGCCAACCTGGATTGACCAATGCACGAGTCTGCGACGCGCTTCGTCAGCAGGGGTGTCGCATATCGACTCCCTATCTTTCTCAGCTTCGCACCGGGGTTCGCCGCGCCCCGTCAGAGACTGTGGTGCGCGGCCTCGCACAGTTCTTCGGCGTCAATACGAGCCACTTCTTCGACAGCCGTTGCGATTTCGGAATCGAAGACTCGCGACACTCGGATGCCTTACTCATTGCAAAGTTGTCGAATGAATCGGTGCAGCATCTTCTCAGACTGACAAATGAATTGTCGTCTGATTCTCAGGAGATGCTGATCTTGTTGGTCGATCGGTTGCGGGAGGCCGACGGATTGGCGAGCTACAAGTCACGCTCACAGTGAGTTTCGGGCCTGCCGCGAGTTTCGAGCCTGTGGTGTCCAAGCCTGTCCACCGGTAGACGAAAGGAAAGCGAACGCAAGGACATGTTTTGTGGCCTGACCAACATGTTCAGCAGGTGTGCAGATCGACAGGCTAGGTGGATGACATCTCCCATGCCCTTCGGGAACTTGACGGCCCCGAACAGCGCAACTCGAACGCACAGCAGAATGTCGGATGCCTCCGAGCGAGGTGTAGCCGGCGAGCCGTCGAAGATTCACTCGCGAGTGAACCGGCGCACGCTGTTCGCAGGGGCGGCGGCACCCGCAGCCGCAGCCGCAGTCACACCCGCTGCCCCTGCAACTGCTACCGCAGGCACCGGCATCTCTTCAGCTTCCCCCGCGCGACCGGACTATCTTCTCGTACACGGTGGCAGCCATGGAGGTTGGTGTTGGCGCAAACTCGCACCGATGTTGCAACGCGGTGAGAACCGAGTGATCACCCCGACGATCACCGGCGTAGGGGACCGATCCCATCTCCTCCATGCAGAGTTGAGCTACGACGACGCTGTCAACGACATCATTCGGACGATTGAAGCAGAGGAGCTCACAGACTTCGTGCTGGTCGGCCACAGCATCGGTGGTGCATACATAACCTCGGTGGCTGACCGGATGCCTGAGAGGATCCGTCGATTGGTCTACCTCGACGCTGTGGTCATCGAAAACGGTGAGACAGTGCTGTCCACAATGCCACTCGGCAGCCAGGAGGTACTCCGAACGCTTGTCGACGCCACCGGCGGGCACACTGTGCCCGCACCGACAGATCCCACTATGTTCGGTCTCACCGATCGAAATGACATCGATTGGGCGAAAAGGCAACTCACTGCGCACCCATGGTCGACCTGGAGTGACACAGTCATTCTCACCGGTCCGGCTGGGGCTGGACTTCCACGGCACTACATCGACTTCACTGAGCCCGCCTTCCCCGACATCCAAGCGTCGAAGCAGCGGGTGCTGAACAACTCGCGCGAGTGGCAACTCGATCGAATCAATACCGGGCACGACGGGATGATCTCCGCTCCCCGAGCGGTCGCCGAACAGATCTTGTCCTACGACCGCTGACTCGATGCGGCGAAACTATCGACAGTTCAGATTGGAGACGACTCCACATGCAACGTGAAAACATTGCTCCACAACTCATTACGGGTAGGTTCGGATACAACTCCGCGGTCAGAATCAGCGCACCTTCGGAATTTCTCTTCGTATCGGGGCATGAGGGACGCGGTAGCGTGGATGCGCGCGGAGGCGTCGGCGACTTCAGAGCCCAAGTTGCAACGACCTTTGTCAATATCGACCGCACCCTCGAAGTTGCGGGTTTCAGTTTCCGAGACGTAGTACAGATCCGCATCTTTGTCAGAGACATAGCTTCTGCAACCTCGAACTACGATGTTGTTCTCGATGCCCTCGAAACCTACCAATGCTCACCAGCCAGCTTGATGGCTGAGACCACCGGGCTGTCCGACCCGGCGATGCTGGTCGAGATCGAAGCTGTGGCAGTACGCTAGGGCACCTCGGATGTCACTGACGTTTTGCTCCCGATCCTTCTGAGTGGGAGGCATATTCGCTATACCAGGTTCGATATGGCCAGCGAATGTTCCGGCATTGGTTCGACATTCGATTCGACGATAGATTCGGGGCCGGTGGACGAGAAAATCCCAATCGCTCATCATCTTCTCGTTCGCGAGACCTTTGCGGATGAATTCTGTTCGGCGAGCGAACTTACGTGGTGGAGGAATAGTCGTGGCGCAGCAATACACTTTCGTTCTCGTTCATGGAGCTTGGCATACGGGGGAGCACTGGGCACCAGTAGCGAAACACCTGATTGCATCCGGCCATAGCGTGTACACGCCTACGGTCGCGGGTTTCGGGGAATCACAGACGAGTGTCCGACACGCGGACGGTGTCGAGTCGATCGTTCAGTACATCACCGACCGAGATATCACGGACTTCATTCTGGTGGGACACAGCTTCGGCGGCACGGTCATCTCCAAGGTCGCAGAGGTATTTCCTGACCGCATTCGGCGACTTGTCTATTGGAATGCCTTTGTTCCAGCGAATGGCAACAGTATCAACGACGAGTCCCCGGCTCACTATCGAGAGATGGTGCGCGAAAGAGCGGTGGACGGAATGTTCTCCTTGCCTTGGAACGTCTGGAGGGAAGCGTTCTTGAACGACGCAGATCACGAGACAGCCATGAGCGCCTACGAGTCTCTATGCCCGACACCGGTCACTATGTTGGAAGACAAACTTGATCTCACGAAGTTCTACGAACTCGTCAACTCCGGGACGGTGAGGACTTCCTACCTGAACTGCACGGAAGACACTGCGATGCCGCACGGCGAGTTCGCCTGGCATCCAAGATTTTCCGGTCGACTCGGCCTGTGCAGGATCATTCAGATGGCAGGAAGCCACGAAGCGATTTTCACTACACCGGCGACCCTCGCTGAAAAGCTGGTCGAAGCCGGGCGCGACTGACTCGTTCTGTGGTGCCGATCTGCCGCTCTGAGACTACGGAGCGGCACCAACTCCGGCGCCCACCAATGACGCAGCGGGATCCGAAGTCTCCGTCATCAAAGCAGTGCATATCTCCGCCAGTCGGTCTGCGAGGTCAACACGGCGCCGAACGCTTCCGATACGGATAGCGTTGCCGATCAACGTCATTGCTGCACTCACGGTGAACTTCGCCTCGGTTGCATCCAAACCGGGGCGAACTTCGCTGAGCGCCCGAACCCACAACTCCAGGTAGTCCCGCTGAGCTTGGACACAGGCCTTTCGGGTGTTGTCGGGAAGCTCGGCGAGTTCCGTCGCCATCAGACCGATGAGGTGTCCGTCTTCCAGGGCAAACGCGATATGAACACCCAAGAGAATGTCGAGCGTCTCGCTCGAATCGCCTACTTGCGACAGCGCCTGCCGCACGGCAAGGTCACGTCGGTCGAAACCACGGGTGATTGCCGTGGACAGAATGTCGAGCTTCGTGTCGAAGTGGTTGTACACGTTCTGGCCTGTCGTGCCGCAGGCCGCGCCGACGTCCTCGTTGCTGACCGTTCGATACCCGCGTTCGTCGAACAGTTGAATCGCCGCAGTCAGTAGTTGTTCGCGTCGCGAAACGGGTATGGAGATGACCTCAGTACGCGCAGCGGGAACATCAAGGTCTGCAGACCCGATGGGGGACAGGGCAACACGCGCCGAAAGGTCGAACAGCAGCGCCTCCATCTGACGGGGAGGCATCGAGATTCGGTGACTCGACGAACTGCTGAACACCGCCAGGATCGAGTACGCCAGCAGCCGACTGTCGGAGTCGGAAAGGTCAGACCTGTGCGCTTGCACCAGCTCCGAGATACGAGAGGTACTGACCCGCAACCTCTTACGCAGAATCTCTCGTTGGTCGTCGTCCAGGTACCTGGCTTCGCGCTGCCACAACAGCGGCAACCCGCGGCGCTCGACCGACGTTGCCGACAGCGTTGTCAGCAACGTGTACAGATCCGTTGCACCGCCGACAGATTCATTGAGAGACTCGATCCCGGCCAGAACCGCGTGATAGAGCAGGCTGTTCTTGTTTCGATAATGGCGGTAGAGCGCGGACGTCGTGATGTCCACACGAGCGGTGACATCCGAAACAGAAATGTTGTGATACCCGTGCTCCCGGAACAGCTCGCTTGCTGCTGCCAATATCTGTTGCTTACGGTCGCGGGGTCGACGGACGGCAGTCATCGGTTCCCTTTCACGTGGCACGCCGTCATCCTATCGTCGATTCGATCATTGCGTCAGATTCACAAAGTGAGTGTACTCGCATGAAGACGCCGCATAGCCAGAAAAGTCCAGTTACCCACTATTCTGTGCACTCGGGAGCGTCACGCAGCTACGTTCGACTCGTAGCTTTCCAGACGATCTCCTTGTCACGCTCGGGGTTGGCGAAAATCAAGGTTCCGAAAGCAAACAGGACCGCAACCAATCCGAAGGCCTGGAACGCAGTGGCATAGCCGGCAGCCGGAGTATCGGCAGCGTCGACGATCCGCCCGGTCACGTAGGGGCCGATCAAGCCCCCGATTCCCATCATTGCCATGAAAACTCCCAGCGTTCCGGCGGTCTGCCGCGGTGGACAAATTTCAGAGATCGTGGCGATGATCAGCGGATAGCCGGACGCCAGGAACCCATATCCGACCGAGACGATCGCGACCGCCAGCGCAGGGGCCGACACGTAGGGCAGGAACACCATGATCATTCCGCTGACGAGCACACCCACCGAGGGAACGATTATTCGAATCAGGCGGGACGTGGCGCCGCGAGAAGTCAGACGATCTCCGGAAGAGGAGAGGATCAACATCAAAATCAGGCCCGCAATGCTGGGGAATGCGAACATCGAACCAGCTTGCAGTCGGCTGTATCCCAGGCCCACTTCGAAGTACGACGGAAGCCAGGTCAGCACAACCGCGACGATGGCGTATATCGCCATCACCAGCATGGTGCAGCTGATGAACGTCCGCGTTCGGAAGATGCGCATCCACGGCACCGCCGGCTCGTCAGTCTCGGCTGCACTGACGCCCGCCTCTTCTCGACGCTTTCCACTACGGATGTAGGGGCCCTGCGACCACAGGGGCAACCAGAGCACGCACCACAACACGCCGAGCACCGCCATGCAGACCACGGCCGCACGCCACCCCCACGTGACCGTCACGAAGGCAAGCGCCGGAGCCACGGCAATCTTCGCCAGCGAGGCCGACCCCGCTAGAAGCGCACCCGGAAGTCCGCGCTTCGCCGGTGGATGCCAGGAGAACGCGGCGGTGTGTGTCAAAGGTCCGCTCGGCCCCTCAGCCAAACCCAACAGCATCCGACTGACTACCAACACAGCAAAACTCGCCGTGATGACCATCGGAAGCATTGCCGCCGACCAGAGCAGGGCCAACACCGCCAGCGCCCATCTCAGTGTCGTTATTCGGGCGATCGCCCCGGAAAAGAAGCCGCCGATCGTGAAGGTGAGGAAGAACAAGCTACCTACGAGACCGATCTGGGATGCTGTCAACCCCAGCTCTTTGGACAGCGGTTGGGCAATGATGCCCAATACCGCTTTGTCTCCCCAGTTGATGACGGTCAGGAAAACCAGAAGCGAGGTCAAACCCCAAGCACGGCGGCGTGATTCGGGAGGTTCAGGCACTGCTGTACCCGAAGATACTTGTTGGTGTGTTGCCACTTGACGAGGCGTTGTCTTGGGTGTTGTCCGGGGTGTTGTCACTGTCGGATCCTTCGAGGAGACGGTTTGATCAACGGGCACTGCCAACGCAGTGCAGGGGCAGGCTTGCCGCTTGGATTGGTGACACTTCGGGTTCACATCGATGTTCGGAATCGAGATCCATCACGCTCCGCTTCCGCAGAGAAGACGTGTCAGTTTGGTCATTCTTCGAGAGCGAATCACCGAATAGCACTGCCAGATAGGCAGAAACACACAGTTGGATGCCCGCCTCCCTCAGGTTGACTTCTTCGGTTCAGCCGTCCGTGCGTAGGCATTCTCGTGCGATGTCGCGTCAAAGAATTACTTGAGATTCACTTTGGGCTATTTTCACCACTGTGTCAAGGGTCACTTGAAACTACCGACGACACTGGTGACCTTGCCGAAAGGTCAGATCCTCCGAAACCCGCTTACTCAACGCCCCCCCAACTCTGGTGGTGACTGACGCAGCTTCCGGCACCCGAGAGCGTCCGCCACTCGCCATCGGTGCCCCATCCCGCCAGATTCACACGCAACTGTGAATGTGTTGGAACAGTATCCGACCAGCAGTTACAGCGAAGATGCTTGACATACATACTTTCAAGGCCTAAAAGTGAATCATCAGTAATTGCGAATGAAGCGCTCGGAGCCACGGCGCCTCGAGGCATCGCAGCGCCGGAGCAACCGCCGGTCTGGAATGCCGCCAATTACGTTTCGCTACAACACTCTTCACTCGAAAGGGAACACCGTGGGAAATGGGATCGCGGGAACTGGGACCGTGGGCAATCTGGAGGGAAAGGTCGCTCTCGTATCCGGGTCGGGTCGTGGGATCGGCCGAGAAATCGCACTCAAATTCGCCCGCGAAGGTGCAGCGGTGACGATCAACGACCTCGATCCCGAAGCTGCTGCACAGACCGAGCACGACATCAAGGCTGCCGGCGGACAAGCAGTCAGCCTTGTGGGTTCAGTGTCCGAGGACGGTTTCGCGGAGCGGTTCGTCAGCACTGCGGTCGAAACCTTCGACGGTCTGGACATCATCGTCAACAACGCCGGATATACCTGGGACTCGGTGATTCAAAAGATGACCGACGAGCAGTGGGACACCATCGTGGACGTAAATCTCAAGGCGCCGTTCCGCATCCTGCGTGCGGCGCAACCTTTCATCAAAGCCAATCCGACCGAGTACCACCGCAAGGTGGTGAACGTGTCGTCGGTGTCGGGGTACTACGGGAACGCCGGCCAATCCAACTACGGCGCCGCCAAAGCCGGCCTGATCGGACTGACCAAGACTCTTGCCAAGGAATGGGGCCGGTACAGGGTCAACGTCAACGCAGTGGCCTTCGGACTGATCATCACGAGAATGACCGAGGTGTCCGCGGACGCGAACGCGACGTTGACGATCGACGGCCGCGAGATTCGCGTCGGCGTCAACCCTGACCGCTTGGCCGTCGCGTCGAAGATGATCCCATTCGGCCGAGGCGGCACTCCGGTGGAAGCCGCGGGGGCGGTGTACCTGCTGTGCACGCCCGAATCGGACTACATCAACAGCCATTGCCTCGTCGTCGACGCCGGACGCGTCTGACCCAAAACACGTCATCTCATCACAGATTTTCAGGAGCGCATCATGAAACGTACCGTCTATGCCCCCGAGCACGAGGCATTCCGCGAGACCATCCGGACCTTCATCGCCAAGCAGGTCACGCCGAACTACCCGGAGTGGGAGAACGCGAACCAGGTACCGCGTGAGTTGTTCAACCAGCTTGCAGAACTCGGAGCGACGAGTTTCGACATCCCCGAGGAGTTCGGCGGCGCCGGACCCACCAGCTTCAAATTCCAAGCTGTCATGCAAGAGGAAACAGCCCGTGCAGCAGTAAGTTTCGGACACTACGGCGTGAGCATCGGCATCGTGTTGCCGTACCTGTTGCGCCTGGCCGACGACGAACAGAAGCAACGGTGGCTTCCGGGAGTGGCGAGCGGCGAGACCATGCTCTGCATCGCCATGACCGAGCCGGGGACCGGATCGGATCTGGCGGGCATCAAGACCACAGCGCGCCTGTCCGAAGACGGCACCCACTACGTCCTCAACGGCGCCAAGACCTTCATCACCGGTGCCCGCAACTCGGAACTCTGCGTCGTAGCCGCTCGAACCTCCGCACCCTCCGAGGAGGACCGACGCTTCGGACTCAGCCTGCTGGTGGTTCCCACAGACAGTGTCGGCTTCAATTTCGGACGCAAGCTCGACAAGATCGGCATGAAGTCTTCCGACACCAACGAACTGTCGTTCACCGATGTTCGAGTTCCGGTCGAGAATCTCCTCGGCGAGCAGGACAAGGGCTTCTCCTACCTCGGCCAAAACCTCCCCCGCGAAAGGCTTTCCATCGGTGTCGGCCAGACCGCCTGTGCGGCCTCGGCGATCGAGTACGCGTCGGAGTACGTCCGCCAGCGCCAAGTCTTCGGTAAGCCGGTTGCATCCTTCCAGAACACCAAATTCGTTCTTGCCGAATGCGCTACAGAAGTCGCTGCCGCGCAGGCCCTGGTGGACAAGGGACTCGATCTCGACGACTCCGGAGAGCTCACCGCCGCCGATGCTGCACGCATCAAGCTGTTCTGCACCGAGATGGCCGGGCGCGTGATCGACAAGTGCCTACAACTGCACGGCGGCTACGGGTACATCCTCGAATATCCCATCGCTCGCCTGTACGCCGACACGAGAGTCTCGCGCATCTACGGCGGTACCAGTGAAGTCATGAAGACCATCATCGCCAAAGACATCGGTCTCTGATCTCCAACCGACTCGGACACAGGAGTTTTCATGCGTGATGCAGTCATCGTCGACGCGGTACGGACACCGGTCGGCAAACGTGGTGGTGGGTTGTCCACCACGCACGCAGTCAATCTGTCAGCGCACGTTCTGCGCACGCTGGCAGAGCGAACCGGGCTGGACCCCGCAATCGTCGACGACGTGATCTGGGGTTGCGTCGGAACCCTCGGCATGCAGGCCGGCTGTATCGCCCGGTCGGCAGTACTCGGTGCAGGATGGCCCGAACATGTCCCTGGCGTGACCGTCGACCGTCAATGCGGCTCTTCGCAGCAGGCCGTACACCAGGCGGCGGCCGGCGTGATCTCGGGCCAGTACGACGTCGCAGTCGCGGGCGGAGTCGAGATGATGAGCGTCATCCCCCTCGGCGCAGCTGCCCGTGCCGGTGATTACGGTCCGATGCACGGACCACTCGTACTGGGGCGCTACAACATCGAGCGATTCAACCAAGGTCTCGGCGCTCAGATGATCGCCGACGAGTACGGCATCAGTCGCACCGACATGGACCGACACGGCCTCGACTCGCATGCCCGTGCTGCTGCCGCTGTCGATGCCGGTCGTTTCGCCGGCCAGATCGCACCGGTCACGGTCACCGATGCCGAAGGTGGTACCAGGATCATCGAGGCGGACGAAGGTATCCGTCGCGGCGGGACCATGGAACGCCTCGCCGAGTTGCCGGTGGCGTTCGAGGGAACCGAGATCACGGCAGGAAACGCTTCCCAGGTTTCCGACGGGTCCGCCGCTCTCCTCGTGATGACCAGTGACATTGCGCGTGAACACGGTTGGACACCGATCGCCCGCATTCATACTGCAGTGGTGACCGGTACCGATCCGGTGAGCATCCTCAAGGGCCCGATCCCGGCAACGGCGCTGGCGCTGAAGAAGTCCGGGTTGACGCTCGCCGACATCGGCACGTTCGAGATCAACGAGGCATTCGCCGCCGTGTCCCTGGCCTGGTTGCGCGAGACCGGAGCCGACTATTCGCTGATGAACCCCAACGGCGGCGCCATGGCCATCGGGCATCCAGTGGGAGGCTCCGGCGCGCGGTTGATGACCACGATGGTGCACCACATGCGTGACGAGGGAATCCGTTACGGCTTGCAGTCGATGTGTGAGGGCGGCGGCATGGCCAACGCCACCATCCTCGAGTTGCTCTGAATACGCCTCACACACAACGAATCAACCACCAAAGCACGAAGACCAGTAATCACAAGGGAGCACCGATGAGTCGCAAAGTACTAGTCGCCGGGGTCGGAATGATCCCGTTCACGAAGCCAGGGCGCAGCGAGCACTACTACGAGATGGGCGCGAAGGCCATTGCCAACGCGCTCGCGGACGCAGGAATCGGATTCGAGAAGATCGGGCAGGCCTACGCCGGCTACGTGTACGGGGATTCGACGAGTGGTCAACGCGCCATCTACGGCGCGGGCATGACCGGAATTCCGGTTGTCAACGTCAACAACAACTGCGCGAGTGGCTCGTCCGCGCTGTGGTTGGCCAGGCAGGCCGTCGAGTCCGGCGTCGTCGAATGCGCACTCGCCGTTGGCTTCGAGCAGATGCAGCCCGGGGCGTTGGTCAACCATTGGGGCGATCGCCCGGCTCCGATGGAGCGGCACGCCGAAGTCCTCGACCGCACCTACGGCATCGACCCCGCCAACCCGTCCATGGCGATGCAGTACTTCGGTGCCGCCGCGCAGGAGTACTCCAAGCGGTACGGGGTCTCGCCGGATCTGTTCGCGAAGATCTCGGTAAAATCCCGCAAGCACGCTGCCAACAACCCGTACGCGGTTTTCCGTGAGCCGGTCACCGAGCAGGAAGTGCTCGAATCAAAGGCACTGTACGGCGGGCTGACTCGTTTGCAGGCCTGCCCGCCCACCTGCGGAGCCGGCGCCGCCATCATCTGCAGCGAAGATTTCGCGCGTGCCCACGGCCTCACACCGGGTGTGGCGATCGCAGCTCAAGAGCTGGTCACCGACTTCCCCAGCGTCTTCACCGACGACGACGTCTTCAAAGTCGTCGGCGCGGACATCACTCGCGTTGCTTCGCAACGGATTTACGAAAAGGTCGGAGTGGATCCGCGCGACATCCAGGTCGTGGAACTGCACGATTGCTTCTCGGTCAACGAGGTGCTCTCGTACGAGGCCCTCGGATTGGTAGAAGAAGGGTGCTCCGAGAAGTTCATCCTCGACGGCGACAACACCTACGGCGGCCGCGTTGTGGTCAATCCCAGCGGCGGCCTGCTGTCCAAGGGGCATCCGCTCGGCGCCACCGGCTTGGCTCAGTGCGCCGAATTGGTGTGGCAGTTGCGCGGCACCGCCGACGCACGACAGGTCGACGGAGCAAAGCTCGCACTGCAGCACAACCTCGGTCTCGGCGGCGCCGGCGTCATCACGCTGTACGAAAAGGTTGCGTAGCAACCACTTCCACCAAGTCTTCAACACCGCCGCGCCGTAGCTCGGCGCGAAGAACGAAAGGAAACATCATGGGACAACTCGACGGACGCGTTGCCATCGTCACCGGGGCCGGCGCAGGTCTCGGCCGCGAACACGCACTACTCATGGCAGCCGAAGGCGCCAGCATCGTGGTCAACGACCTGCGCGGAGCGCAACAGGTGGCAGACGAAATCGTTGCTGCCGGCGGCTCGGCCATCGCGGTAGAGGGTTCGATCGCGGAGATGGCCGTCGGTGAGAAGCTCACCGAGGCAGCAGTATCCACCTTCGGCAACTTGCACTCGGTGGTCAACAACGCCGGCATCATCCGCGACGCGATGCTGTGGAACATGACCGAGGAAGAGTTCGACTCGGTTATCGCTGTGCACCTCAAGGGCACCTTCTCGGCTACCCGCGCCGCCGTAAGATACTGGCGCGACCAGTCGAAGGCAGGCGTGCACGAGACACGCAACCTCGTCAACACCAGTTCCGGATCCGGACTGCACGGCAACTACGGACAGTGGAATTACTCAGCAGCCAAGGCCGGTCTGGCCATCCAGGCAGTCAATGCCGCTCGCGAATTCGAGCGATTCGGCGTCAAGGCCAATGCCATCGCTCCCGTCGCGCGCACCGAACCTGTCAAAGCCACGCCCGGCATCAAGGATTTGGTCGGTGAGCCCGTCGACAAGGCTGTCTTCGACCGCTACAACCCCGCCAACTGCTCGTCGCTCGTGGCATATCTGTCGAGCGCCGAATGCGCTTTCAACGGACAGGTTTTTGCCGTTTACGGCGGCTACGTGGGTCTCTACGGCGGCTACTCGATCGCCGACGAAATTCGCGAGGACCGACAGCTGGACATCGGTGAACTGACAAAGCTTCTCGGCGACGACGCCTTCCTCAAGTCGGTCGAGACCCGGCGCGCCGGCATCCCGAAGATCGAAGGAGAAACCAAGTGAGCTACACCTTCCCGCTCGACTACAGCAAGGTCCAGGAATTCGTCCGGGCCGTGAAGGCAAACCCCGAACAGCATGCCGGTGAGGATGCGGTGATCCCGCCGACCATGCTCACCAGCGGCCGAATGATCTGGGAGCCCGCAGACCAATCCGGTTTCGCCAAGCTCGGATTCGACCGTCGTCGCATCCTCCACGGAGAGGAGGAGTACATCTTCCACGGGCCACTTCCACGAGCCGGCCAGAAGCTGACCGCCGAGACCACCGTCGGTGACCGCTTCGAAAAGCCCGGAAAGCGCGGTGGGGTGATGACCTTCGCGAAGATGATCACCGAGTTCCGTGACGAGTCCGGAGAATTGATCGCGACGCAGAACAGCACGATCATCGAGACCGCCACAACGGGCGGCAAGGAGGAGGGGAAATGACCACCACGACCGAAACCGTCGTAACCGGACAGCAGGCCGAGAGCAAGACCTTCCCTCCACTGACTCGCACCGACTTCGTCAAGTATCAGGGTGCCTCGGGTGATTTCCATCCGTTGCACCACGACGACACGTTCGCCCGTGAGACCGGCTTCCCGTCCGTGTTCTCCGTCGGCATGCTTCAGGCAGGCATGCTGGCCGGCTACGTCACCGAATGGCTGGGTGTCGAGAACCTGCGTCGATTCAAGATTCGATTCGCCGACAAGGTCTGGCCCGGTGACGAACTCACCTGCTCTGCTGTCGTCGTCGACATCTACGAGGCCGAGGACGGTCGACGTGCCCGTGTCGAACTTGTCTGCGCTCGTCAGAACGGTGTCAACGCCCTCGTCGGAGACGCGGAATTCCTGATCGACTAACTCGTCGTCGGGGTGTCGATTCGTCGGCACCCCGACCATCCGCCGTCTGCACCACCCGACTCGAGGAGCACGCGAGCCCATGCATCTGACCCACCTTCTGCACAGGGCGGTTCAACAACAGCCGCACCGACCCTTGACCGTCTGCGAGCATCGCGAGCGCACCGCCCCACAGATCGCGAAGCGAGTCGCCAGGCTCGCCGGAGCCCTGCGAGAGCGCGGCGTCGGTCCGGGCGACCGGGTCAGCATCCTGGCGTTCAACTCCGACCGTTACTTCGAGTCGTTGATGGCGACGTGGTGGATCGGCGCTGTCGTCAATCTCGTCAACCGTCACGGTTCGGTCCGTGAAGTCACCGACGCGGTCACCGGAGTCGGCAGCGCTTTTGTACTCGTCGACGAGGAATGCCGGCTATTGGTGTCCGGACTCGACGCCACCGTCACGCTCGTCTACATGGGCGACGAGCCGGCTCCCGCCGGAATGGCGGGTTTCGAAGACCTGATCATCGAAGGCCCCGAGGTCGACGACGTGCGTGCCGGCGGCGACACGTTGGCCGCGCTGATCTACACCGGCGGAACCACCGGTACTCCCAAAGCCGTCATGCACTCTCATCGCAGTCTCTCGACCGCCCTGCTCGGCGGTACCGGCTTTGCCCGGTCCTGCGAGATCGGTGGCATCACTCTGGTGATGGCTCCTCTGTTCCACATTGCCGCATTGCTCGGCATGCTGGCCCAGACCGTGGTCGGCGGCACAGTGGTGTTCGCCAACCGCTTCGACGCCGGCGATGTGCTCGAGCTCATCTCGGGCCGACGGATCACCACCATGACCTCGATCCCGAGCATGTTGCAAATGCTCTACAACCATCCGGCCTTCCCGGACACGGACGTCACCAGCGTCAGATCGATCGTCTACGGAGCCGCTCCGATGCCCGCGGCCGTCCTCGAACGCGCGATGTCGCACTTCCCCAACGCAAACTTCGTCCAGGGATACGGCATGACGGAGACCGCGGTCATCGTCTCCCTGCTCGGTTCGGACCACCGTGCCGGCGGTCCTCGCCTGCGCTCTGCGGGCCGCGCAAGCCTTCACGCCGAAATCATCATCGTCGACCGGGAAGGCAACGAGGTGCCGCGGGGCACCGTCGGAGAGATCGTCACCCGCGGCGAGCACATCATGCTCGGTTACTGGAACCGCCCGGAAGAGACCGCCGAAGCGCTACGCGGAGGCTGGCTGCACACCGGAGATCTCGCGTACATGGACGACGAGGGGTACATCTTCATCGTCGATCGCGCCAAGGACATGATCATCACCGGCGGTGAGAACGTCTATTCGGCCGAGGTGGAGGACGCCGTCACCAACCACCCCGCGGTGTTGCGCTGCGCCGTCATCGGTTTGCCCGACGATCAGTGGGGCGAGCGCGTGCATGCCGTGGTCGTCCTCAAACCACACCTGTCTGTCACCGCCGAAGAAATTCGCGAGCACGTCAAAACCCAAGTCGCAGGATACAAAGCACCGCGCACAGTTGCCTTCGTCGAAGCACTGACGACCACGGCCACCGGTAAGACCGACAAACGGTCGCTGCGCAGCCTCTACACCTAGCCAACCCCGCGTCGTCCGCGGAACAAGGAGACTTCCCATGAAGCGCACAATCTTCGACGATCAGCACGACGCCTTTCGTGAGGTGTTCCGGGCCTTTCTACACAAGGAGGTCGTCCCGGAGTTCGCGAAGTGGGAGGAACAGGGATACGCCCCACGCGAGTTCTACCGCAAGCTCGGCGAATTGGGAGTCATGGGCTTCGACATCCCGGAGGAGTACGGCGGCGCGGGGCCGACGAGCTATCGCTATCTGATGATCATCGGAGAGGAAGCTGCGTTGGCCGGTGTCTCATTGGGTAACTACCACGCGAGCGCCGGAATCGTTCTGCCCTACTTGCTCACTCTCGCAAACGAGGATCAGAAGAAGCGCTGGCTGCCCGACTGCGCGAGTGGGCAGGCCGTGCTTGCCGTGGCGATGACCGAACCGGGTACGGGTTCGGATCTGGCCGCCATTCGTACCACCGCAAAGCTCTCCGACGACGGAGAAAGCTACATCCTCAACGGCGCAAAGACCTTTATCACCAACGCGTCTCAGGCAACACACATGGTAGCGGTCGCCCGTACCGACGATCCAGGTGAGAATCGCAGGGGCGGGCTCTCGCTGTTCGTCGTCGACACCGAATCCGCAGGCTTCGAAGTCGGTCGCCGATTGGACAAGATCGGTTTGAAGTTCAGCGATACCTGCGAGGTCTCCTTCACCAATGTCCGAGTGCCGGTCACCGATGTACTCGGCGAGGAAGGAGCGGCCTTCAGTTACCTCGGACAGAACCTGCCCCGCGAACGCCTCGCCATGGCGGCCGGAGGGTGCGCCACCGCGGCCGCTGCCATCGCCCACGCGGTTTCCTACACCAGCGACCGACGCGTCTTCGGAAAACCGGTCGCGGACTTCCAGAACACCAAATTCGTTCTTGCCGAATGTGCTACGGATCTCGCCGCAGGTCAGACAATGGTCGATCACGCCGTCGCACTCGAAGACACCGGCGAGTTGAGCGCCGTCGACGCTGCAATCTGCAAGCTCTTCTGCACCGAGATGGCAGGCCGCGTGATCGACAAGTGTCTACAACTGCACGGCGGCTACGGGTACATCCTCGAATATCCCATCGCACGGTTGTACGCAGACACGAGAGTGTCGCGAATCTACGGCGGCACCAGCGAAGTCATGAAAACGATCATCGCGAAATCCCTGAGCCGGTAGGAGCCCCGATGGACGAACTGTTGCAGCTCACCGACGCCGGCATTGCACTCGACGGGACACCTGAATTTCGCGGAACATGCTGTGCCGGTGGCCCAGATCGCACCTACGGCGGTCATGTTGTCGCGCAGGCCCTGCTCGCCGCACACCGCACCGTCGAACCTGTACGGTACGTGAACTCGCTCCACGCGTACTTCCTGTCCATGGGTCGACCGGGCGCCGAGGTGCAGTACCGAGTGCGAATCCTCCGAGACGGTGGCACCTATGCACTACGAGAAGTGACCGCCTTCCAGGGCGGCAATGCGTTGCTCACACTGACCGCATCCTTCAAGAAGGAGGAATTCGGACCCGATCGCCATATTGCGATGCCCCACGTTCCCACACCGGAATCACTTCCGGCACACAGTGAATCCGTTGATCGATTCTGGTCGGGCATCACGTCCTCGGCCATTCGTCAGGCAGTGCAAGTGCGCCCGATAAGCGGCGATTCGGCCGACGACGACGCTGCCGACCACGGCGGCGGCAGGGACCGCCGCATGTGGATTCGCATCGCAGGCGATGTCTCGAGCGATCTCGGGATGCACTCCGCCGCACTCGCGTTCTGCTCGGACCTCACGCTGGCGCGAACCGCTGCTCTCGGCCATCTCGAACTGCTCGGCGGTGGAAGTCCGCCCCAGAAGCTCTTTCTCACTTCACTCGATCACGCCGTGTGGTTCCACCGCCCTTGCCGAACCGACGAATGGTTGCTGTTCGTTCAACGCAGCCCTACGTCGGGAGACGGACGGGGTCTGGCCATTGGTGAATTCTGGACCCGCACCGGAGTTTTGGTTGCCACGGTCACTCAGGAAGTTCTCCTTCGCGAAAAGCACGCACCAACTATCGACACGCGGCCGAAGCTCGCCGCGACCATGCAGGCAGGTTAACTACGTCAGGAGTAGATATGCACGGAATGCCCTTCATGCCAGTATCTCTCGATTACCCGGATGTTGCGTTCGACGCTATCCTCGCCGGCTCGGCACTCGCCTACGGAGACCGTGTTGCTCTACGTGACGGCGACGAGGACCTCACTTTCACTGAACTCTACGATCACGCTCTCCGCATAGCGCAAGGATTGTCCGACAGGGGCATTCGACCTGGCGATCGCGTCGTTCTCCTGATGCCCAATTCCCTGTGGTACCCGGTCGCCTACTTCGGAATTCTGTGTGCGGGCGCCGTGGCATGCCCGGTCAACCACACTCAACCTACGGAGACACTGCGAGAATTGTTGGCAGAGTTCGCACCTCGAGCCGCAGTGGTTCACCCGACCAGTGTGGCGACATTTCGTGCGGCACAGAACTCGGACCTCGAATTCACCGTCGTCGCCCCTCCGACCGCGGCCGCCCCGGAGAACTGCCCGTCGCAAGACCTCGCGACCGGGGACGTCGATCTCGCTCAGCTTCTCGAGTCGCCGGCCCTCACCCGAAGACTGGCGAGTTCACAAGGCGTCGCACATCTTCAGCTCACCGGCGGCACCACCGGCCGCTCGAAGGGCGTTCAGGTTCTGCACCGCAATCTGGTGGCCAGCACGATTCAGACCACAGCGTGGCGTAGCTCGTCTCTTCCGGAAAGCGACGAAGACGGTGGCATTCGGATGGTTCCGGTACCCGCTGCTGTACACGAGAATTCGGAGCGAATGGGCGAAGGGGTCATTGCCGTCGTCGCACCGTACTTTCACGGACTGGCTCTCGTCGGACAGTGCAATCACGTACTTGCCGGTACCACTACCCTCGTACTGGGCAGGTTCGATCCACACGAGTACCTCGCGACCATCGAGCACCACCAGATCGACAGACTGATCGGCGCACCGGCGTTCTACCACCTACTCCTCGAGGCCTCGACCACATCGACTCACGATTTGAGTTCGGTGCGTTCGGTGTTCTCAGGTGCCGCCCCCATCGACACGACCACGTTGCGTCGCATGGGCGAGACATTCCCGAACGCGAAGGTCATCGAGGGTTACGGGCTCAGCGAGGCGACAACCATTCTCACCAATCAACTCAACAACCCAGATGCGCGATCACCGATCGGCAGCGTAGGTCTACCGGTCTTCGACACACGAATCTCACTGCGAGACATGGAAACCGAAGAAGAAGTCGAGACCGGTGAAGTGGGCGAGATCTGGGCAAGTGGACCGCAAGTCACCGCCGGGTACTTCGCCGCACCCGAACTGACCGCGCTCCAATTTCGTGGCGGTTGGCTCAAGACCGGAGACTTGGGCAGATTCGACAGCGAAGGAAATCTGTTTGTCGTCGGCCGGAGCAAGGACATGATCATCTACAAGGGGTACAACGTATATCCGGTTCAGCTCGAGGAGGTGCTCTGCTCCCACCCTGGCGTCGCGCAGAGTGCGGTGATCGGCAGGGCAAAGCCCGAAGTCGGGCAGATCCCGGTGGCCTTCGTCGTCAGATCACCGGACACGACAATGGTTTCGGCTTCCGAACTGGTGGAATACGTGAGTGAGAGGGTGGCTCCCTATCAGCGTATCCATGCAGTCGAGTTCATCGAAGCGCTACCTTTGACTGCAACGGGAAAAGTGCAGAAGTCGAGGTTGTAGTTCCCGGTGGTGCGATGACCGGGACGGGTATCTGCGGCGGGCAGGCGGAGCTGGGATCAGCGCGCTGTGCGAGAGCCAGGAGGACGAGGACGATGTCAAGTGGGAGCGTCCGCCAGCCGTCGGACGAAGGAACGGCAATCTCCTCCAAACAATTGGAGACGCGAGGGAGACATCCGCCGCAAAATGGAGGCATGCCGACATTCCCCACTCTCGACCCAGAACTCGCTGCCGCGGTCACCATGCTCCCGAAGATCGATTTCGCCGATCTTCCCGCCGCTCGGGCAACATTCGACGCCTTGATCGGCACACTCCTACGGGATCTGTCGTTCGACGGAGTACGCCTGCGAGAAGTGACAGTCCCAGGGCTCGGCAACGACCCGGACGTCACCATCCGATTCTTCACTCCAGACAACATCGTCTGCCCGATTCCCGTTCTCCTCTGGATACACGGAGGCGGGTTCGCAATCGGCACAGCAGCTTCCAGCGATCCTTTCTGCGTCGAAGTTGCGCGTGAACTCGGATTTGCCGTTGCCAATGTCGAGTACCGTCTCGCGCCGGAGACTCCGTTTCCAGGCCCCCTGAGCGACTGCTACGCGGCTTTGACCTACGTCCATGCTCACGCGGACGAACTGGGCATCGATCCCACTCGCATCGCGGTGGGTGGACAGAGTGCGGGAGGTGGGCTTGCCGCAGGAATCGTATTGAAAGCAAGAGACGAGGGCATCGTGCCTGTTGCGTTTCAACTTCTCGAGGTTCCCGAGCTCGACGACCGGCTGACAACACACTCGATGACGACATTCGTCGACACCCCGGCGTGGAGTCGGCCCAACGCGATCTTGTCGTGGCGGCACTACCTCGGTGAGTCGTACTCCGGTCCGAGTGATCCGAATGTTTCGATCTACGCGGCGCCCGCACGCGCCACCGATCTCCGCGGTCTGCCGCCCACTTACGTGTGCACCATGGAGTTCGATCCGCTTCGCGACGAGGGAATCGAGTATGCCCTCCAGCTGCTGCGTGCCGGTATCAGTGTCGAGTTGCACTCGTACCCGGGCACATTTCACGGATCTTCTCTGGTCGCAACCGCTGAGGTCAGCAGACGTGCCAGCGCTGAAGCGCTCGACGCACTCAGAAGAGGCCTGCGCGTGGTGTCACCAGAATCGTAGAGCTGCGAGATGGAGCGGTTGACGTCCGGCTTGCCGAGCTTCACCAGAACCCGGCCGCATTTCGCGGATTGCCGTGACACCTCGCGTGTTCAGGTGAGAGGCTTCCCGCCCGTCACACCGATGACTTCCCCAGTGGTGTAGCTGGATTCGCCGGATGCGAGAAATACATAGGCGGGGGCAAGCTCGGCCGGCTGACCTGCCCGCCCGAGTGGAACGTCGTCCCCGAATGTCTCGAACTTCTCCTTGGGCATCGTCGCCGGAATCAGTGGCGTCCAAATCGGTCCAGGTGCAACGGCATTGACCCTGATGCCCTTTCGTGCGACATCGGCGGCCAGCCCCTTGGTGAAGTCGATGATTCCGGCCTTCGTCGTGGCGTAATCGAGCAACTCGGGAGAAGGAGACGCACCTTGGATGGACGAGGTGTTCACGATCGTCGAGCCGGGCTTCATCTGCGCAATGGCTGCCTTCGAGAGCCAGAAGAGAGCGTAGAGGTTAGTTTTCATCACACGGTCGAATTGTTCGGTGGTGATGTCGGCGATGCCGCCCATCTGCACCATCTGAAACGCTGCGTTGTTCACCAAGATGTCGAGTCCTCCGAGTTCACGCACCGCGGTTTCGACCAAAGCAGAACAATGTTCCTCACTTCGGAGATCTCCCGGCACCGAGACGGCTTTCCGACCTGCCTCTTCGACCCAGCGAACGGTTTCCCGAGCGTCTTGTTCTTCCTCGTCGAGATAACTCAGGACAACGTCGGCGCCTTCCCTCGCAAATGCAATCGCGACCGCTCGTCCGATTCCCGAATCTGCTCCGGTGACGATCGCACGCCTACCTTCGAGTCGACCACTTCCTCGATAGGTGTTTTCACCGTGGTCGGGAGGAGAGATCATGTCTGCGGTGAATCCGGGGTGGGCGATCTCCGGCTGCCGCTCACGTATGGGGGCAGGGAATCGCGTCGTCGGGTCCTGCATTGCGTACTGGTCCGGCATATCGGTGCTCCTCGGTTGGCGCAGTTTCTGGGTGGACTTGTGGATGGACACACAGCACATGCCACCTTCCCGCCGACTCGAAATCGAAACCTCGGGGTGGCCCGTGTCTCACTCGTCCAGGCAATGGCAATCTGTTCATTCGCCGTGGTTGCCAAACGGTGGTTACCAAGCGGTAGGTCGGGGTAGCCCGCGTAGCGGCGGTGGATCCGCGGCCCGCGGAGCACTCGTCGAGCAGAAGCTGAACATCACGTAAAGCACGCACCGACGAAGGGACGACCCCGATATGAGCAACTCCGAAACCACGTCCGCCTTGATCACCCAACTGCGAATCCTCCTCGGTCTGACACACGCCGAAATCCAGGTCGCCGAAACACGCGTCGCGCAGGCCAGAACCGAGGCTGTTCGACGCGAACTCACGGAAAACGCTGAGAACGGTCGCGAAAGAGCCAGTTCGATCGAGACCACCATCCGCGATCTGGGCGGCGTACCCGAACTGATCGGTCCGTTCATCGGACGGGCGACTGCCGGAATGAAAGCAATGGTCGAACAGGCTCAGCCCTTCGACGAGGCGATCCTCGGCGACCTCGGGCTCGAACATCAGCTCCTCGACCGTTCCCGCTACCTCAAGGCCCTGGCCACCGCCGGCGGCGATCAGACCGTCGCGACATTGGCCGACCGACTCATCACTGCACATTCGGCGACTGTGGACTGGCTGACGACCGTCCTGGCTGAGGAGGCACTCGGCGGACCGGCGGCTTTGCGGCGCACTCCGATGCAAGCTGCCACCGGCGCGGCGATACGGCTGGTCAACGTTCCGGTCTCCTGGTCCACCCGCAGTCTCGACCGTGCCATCGACGCGGTTCGCACCTCGCCGCCGGTACTGGGTGAGCTGATCAGCTGGGGCGCATATGCCGGTGACGTGACCGTGAAGACGCTCTCGGCCAGTAGGGATGCGGCTATTGCCACTGCAGAAAAAGTCACCCGTCGAGAAGGCGCGGACGGCGCCGCAGATGTCTTCCGTTCAGTACGGAAGTCGAGTGGGCTACTCGAGCCCACGGAACTTCCCATCGAAGACTTCGACGAACTCAACGTCACCCAAGCCGTCTCCGCGGTGAAAGAACTGACCGAGGCCGCACAGGTACGAGACATCGTCGCGTACGAGGAAGCGCACAAGAACCGACACGGCGTCGTCTCCGCTGCTCAGGCAAGACTCGCGGCGATCGCCCAGGAAGTCGTCGGAATCAACTAGAGCACTCGATCGAGATGCTCTGTGTCTGACTCTTGGAACCGGATACGCGAGAGTTAGACCTACGAGACCGAACCGAAAGGCACGAAACATGGTCGAAGTCACCCGAAAGTTCACCGCCGAAGTACCGATCGAGAAGGCGGCCGCGTTTCTCCGCGACTTCGCCAACGCCCCACTGTGGGATCCGGGCACCGAGAGTTGCACCCAGATCTCGGACGGTCCGATCACAATCGGAACCCAGTGGCACAACGTGTCCAAGCTGTTCGGCATCGGCACCGAACTGACGTACACCTTGGTGACCGACGAGCAGACTCACGTCGTACTCGAAGGCAAGAACAAGACCGCTACCAGTACCGACGACATCACCTTGACCGCGATCGGCGCAAGCTCCACCGAAATCAACTATCGAGCGAACGTCGAATTCAACGGCGCGGCCAAGATCGCCTCCCCACTCCTGAAAGCGGGATTCGAGGCCAAGGTGGCACCCGAAACGGTCAAGAAGATGACGAAGGCTCTCGAAGCCCTCTGATCAGTGCAGCGCGCGCGGAATCGAGAATTTCCTCGGAGAGAGGAGAACCCTTGGTAGCTCGCGAGAGAACTAGTGCACCGAGTATGGTGGAGAGCCGGACGAGACCGTCGGCTTCATCGTCGGGCTTTTCGTCGGCTTTTTCGTCGGCTCGTTCGTCGGCAAGGGCTGCGGCGAAATCCCCGACTCCCTCCGTGTAAACCCGACGGGCCTCGCTGTCTGCAGGCTCGCGCGCCATGTCGGCCGCGAGCGCGGCAGCGGGGCATCCGTCTGCCGGGTTGTCGCGATGCTCCACGGAGAGGTAGTTGTCGATCAGGGCTTGCCGAGCCTCGTCACGTTGCCCGGCATGCCTTTCCAGTCCCGCAGCGTGCAGCTGAGTCAGTTCCGCAAAGGCATGGGCGGTCGCTTCGTCGATGAGCGCATCCTTGGACGCGAACTGCTTGTAGAAACCACCGTGGGTCAGCCCTGACGCCTTCATCAAGTCGGCAACGCTGAGGTGAGTGCCCTTCTCTCGGAACAGGCGAGCTGCGGTTTCCACGACGCGCCGACGGTTCTCTTCCGCTTGTTGCTGCGATACGCGGCCCATCAAACGCCTTCCTGTTTGGATTTCACTTGACATCTATCTTAGCTCGAACTTAGATTTGATTCATAATCTAACTGTCGGAGCCGCCGACGCTAGCCACAGCACTGGGAGAATCATGGATCTGAACAACACGGTTGCCATCGTGACCGGGGCCAATCGCGGGCTCGGACGCCATTTGGCCGCGGGGCTCGTCGAACGCGGCGTAAAGGTGTACGCAGCCGCCCGCAATCCGGAAACTGTCGATCTGCCCGGTGTCATTCCCCTGAAATTGGACGTGACGGACACCGAATCGATCGCGGCCGCGGCACGCACCGCCTCCGATGCGACGTTACTGGTGAACAACGCAGGTATCTCTACCTCGGCACCGTTGATCGTCGGCGACATCGATGACGTTCGCCGCGAGCTGGACGTCAATTTCTTCGGCCCACTCACCGTGACCCGAGCCTTTGCTCCCGTCATCGAAAACAACGGCGGCGGAACAGTACTCAACGTTCTTTCGGTACTGTCCTGGTTCCATCCGGCCGCACTCGGGTCTTACGCGGCATCGAAAGCCGCGGCGTGGGCGATGACCGACGCCGTTCGTGAAGAACTGGCGCCGCGCGGAATCTCCGTCTCGGCATTACATGTCGCGTACATGGACACCGACATGGCCGCGGGCGTACGCGCCGAACAGAAAATCGATCCTGCCGATGTCGCCACTCAAGCACTGGACGGCATCGAAAGCGGGTCGGCCGAGATCCTCGCCGACGACACCACCCGATACGTCAAGCAGAGCCTGTCCTCGTCGAACTCCGCATGACCAAGATCCTGTTGGCGGGTGACACTCATCCCACCGCTTTGAGACTGGCCAATCTGCTCAGAATCGGTGCCCGCCAAGCCTCGAGGTCTTCCGGGCCGTTCTCTTCCCACAACTCGTGCAACTCCGACGAGTCGCTGTCGGAGACTGCGCGCTCGAGCGCGGCGAGGACCCAAGCCTTCTGCTCCGGACTCAAGGTTCCGACGTAACCGGCGGCATCAATGTCGCTTAGCTGCACAGGCTTCGGCGCAACCCCGTGCGCAACCGCAAGGATCTCGGCGACAGCGATGGCTGTTTGAGCATCATCGGCATCGAGGTAGCCGTCGTCGGGGTGGCGTGCGTAATCGTCGATGTCGTAGTCACCCGCCTGTACTGCGCTGAGCAGGTCGCCCGCTACGTCGTTGTCGAAAGGTCCTGAACCCCAAGTCCCCATGCCGTCTCTCCGATCCGTACCCGCGATATCTGTCGTCTCGATAGTAGTGAATCACTGGCAACAGACGGGATCCCAGGAAGGGAGGTGCTGTACTCACCGGATATCGACATCAGCGCAACGGAACGCGAATGATGCGGTCGTCACCGGGGTTCGGGTCGCCGCGACCGTCGGTGTTGTTCGTCAGTATCCACAGCGATCCATCGGGAGCGATGGCAACGTCGCGAAGGCGTCCGTATGTGTCGACGAACTGCTCGTCAGCCGTTGTGGGGTCGGTCAACGGCACAGCCCGGAGTCGCTCACCGCGGAGGTTGGCGATGTAGATCGTGCCGTCGTGGATGACGATTCCGCTGGGGCTGGCGTCATCAGGTGACCATTGTTGGAGCGGGTCGATGAATCCGTCTTCGCCCGCAATCCCTTCGACCTCGGGCCACCCGTAGTTTCCGCCTGCTTCGATTTTGTTGAGCTCGTCCCAGGTGTCCTGCCCGAACTCGCTGGCATACATCGTGCCGTCCTCGGTCCAGGCAATGCCCTGCGAGTTGCGATGCCCGTAGCTGTAAACAAGCGAGTTCGGAAACGGGTTATCTTGCGGCACATCACCATCCGGCGTCATGCGAAGGATCTTCCCGGACAACGAATCGAGATCCTGAGCCCGGTCGCGGCCACCGGCATCACCGACGGTGGCGTACAGCATCCCGTCCGGGCCGAACGCGATGCGACCACCGTTGTGGTAGTTGGCCGACAGGAGGCCGTCGAGAATCGTCTCAGCCGGCCCGAGGGCAAGCGCTCCGGGATCGCCGGTGATTCCATGACGTTCGATCCGGTTTTCGCCGTCAGCGGTGAAGTACACATACAGATCGTTTTCATGTACTGCCATCCCGAGGAGACCACCCTCGCCCCTAGGCCTGACGCCGTCAATAACTCCCACCTCACGGGCGCTTCCGCTGTCGTCGACTTCGAGGATTCGTGCGCTGTCGCGCTCACTGACAAGTGGCGTCCGGCCGTGGAAAGCGATCGACCAGGGCGCGTCCAAGCCGTCGGCGAAGCTCTCGGGTTCACCGAACGCCGCGGCGGGCGCCGATCGTGTTGCCGTGCTTGCCCCCGGACCAGGCCCTTCAGTGTCCTCGGTACTGCAAGCAGTCATCAAGGCTGATACGAGCACGGCGGCGCCAAGTCCTCGGATCTGTCGTCGTGTCATGGGCGCCTCTCCCCGGTTCGGACAGTAATTACCCCGACGGTAGCGCGAATTGGTCCATGAAACGGGAGCGACTCGGCGTTCGGCGCCGCCGCGACCGATCGAGGAACACCTCCGCTACCAACGGGGGACACTCCTGGTTCACCGAGTTGCGTACACACTGATCACGGCGACTGCGCGCGATCCCTGAGGTGAGGATCATTACTTCGTTTGGTGTGCAACCTCTTTGAACCGACTTGGGCATCGCACAGGCATTCCTCGACCGCCTCCCGCCCACGTTCGGCAACCGATTGTAAGAGTGCATGTTTCGAAGCACACCGCAAAGGCGTTACTTCACAGCAACGGCGCCGATCTCAACCTACGGTTGCGTACTGAATTCCTTGTGGGGCAGGCTTTCTTGTGTACCGCTGACGAGCCGTATTGCTGACAACGCCGTATTGCTGACAACACCAGGGTCGGAGAACAATGGGTCACTACAAAAGCAACGTGCGCGATATCGAGTTCAATCTGTTCGAGGTACTCGGGATCGGCGAACTGTTGGATGCCGGTGCTTACGGGGACCTCGACACCGACACTGTGCGCAACATTCTTGCCGAAGTAGCGAGGCTGGCGGAGGGCCCGGTTGCCGCATCCTTTGCCGACGCGGATCGAAACCCTGTCGAATTCGACGCACCCAACCACGCGGTCATCGTCCCGGAACCCCTGCGCAAGACCGTCGAGGCGGTGAACGAGGCTGGTTGGTCGCGGCTCGGACTACCGGAGGGCATGGGCGGCGTTCCTGCTCCTGCGCCGTTGGTCTGGGCGATCGGCGAGATGTTGGTCGCGGCAAACGGATCGGCGAGCTTTTTCAACATGGGTCCGCTGATGGCAAGCGTGCTCTACAGCATCGGCAACGAACAGCAAAAGCACTGGGCCAAAGAAGGATTCGAGCGCGGTTGGGCCGGTACGATGGTACTGACCGAACCCGACGCCGGATCCGATGTGGGCGCAGGCCGGACAAAGGCAATCGGGCAGGACGACGGCACGTGGCACATCGAAGGCGTCAAGCGGTTCATCTCCGGTGGCGATGTCGGAGACACGGCCGAGAACCTCTTCCACTTGGTGCTTGCCCGCCCCGAGGGAGCCGGACCCGGCACCAAAGGGTTGAGTCTGTTCTACGTTCCGAAGTTCCACTTCGATTCGAAGACACTCGAATTGGGTGAGCGAAACGGCGTCTACGTCACAGGTGTCGAACACAAGATGGGCCTAAAGTCTTCCCCGACCTGCGAACTCACATTCGGGGCGACGGACGTTCCCGCCGTCGGCTGGCTCGTGGGTGATGTGCACAACGGTATCGCCCAGATGTTCCAGGTGATCGAGAATGCCCGGATGATGGTGGGCACCAAGGCTACCGGAACGTTGTCCACCGGCTATCTCAACGCCTTGGAGTATGCAAAAGAACGAATTCAAGGCGCGGACCTCACCGAACTGACAAACAAAACCGCACCCCGCGTGGCCATCACCCATCACCCCGACGTCCGACGCAGTCTGGCGATGCAGAAGGCGTATGCCGAAGGCCTCAGAGCGGTTTACCTCTACACTGCCGCACACCAGAACGCCGATGTCGCCGAATTGGTTTCGGGCGCCGACGCCGAATTGGCGGCACGCGTGAACGATCTGCTGCTGCCCATCGTCAAAGGCGTCGGATCCGAGAAAGCCTACGAACTGCTCACCGAGAGCCTGCAGACTTTGGGCGGCTCCGGTTATCTACAGGACTACCCCATCGAGCAGTACATACGCGATGCCAAGATCGACACCCTGTACGAGGGCACCACGGCAATCCAGGCGCAGGACTTCTTCTTTCGGAAGATCGCCCGTGACCGTGGTGTTGCGCTCGCTCACGTAGCCGGTCGCATACGAGAGTTCATCGACAGCGAGGCCGGCAACGGTCGTCTCAAGGCCGAGCGAGTATTGCTCGAAACCGCGTTGACCGACGTGCAAGAGATGGCCGGGACGCTCACCGGTTATCTGATGGGTTCCCAAGACCAGCCTTCCGAGTTGTACAAAATAGGCCTCGGCTCGGTGCGCTTTCTGTACGCGGTGGGTGACCTGCTCATCGGATGGCGACTACTCGTACAGGCCGAAATCGCGCTGGCAGCCTTGGATCGCGACGCGTCGGAAAAGGATCGGTCGTTCTATCGGGGCAAGGTGGTCATCGCGTCGTACTTCGCGAAGAATATATTGCCCATCCTGGCGTCGACGAAAGAAATCCTGGGTTCCCTCGACAACGAGATCATGGAACTGGAGGAAGAAGCGTTCTGACAACGTGCCAGGGATCTGCAAAGCCGCTGGCACGGCCCTGATACGTACATGCAGAACTGCGTGTGGACGGTATCGATGCTCGGTGACGGTCACTGCCACTTCGCGCTCGACGCTGGTCCGCGGCCGAGGGACAAGAGTGCAGGAACCAGTCCACTGATCGGCCTCAGGTTCGTCGGGCCACACATCGAACAGCCTGCGCAGGAGCTGAGGGCTCTGATCGCCGGAGAAGTTCAAGATGAGCTAGCCCGCAGATTTCCCTTTGTGCACTGGCCCATTGAAGAAGATCGATTTTTGATGCCGGCAATACGAGACGGACGCGCGGTATGGGTGGTTCGCAGCACGGATCGCAGAGATCGGCGAACTCTGCTCGAGATGAGAACGCTTGCTGCGTGATTCAAGCCTGATCGAGAACCGGCGACGGAATCTTGTTGGAACGGTAGGAGTCTCCGCTCCGGTTCGGCCGCCAGAGACGCCAGTGTTTTGTGGACAGCCGGAACGGGAGATGGTCTTGTAGGTGACGCGCACCGGACGACAACCGGTCGTCTGCAGGCAGGTTGAGCCACAGGGACAGTGAAGACGCGGCGTTGCCGAACATTGCGCGAATTCCAGAATCCCCCAACAGCCGACCGTACCCGTCAACAGCGAAGCGGCCGAACGCGTCCGGAGTGACATCGGGGTATGGCGCGCTGGTGCTCGGGTCGATTAGACGCACGCGCGCACTGTAGGTCAATGCCGCGAGCGAACGCCCGTAGGCCGTCACGGCCTCGGGGCCGACCGCAACGAGGGCGTCGAGCGCTTCGGTGACGGATCCGGCCGCCACGTTCCATTCGGTATGGGTTTGCGCTCTGTGGCGGGGCCCACCGAAGAGTTCGGTGGCAAGCGATGACAACTGCTCGGTCGGCACTTGCGGTGCACCCTTGTAGATTTCGAACGTCCACGACGGCAAAGACACTGGTTCGGCGCAGGCCTGCGAGAACGTGTGCAGGCACTGAAATGCCTTGTCAGGCCTCTTGGCTCGAAGCGAGTGCGCACCACCCACAGACGCCGGCAAACCGTCGTACGTCACTACCTCCGGCAATGTGATGTCCTGTGTCCGCGCCATCACAAGTTGGTCAATCGCGCGAGCACTACCTCTGCCGATTCCGCAGTGGCGTGGCGGTACCCGGTCCCGGCCCACAAGTGCATTCGCTCGGGATCACTCTGCGCGACGGCGGCTTTGCGCATGGGATTGGTCAGGTGATGGATCGCTGGATATCCGATGGGCGCCTGTGCGTCGTAGCGGTCGATGAACTCGTTCCGAAGTGCCCGTGCGGGACGTCCCGTGAAAGCTCTTGTTACGACGGTGCTTCCGCGCGACGTGTCGGCCAGAGCTGCCTTGTGGGGAGCCGATGCACCACTCTCCTCGGCGCGAAGCAGCACAGTACCGACTACCGCGGCCTCCGCTCCGGCGCGTACTACCGCTGCGACGTCGGCGGAGGTCGCCAGCCCACCGGCCGCCAAGAGCGGAACCGACGTGCGGTGACGGATCTGAGCGATCAGCTCGGTGATCGGTGTTTCTGCCGGAACCTGCAGGGGAGTAATGGTTCCGGAGTGACCACCGGCAGCCGAGGATTGAACGACCAGGAGGTTAGCTCCCGCGTCGACCGCAAGAACTGCCTCTGCCTCCGAAGTCACGGTCAGCACGACAACTGAACCGGCCGCGCGCAGCGCCTTGACGACCGCGGGCCCAGGAAAACCGAAAGTGAAGCTGACCACCGGAACCGGGGTTGCCAGAAGCAGATCGATCTTGTCCTCGAAATAGTCGTCGTCCTCGACCGGTTCGCCCTGGGCAAGTGTGACGCCGTATCGATCTGCCTCGGCCTGGATCGCCTGGGCGTAGGTTCGGAAAGCGGCGGCGTCCACCGGTACCGGGTTGGGCGCAAAGATATTGACGCCGAACGACACTCCCGCGGCACGAACGATGTCGATCTGCTCGGCCAGAGCCTGTGGCGTCTTGTACCCGGCGGCAAGGAAGCCGAGACCGCCGGCCCGAGAAGCAGCTGTGACGAGAGCCGGCGTTGACGCACCGCCGGCCATGGGGGCCGCGATGACAGGGACCTTCAGGTCGAGATCGGTTGTGAGTGCACTCATTCGAACATCTCCAGTCCTTCGACAGATAGTGCTTCGACGGATAGCGCTCCGCCGGTTTCATCATCTGACATCAAAAACTACCTCCTTGTTCGAAGTGGCCGTCCGATGGCCCGCGTCGAGGTCGGCAGGGAATCGGAACCGCAATGCTGTGGCGGCCACAGCTGCCGTAAGGACGACGGCACTGCCGAGCAGCAGAGCATCGCGATACCCGTCTCGCAGCAACGGAGTGACAACGAGTGGACCGAGAATCTGACCGACGCTGTAGCCAGCGGTCAGCAGCGCCACGGCGCGTGGGAACTGCAGGTATGCGCCGATTGCCAACACGATGGACCCGACACCGAGGAAGGTCACGCCGAACAGGAAAGCGGAAATCAGCGCGGGGCCGACGCCGCCGATCACGGCAGGCAGCGCAATGCCGATCGCCTGTATCAACAGTGCGACGAGCAGCAAGGTCGGTCGCGACCAACTCCGGCTGAGCCAGGCCCATAGGGCGCAGGACGGAAATGCGGCCAACCCGACCACGATCCAGGCGGCGCTGCCTACCCATTCGGGTGCGGCGAGATCGATGGCGGCAACTAGGAACGTGCCCGCGATGATGTAGCCGATTCCTTCCAGGAAATAACAGATGAACAAGGCCGTGAACCAGCGATGGGCGCGTGGGGGACCGGTAGTTCCCGGGGCGTCCGGTGTGATGATCGGACGCGATTCCGGTGACAGCCCCCAGGCTACGACCGCGCACATCGCTGCAAGGGCCGCGGACGCCAACCAGGCAGTGGTCCAGGTGCCGATGAAGCGGATGACGAACACGAGGACACCGGACAAGGCGATACCCAGCCCGACTCCGCCGAACCCCCATCCGGCGAGGTGTTGGAACTTTCCCCGAAGGTGCGCGTGCAAAGCGCTGACAGCGATCATGAATACGAGCGCACTGGCGATGCCTGCGACGAGCCTCAGGGCGAACCAGATCGATCCGTCGTGCGTGGTGGGCATGAGCGCCAACGTCGCGATGAGGACCACCAACGAAGTACGCATCGCCGCTGCCGAACGCACGACCCCTGGAATGAGGATTCCGGCGAGCGCGCCGATGAGATACCCGATGTAGTTGGCGGTGGCCAGGGTGGCGCCGAGCGAGGCGGACAAGCCGGCCTGAGTGTGCATCAACGGCAGGATCGGTGTGTAGACGAATCGACCGATTCCCATGCTCGCGGCCAGCGCAGCGGCAGCTTGGACAGCGTGCGTACGCGGAGAGACTCCATTCCGGGCTGAGGTCATGGACCTATCGTGTGCCCGGTCGTGCCGGACCGCCACGACCACTTTGCTCCTGACTGATAGGCGCAGCCTCCCACCGCACGTAGCATCTGTGATCGTGGAGCTTCGTCAGCTGAGATACTTCGAGGTCGTCGCCGAGGAACTGCACTTCGGCCGGGCCGCGGGACGGCTGCTGATAGCCGGGCCCTCGTTGTCGCAGCAGATCATGGCGCTCGAACGAGACCTCGGCGTCAAGCTGTTCGTCCGCGACCGCCGCTCCGTCGCGCTTACCCCCGCCGGCGCGGCCCTGCTCCCCGAAGTCCGTGCGTTACTCGAGCGAGCCGAGAATCTGCGTCGTCGCGCGGAACGTCTGTCCGGAGCAGAGCCTGTCCGGATCGGCTACGTCAATTGGCTTCCGACGGATCTGATCGCGCGCACCTCTGGGGTCGCGCAACTGCACGTCGACCCGTGGGTGGTGCCCTCGCACGCGCAGGCCGCGCGTGTGGCAGACGGCAGCCTCGACCTTGCCATAGCCTGGGTGCGGAAAACCGATGTCGCCCAACATGGTCTGAAGGCTCGACTACTCGGCGCGGATCGGATTTACGCAGTCTCCGCCGGTGCGGACACCACACCCGTGCAGGCGCGAGACGTGGTCCTACTGGTAGACAACGACACCACCTCCTGGTTGTCGTGGAACGTCTTCGCCGAAGACTTCGCCCGCGATACCGGCGCACAGATCCTGCGTATCAACGACGGCGGTATCACCGGCCCCGCATTCTTCGATCACGTCCGTGCCATCGGCCGCCCCGTGGTCAACTCACCGAAGGGCCAGACCACAACTCTGCCAACCGATCTCACTGCACGCTCGGTGGTCGACCCGGCGGCAATCTGGACGTGGTCGCTTCTGTGCCGCGAGAGTGAAACGCGCCCTGCCGTTCTCGCGGCCGTCGATGCTCTCACTCGCGAGGTTGCCGATCTCGGAATCCATGAAGACGGAATATGGCTACCGGCCGACGACCCCTACCGGTAATGGCGGAGGGCGACCCTATTGCGGCGCCCTCATCCAATCAAGGTTTGATGAAACGAGTTTCGAGAAATTCGGCATAGTCGGGCAAGCCGACGCCAGCCACGATATTCCCTTCAGCTTGCGCCCATTCTGCAAGTTCGTGCAAATCGGTCGCGAGGTCCGGCGCGAGCTGGAGAGTGAAGTCGAATTCACCCAGGATCGATCGCAACAGGTTGGCATCGAGCTGAGTGGACTTGGCTACGGCATCAATGGCTTCGTCGTTCTTACCGGTCAGGCTGGCGCCGGCTTCACGGATCGCGGAGAAGAACTTGGTAATTGCCTCGCTCTTGGCTGAGATCGCCGTCTCGGTGGAGAGGTACAGGCTGTGCTGACTGTATGTGCCGCCGGTCAATTCGACAGCGTCTTGGCCCAACGCCTCGATAGCCTGTGCCTGATATGGCTGAAAGATGGAGACGGCGTCGACATTGCGCTGACTGACAGCAGTAACGACGGCAGAGGGCGAAACCTGGACAAGATCGGCCTCAATATTTCCGGCAGTCAGTGCATTTGAAATGTAGTAAGCCGCACTGGTGCCCAGCGGGGTTCCGACGGATTTGCCGGCGAGGTCGGCGGTGGTGTCGATTCCTGCGTCACGTCGGGCGACGATCTTGGATCCCCGCCAACGTGATCCATCACCGACAATGCGCAACGCCGGGTTTCGGACGACCGCAGCCGAAGTGGGAACGTCAGCGGCGGTGGTGATGTCGACCTGGCCGGCGGCCAAAGCCTGTAGCGCTTCCACACCGGAGGAAAAGTTCACGACGTTGACTTTTACGTCCTGAACGTCGAACAATCCGGTCTCGGCGGCGACGGGGATCTGCGCCCACGACGGGTCGACGACGAATCCGACTGTAAGCGTGGCGGAATCGGAATCCGTACCGGCGCATGCGGTGGCCGATACGGCGATTGCCAAGGCAGCGACCGCGCTCAGAAAGACACGGCGTAGAGATGTGGTCACGATAGATCGTCCTTTGCAAATGAGTAGAAGAACGGCGGGAACGCCGCCCGTCGCAGTCAGAGTTCGTTACTGCACTGCATGGTCGATGCCGAGCTGGTGATGCAGGGTTTTGCGAATTTCGCTGTAACCGGGCAGGTCTGCGAGGCTGTCGGCAGGGCGTGGGCGGTCGAGCGGATTGACGATGCGCTCGGCGATACCACCGCCGCTCAGCACGTTGATGGTGTCACCGAGCCGAATCGCCTCATCGACATCGTGGGTGACAAACACAACGGTGCGGTTAAGGCGCGTCCACAAATCGATGAGCAGGTCCTGCATACGCAATCGGGTGAGAGCGTCGAGGGCAGCGAACGGTTCGTCCATCAGCATCACCTCGGGCTCGCCGGCGAGGACACGCGCGATGCTCACGCGCTGACGCATACCCAAGGACAACTCGGCGGGTCGTTGCCTACTGACCTGCGGCGCGAGCCCGACCAACTCGAGTAGTTCACCGATACGCGCCTGGCGAATCTTGTGCGGCAGTCCGCGGGCGACGAGCGCGAAATCGATGTTGTCGGCCACCGTC
This sequence comes from Rhodococcus sp. NPDC057135, assembly GCF_042670865.1. Taxonomy (NCBI): domain Bacteria; kingdom Bacillati; phylum Actinomycetota; class Actinomycetes; order Mycobacteriales; family Nocardiaceae; genus Rhodococcus; species Rhodococcus sp. NPDC057135. The sequence goes on from NZ_JBHUUU010000010.1 coordinate 159,788, forward strand.
ATCCACGGGAACAACACGTCGCGTTGAAAAGCGACACCGCGCCGAGGGGCGGGGGCGGTAACGATCTCACCGTTGTCGGTGACACTGCCACGAGTGGGGGTGGTCAGTCCGGCAAGACAATGCAGCAGTGTGGATTTGCCGCTTCCTGATGCCCCGACGAGCACCGTGAACGAACCTTCGGGGATGGTCATCGAGATGCGGTCGAGAGTGGGTCGTGGGGTCCCCGGGAATTGGACAACCAGGTTGTGGGTCTCTATGGCCATGTCAGTGTTGTTCTTTCGCCCAGCTGATGAGTGGTGCCGTAGTTGTGTTGACAGCGAAGTCACACAGCGCGCCGATCACACCCAGGACGACTAGGCAAAAGATCAACCGGTCGGCTTGGGAGAACAGCTGTGCCTGATAGATGCGATAGCCGATTCCGACTGTGGTGCCGGTCATTTCAGCCACTACGATCAGCACAAATGCCATTGCCGCTCCAACCCGCAGACCTGAGACGATGTCGGGTGCAGCCTCAGGAACGATCACCTTTCGCAACGTTTGCCACCGGCCCGCACCCAGACAGCGGGAGGCTTCGAGGTAATCGATTGGAGTGCTGGATAATCCGGCGTGACTGTTGATCCAGACAGGCACGAATACACCGAGCGCGATCACAAGGACCTTGCTGTCTTCACCCAGCCCGAACCACAAGATGGCCAGCGGAACGAGCCCGATGGTGGGAATCGGTGAGAACACCCGCAGCACTGGCTGGAGCAGTTTGCGTCCCGCTGTGGTTGTTGCGGTGACGACGGCGACGAGTAACCCGATCGCCGAACCCAACACGAAACCGCTTGCAGCCCTCGACAAACTTGCAAGGATGTCATCCGTGAGCAGGCCGTCCCGCCATAGTGTCAGCCCGGCCGAGAGGATTTCCGGGACACTGGGCAACAGCTGTCGAGGAAAGCGGCCGGTGGCCACGATCACCGACCACAGCGTCGCGGCGATCATCAGGCCGAGAAGGGTCCAGCCGGCCGAACCGAGTCGCACACCGATCTGTTGGATCGCGTCGGCAGGCAACCACGCCTTGCGCGGCGAAGGCGCTACGACACGGTTCGGCGCCGATTCGTCGGCACGGGGTGGCAGACCGGTCGTCATCGGTTACCTCTCATGAGTTGATTTGGGCGGAAACGCTTTCGCGTTCAGTTCCGGCGACGCAGATCGATGTGTGGCAGTGCGATAGTCGGTGGGCGAAGCGGGGTCCATTCGAACGGGACCGCCTGCGACCGGTACACCAGCGGAGTCAGACTGAGGCGGTCGACGCCAGGTACCCGAATCTGTGTGACTTCGGGCTCGCCGGCAACGCCGTACCCCTCGTACGGGCTGTGGTACTCCCACACCACAGCACCGCCGGGTGTCACCTGGAACAGGCGACCTTGCATCCCCTCGGTGATCAAGGTATTTCCGTTCGGCAATCGTTGCGCGTTGCTGACGAACGAACTGAAGAAGGCCCAGGGAGGTTGCCCTGAGTCCTCAGCGGTGTACTGCCAGACGATCTCCGAAGTGACCGGATCGATCTCGAGCACCCGCGAGCCGGCATAGATTCCGATCGCCGCCGACGGGTAACCCGCTCCACCCTGATTGTCGAAAATCAGAATGTTGCCTGCCCCCGGCAGTCCCGGGGCAATCATGTGCGGATTGTGTTGTCCCGAGGTTTGATCGAGTGGACGGGGCACTTTGTGCACACTGATCCGCTGATGTTGGGCACCAGCTTGCGCTGTGTAGTAGGGGCCGCACTGCCACACTGGCGATCCGGTGGATCTGTCGATTAGAGCAACGATGTTGGCCTTACGGAAGCTGATCACGATGTTGTCCGGCGCAAAGACACCGTCAGGGTCGACATCGTGCCAGCGGTTGGGTCCCAGCGACTTGGCGCTGTTCATCTCCAGGTATCCCCAGGGGTCTTCCGGGTCCCGGGCGACGGTCTCGCGCAGCGCGGCCCAGCCTTCATCGGAAAATCCGAACTCTTCCAGGTGATCACCGGCCAGCCACGACCACACAATGGCGCCGTCCGGAGCGACTTCGTAGAGACCTTGGTCGCCGACTACATGATCACCGAGAGTCGGCACCACCCGTGGAACGGTCACCAGGATCAGCCGGTTGCCGTTGGGCAGTAACTCCCAGTCGTGGTTCTGGCGCGCAACTCCGTCGGGGGCCTCGGCACCCCACTCCCAGCGTCGCTCGCCTGCCCAATCAAGCTGACCGATGGTGCCATTGGCATAGATGCCACCGCGAGGATCGCCGCTCGCGGACAACTGCACACCCACGTCGCCTACCAACCCGTCGTTGAGTGCAGGGTCGAGTATGCGGGGTGGAACACCCGCATATGGCCACTCGTGCAGAACCGCCCCTGCAAGGTCTATCAGGCGGGTCACCGAGTCCGCACCCGTGAACAGCACATAACTGTCGTGGACAAGTTCGGGGTCCAAATAAGTGACGCCAGTGAGCCTTACGAATGCCATGCCGACTACTCCACCAATCCTCTGTTACGTCCGCGAGTCGATGCCGCAACTCTTCTAATCGATTAGATTAGGGACGGCCCCAGGGCTGTGGAACTGTCACAATCATGGTGATTCAATCTCTTTTCCCATGAGCGATTATGGGCTGCGGTGATGGCTGGGCAGATGATGAGGCAAAGGAGGGTTGCAGTGGATGCCAAACGTCCGACCGTCGCCGATGTGGCGCGACGTGCAGGTACATCGACGGCGGTGGTGAGCTATGTGCTCAACGACGGCCCCCGCCAGGTTTCAGATGTCTTGCGCGCCCGAGTTTCTCAGGCAATGGCCGAGTTGAACTATCGACCTGACCGACGCGCGCAGGCATTGCGCAGACAGCGGCGGTGGCGACAGATCGGTTTGTTGGTACCCGATTTGACGATGCCGTTGTTCGCGGAGTTCGTAGGCACCATCGAAAGGCAGGCACGCGCCCGGGATCACCTCACCATCGTCGCCAACACCGGTTACGATCCCGTGCGAGAAGTGGAGTTCGTGTCCGCATTCGTCGAGGCCGGTATCGACGGACTCATCGTGGTAGGCGCTTCCAACGCAACAGGAACCGCGGCGATGTGCGCGCAAGCTCGAATTCCGGTGGTCTGGATGCACAACGTCCGCGGTAACGTTGACGCGCCCATCGTCGGAGTCGACCACGTACAGGCCGGGGAGATCGCGACCCGTCATCTCGTCGAAAGGCACGACTGTCGCGACATCGCCTTCGTCGGCGGGTACACCGAGGCTGACGTACATCATGGGGACCGCGAAACCGTCGAGCAGCGCTATCGAGGTGCAATTACCGTCGACGAAACCGAAATCGTGCACATCCACACAGATCTCACCGCCGATGGAGCCTACGACGCAACACGAAAGTTCCTGGACACGTGCACTGTGCCTCCAGCCGGCATTGTGGTCGGCACCTACGGCCAAACCTCTGCAACAACACGAGCCGTTATCGACCACGGATTGCGGATCCCCGAGGACGTCAAGATCGTGGCATTCGACGGAAGCCAGGCGAAGTACGGACAGTTCGACATGACCAGCGCCCAACAACCGGTTGAGAGCATCACCCAGCACGCTCTCGAAAGAATGCTGACTGCCACGGCCGTCTCGCCCGACACAGCCGAAGCACACTCAGCGCGCTGGGAACCATTCCTGCACGTCGGCAACACCTGTGGTTGCTAACCGCATGCACACCGACCCGTCGCACAGCGGACTCGGAATTCACCACTAGTTGGGTGCCACCGCCATCTGGCAGCCGGAACGGCCGACTTCGGATTGGTAATTTCAGCCCTCGCCCGACTGCCGATTGGCTCCGCCGTTGCGAGCTTCGATGGCCTCGATGGACTTCGTGAACGACTTACCCAGCACCTGTGTGCCGAAGAGCCCGAGTACCGATGCCAGGAGCTTTCCCTTGAGATTCTTGCCGTCCCGGACCACGACGGCGTCGACATCGGTCAGGCCAGTCGGTTGCTGCGTAAGTGTGTAGGTGTGGCTCGACGCCCCGCCCCACAAGTTGGAGTCGGTGGTTGTCATCACGACGCGATGCGGGTCGGTCCAGTCGTAGTGCAGGCGTTCCCAAATACCGCTGGAGCCCTCCGTGACATCCGCGTCGTGGGGCCCGTGTTGGTGCACTTTCAGGTAGGTGTCCGCGCTGCGGCCGAAGATTTCCTCGCGGCCCGGCCCGAAGTCGGTCAGGCCGGCGAGGACCTGTTCGGGCGTCGCGGTGGTCGTCTGGTGAAGATGGATCGTGGTCATGGCGCCTTCCTTCAACTGTGGATGATCCGGTGCTGAAAAACGGGTGAGTGACCCATCCAGCACACCACTCACGTGAAATGAATGAAAGAGGACTGCTCGCTCGGTCTCGATCTCTTATTCGCTGTTGCGCCTTCTGGCAGTGATTGCGCCGTGCGGCCTGTAACCGCTCCCCGTGCGGGTATGGGTCTCGATCACGTCGAAACCCGCTGTGACCAGCAACTGGGCAAGTTCGGTCACCGGCCATCGATAGCCAGTCGTCGCGGCATGATCAAAAGGCTCCACGATTGAGCCCTCGAAGAAGCCGACCAGCAAACCACCACCTGGGCGGATCACTCGCGCGAATTCAGCGAGCGGTGCCTCGATATCGTGCGGGTGGTGGTGAATGAGCGAGTACCAGGACAGCACGCCGCCCAGTGAACTTGTTTTCGCGTCCAATGCCTCGAAGCCCCCGACCTCGAAGGAAAGATCTGGGTATTGGGTGCGGGCTCGTTCGACGAACTCGGGAACCAGATCGATCCCGCTCACAGCCAGACCGCTCTGGGCCAAAAAGTCTGTCCACTGCCCCGGCCCGCAACCGGCATCGAGCACGGGGCCGGTCAGAGCGGCAGCCCAACTGGTCACCAGGGCCCGATCGGATGCGTGCGTCGAATCCATGGAACCGAAGAGATCTGTGTACTCCTGGGATCGGGTCGAATATGACTCTCGGACTACATCACGGCGTCTTGCACTCGAATTCTCCACGCCGTCAATAATTATCGATGTGCACCTTTCCTTCACTACAACTCGCCGGGCCGAAGGTTCATTCGCTGTTGACTGCGAGCGGTCACGACCGGAAGGTGTTTCATATGGTGGAAGAAAAGGATCTGTCGGCGAAGATCCGGGAACTACTCAGCACGCGATCAGCCGAGTCGAGCATCTGCCCCTCAGACGTGGCTCGCGCGACGGCGCCCGACAATTGGCGTCCGCTGATGGAACCCGTCCGAGAGGCTGCCCGCCGAATGGTCGCTGACGGCGAAGTCCAGATCACCCAGGGCGGCGAAGTCGTCGATCCTGAATCCGCACGAGGTCCGATAAGGATTCGCTGGGCTCGTTGACCAACCGAGTGACCTCTGCCGGGTACTGCTCACCCAGCGTGACGTCAGCGGAAACGGTCCAGATGCTCACGCAGAAACGCATCGAGGCTGCGGGGCTCGCGCCCCAGGACACGGACCACCGTGTCCGTGGGTGCTTCCGGGCGCGAGATGGCAAGGTGCTGGATCTCCAGAATGTGCTCGGCGAGCCATGGAGGCATATGGGCATTGTCGATGAGGTTTTGCCGCAGTTCGTCCGGTTGCAGGTCTATGTAGCGGACGGGGCGACCAAGCATGCGGGTCAGAGAATCGGCGATTCCGCCGTAGCCGACTGCCTCGCTGCCTGTCAGGACGTAGGTGCCGCCGGCGAGGTCGGCGCGCGTGAGCACGGCGGCTGCAACGTCACCGATGTCTCGGCAGTCGATCCAGTTGCACGGTGCGTCCTTCATCGCACCCAGAATGACCCCCTGCGCCGCCACCGCCGGAGCCAGGAGCAACAGATTCTGCATGAACGCATAAGGGCGGAGCAGAGTGTGGCGGAGCCCAGAGGCGCGCAGGTGTTCTCCGACGGCATGGTGGCCACGGGAGAGAGCGATGGGGGAGTCGGCTGCGGCTGCGGGATCGGAGATCTTGACGATGTGTTCGATGCCGCTCTCGGCTGCTATGTCGATGACGCGCGTTTCGAGCTCCACCTGTTCCGGGCCGTTGGCCATGGCGAGGAAAAGCTGTTCGGCCCCTTTGAAAGCCGTGCGTAGCGAAGTGGGGTCTGCGGCATCGGCCGGCACCACTTCGACCAAACCGTCGGCCAAGTCGCCGAGCTGGGCGCGCAGCCCGTCCGGGTCGCGTGACAGCGCTCTGCTCGGTACACCCGAGGAGGCCAGACTGCGTAGCAACGCGCCGCCTGTTGTTCCGGACGCTCCCATGATGACGATCATCGTGTTCCTTTCGACTGTTCCCCGGAAAACCGGGACTTATTGATATGTGTTGTCTGTCAGCGATTCTGACGGCGCCATCGCCAGCTCACGATGACGGCAGCGACCGCGGCAGATATCGGCAGATCGAACTGCAGGCGAGCAAGCCAAGCGGTGTCGACCACGCTCGTGTGATCTGGTAGCCAATGCGAGGCGAACCATCCAACAAGTCCGGCGATTGCGGCGGCTCCGACGGCAAGAATTGCTGCCACCAAGACGCGAGGCAGGGCCGTGGTCCAGGGTCGCGACCTTGCGCGGCGCTGCAGCCAGGAGCCGATCAGCAACGCCACCACTGCCGAGGTGCCCGCGATGGACGTAAATGCCGCCAGCGTCAGACCCGCCTGCCCGGACGCGACTCCGCCCGCCCCCGCCATCAGTGCAGGGGCAAGGTAGGCGACCAGCACCTCGCGCCACAGCGTGAAGGGTCGTGCGGCGCGACGGTCGGCGACTGAGGCTCTTCGTTTGGAACTGGTGATCTTCCTATTGTTTTCGTGTGAGATCGGTGGGGTGAGTCCGGACATGAAGGAGACCAACTTTCCGATTATGATTAGGTGGCTAACTATTTGGGCATGGAAAGAGAAGCCTCTGTCGAAATTGACGGCGATTCGGATCGTTACGCGAACATCTGGGACCCAGGTGGACTACTCCGCAGTCAGCGCACCGATACCACGAACGACCCGCGAGAGCAGATCCAGAAACACCGCGCGCTCGTCGACGGTGAGCTCATCGACCATTTCCTCGAGACGAGCAAAGTGCTCGGGCGCCATGTCACGCAAACGCTGAGCACCGCGAGCAGTCAGGACGACCACGGCACCGCGCCCGTCCTCCGCAGAGGGACGCCGAGCGACCAATCCCTCCTGTTCGAGCCCGTCGACCAGGCCGGTGACCGTGGCCCGCGATACGCCGAGATCAGCCGCCAGACGAGATGGGGACTTCTCCCCGTTGTGGTCTTCCAGATCTGCAAGAAGTCGGTATCGACCGGTCGACAGGCCATACCTCGCAAAGTGAACCTCGGTCGCTCGGCCGAGCCGCGCGCCCGCCGAGATCAACCGCACCGCAACAAGTACCGCCTGCGGGTCGGCCCCGAGGCCGTAATGCTCCAACTGCCGCCGCGCCTGATCCAACGTGGGTGAGTCATCATCGGTTCCGTCCACTGCCATGCAACTAATATGGCACCTAACTACATTCTGGTCAACCCTCCACCAGAACTGGTGGCAACGCTGCCGAAACTGTGCGCAAGTTGCAACAGGTCCAGATCGGCATGACTGCGAGCCAGAACCTGTATACGTATTGGGAGCCCGTCAGAATTGAAGCCTGCAGGCAGGCTGATCGCTGGAACGCCAAGAAGCGCTGGTATGAAACCGAGCTCTGTGGAGTGGATGAGTAAGGCCAATCACCCGGCACACACCCATCACACGGGGTCGCAGCGAGGCAAAGCCGGGTGTCTCAACGTGATTCGATGGCCGTGACGATCCGGATCACGGCATGAACCCACGCATCTGCCGACGCCTCCAGCTCACCGAACGAAATCGTATCGGCTACACGTTCCACCGCTCGCGCCGTCGAACTCATACCGACCACGGATAATTCTGCAGCACAACGACGCAGTGCAGAAATGGTGGGTTGCCCCGCATTTCTCAGCCCACGGTGAGCGATGTCCGCGAGCACGGACAGGGCGCCCTCCAGGGCACTGTCGATTGCGTCCGCACCCCCCGTAGTGACTGCGCGAGTCATCGCCGCAGTGCCGACGCCTTCTTCGAGATCGGGGACGATGACACCGAGGTCGCATGCAATAGCGAACGGGGTCATCCACAACGCACCTGCTCGGACAGTCAGCCGACCGCTCACGGCCCGCGGACGTGCCGACATTGCCCGGACCATCGCGTCGATTGCGCCGGGCGCGTGTGCTCGATGTACAACGCTCACCTGCGCGTGGTTGCCACGCCCATCTCCGACCTGCATTGTCCACATCTGTTCTGCAGGTGTGTAATCGGTGCCGATTACAGAATCTATTCGCATCACTCCGACGCCATCGGTAGTCAGCCGGGCTCGGGCGAACGACGGCGTGCGCTCGACGAACCGGCGATGCATCTCGGCGTAGTCGTCCACCACGTTCATCGATTTTTCCCACGCGTCGACGCCGAGGGGGAGAATGGAAGTGCGCCCGATCCCTCTACGCCCGAGGCGGATTCTGTGGTTGGCACGGCGAACCGCTGATTCTGTGAGCACTGTCGATGAAGCCAACGCGGCGACCGTCGAACCGGCGATTCGGCGAGTCGAGATCGCATACCCGGAGAGTGCCTCGTCGGATTCACTCGACCAATCGTGACTCATGAGAAAGACTGCGTCCGAATCTGGTTCGGCGAAGTAGATATCGGCGGTAGTCGAATCGCCAGTCGCCGTCACCCTCGCTCCGAGGCTGATCAGGCGTGAACGACGCAGCGGAGTTTCACCGGGAGTCTCGGTCCCTAGTGCTGTCCCGGCAAGCGCTGAATCGGCCGCTTCACCGAGTTCGACCCTCGCATGAATCTCGGCGATGATCATCGCCACTCGTGTCCGACTGTGCCCGGCATGCCGCATCGAATAGGACTCGATCTGGTCGGTCAGTTCTATGCACGCATCGGCCAACCAGATTGCGGAACCTGCCTCAACGGTGCGTGCGACTCTGACCGCCGTGGCGTATTGCACCGTCGTTGTGGTGGAGAGACCGTCCACGAGGATCGTCCGCGCCAAGTTCTTTGCCATCGCACTCCGATCTGCATCGCGCACGACGGAACTCTGACCGACGTGCACATGGTCAGTTCCTGATTCGTCCGCCGCCCGAACCGCCCACACGGCAAGTGCGATCGCTTCTGCCGTCGTGTGTGCAGACGCCGACGAATGGGCGTGACTCAGTTCGTGGGGGACCAAGAACCGTACAGTGCAGTGCGGCAGTTCCACTCGCACCACAGGATCCGATCCTCGAGCCCGATGCACTGTTGCTTGGTAGCCCTCCCTCCTGGTCCGATTCGCCCGTGCCAGTGCCGCCACTCCGAGATACGCTCCCAACGCCTCGTCGTCGAATTCCCCTGGTGTCCAATCTATGTGATCGAGCCTCGACCCATGTTTCGCGCGATAGACGAGAACGAGACCGACACGGTGCCGGCACACCGCGCTTGCGCCACACGTGCAGGATGCTTCAAAGAAGGGAACTCCGGCAGGAAGACTGGTCTCGACACCGTCGCCGTACCGGACGAGGATGCGTTCGCTCGTCACAGAGAGTTCAGGCGTTTCGTCGGCGAACATACGCGCGGCGCGTTTGACGAGCCCGCGATTGGCGACCAGCGCAAGCGCTTCGTCGGTGAGCGCAGCCAGATCAGGCCGGGTGGTCATCGAATACAACCGGCCACGAACTCGGCCAGTCCTCCGGGAGTCATCGCGCCGACGTGCACACCCAGTCGCGTCAAACGGCGGGCGATTTCACGGTCGTAATCCGGGTCACCAGCATCGTCGAGCGCAGCAAGCGCCAGAACATGCACGCCGTTGTCCGTGAGGCCGGCAACGCTCCGAACGAACCGATCCGGTGCACTTTCGTACAGGTCGGAAATGATGACAACAATGGTTCGTCGCGGCGTATCTACCAGTTGCGCTGCATAATCGACAGCCTTTGCACCGTCGTTCCCGCCTCCCAATTGGACGCCCATCAAGAGTTCGACCGGGTCGAGAACCTCGGACGTGAGATCAACAACGTTGGTGTCGTATGCAATGAGGTGAGTCCTCAAACCGGGGACATTCCAGAAACATGCAGCGGTTATCGCCGAGTGGATGACAGAGTCGATCATCGATCCGGACTGGTCGACCAGCAGTATCAACGTCCATGTATCGGTGTGCCGACGAGTTCGTGAAGTGAACAACGGCTTTTCGATTGCGAGCTTGCGTGCTTGCGGTGACCAATGCTGCAGATTGGCGCGAATCGTTGCCTCGAAGTCGAAATTGCGCGAGTTACGAAACACTGTCCGATGTCGGCTACGTTTGCCGTGGAAAGTCCTGCGGACGTCCACCGAGAGCCTCTCGATCAACTCGCGTACGACATTGTCGACAGCCTTTTTTGCCATCGTCAGAACTCGGGGGTCCATCAGGTGTTTGGTACGCAGCACTGCACGAAGCAGAGTCACGCTGGGCTCGATACGCTGCAGCGCTTCCAAATCTGTCACCACTTCGGTGATTTCGTATTTCTCCACGGCGTCGCGTTCGAGTCGATGAACTGTCTCTCGAGGAAAGAGACGATGGATGTCGTCGAGCCAGTCCACGGCCGTCACCGTCGTTTCTCCGGGCCCATTGGGGCGATACCGCCCATCCTTGCGACTCGGCGGAACCGCACCGGGGGAACCGGGCGTATCTCCGACACCCAGGTTGGCACCAGACGTCACGGAGTCGGTCCCCTGCAGTCGGGAAGTTCCCGCGCGAACGCCCTGCGCGCTGCGCGCAGGGTCACGGCCGTACAGCCACTCCAACGCGTCGTCGCGTTCAGCCGCATCGCCCGTTGGATCACCGAGTACTCCGGCCGACGCGTCACCCAGGATCAGCCGCCATCGTTCGATGTTCATCGCATTCCGATCTGGGCAAGCGCGTTGTCCACCCGTGCGTCGAGCTGCCTTCCGACATCCAGAGAGTTCACGACTGCAGCTTCTGGTGACGACGTTGTCAGGCGGCGTGCGATGATGTCGCGTTCACGGGGAGGGAAAAATTCGAAGGACTGCCGTAGCGCGGGAAGTGCTGTCAGGAACTCGTGTTCGGACAGTCTGCTCACGATTTCGTCAACGGCGGTCAACACTGTGTCGCTGGACTCCGTGTCCAGAAAACGCTCACGTGCTACTCCGAACAGTCCGCACAACCAATCACCGAGATGTTCTGCAGGAATCGATCGAACGGCGTCGACTGCTGCATCGGGAGGAATTCGATCCCAGGACGTTCCCAGGGCCGACCCCCTGATGTCGACCGCGGCACCGCTGTCACGTGCCAGAGCGGTCAGTTCGTCGGTCGGATCAGTCGAGAGGATCTCCGGCGCATACTCCATCGCGTCGGATAACGCTGCGAGAGCGGATATTCGGGGAAGATCCGCGCCGCCGTTCGTGGCTCGAACTCGATGCGCCAAGGCAACGACCTGCGACGACGCCGAATCAATGATCGCCCCGAGCAGTGTGGACCCTCGGCTCCCGAAGAGTGAATCGTGCCGCCACAGGTCCAGAGCGGCCCGAAGCAGCAGACCGACGCCCCCGAGATCTCCTACGCCCTTCAATGATTCAGATGCGATCGACTCGGTTCGGTCAGCCACCGAGTCGAGTCCACACAGAACTGCATCGAACAGAATGTACGCAAGACGCTCGACATCAGCCGCAGCCGAAGTCAGCGAAGATTCCAGGGTAGCCCCAGCTGCCTCTACCAGAGTATGGCCTTGGGCTGCAGCCTCGACCAGTACCGGGAGACGGTCCGCGGAGTCGACAATCATCCACTGTTCTGTAGACACCACTGCAGAACCACTGCCTGGACCTGCAGTTCGCTCGAATCCTGGCACTCCCAGCACACGCAACTGGTGTAGTACACGACTACACCGACGACTACGCTCGTCAGCCAAGTCCAGCACAACAGGACCGGGTAGGAGGTCGAACTCCTCGAGGAGCATATCGACGTGACGAACCAATCCCGGTACCGGTGAATCAGGGTGCAGCGTGCCACGCCGATCACCTCGCATCGTGCGCATACAGGCCGAGATGACGGGGTCTGGTTCGGGCCCTCGAGGTTCCCCGGCGAGTGTCCAAGGCAGCGGCGATGCCAACGCCTCACCCACCAATGTACTTGCTGCAGCATCTAATACGTCTCGTCGCGTCGGCAGCGAGTGACCACGGATCGCGGCGAGTCCGAGTATCTGCGTACGGAATCCGATGAAATCCGTTGTCGAGACTCGATGATTCTGGGATCGCAAATCACGAACGATCGCCTCGGCTGCGACCTCCCCGGCCGATGTCGTTGCCTGCCAAAGCTTCTCGTACCACCACGGTGATTCCAGGTCGAGACGACTGTAAGAATAGGGGACCAGGTAACTGCCGATGTCGACATCAGGGCCCGCGGTCGGAACAGCGGGCCAGAATCCGTCGGTCGGTTTACCGCGAGCCAGTTCGGACATGATCGCCGGCCGATGACGCCCGCCGCAGACGACAACGACAGCACCGCTTCCGGGGCGCTCGCGAGCGGCCCGTACCCACGCCGCCATGTACTGTTCGCGCTCGGACACTGTGGCGTCATCTACCCGGATCGCATCGAAGTAGTCATCGAGGATGCCAGTCAATTCCTCGACAGTGAGCGTCTCGGCGCGCGACTCGACGACGTGATCCCACATCGCGTCGACCGTGTCCAGGCCCAGCCGGGTCGCCAATGCTGCTGCGGCCGCACCGTACTCGTCCGGCGGCCCGTCGAAAGCAGGGTGCCAGGCAGGAAGATCGATCAACCGAACCTCCGCCGACACCTTGGAGGCCGACCGGAGCGCGATCCATTCGGGAGACCAATCGGTGAAGGCAGCCCATGTCACGCGCGTGTGCGCTCCACGTCGCACGTGGGAGTACAACGCGATCGGTAACTTGTGATCGAGTTTCAGTTCATCGATTCGATCGGTGAAGTCTGCGGGGCCCTCGATCAGGACGTGCGTCGGCTTCAGGCGCTCAATGGTCTCCGCCACGATCCGAGCACATGCAGGGCTGTGGTGCCGAATCCCGATCACCACGACGTCGCGACCAGCGTCCACCTCAGCGACGCTCACGGTCCGGTCAGTCGTGCATGCGCCCGGCGTAGCTCTTGCCATGCCGCACTCGTCCGCTGCGACCCCAGTTTCTCGACGTAGCGGCGCAACCGGGCAGCATCCTCACTGTTGTCTTTCGTCGCCGTACCGGCCAGGGACTCGGCGAGGTCGGTGACGGTACCGGCGTCTCCTCGCAAGAACCACCCACGAATACCGGTGGCATGCGCAAGGGACACTGCTTCAGCAGTGCTCATCACCGATGACAGTCGCTCGACCGGCGATCCGGTCGCGGTGAATCCCGTACGTAGGTCACGAAACAGCGTGACCAGCAACTCGGTCACTGCCGGATCTTGTTCTGCGGCTACACCGGAAGCACGCAGCAAGGCCGCCGATTCGGTTCGCACGAGTTCGACTTCCGTGTCGAAATCGGTGATCGGGTGCACGGTCTCGAAGTTGAAGCGCCGTTTGAGTGCGGCGCTCATCTCGTTGACTCCACGGTCACGTGTGTTTGCGGTGGCGATCACATTGAAACCCTCACGGGCATAGACCATTGCGTCGTCGCCGGAAAGTTCCGGGACTGCGAGCACCCGTTCGGACAGCAACGACAACAGGGTGTCCTGTACTTCGAGCGGACACCGCGTAATCTCCTCGAAGCGCACGATGCGTCCCTCTGCCATTCCACGCATCATCGGCGCCGGAACCATCGATCGAGTCGAGGGGCCTTCCGCGACGAGCAGTGCATAGTTCCACGAATATCGGATCTGGTCCTCGGTCGTTGCGGCACCGCCCTGGATCGTGAGTGTCGAATCCCCGCTGACGGCAGCGGCGATCAGCTCTGACAGCAGCGATTTGGCAGTACCAGGTTCTCCGACCAGCATCAATCCACGTGTCGTCGCCAAGGTGACGAGTGAGCGCTCGACGAGCGATGCGTTGCCCACGTATTTCGGCGCTATTCCCAGCTCGACGTCGCCCATGACGAACGTCCGCGCCGACGTGAGGGTGAGACGCCACCCCGGTGGTCGCGGCCCGGTGTCTTCTTCGGCCAAACGCGCGAGTTCCTCGGCAAACCGCTCCTCAGCCGGCGGGCGCTGCACTCGTGCGGTCACGAGGCGAACTCTGCCAAGTCTGCGATGAGTTCGGAGACCGTCGCACGATCGACATCGTTCAAAGTCCCTCCGCGGAGATCCACCGAAACGAGCTTCTGATCGGGGTACCCGTTGTAGGGGTCTCCCGTCCCCATCCCTGGCTCCAGCCCCAGCAGAACAGATACGTCGTCGCTGAGCTGGTACAACAGGCCTTGTCCCCAGGAAGCGGGGTTCTCCCACACCGGTTCCCACCCTCTGTACGTCAACCGCAGCGCCTGACTGGGGCTGGCGGTTACTCCGGTGAATCGACTCAGACCACTCCCGTCGACGTCATCGGGTAGCGGATCGTGGACAGCACGGCCCAGTTGTGGAAATGGTTGCAAGATTTCGTAGTCGGCGAACACGTCGGACCACGTGCCCACCGTATCGGGTATGTGCGCGGGGTGCACGAGCCCGATCCGGCCCTCCGGCAGCTCTACGGTGTGGTCGTCGATGTCGGCCAAGGTACTGTCCTCAGCGACCCGGAACACGACCGTCGGCAGACCGCTGTCATCGAACGATGCCCACAGCAGTCGACGAGCGACGTGAATCAGCAGCGGATGGCCGAGTACGAAGTCGTCGAATTCTGTCCCAGTCCAGCGCCGCCCGGTAACCATCGAACGATTCAGGCGTTTGATCTGCTCGGCAGCAACAGCTTTCGCTTCTCGCTTCAGCTCGGTGAACCGCTTCTTCGCACTCTCGGCGAGAACAACGTCGTCATTTCTGGTGGGTTTGGGCAGCCCTGACGTCTTCTTACCCCCTCCGTCGAGCACATAAGGCACGAGAGCTTCCGTGAAACCGACAGTGAACATCCGCGGCCCATAGTCGAAATTCATAGTGCCGTCCGGCGTCAGATCGAGATCAGGAACGATCCGGTCGGCCAGCTGTTCTCGATCGAGCCCGAGACCGTCGGCGAGCTCTGCAACGCGTTGTGCCGCTCCGTTCTTCAACGACTTGAACTTCATTTTTCGCGAGATGTGATCGAGTTCTGTCAACGCGCGGGCTGATCCTTGTGCGGCTAATGCATCGAGACCGAGTTGCGCTCGTGCTGCACCATTCTCACCTGGCCATCGTCTGACGAGGGGCGCCAACCTTGTCACGGTTGAATCATCACCGAGCCAACCCAGCGCAAGAATTACCCAGTTGTCCTTCGACGGAGCGCCGGCACCCCACCATCGTTCGAACAGTTCCCACGCGGCCTCGGCGAGCGACGGTCGGTCGCAGTACGCGGTTACTACATCGAGTCCGGCGTAAGGAGCGTCCGCGGTTCCGATTGCGCACATCGTCAGGATCGTCGACACCGCCGATGCCGGCAGTGCGGCTGATCGGTTCACGTTCAGGATCGGTGGAAGTGACGAGAGATCTACCCAGACCGGAATTTTCGGTATCCGCTTGGGAAGCATCTCGAGCGGATCGAGGTCGACAATGCCGGCGACTGCCTGCGCGGCTTCGGGTCCGTACCGGTTCGCTCCGTCGACCACCGTCTCGCGTGAGGTTGTCCTGGCGAGCGCACGCAGGGCGGCGGCAGCATGATCACGTTGAGCCCCTGCCGGGCCCACTGCGTCCGGAACGAGTAGTGACACTGCATCTTCAGCGTGTCGAACGAGCCACGCCATCGCTGGTTTGCGGAGATTCTTCCTGGTGGCAAACATCGTCGCATGCACGCGCGCGACGTCGATATCAACATATGGCATCAAGTACGGTGCCGCGGCACCCGGATGAGCGCGAGTGAAGCGCAGCATCAGCGGAAGCGCATCGAGTTCATAGCGAGCGACGACGCGAAGTGGATCCTTGAGGGAAGTTCCGGGCCAGTCCGTCAGGAACGGGCGTGCGATTTCGTCTGGGGCCAGTAGAAAAATCACCCAGGTGTTCCAGTCATGGGCGGAACGCGGTGATACATCCTGTACATACTGCTTGTAATTTTCCCACGTGGTGTAGGAGTAGTCGCTCGGGGTGTTCTTGATTTGTTCGAGTTCACCTGGAAGCCAGACTATTCGGCTGATCTCGGGAGCAACAAGATCACCGATCACCGCGACGTCGAGCGCCTTCTTTCTGTTCGACCATGGCGGCGCGACGAGAATGGCCGGAAGATCCGTGGCCTCGGGCGTCGGCGTCGACAATTCGGCGATCCTTCGCCGTGCAGGCTCGGGAAGGGTAGGAGACAGCTCGGCGGCAATGTCGGGATTCGCCCTCACGTGACGGTCCAGCAGGTCGATATCCTTCTCTGCCAATATCTTCAATGCTCGACGTGGGTAATGTTGCATTGCGTGTAGAACCGCGGGCAATGCACTCTTCACGTGGCGACGTTCCACCAGAGCAGTGAACGCTTCGTCGGTGGGTATCGCCGAGAGTGCCCAGAGGATACGAAGCAGCGTCGCCTCGTCCCTCATGTGTCCGTACTGGTTTGGTTTGTCGAACGCATCGACCAACACTCCGGTAAGACCTGCACCTATGCCGTCCACTACTGCGGCAACCATCGCGTCGTCCTCGAGCCAACTGCGCATTCCGTGTGAGTCGGTCACCCGTTCGAGCTGCTGGACCGTGTTCGACGAAACCGTCAGCTGAGTGTTCCAGTGATACCACCGAGCGTGCATTCCCATGATGAGTTCTTCCGACCACCCTTCCTCGGTCGGAAAGATGTACGACGCCGTCAAACGGCGGGTGCTGTTGGTGCGCATCGACGACGCCACCTCTCGGGCTGCAGCGTAGTCCTCGTCAGAGGCTGTCGCCAACAGGCCGCGCACACGGTCGAGCATGTGCTCTCGGACCACTTGCGCATCAGGTTCGTCCGTCCGCCCGAGCTTCTCGCGCAGTACATACTCAGGCATCTTGTATCCCGCGGTTGGCGACTCACCGCCAAAGTTCGCCACTACAATTACCGCGTCGGGTCCCAGCTCTGACACAGGCACCGAAACATGGACGAACCGCAAGTCGGCCCATTCCAAGAGTGCTTCGACCGCGAAGACCAACCCGTGCCGTGCCACCAACCCGTCCACGAGAAGTGTCGATTGTTGCCGGTCATTGTCCGCGTAGCGGCCGAGTATGCAGTACAAAGCGGCCGCACCGACAGCAGAGATCTCACCGGATTGATACTTCCGGGCGGCGAGGGTGAGCTCGTCAGGATCAGGATCATTGACCAAATACGCTGAACTGAATTCGCGAAACTGGTCGTCGATGTCGAATTGTCGATCGAGTTCGGCACCAGCTGCGGGATCGACCGGTGCCACGTCGGCGACAAAACCGCCACGCCGGGGGTACTTCATCGGCAGCCACGACGCGGGCGGCACGGCAGTAGATTCAGTCGTGGTGTGGTTCACGCGTCTCCTCGAGATCCCGGCCCGGTCGGCGGGCGTAGCCAGAATGATAGCGATCCGAACGATCGGCTTGTTCGACATTCCCGCACGCGACCCCGACGGCGGTTGCGGTGACGTCCTCCTGCACATTGGCACAGGGCCGAACACGGGATCAACACCACACGCGACTGTTCGAGTATCTTTTGCTGCTGAGGATCGAGCCGCCGACGGAACGGTGGACCGCCCACGTCGCACTCACCGCGCAATCTTCAGGCGGCATGAGTCAACGAGTCGATCTCGATGGGCGCACTCAGGGCACCGTGTACTGGATTCACCCGGATCCGCTTCAGCCGTTCAGCGAACGCAGCAATAGCGGCGAGCATCTTGGTTCCGAAGAATGCCGCAAGCTTCCTCCCTCCCGGCACTCGATTGTCTTGGGCGTTAACATCGACAGATGCTCACTCGAGTCGATCTGACGATGGATTGCACAGACCCCGACCGCTTGGCTACATTTTGGAAGATAGCCGCTGGATACGTCGATGAGCCACCACCGCAGCCTTTTTCGACTCGGGAGGAGTGGCTGGCCACTTTCGACGACGAAGACGACGGGATGGGCGGCGCTTGGTTGCACCACCCGCTCGGAGTGGCTCCTCGACTCTGTCTACTACAGGTTCCTGAATCCAAGGTGGCCAAGAACCGATTGCATCTCGATCTCCGGGTATCCGGAGACGGAACCCCGGCTCAGAAGTGGGCGACAATCCTTCGCGAGGTCCAGCGGCTACTACGCGCGGGCGCATCAGAATTGGAAAGATTCGAGGGTCACCATGTGATCATGGCCGATCCCGAGGGCAACGAATTCTGCGTGGCGTGATTTCACTCGCCTGCCCGAGATTCTCACGCGAAGGCATGACAGTCCGGATGAGTACTGAGATAGGGCAGGACCTCCTCGAGGGCGAGACCAATCGCGAAGGCCGTGTGGTCGTCGTACGGCCGCGTGACGATCTGTGTGCCCGTTGGGATTCCGTTCCGAGCCAAACCGGTGGGGATTGTCAGCACCGGGCAGCTGCTCAGGATGTTGAAGGTGATGGCCGGTACGGCCTCGAGGTAGTACTCCAATTCGGTTCCAGCCACTTCGATTCCGTGCCCGACGTAGTCGTCACCGGCAAGAAAGCCGTCCGTCGCCACTGCCGGAGTGATCAATGCGTCATAGGTGTCGAACAGGGATCCGATCGATGAATACAGTTCGGCTTCGATCGCGAGTCCGTCGAGAAAAGTCGCGTCACCACGGGTGTGGCGTGCCCATCGGGCAAATTCCTTCGCGTACTCCGTGACCTTGTCGGGGTGCGCGGATGCCTCGGCGGCAATCGAGGCACCGAACACGTGCTCGTAGTGAATGGCGGCAGCGCGCATGACGGCGGTGCGGGACAGGTCGACTTCGACGATCTCGGCGCGTGCGCCCAGCGCAGTGAGGGTATCCACCAACTTCGCGGTGTTGGCGGCGACGTCCGAATCGACCGGCCAGTCACCTAATGCGGGTATCACCGCGATACGCATTCCAGCGCATGAATGCGTTGCACGGTCGGGCAGTTGCGATGACGGCACGTGCGAGGCGATGTCGGTGGAGGTCGGTCCCGCGATGACGGACTGCATTGTGAGGCAATCGCTTACGGTGCGGGCCATCGGGCCGCAGTGACAGTAGCGATCGAGGTTGAAGGGCGGGTCGACCGGGACACGGCCGTGTGGCGGCTTGAACCCGACGATGCCGTTGAACGACGACGGAGTCCTGATCGATCCCGCAACGTCGGAACCGGTGGCCAAGTGCGTCATACCGGTGGCAAGTGCGACTGCTGACCCGCCGGACGAACCACCGGAGGAGTATTCCGTGTTCCACGGATTGCGAGTCACTCCCCACAGTTCGGACTGCGTGAACGCGGCCGAGGAGAATTCCGGGGCTGTCGATCGCGCATGAACGATCGCACCGGCGTCGATGATCCGTTTCACGAAAGTCGAAGTGTGGGTGGCAATCACGTCTTCATAGACCTTGGAACCCTGAGTCCACGGTTGTCCTTGAATCGGTTCGTCCTCTTTCACGACCACGGGAACCCCGGCGAGCAGAAGCCCCGCATCCGAGCCGCGGGCGTAATGGCGTTCCGCTGACTTCGCTTGTGCTCGTGCAGCATCGAAGAAAGTGTGCCCCAATGCATTCAAGGTTGGGTTGAGTCTCTCGATTCGTTCGATAGTGGATTCGAGCACTTCCACCGGCGACAGCGATTTGTCTCGGTAGCGCCGGAGCATCTCGGCCACGTCCATGAAGGTTGAATCGGGTGTCTCGCGCATATCTGTTGTCCTGCCTGTCTGAAAGTTTTGCGTGGTCGACTAGGTTGTCAGTTCATGTCCGCTACGACGGGTTTGCGGACCGTCGCGAGAAAAATTGCGAGAGCAGCGATTCCAGCTGCAATCCAGAAGACCGACTGGGAACCGGCGTAGTCGTGAATGCGTCCGCCGGCGAACGCGCCGAGGGCGATGCTTGCATTGAAGACTGCAACCCACAGCGCCGAAGCAGCCTCTCGGTGGGCGGGAGCTGCATGCGCGATCCATGTCTGGGTACTCACGGACACACCACCGTAGAAGAGGCCCCAAGCCGCCATGAGCAAAGCGGCGGCGATCAAGGTAGCAGCCGAGATCGGAAACAGGGCGAGTGTCAACGCTATTCCCACGCTGAGGATGACGACCACCATCTTCGGGGACTTGGCGGCGGACGGCCCGGCGATGAAGTTGCCGACGACACCGAATGCACCGTAGATCAGGAGCATCGTGCCGACCTGCGAAGCGTTCAACCCTGCGAAGAACTCCAGCCCCGGACGCACATAGGTGTAGGCCGCGAAATGAGCGGTGATGAGGAGAACGGTAATCGCGATTCCGACCCGGACTCCCGGGTTCCGAAAAGCCTCCACGAGACTGCCGAGCGACAGGGCTTGATCAGCAGGCATCGTGGGCAGGACAGCGAACATGGCGAGCGCGATGAGCGTCGCTGCGCAGCTGAGAGTCCAGAATGCCACGCTCCACCCGGCCGCTGCCCCGATGTACGTCCCGGCCGGAACACCGAGAACTGAGGCAACAGCGATTCCGCTGAAGATGATCGTGGTCGCCAACCCGACAGATCTGGTCTCCACCAACTTAGGAGCCAGGCTTGCGGCGAGTGCCCAAACTCCGCCCATGCTCACTCCGAGCAGGACGCGAGCCACAGCGAGGACAGCGAAACTCGGCGAAAGGGCCGTGAGGGCGTTCGCCGCTGCGACCAACAGCATCAAGACGACGAGCGTCGACCGACGATCGAAGCGGCGGGTCACGACGGGCACGAACGGCGCGGTGGCCGCTGCCACCAATCCGGTGATGGCCAGCGAGAGCCCGATGGTCCCTTCGCTCTCCACCAGGCTGGCACCGATAGGGGTAAGAAGTCCGACGGGCATCATCTCCGCCGCGACAACGATGAATGTGGACGCTGCGATCAGGGCGACGGCAGCCCAATGGTTCTCGACGCTGTGTGCGCGGGTGGAGGAGGTGGGCGCAGCGCTGTTCTGTGCGGATGCAGAGTGGGGCATGTAACCAGAGAAGCCCTCGCAGGTCACCGGATCAACGGCGAATTGCTCATCCAACCATTAGCTCAAGTCATCGATGAGCCATGATGGAGTGGTCGAGTGAGTCCAGGATCGGGGTGAAGCATGTCGGAGCCTCCGATGCGTGAGATCGAGTGCTTCCTCGTTCTCGCTGAAGAACTGCACTTCGGTCGCACCGGAGAACGGCTGTTCATCTCCCAGAGCCGGGTCAGTCAACTGATCAGCGCTTTGGAACGTCGTATCGGCACGAGCCTCGTAGCGCGGACCAGTCGCCGCGTGCAGCTGACTGAATTCGGCGCCGAATTTCTCGAGTCGTTGGCTCCCGCCCACAGAGCACTCGTCGGAGTTATCGAGGACGCTCAAACGAAAGCGCGCAACATACCGACACCGCTTCGGGTGGGTTTCCAAGGAGCAATTTACGATTCGATCGCGACGGCCGTCTCTCGTTTCGAGAAACAGCATCCGCAAACATGCGTGACCATCAAAGAACTACCGCTGGGTGATCCGTTCAGTGACGTACTCGCCGGGCGAATCGATGCGGCGGTTGCCCTGCTCCCCGTAGAAGAACCCGAGCTGACAACCGGGCTCGTCTTTTCTCGACAGGCCCAGACGCTGGCCGTCTCAGTCCATCACCCGTTCAGTGAACTGGACGTGATCGACGCCGAGCAGTTAGCGCAGATATGCCTGGTACCCATCACCGGAACCGCCCCTGACTATTGGCGGCGTGTCAATTCCCCGAGCACAACGCCGGGCGGAGCCAAGGTTCCCACGCAGGGTGGGGCGAGCACTGTTCAGGAAGGCCTGTCGCAGGTCGCATTCAGTCAGGTCGGCCTCATCCTGTGCGCCGCGACTGCCGCCTACAGCCAGCGCTCGGACATCAGATTCGTACCGATCCATGGATTACCCGAATCCGCTTTGGGTCTCGTGTGGCGTACCGATCTCGAATGCCCCCGCCTTCGCCATTTCGCGAAGGCCATCGAGGAAGCACACAAAAGCCCTGCCTGACGGCGATCAATCAAGTCGCGGAAGGACTCCGGGACATTGGTGCACATCGTGTGTGGAATGATCGCGCCATGTCCGCCATCACCGACTACTTCACGGCAACCTCAGATGAGCACGCCGCTGCTGCACTCGAAGGACTCGTCGACCTGGATCCGGCAGTGATCGAGGCCAACGAAGCCCTCTACCGAACCTCTCCGGACGTCGCCACCCGCCCGCGGATTCAGTTGGCCGCGAGCGGGACTCCAATTCTGCAGGCGAAGGGCATCGATCCGGCCGTCTCACTCGGCCGGCTCGAGGCCTCTCTCACCGGTCGCCCCTACGACGAGGTGGCAAAAGGCTCACGCCGCGGGACACTCGTCGCAATGAGCGAGGACGGCGACACCCTTGTGCTCGCTGTTTCCGACGAATTGCGTGATGCACTAGCCGAATTGAACGCCGACGGCGTCGCAGCTGCGGCGGCTGCCTGGGCGATCGACGAGACGAGTGAACCGTCGGAGGAATCGGTGCCGTTCCTGACCGCCTTCGCCGAATTGGCTGCCAGAGCTGTGGCTCAGGGCGAACGAATGTACGGCTACGTCGTCATCTGATCGTCAGATATCCACCAGACATCTACCGCCGCAACGTCCGTCGAGTCAGTTGACTTGACGATCCCGACCTTGCCAGAACTCCTGGCGAAGCTTGAACTTCTGGATCTTTCCGGTGGCAGTGCGCGCCAATTCCGAGCGGAACTCGACCCGCTTCGGGCACTTGTAGCCGGCAAGCCGCGTGCGGCAGTGGGCGATGAGTGCTGATTCGTCGACGGGTTCCGCACTCTCGTCGAGCACGACAAGCGCCGTCACCAATTCGCCCCACTTCTCGTCCGGGATGCCGATGACCGCGACCTCCCTGACCGACGGATGCGACATGAGCGCGTCCTCGACCTCGATCGAAGTCACGTTCTCGCCGCCGGTGATGATGACGTCCTTCTTCCGGTCGGCGATCGTGACGTAGCCGTCGTCGAAGGTTCCGCCGTCGCCGGTGTGGAACCAGTCGTCCTCCAGCGCACTCGCTGTTGCCTCGGGATTCTCCCAGTACGACGCGAGGATGTGGTTGGACCGTGCGAGCACTTCACCGGTGTCGTCGACCTTGATCTGCACACCGATGGCCGGGGCGCCCGCGCGTCCGAGCAGTCGAGCTTGCTCGGGCACCGGTAAATCGTCCCACTCGGCACGCATGCGCGACATCGTGAGAAGTGGCGATGTCTCGGTGAGACCGTAGATTTGAATGAACTCCCAGCCCAGATCGACCCTGATCCGCTCGATCGTGCGGGTAGGCGGTGGGGCACCCGCAACGATGATGCGCACGCGGTCGCGCCCTGGAATCTCGCCGTCCCACGACTTGGCAGCGTCCAGGATTGCCGAGACGACGGCGGGCGCAGCACACAGATACGTGACACCGTGCTCCTCGATGCGGCGCAGGATCTCCCCACCGTCCACCTTGCGCAGGACGATGCTCTTGGCGCCGATTGCCGTCGTGACGAAGGGGTGTCCCCAGCCGTTGGCATGGAAGGTAGGCAGCGTGTGCAGGTACACGTCTCGATCGGTAACGGTTGCCTGCCAACCGAACACGACCGCGTTGATCCAGTTACTGCGGTGCGTCAACTGCACACCTTTGGGACGGGCTGTGGTTCCGGAGGTGTAGTTGATCGTTGCGGTTGCGTTCTCTTTCGTAGCCGCGTCCGCGACCCACGGCTTCGGATCGGGGTTCGGCCCCCAGATCCGAGTGTCGTCTCGGCCGAGGACGAACGTGCGCTTGCACGGCACCTCGGCGACCAGGTGTTCGAGTTCGGGGTCGACCAACAGGACCTCGGCCCCCGAGTGCTCCACGATGTACTGGATCTCCGGAACACTGAGCCTGAAGTTGATCGGCACCAGTACCCGACCCCACCCGGCGACACCGTAGAACGAGGCGAGGAATCGGGCCGCGTTGTGCGACACGATGGCAACCCGACCACCGACCGGTACGCCCAACTCGTCGAGTGTCGCCGCTTGCCGTCGAGCGAGGTCTCCGAGCTCGGCGAACGTGATCTCGCCCCACGACTGCGCCGGCTGATCCGGCTCGTCGACGATGGCAACCCGATCGGGGTAGACAGTGACCGCTCGGTCCAGGAAATCACTGATGGTCAGCGGGATGATCATGCGCACTCCAGGTCTTGGGCCGACGATGCGGCCTGGGAGATCCGACAAAGACGGATAGCTTTGCCCGTGTTCGGCACTGTCACCACCCTCCGAAGAGGGTATCGATTCCAGGTTCCCTCGGCCCCCTCTTCGGAGGGTACGAATCGTGGCAGCTACCCGCCACCCTGTCGCCTCTTGTCTGTCCCCAACAGTCAGGCAATCATCCCGTCGCGACGAGCAAGGACAACAGCCTCCAGCCGAGTGCTCGCGCCGAGCTTGTGCATAGCGGACTTCATGTAACTCTTGACCGTGAACAGAGCCAGACCCAACACACCAGCTATCTGAATGTTCGTCATACCCGCGCCGGCCACCGTCAGGACGTCGACTTCACGTTTGGTCAGCGAAGCTCTGCGAACGCTTTCCTCGGAGCGTTCCCCCTCGTCGACCAGACGCGCGGTGGCCTTGACGAGTGCCTCACGCACATCAGCATCACCAACACTGCCGGCAAGCAGCCGCAATTCCGCGTAGACCGATCGCACCTGTTCGCGCAAACGCGCATTCGATTCCGCCACTTCGGTCAACATGCCGTTCGTCGAAGTCACGGCGCTGACAGCCAATTCTTGCTCGAGCGCCCGCGCTTCCTGCACAACAACATCTTCGATGCGACCGCCCACGGCCTCGGAAGTGCGGAATGCGCCATAAATGACGCCCACCGTCTGACGGCCGACGACGATCGGTGTGGCGACGAGCGCTTTGAGGCGCTCCGCTCGGATGACCTTGTCGTATCGGTGCGTGATCTCCTGGGTCTCGAAATAGTCGTTCACGGCGATGGGCCGACACATGACGGCCACCTTGCCGCCCAGTCCCTCACTCGGATCCAGCGTCAATCCGGGAAGCGCGCCGAAGCTCGGACCGTCGAAGCGCTCGATAAGTAGATTTCCGGCTCTGTTGACGGGTCCACCGAAAGCAAGGGAGGCACCTGTTGAGACTCGGACACGCTTGAGGGCGCGTTCCATACGCGCACCCAGATCCTGCGCAGTCATGCTCGTTCGATCCCCTATCAGGAGGGTGTAACCCGGCGCCCAGTTCCATCCCCCTGTGACGGCTATCATAGCGACGTAGTACGGGCACACCACCCCGACCCGGACTTTGCCCTCCACCATCACTGACCAGGCCCGACCCGACAGGCCGGTCGGCGGTGGGGCGGCCACGACCAGGCGAACCATCAAATAGTTCTTCGCGAATGAAGCCTGCTTCGCGCTCGCCGCATGCCCACATCATGTTGTGGCGCAGCCGATTGCGCTCGCGGGAGCCGGTGCAGCGGCAGCGGGTTCTTCCACGGGCGCATTGCGGTATACATGGCCGTTCGATCGAATCCGGCCGATGAGGTCACGTAGGTGTCGGCGGCGAAAGAGAAGGTGAATGATTTTGTTGCCCAACTGCTTTGCTTCCAGACAACGAACTTCGCATGACCGATCGAATGGAACCCACCCGAGCTTCTCGCGCTCACCGAACGCCACGCATTGTCGGTTTCCCAGCCCGCTGCGGTGACCGACCTAATCGACGAGGTTACGGCCGACCTCGCCAACTCCCGACCTGTCGGATTCGGCAAACGCGGCGTAGTGGTTCGGTATCACGATTGCTGCGATGAGCTGGGTGATCTCGGGTGCGAGTTGAAGTATTTGTTCGGGCCCGGAATGGACGAGAAACTCGACGATCAACTCGATGATCGCGGCAGCGATGGCATGGCAAAGTCGTGAGCTCAACATTGGCAAGTCGGGTTCGACCTCGGCGCGAAGAGCCCGCAACGGGGGAGTGAGTGCGGCGACGAATTCAGTGATCGCTTCATTCCGGCGTGCCCGCACACGACTTCCGGCACCGAGAGCCTCGAGGAAGAACATGCGGGTAGCCGCCGGAGCCAACACGAGGAGCGCAAGCCCAGATTCGACCATCGCCGGCAACGTCTCAGGAGTGATCGTGTGTTCGTCGGCGCCCTGCGCTGTGCCGTCGACCAACACCTGAACAACCGCACGATACGTGTCCAGGAAGACATCTTCCTTGCTGTCGTAAAGCTCGTAGAAAGTCTTTCGAGACACCCCTGCACGTTTGGCGATATCGAGAACTTTCGTCTCGGCGTATCCCTGATCGGCGAAAAGTTCGATCGCGGAGGCGAGGATGCGGGCGATCTGAGACTTGCGCACGTCATCGCGGGAGAGTTGGTGACGGTGACGCGGCAACGGCGCAACTTCCGAACCCGCCAAAAGTCCCAGTACGGCTCCCGCGACTTCGCCCGCATCTTCGTTTGTTCCGTCGAGGGCGGTGGCGGTCATGGGCTCACCATACCGTTGACGATACAGAAACATTGTGTATTCTCACCAACCAGAAACATTGTGATTCTGGATAGTCGTGCGTCCAGCGTTGCACGACACGAAGGGACTCTTGCGATGACCAAGGACTACACCCACCAGCAATTTCATATGGATCTTCCGACGAAGCGGATGGACGACGGCTTCTTCGGCCCCGATTCCGTCTCCTGGAAACTCTGGTCTCACCCAGCTGCAATTCCCGGGGTGACGCGCTCGTTCGTCATCGACATGGTCGGTAGTGCTGCGGGTGCGGCCGCCCTGGACGATTTCAGTCGGTTACGCGATGATCCGCTCGGTCGATTCAACCGAACGATGCACTATTTCTTGACCGTCGTTTTCGCCGACACGGACACCGTCGCGAAAGCGAATGTTCGCTTGGACCGACTTCATGCGCGGATCCTGGGCACGGAACCGTTGACAGGCCGTCCCTACAGCGCGCTCGATCCCTATCTGCGACTGGGCAACCACATGCTCAGTTGGCACTCGGTGTTCTACGCCTACGACACTCTTGTCGGAGGTCTGACTCAGGCAGAGGAAGATCAGTACTTCAAAGAAGCTGCGATCGCATTCGAGACGATCGGCGTCGATTTCGACGAGATACTTCTGTCGGCGCAACAGCACGGTATCGATACGCAGTCGTTTCCGAATCGACTGCCGAACACGCGGGACGAGTACCGCCAGTTGTGGGCGGCTTCGAAGCATTTGATCTGTGTCACCGAGAAGACTCGGCGCACCCTGGACGGTCTGTTGTACCCGAAGGTCTCCAACGCGGATCCCAGTCATGCGGCACTGCTTCGGTTGTATCCGATGCTCAGCCGGGTGGCATTGGCCCTGACCCCTCGTCACATCCGCCACACCTGCGGCCTGCGCACATCGAACCGAAGCGACTATCTCGCCATTCAGGGCGCTCGTCTCGCGCTGCCGATTCTGCATCGCACCGGCGCCTACAACGCCGCCCTCCAGCAACTGTCCCCACACGGCTACGAAATCCAGGCACAGGCCCTCGCCGCTCCCCGATCCCCCCGCATCTCTGTCGGCACACCGTCAACGTCGTAGACGACTTCGTCCGCAGCATTTAGCGGCGACAACACGCAAGGCATCGAGGGACCGTGAATACAAAAACCAACGGGCAGGTTCAACCGGAGAGGGGGATGGCGTGAGCACTATTTCCCGAATCCGGCTGTCCCGAAGTCGAACTCGATTGTGTTCGCGACCGTCAGCCCGGGATCTGCAGGGCCAGATCGTTTCGGTCGAAGTCCGAGAACTGCTGGGTGTCAGTGCAATATCCGCAGTTCGCTCCGAAGAACTCGGTGCGGGCGTTCGGATCGTCGAGTAGCCAGTACCGCAGCCACGCCGTGCTCGGTCCGCGCATATCGCCACCGGTGATCGCCGTACCGAAGTGCGTGGCGCCGCGCAGTTCCAGATACTCGGCGGGCACGTGGTCGGCGTCCTCGTACATCGCCCGCACGATCGCCGGCCAAACGATTGCGTCGGCCTGACCAGCGAGATAGAGAACCGGCTCGTCGATGAGGTCGACATCGTTGAGCGGACCCGGCTGGATCGCGACGGCGGTGTCGACGCGGTCGTCGATCGCGGCATTGATCGCCGCAGACCCACCCTGCGAATGCCCCACCGCACCAATGTGTTCCAGGTCGACTTTGCCGAAGAAGACGCTCGATGGGCTGGCTGCTTTGTCTGCGATGAGGTCAATTCCCGACCGCATGGTGACGGCGAAGTTGCTTGCCGGGGTGTTGGCGGCGACCACGATGAATCCGTGGCTCGCGTAGTGACGTAACAAGGAAGTGTATGCACCGGGGAGCACGCCGGTCCCGTTCCCCCAGATCACAACCGGGTGCTTCTCCCCGCGTGCGCCGAGCTGACGCGGGTAGTACAGAGTGTGCACCAGCCCGATCGAGACACTCGGCGTGTACGGCCCTGCACTCGCCCAGTTGTGCCCGACGCTCGGAATGCCGGGCGTATCGGCGGCCGCCGTTCCAGCCGCGCCCGTGAGTCCGAGTGTCGCGCACAGCGCAACCGTCGCTGCAGCATTCGCGAACAGTTTCAGAGATTTTCGCATGAAGGTCAACCTTTCGAAGTTGCGGCAAATCCTCGGAGTAGGTGCATCGCGGTAGTTCATGACAATGTCCACGAACCAGGGCTGGACCCCGTAACGGGTTGCGATGCAGGGGGTTCGATCATGAAACGGGTTCGGTCACCAAACGCTCGGGGACACCTCCTGCGATCGGCGGGTGGACTCCATGCGGTCGAAATGTCGATCCCGGAGTGACGCATATTACATATTCATCGGAAGGCGAACCGTCTGCTTTGTTCGGAGATACCAAGAATCCGAGAAGTGTTGTATGTGTGGACAAATCATCGTTCTCGACGGGGCCCACCGGTCGCCGCGAATGCCCGGAGTCCCAGGTCGAGATCGCCTCAGCCTAGGGCTTGGATTGCTCGGCGCACAGCCGTAAGAAATGTTCGACGATCTGGGTGTTCTGGCCTTCCCTTGCCACGGCTGCGATCTTGCGTGGTGGCAGTTCGAATATCTCGCCCACAGTGCAACCGCGTGCGGATGCGCGCTCAGCACTGGCGAGTTCGAGGATGACAGCACCGATCCCTTCGAACGCGAAATCCGCGAACGCATCGCGGTGCTGTGACCTCATCACGAAGGCGTGGTCGATCCGCGGTTCGATCGAACGCAAGTGGCGATAGACGTCGGATGTCTCGAACCGTGGTGCGACGACCAGACCGATACGCATGAGGTCTTCGCCGATGAATACCCCGTCAGCCGGGGCTGGAGTGCCAGGAGGGCAGACGAGCCGCAAGTTGTGGTCCGGCAGGCGCACCATCCGCGTCCCCGGGACACCGGTAGGCGGCGACTCCATTATTGCCACGTCAGCTGTACCGGCCATGACCGGGTGAATCGCATCGGCCACCGATGACCCAGGCGGATCCGAGATGGTGATTCTCAGGTTCGGCACCTTTGTACGCAGCGCTCCGAGCAGTTCCGCGGTGGGATCGTCCGCAAGGCTCGCTGTCGTGGCGACACTGAGGTGGGGGAATGCCGACAGCACAAACTCGCTCTCAACCACCAGTCGGTCGAGTGCGGCCAGCGCATCGCGTGCTGGATCGATGAAATTCCGTCCGCGCGCAGTCAGTGTCGCCCCTGCCCGTCCGCGGTTGAAAAGCTTTCCCCCGACGCGCCTTTCGAGTCGCGCAATTGATTGAGAGACACTCGATGTTCCCGTGAATCGGTACGCCGCTGCCGCCGTGATACTGCCGTGTTCGACGACCGCAAGGAAGTCCTGAAGTTGCCGCGGATCGATTCGCGGCGCCGGAGACTCTCCGAAGTTGCTCATCCGGCATTCCCCAGTCCGCCTTCGTCAACTAAGCGAGTAGTCGTCTCGATAAACGCTTGTGCCGCAGGCGATGGCGTCGAACCGTGAAACATCCACATATCTCGACTGAGCGGGGGCCGAGTACGACACAGCACCACGCCTTCTCCGACGGTATCGGCGACGGATTCGGGAAGGAATGCGACTCCGACTCCCGCGCGTACAAGGGGGATCATCGAGGCCGCAGAGATGGTCTCCGCAACCACCGCCTCGTCCACGGTCACTTCGCCCAGGCGTTCTGCCAGTAGTCGCCGAGTCACATCACCCCGCGGACTGGTGATCAAGCCGATACGCAACAGATCGGTCAACTCAGATACTCCCTCGCCTCTACTTCGTGCAGCCGGCACCAGCGCCACGATTCGTTGCCGGCCGAGGAGGCTACGTTCAACACCTTCGTCGAACACCTCGTCCACCCCGAGCCCTACGTCAGCCTGACCCGAGGCGACCACCATTCCGATTCCGTCGGTGTCGTTGCTGAGCATCGTCACCGCAACATTCGGAAACTTGCTTTTGAATGCGCCCAGGGCTGTGGCCGCTGGATCACGCGCCAATGTCCGCGGGCACACGATCGTCAACCGCCCACGCTCCACCACGTTCGATGGGTGTAAAGCGTGATCCAGATCCCGGTACGCCCGAAGTACTTGAGCCGCCGGACCGGTGAGCGCACGTCCAGCGTCGGTCAAGGTGACTCCCCGCGAGCCGCGCCGGACGAGCGCCAGCCCGCACTCGTTCTCCATTCTGCCCAGAGCCTCCGAGATGGTCGGCTGGCTCACTCCGAGTCCGCGAGCAGCAGCCGAAATGCTGCCGCGATCAGCAAGGGCGAGAAAGTATTCCAGGTGACGTCGGTCCATCGGGGGGCTCCCGTCTCTGTAGAAGTCTGCGTGCTCGCGCGGTTCCGCGCCCCGCATGCCATAGGGAAACCCTATGGCATACCTCTCGAATGTGGCGTAGACGGGAAGAATAATCGCGTGATCTGCTTCACATATGAACGCAGTGAGCAACAACCCGGGGAGATTCGACCAGACGCACCCGTCTGCTTTTGTCGAGCACCCATCGCCGCTTGTGAGCACTCGGGAGGTGGCACGGAAATGACCGAAACCATCTCCACGAGTGCGTCATCCCGCGCTATGTCACCCAAAGCTGCGGGGCGGGCACGCTCTGAGCCGAAGCCCGCTCGACAACGTCGCGCCGGCACTCGACTCACCATCGTGGTGCGACTGGCCCAGGTCGCGCTGCTTGTGGTGTTACTCGGAGCGTGGCAGCTCGTCGCATCACAAGGTTGGATCGAGCCGGTTCTGGCGAAAACTCCAGGAGAGGCGTGGAGCTACTTCACCGCAGCGGTGCGTTCGGGTGAGATTACGTCCAACTTGCGCGCCACGATGACTGCCGTCGTGATCGCCTGGATCCTCGCGAGTGCAGTCGGGGTGGCGGTAGGACTCTCACTCGGCCTGCTCCCGACCCTCGAACGCATCATGAGTCCGTTTTTGGATGCTGCGAATGCCATGCCGCGTCTTGCGCTGGCGCCTCTGCTTATCGTCATTTTCGGGATCACGATGACGGCGAAGGTCGCTCTCGCATTCACACTTGTCTTCTTCATCGTGTGCTCGAGCGCACGAGCCGGCGTGAAGTCGGTCGACGACGAGTGGCTCCGACTTTCCACCGTTCTGAATGCCAGTAAGACGCAAGTGTTTTGGCACATTCTTCTCCCCGTCGCGACCCCTGGCATTTTTGCCGGTCTTCGGTTGGGGCTGATCTATTCGCTACTCGGCGTGGTCGGTTCGGAACTGATCTCCTCACGGGACGGGCTGGGCCAGCTTGTGTCGATCTACTCGGCCCAGTTCCGAATGGAAGCGGTCTACGCGATCCTGATCCTTCTCGCAATCGTCGCAGTCGTCCTCAACCAGGCCATGAATTTCGCCGAGCGCTACCTCCTTCGGTGGCAGCCCCCGGCTCGACGATGACAGGAATCATCATGGATACCAACGTGATTACACCCGCCGTCCAACTCGACGGACTGACGATATCCTTCCCCTCGCCCGACGGGTCGGCGAAGACCGTGGTCGACAATCTCGACCTCACAATCCCTCGCGGACAGTTCGTGAGCTTGGTCGGCAGGAGCGGTTGCGGAAAGACCACTCTGCTCAACGCGCTCGCTGGATTGGTGGACGCGACGGAAGGCAAGACCGAGGTCCTCGGCACAACGCCATTCGACGCTCGCTCCCGGATGGGCTTCATGATGGCCCGCGATGCCCTGTTCCCGTGGCGAACAGCGCGGAAGAACGTGGAGTACGGTCTCGAGTTGAGGGGAGTACCCAAGGCGGAGAGACGAACTCAATCAGCGCGCTGGCTTGCTGCCGTTCAAATGTCCGAGGCCTCACAGCTGTGGACTTGGCAGCTGTCCCAAGGGATGCGCCAGCGTGTCGCGTTGGCGCGAACGTGGGCTCTGGATCCGGACATCTTGTTGATGGACGAGCCGTTTGCCGCCCTCGATGCGCAAACCCGCGTCGAAGTACAGCGCGAATTCCTCGAGCTGTGGCAGTCCGAGGTCGGCCGGACGGTCATCTTCGTAACCCACGACCTCGGTGAAGCCATCTGTCTGTCCGACCGCGTTCTCCTGCTCGGGGCCGGCCGAGTGATCGACGACGTCAGCATTGACATCGAACGCCCCCGCGAACTCGAAACCCTCACCGCCGAACCTCGATACATCGAAATCTTCAACCGGCTGCGTGGTCAGCTCGACCACTGATGCGCCCAGCCAACTCAGCTCGACTACTGATGCGCCCAGCCAACTCAGCTCGACTACTGATGCGCCCAGCCATCAAGGAGCAGGAAATCCATGAAACTTCGACCTTTCGTCGGCACAGTAATAGCAGCGGCCCTACTGCTCTCCGCGTGTGGAGGGGGAGGCCGCGCGAACGACGGTAGCGTCGCCATCGGGGTCTACCCTGCGAGCGCGCTGTCCCTGCCTGTCTACGTCGCCGCCCAACAAGGAATGTTCGACAAAGAAGGCCTCGACGTCGAACTCATCGACGGAAAAAACGGGCCCGAACTCATCAGCGGTCTCATCGGCGGTACGACCGACCTCGCAGTCGGCGCACCCGGCACCGTCGTGCCGGCCATAGAGCTAGGGCAGAAACTACGGCCGCTGTCCCCGTACGGGTCGATCGATCTCGCCATCGCCGTGACGAAAGACAGCGGCATCACCACCGTCGACGACCTACCCGGTAAACGGATCGCCATACCGTCACGTGGCGGCGCTGCCGAACAATTCGTCAATCAGCTTCTCGCAGAACGAAACATCGACGCATCAACAGTGCAATTCATCGCGGCGGCACCGACAGCGAGTCAGATACCACTCGCACGAAAGGGCGACATCGACGCCGCCGTTCTCACCGCAGCCAGCCAAGCCGTATTCAATGCTCAAGGAATACCGATGACACCGATTACATCGGTCAACCCGGTGAACTCCGACGGCGTGAGTTCATACGGCTTGGGCACCGTGCTCGTCACGACCGCCACATTCGCTGAAACCGATGCCGCCGCCCCCGTTTGTGCGGCGCTCAAGGCCGCCGCAGGGTGGATAGCCGACCCCGCGAACGAGCAAGCAGGAGCTGAACTTCTCACCGAGCGGATGAATGTTCCTGCCGACAAAGCCACCGAGGTGTGGGCTTCGCAGAAGAACCTCTGGCCGGTCGAAATTTCGGCACACCGATGGACGCAGAACGTCACATGGGTGAACAGCCAGACCTCGGGCAAGACCGACGCAGACGTACCCTTCGACCCCCTCTGCTGACCGAACGCCCATACACACCAGTTCGACAACTACGGAAAGAGAAGAAACGATGACACAACTCGCTGACCAGGCAACCCAATCCGAGTCTGAGCGCGATCGCCGGCAGCTCACAGAGGCTTGGTCTACGGTCACCAACAGCCTTGCCACATTTGGTTCGACAGCTGCCGCCACGGGCTCGCCACTGGACAGCACCGAAGGTGTGCGGCACGCACTTCGCCTGTTCGGATACCTCGCCGAGATGAACATCGAACGCCAAGACGTGCTCCGACCTGAACTCTTTTCCCTGATGTCACCGATGCGAAAGTTCTGGGGAGACGGCATCGACGTCGACTACTGGACGGCGATGATCGACCCCAAAGAGACATACCGAATTCACGGAAACCGTGGCACAGTGCCCTACGTCGCCGTCCTCGCCAATCGTGTGGGCGCGTCTGGGACCGACAGGGTCGCCGACAACATCGTCATCGACGACAAGGTGTGCGACGCCGACGGCAACTTCGAGATCTTCATCGCACAAGAACTTGAGGGACGCAACGGCATTCGGCTGGACGAGCGCTGCTTCGACGTAGTTGTGCGTGTGTACCATAAGACGCGGAGCGCGGAGATCGATCCCGTGCTCCACATCGAGCGCCTCGGCCCGCCGCCTGGTGCACGCCCCGATCTCGATACGGCATGGCTGGTCCAGCGTCTCACGAAACTTGCCCGGGGCATGGACGTCAGCCTCCGACGCAGTCTTCAGCTCGTCGAAACACTCAGTCAGTCGCCCAACGAGATTCGCGTGACGTCGGAGCAACGAGGTTGGGGAGACTTTTACGGCACCAGCTCCAACCAGTACGTTGCCGGGTGGTGGTCACTGAAAGACGCTTCTGCCGTGGATATTACATTCACTCTCCCGGACTGCACCTACTTCGGAGTGATGCTGTACAACCATTGGTTCGAGTCCTTCGAGTACCGCGACCACACCGTCAACCTCAACGACGCACACTTCGAGCGCAATGACGATGGAACCGTCACGATCCGAATCGGGGGCGCAGAAGGCGACAGAAACCGACTGAACCCCTGCAACCACACCGAAGGCATTCTGTTGGCGCGCTGCCTGGAGCCTGCTGAGGATGTCACTTCGCCTCATGTGGAGATCATTCGATGACCGACGAAGTAGACCTGCCGTTGGCCGGTGTCCGAGTAGTGGAGATCGGTCAACTGATCGCAATACCCAGCGCCGGGCAGCAGTTGTCCGACCTCGGTGCCGAGGTCATCAAGCTCGAACCTCCAGGCGGTGAACCGGCCCGACAAATCGACGCCGACTACGCGCGTGGAATCTTCTACGGGTACAACCGAGGAAAGCGTTCAATCTGCCTCGACCTCAAGGACTCCGCCGATCTGCAACGAGCTCGGGAATTGATCGCGTCGAGCGACATCTTGCTGCACAATCTGCGCCCGGGAACCCTTGATCGATTGGGATTCTCCTCTGCCGAACTCCAACGCCTGCGACCGGAAATCATCAGCGTCTCGGTGAGCGGGTACGGGGCGGAAGGCCCGTCCGCGACCCGCGCCGGGCTCGACATCGCCGCGCAAGCGGAGAGCGGACTGATGTCGGTGACGGGCGAGGCTGACGGCCCACCGCAACGTGTGGGCGCACCGGTCATAGATCATGCAACGAGCTACGTCGTCGCTCAAGCGGTACTGGCAGCGCTACTGCGACGTGAGCGTACCGGCAAGGGATCCTCCGTCCGAGTTTCCCTGCTCGACGTCGCAATCCACTTGCAGACCGCCAACTGGATCGAGTGGCAGGTGTCAGGAAAGCCTATGAGTCGCAAAGGGAACGGGCAACCAAGCGTCGCACCTGCGGCAGACGTCTTTCGTGCCGTCGACGGCGATCTGGTGATCAGCGGATACCAACCGCGCGCATGGATCGAACTGTGCAAGGCGATCGACCTACCCGAGTTGGCCGACGACCCGAGGTTCACCACCAACGCGCTGCGTGTGGAAAACCGTGTTGACCTCGTCGCCACGATCGAGAAGCAACTGTGCCACCGTAGCGCCGCGGAAGCGGTAGAGCATCTCACTGCGGCCGGAGTGGTTGCCGCACTTGTGCGTGACTACGACCAGGTGATCTGCGCCGACGATGTGGTTGCGAACCGTACCTTCATCCCCGGCACCAACGAACGTGGCGAACAATACTTGACGCCTGCCATGCCCTATCGCGCCGAACCTCCGATGGCACGAACTGAACTTTCACAGGTTCCGGCCTTGAACGAGTGGGCAACGTCGACGCACTGAATGCGCCGTGCGGTTCGAAATTGACTTGGCACCAACGTAACTGACAAACAGATAGCCATGCACCATCGAGGAGATGTCCAGTGCTGACCACCGCATTTACCGAGGCGTTCGGAGTTCGTCATCCCATCGTGCAGGGCGGCATGCAATGGGTGGGGAGAGCAGAACTCGTAGCGGCAGTTGCAAACGCCGGCGCGCTGGGCATGCTCACTGCTCTGACACAGCCGACACCTGACGATCTTGCCCGAGAAATATCCCGAACCCGCGAGCTCACCGACCAACCGTTCGGAGTCAATCTCACAATCCTCCCCACGATCACGCCCCCGCCCTACGACGAGTATCGGAACGTGATCATCGACTGCGGAGTGAAAGTCGTCGAGACGGCCGGCTCGTCTCCGGCACCCCATCTGCCACACTTTCACGGCGCAGGCATCAAGGTGCTCCACAAGTGCACCAGCGTCCGACACGCGGTCAAAGCCCAGGCCCTCGGCGTCGACGGCATCAGCATCGACGGGTTCGAATGTGCCGGGCATCCAGGAGAAGACGACGTACCGGGTCTCGTACTCATCGCTGCAGCAGCTGAGCGCATCAGCATTCCCATGATCGCGTCCGGTGGGTTTGCCGATGCGCGAGGATTGGTGGCTGCCCTCGCGCTCGGCGCCGACGGCATCAACATGGGCACTCGGTTCATGTGTACCGAGGAGTCTCCGATTCACCGCAACATCAAGGATGCGATAGTCGCCGCCTCCGAGGTCGACACCGAACTGATTTTCAGGTCACTACGCAATACCGCTCGGGTAGCGCGCAACAGCATCAGCGGAGAAGTTGTCGAAATTCTCTCCGGTGGTGGCAAATTCGAAGATGTTCGACATCTTGTGGCCGGGGCGCGAGGCCGAGCGGTGTTTGACAGCGGCGACCCGGAGGCGGGCATCTGGACGGCTGGGACTGTGCAAGGGCTGATTCACGACATCCCCACCGTGGGTGCATTAGTGGAGCGGATTGTCACAGAGTCAGAAGCTCTGATTGCGAGTCGACTTGCCAGCCTCCTAGATCCTGTCAGCGCCTGACAGGATTCACGGTCAAGTCGAATTGACGACATTCTGCGCGGGATAGCTTACGGCTGGTTGGGTTCGGCGGAATAGCGGCTGTCGGTGTCGGGCGGCCGCTGGACGGGGGAGAGCGAGATTTTCCTAGAGCGGCGCCGGAGGAGTTTCGAATATTCCGGTGACGAAGTTGCCGGCAGTCGGATTGTTTCGCAATCTTCATCGTCGGTAAGCGTTACTCGGACCAACCCTTGCAATTCAAGTCATGTCCAGTTCCATTGCCGCGTCTGCACATCCGCGACCGTGTTACGGCTAGTCTGCCCCTAACCTGACACGACTACAGATCCGGACACCATGACGACACCGACCGAACCGACACCCGGCGACGTGGTGTCCGCAGCTCTAACCCTGCACGAACTCACCTCGATACCGGACAACTCACCGCGGTGGTCGAACATTGCAGAACCAACGAAATGGACCGCCGCGCACACCATCGAGCACATCGCGGATGCGCTGCTCTTCTACAGCGGCCAGGTAGCGAGACGAGCCGATGCCAAGCTACCGGTCCTGCGCGACGGTCGTGACGCCCCCGCATCCGAACATCTCGACAACGTCCTCTCGGCCGCACACGTGCTCGCGGCCCTGCTCCGCGACCTCGCAGAGGAACGTGCATTCCACCCCAGCGGAACAGCTGACGTCCCGGGGTGGGCTGGCATGGCTGTGACCGAAATTCTGGTTCACGGCACCGACGCAGCCCGCGCCATAGGTGTACGACTTGACCTTCCCGAAAATGTTTGCGCTAGAAC
Organism: Rhodococcus sp. NPDC057135; assembly: GCF_042670865.1. Lineage (NCBI taxonomy): Bacteria > Bacillati > Actinomycetota > Actinomycetes > Mycobacteriales > Nocardiaceae > Rhodococcus > Rhodococcus sp. NPDC057135. The sequence continues at coordinate 197,756 of NZ_JBHUUU010000010.1, forward strand.
AGTGTCGCGGGTATTTCCGTGGATCGACCCGTCGTTGGCCCGCCCGTCCGAGATACTTCTCGCCGTCACCGGCAGAATCTCCGTCGAAGGCGTTCACTCGGATCCCGATTGGTGGTGGCAATCCGCCCCACTCAATGAATGGGACGGGCTCCCAGCGCGGCGCGATGTCAAACCTGGCTGGACCTGACACCTATCCGGGCCTCGCTCATTCCGCAGCCGAACCGGTTCCGCGCTGTTGTGCAACTCGATCCTGCCAACCTAGTGGTCATTTTTCGGTGGCGAAGGGTTGAATCCGCGAGCTGAGCAACATCCGGGACCAACCCGATGAGTCACGGAAACCGATTCGCGATGGCCGAGATGATTTCACCGGGTGCGTATTCCTGGATGAAATGCCGTGCATGAGGCAACTCGACGACGGCAAGATCGGTGAACGTCGCGTGTATCCGCGGGATACACGCTTTCGGACGGAACACCATGTCCCGCATCCCCCATACTGCAAGAGCCGGTTTGTCCCCCAATAGCGCGGGCACGTCCTGGGCGAGTTGGGCCAACTGTGTTCGTGCGGCACGGATTTCCTTGGGCATGACCGCGATTCCACGCCGCGCTTCCGCTGTAGGTTGCACCATGCGGTAGTGGTGGGCCTCTGTCTCGGTTAGCGTGCAGCCAAGCTCCCCGAGCAGGAAACGCTCCACAAGAAGATTCTGCTCGAGTATGCGATGTTGCATGTGTCGGCTACCCATGATCACGCTGAACGCTCGATTTGCCAGTGGCTCGATCGGCCAGAACGCCGTGTTGCCGAGCACGATTCCTCTGACTCGGTCTGCCCGATCAGTTGCCGCGCCCAGTCCGATAGGTCCACCCCAGTCCTGCCCCATCAAGACAAAACCGTCCAACTGAAGATGGTCGATCAGTTCACCTAGGACCGTCGTGTGCCCGGCAATTCTGTATCCGAAATTCTCCGGCCGCTCGGACAACCCGAAGCCCAGGTAGTCCACCGCAATGCACCGGTACCGGTCGCGCAGTCCAGCGACGATATTGCGATACAGGAAGCTCCACGTAGGGGAGCCGTGGCAGAACACAATCGGCGGTCCCGTCCCCTCGTCGATGTAATGAACTCGACCGGCATACGAGTCGAACCAGCGTGACTCGAACGGGTACAGGGTCTTGTCGGGAACGAAATCGATCATCATTTCGGCGCCTCCTTGTCCGACCTATCTCTTCACGTCGCGCATTAGCCCTAGCGCGTATCCAAGGACCTCACACCCTTCCCGCCGCTACATCTGTAGCGGAGATGTATGTTGCAACGCTACACCTGTAGCATGCAAACGTGTCTACACAAGCGACCAGCAGCCATGAACGCCGAGCGCTGATCGCCAACAGCGCCATTCGCGTCATTGCCCGTGACGGAGTTCGCGCTCTCACTCACCGAGTAGTTGACAAAGAAGCCGGAATCCCACAAGGAGCGACCTCGCACCATGCAAGAACCCGGCTCGCGCTACTCGAACTCATCGTCAACACTCTCGCCGAACGCGCGATAGCTGACGCCAAGCAAGCTGCAACCTTTCTAAATGCGTCGGCACACTGTGAGCACCAACTGAGCATCGCCGATCTAGCTGGCGTGATCGCCAAACTTGTCGAGACACTCTCGGACCGCCGCGAGGACATGAAAGCGCGTTACGCCCTCGTTCTCGAACTCGATGACGAACCTCTGCTTCGAGGAAAGCTGACGACACAATCCGAGGTTCACGCCATAACCCGAGAAGTGACAGCGACGCTCCTCGACAGAGCAGGTCTCTCCATTTCCGACAAACGGATCGAGGAGCTGATCTCCCTCACGGACGCCCTGGTATTTCAGCGAACGATCATCCAGGAGAACACATCCCCTGAATCCATCCTTACGGCCTATCTGCACGGCATAGCCTCCTCCCCTGGCGAGTCGTGAGATCTGACCGACTCAATCGAGCTGCTTGAAAAACCTAGCAGTCGTGGATTTTTCGACCACGGGCTCATGCCCGAGCGCCGGAACTCAGCGACCTGAATTCGCCCGAGTCCGGTACCGGGACCCGAACCCACGGAGTTGCGTTGCCACACATGTCATTCCGACAACAAGCGAAGCCGTTGCCGCCACCCCCGGAAGGTGAGACAATCTCCTGCGGAAACGATGAACCGACCTGCTGACGGGCAAGTTACCGGAAATCGCCGAGCGCGAAGGCGTGTTGACCGGATTCGCCACTTCCCGATCCTGCTAGGACAAGAAAGCGGACAAATCCATCGTGCACGCCGCACTCCGGATCCCAAACGCGGAATTGGCGCAATGGGCGCAAACTCCGACGGTACGTTCAGCACGAGAAGGGCTTCTGCTTTCCCGCCGGAGGCTCGGTTGGCGCCGAGAACAAACCAGACGGCCACAATCCGGGATTGCCCGCCGGTATCGACGTCCGCAATCAAAGGTATTATCACCCTTCAGGTTTCGCGGCACCCAAGGTGTCGATCCGAGTTCGGGCGGTACAGAATTCCCGAATCTATTGCGGGCCTGCAGTATTGGAAAACCCGCTGGCGGCCGACTCGCGCCCTTGGATGGCCGAGACCACAAGATTGCTCTTGGGTAAATTCGTTCCGGACTCTACAGCGTCGACCCATGCGGTTGTTGTTGCGACGGCAGCGAAGTTCGATTGCAGAAGAATCATGAGGGTCTCGTGCAGCGACTGCGCCGATACCTGACCTGCTTCGTTGGCCAGATGAATAGCGCCACTGGCATCTGACAATATTTCGGCGGCGAACCCGAGGGATTCCGCTTCCACGGCGGTACCCAGGTCGCAGTTGTTGGTCATGTACCCGACGATCGTGATGGTGTCGATGCCTTTCGCGCGCAGCCATTCGGCTATATCGGTGCCGGCGAAGATGCTCGCGTACTGCTTGTGGATGTGCTTGGTTTCCGGATTGATGTGGTCCTCGAGTGCTGGGTGAAGTGACCATCCGGGCGTACCTTCGACAAAGACCGGGGCGCCCTCGGGCATCCGATGTTGCACGACGACGACAGGAAGGTCGTTCGCGCCAGCGACCTTGACGGCACTGAGGATGTTGGCCAGTGACTCCTCTCGCGGCGGGTACTGGATCTGCAGTGGCCCGTCGAAGTACTCCTGCTGGACGTCGACGACGATAAGGGCACGGCGAGGTGTAGGCACTTTCATCACTCCTGGAAGGTCGGTCGGGTTCGGTTTCGCATCGGCGATCCTGACGGTCGTCTCCCATTGTTCGGTAGGTTTCCATGCACCCGTGAGTGGCACGGGTGCATACTTTCGATGACTTTGCGCCATGAGGGGGAGACCAGATGCGAATCGCCGTGTATGCGTTCGACAGCATCACGATGTTTCACCTCGCAGCGCCGTTGATGGTGTTCGGTGAGGTGAGCCGACTCGGGCTCGCACCCGACTGGGAAACCAGATTGTGGTCCGATCGCGCAGGCGCGGTTCGGACCGTCGAGGGATACTCGGTCGGAGATGTGGCGGGACCGCGGACGCTCGATTGGGCTGACATCGTGATCATTCCTTCCTGGCCGCTGCCACTGTCACCGATCAGCGAGTCATTGCGAGCCAAGCTTTGCCGGGCGCACTCTCGCGGCACACCGATCGTGGGGCTGTGTCTCGGCGCTTTTGCCCTCGCCGACGCCGGGCTCCTCGACGGTCGCTCGGCCGTAACGCACTGGGAGATGATGCCCGCGCTCGCCGAAAGCCATCCCAGTATTCGCTTGGACGAATCGGTGCTTTATGTCGACCACGGCGACGTGATGACGTCCGCGGGGACGGTGTCGTCGGTCGATGCCTGTTTGCATCTGGTGCGCAAGCACCTCGGATCCGCAGTTGCCACCCGCGTGGCGCGAAACCTTGTCGTCGCACCGCATCGAGAGGGTGGTCAGGCCCAGTACATCGAGAGACCACTTGCGGAACCTGCGGGCGACACAGCTGTTGCAGACGTACTGGAGTGGGCACTCGGGCGCCTGCAGGAGTCGCTGTCTGTCGACCGCCTCGCGGGTCAGGCTCGGATGAGTCGACGAAATTTCATACGGCAGTTCCGTCTGGTCACGGGAACCACTCCAGCACGCTGGATTCTCCAGCAACGACTGAGCGAGGCTCGAGTTCTCCTGGAGACGACCGATTGGAGCATCGACGCCATTGCGCTGGCATGCGGGTTCGGAAGCGCAGTCACATTTCGGCAGAACTTCGCATCCGCGTTTGCGACCGCACCTTCCACATACCGGAAGCAGTTCGCTGACCACTCCGACAATGGGCTGGCCCCCACTGTGTAAGCCAGCGGGCTCGTTCTGTGGTGTGAGGCGTACCGGGTGTGTCGGGGCGCGGGAAAGTGATGGCCGACTCGGACGACCCCTCGCATTGGGCACGAGAACCGTTGTGCCGCGGCGAGGCGGCGGCCACTGTGCCAGGACGAATCACGTCAAGGCGATACCTGCGTTGGTTGGTATCGCATGGCGACTGCGCCCGACCGGAACTCGTGGCGATCGACGAGCTCGAGCTGGATGCGCTCGCGCAGACCGGCGAGCAACGTCGGTCCGTGTCCGGCGAGGACCGGTTGAACAAGGAACTCGTACTCGTCGATCAGTCCCAGATCTGCCAGCGCCAGGGGGAGTGTCACGCCACCAGCCCACAGGCCCTCGCCGGGCTGCTCCTTGAGCCGCTGAACCGCTGGCCCCAAGTCACCTTGCACGAGCTCGGCATTCCAACCGACCCCGCTCAGCGTGCTCGATACGACGTACTTCTTCGCCTCGTCGATGGTCTCGGCGAACGGGATCTCCCACTCGTCCATCCAGTCAGGCCACGTACCCGTAGCCGGCTTCCGCCACGCCGACTCCATCATCTCGTAGGTCACCCGGCCGAAAAGCAGAGCGTCGGCTCGTTTCATCTGAGCGGTCCAGTAGCGCATCGACTCCTCGTCGGGTGGGAGCCCGGCTTCGTGATGGCAGCAGCCGTCGAGGGTGACGTTGATCGAGTATCGAAGCGGTCTCATCTCACTGCTCTCCCGTGTTGTGCGCCCCGCGTGCGCTGGATCATCATCTGCGGCGAACACCAGACCGTGCCCTGAGACAAATGTCCGGCACGCGGGTCGCGAGTCCGTGACACAAGGACGCACCAACCACGCGCTACCCACTCCCGCATATCCGAATGGTGCCTCAGACGGTGTCCGCATGGATGTGCGATTGAGATATCAGCCCAGCAGGAAAAGGCATTCTCGCCGATACCTCGACCCTCACCGGACATGCTCTCAACGCCTTTCACCCTCGTCGACAGAGTCGGGTCCATCCCCAACAGCACGGCCGCGCTGGACTCTCAATCTCGCGCGCCCTCCTTGATCCGCCTGTCCTACAGACGCTTCCTCTCGATCCTGTCCCCAGGTATCCGCAGGTGATCTCACAGGAAGCTAAGCTGACGAGTGCAGGGAATACGTGCCGAGCTAGAGGAGAACCAGAGTCGTGGGAGCCGAAGGTAAATCATCGTCTCCTGACAAACGCAGACCGGGAAGTCGGGCAGGACTCGATTTGAATGGTGTCGTTGAGGCCGCTCGCTCACTTGATGTGAACACCTTGACGATCCAGGCGGTCGCAACAAGGCTTGGAGTCGATCGCAAAGCTGTTCGGCATCACGCCACGGACAGGGAAACGCTACTGCGATTGATGGCCGCGGATGCGTTTTCGGAAACCCCGATAGGCGAAAGCATCCCGGCAGATTGCACCTGGCAGGAGGCCTGCCGAATCTTTGCCGACGATTTCACGGACAGTGTGATCAACATCGACACGCTCATCAAACACTTGGAACTGGATATCTCCCTTCTGACAAGTTTCGGGAAGCCGACCGAGTCACTTGTGACGAAGCTGACCGATGCCGGATTCGATGATGAGACGGCACTGCGTTCCCTGGTCCTTCTGACGAACATATGCATGGCCTTCGCACGAGATGCTGTTGTTGTAGCGGAGAGCGGGGTCCGACCCCGGCGCGAATTGGCACAGTTGGGTATCGACAGATACCAAGGTGAGTTCCCGAATTTCGCACGCGTCGTCGCCCGAGAGATCGATACCTACGACAGGAAGCAACTCGAGCTGAGTGTCGATATTTTCGTTCGCGGCATGGAGTCCTTACTCCTCGAACGCGTTCGGCTAGAGCCGTGAGTGGCGTTGACAGCAGCCCGGCCTCGTCTCTGTCGGACCGCCCACAACGGGCCATCTGGACGTCGTACTTCCCAGACTTCCTACAGAGCCCACTTCAGTCGTACTGACTTCGCCTCCGGCCAGGTCTCGGTTCGCCCGGATCGAGGCGGTCGGTGCGAGATGCGACTCGCTTTCAGCGGCACCCCATCCTCCCGCGAGGAGACCAGAAGCGCTGCGGCTTAACACTACTGAAGTTGCGATCTGTCACCCACCGTCGACAGTGCGACCATCTCGGCGTTCGTCAGCCCAACGACTCAGCGGGGCCTGATCTGCAAATACCCGAGCTGCTTCCATGGGGTTGACGGGTAGGTACATATGCGCCTATTTTGGATCTGAGCGAATTCCCGGTCGGGAATTCGATGAGGTACTGCCCTAGGACGTCCGGATGAGCACAGCCATCACAGCAGAGAAAATCGCAAGCCACGATCGCTCGACCTAGGAAAGCTCTGGTGCCGGTCAGGCGAGCCGGCACTTGCCGGGCCTCGCGATCAACGAAGGCTCCGGGATCTCTTGCAACGGAAATATGGCTTCGATGGCGATTGGCGACGACTTTCGACGACAAGAGTTGCGGGTCGGCCCGACCGTGGAAGCAGAAGTCGAACATGGTTGTTGCACAACCACTTCGAATCCTTCGATGTCGCCCTGGCCACATCGAAGGATCTTGCCATGCGCGACGCAGGAGGCAAACTGCCGCGTCGCCAGCCGCCGTCTCACCCCCACTTGTATCGATTGAATACAGAGCTTCATTCGAACTCTTGCAATTGCAATGCCGCCGAACAAAGGGAGCAAATGTCCAACACGTACGAACGTAAGTCACTGTTCATCGATGGAGCGTGGACACCGGGCGATTCAACGCTCGTCGATGTCGTGAACCCCGCAACCGGGAAAACGATCGGGATCGCACCGCTCGGTAGTCCTGCTGACATCGACGCCGCAGTCGTGTCTGCACGACGCGCGTTCGATGAGGGTCCATGGCCCCGCATGACGGTTCAACAGCGCGCCGAAGCACTTGGCAAACTCGAAGCCATCTACAGAAAGCGCACTGACGAGATGGCCTTGCTGGTCACTCGTGAGATGGGATCACCGATCACATTCTCTCGGCGCCAACAAACTGCGGTCGATATCCTCGCGCTGACAGTGGCGCTCGCGGCGACCTACAAGTTCGAGGAAGAGCGCCCTGGTCCCTTCGGTTCTTCTCTGGTGGTGCGCGAACCGGTCGGAGTCGTGGGCGCGATCGTTCCGTGGAACTTTCCACAGGCGACGACGATCCTGAAGGTGGCTCCGGCATTACTTGCCGGATGCACGGTGGTTCTCAAATCATCCCCCGAAACTCCGCTCGACGGTCTACTGCTAGCGGAATTCGCCGACGAAGCAGGCCTCCCGCCGGGCGTTCTCAACGTGGTACCAGGTGGAAGCGATGCGGGAATTGCACTAGTCGCTCATCCAGGCATCGACAAGGTCGCATTCACTGGATCGACTTCTGCTGGACGGTCGATCGCAAGCGCTGCCGGCCGTGACCTCAAACGAGTCACGCTTGAACTCGGAGGCAAGTCGGCCGCTGTCGTCCTCGACGATGCAGACCTGGATTCCACCATTCCCAAACTCAGCGACATGATGTGGGCCAACAGTGGGCAGGTCTGCGTTGCGCAGACGCGACTCCTCGTTTCAAGGCAACGGCACGATGAGGTCGTTGAACGCATGGTTGAGCATGCACGCAATCTGAAGGTGGGCGACCCTGAAGACAAGGCAACCGACATGGGGCCTTTGGTCAGCCAACGACAGCGCGACATCGTCGAGGGTTACGTCCGCGCCGGCATTGATGACGGCGCGAGCATCGAGATCGGCGGAAAGCGCCCCGCCGATCTCGATCATGGATTCTATTTCGAACCAACCATTTTCACGGGGGTCGACAACTCCATGCGAATCGCCCAAGAGGAAATATTCGGCCCTGTTCTTTCGGTAATTCCTTTCAGCTCAGAAGAAGAAGCATTGCGAATTGCCAACGACTCGAATTTCGGCCTCGCTGGATCCGTGTGGACAGCAGATGTGGAGCGAGGCGTAAAGCTTGCCCGCCAGGTACGAACAGGCACGTGTCGCGTCAACGGTGCGGCGGGCTCTCCGTTCGCCCCCTTCGGAGGATTCAAGTCGAGCGGCATCGGTCGTGAACTCGGACCCGAGGGAATCGATGCCTTCGTCGAGATCAAGTCAATTGCATTGCCACCCAAGGTATAACGGTTTCCAATAGCGCGGGAACGCGATCGTCGAATCGCGTTCTGAACGGTAACCGCAAAATCGAGCGGAGCGATCGGTGAATTGCTGATCTTCCGTAGACGCCGAGAGTCGCCTGGAGTGTGAGCGAGACCAGCAGGTCGACTGCTCTCCGTGGCCACATGCTGATCACCGCTGCCTTGGGCCGTGCGATCAGCTGTGATTTCACAGCCTACGGACGAAACCGCCTAGCCTGTACCGTGTTTCGCTCTATCGTCAGCAAGGAGAGCGACAGTTACAGCGGCGTTCTGTGCAGGGCAAACAGGTAACAAGCGCTGGATACTCGGCTCCGTTGAAGTACGAGAAGCCTTCGGTGAAGTTTCCGAGATCGGAGGCTTCTCGCACACGAATACCCGGCTCGCGTTGGAGTTGGTACTGATTGTCGGCGGTTCCTTGCTACCGCTGTTGGACAAGGTTTTCCGCTCCTGTCACCGGTCACCACCGTTGTGGTGACCGGCAATGCGGTATTACCCGTCGTCCCCGCGTTTCACGCCAACGCATAGTGATTGATCCATGCAGCATTTTCATGGCGGGTGCCGAAATTAATACTTCCTGACAGCTTTCGCGGCGTCACGTGGAGTCCAGCGGCGGTGTCGCCGGTGATGCCAGGAGGCACGCTGGTGCCGAGATTCTCCCGAGGTTGTAAGCGGAGTCACGAAGGAAGAGGGCCGGCGCGTATCGAAAAGTGGTGTCATTCGATGAGGCGCCTTCTGCCCGACCGGGAACCCAGCGCCTCACCATCGAACCTTTGTCGTTTGAAGCGTCGTTCAACCATCGGAGGTTCTTGCTCCAGCCCGGGCATTTTGCCGGGTATGACCCGGACACATCAGATACCGCGAATGAACTGGGCTCCAAAGGGTTTCGTGGGTATATCCGCAGAAGTTGTGAGCACCTCTGGCACCCCTCCAGGATTCATACCCCTTGTTGTCGCTCGCTTCGAACCGGTGTTCAGGAACTAAAACAGGGGCGCGTTCCTAAGCGCCTCAGCATGTAGTGCTCGGGCCGACTTGATCAAGGCGACGGCGTCAGGACCCCACATCATCCGCATGAAGTACCGCTCGATCGGCGGCCGCTGAACAAGCCAGATGAGGGGGAGCCCCAGTTTCGTGGCGACCAAGGCTATGCGCTCCTTGCGTCGACTCACCCCCATGGAACGGCGTGTCTTGCCGCTGAACGACGCCAGTACAGGGAGCTCGAACAGTTTGGTTTGAATCAGTAGCTGCGCATATACGCGATACTGGCTCCAGTGACGGTTCTTCTTCATGGAGTCGGCCAGTACTGTCTTGAGGTTCTCGCCGGTCTCGGGAAGGGTGTCTATCGACTCGCTGTGCCCGAACAGCGCAGCGTCACGCTGGTAGAGATTCTCGAGATCCGCCATTGAATGTGGGAGATCTTCTGCAGCGGCAGGAAAGATTCGGCAATATTCCGCCACCTCAGAGATAAATCTGTCGCGCAGGTGGGCGGGTAGCCTCTGGGGAAGCTTCGACCCGCGGAATGCCAGTGTCTCGTAGAGCCAAAGCATCGAGTGCATCTCTGTGAGCGCCGCCCACATGGAATCGCGCGGGGAGTTGGCTGCGTATCCACCGATCTCAGGTTCGCCGACGTCGATGATGTCACCGGCTACTTTCGCGTGAATGTTGTTCATGTGCTTGGCTACTCGCGTGGCGGTGCCGCTATCACCGAGCCACATCGGAGCATGAATCCCTGAATTTCGCTGAATGCGATCGAACACATCGAACGCGGTAAGTTCGCCCTTGCGAGCCTTGCGCGAAATCGGATCCCAGTCCCGCACGCCGGCAGCGATTGGCTTGTAGGTCAACTGGAAGGGGATCTGAGCGGCACTCTGGAAAACGATGGTTGCCGGACTCAAGAGCACCTCCCAGGCGACGGAACCCGGCCCGAAGACACCGTGGTCGGCGTTGCTCCCTCCACCCGGACCAGCAGCTGTCGGCTCACCGAACCGGCGCCATCGTGATTCCGTACCCCACAACTTCTTCTTTGTAACGACCGGATCGATCCGCTCGCTGCGTGCACCCGCGACCATCTGTACTCCACTCCTTCTGCGCTTAATTCCCGATCGGGAACTACTGACACATTAGGCGCGCCGGAGGCCGATGCCAAGAGTGGAGGCCCGGTTTCAGCAAGAAATCTGAATCGTCGGGGGTAATTTGTGGTCGTGCCCGACCGGGTGCGGCGTCTTGGCCACTGCACGATTCGCTGCTGTGTTCGAACTCGGAGGAGCCGTAGCTGCGTACTTCCAACCCTCGAGTGGCAATACCGAGTGGTTGCACCAATCGAGGGAAGAGATCTTCGAGGGCGTTTCCGTCCCTGTCGAATCAAAACCGCATACGTACAGGGGTCCATTCCGGAGTTGTTCTGCCCCGGGTACCACCGAAGAAACGCCGCTTCGAGAAGATCAATTGGATCTGGTGTCATCGACGGCGATCGACTACCGGAGGCGGCGTTCCCACTTCCCAGCGCAATCTGACTTCCGAAGCAACCACACCCGACTCTCGCCCGAGCACCGAACGCCTACCTGACCACCGCATCCACGTGGAATTCAACGCTGCATCCGGCAACTCCCGACCGGCTGGTGAGGGGTCCGATCCACCTCATGCATCGGGAGTACGTGTACCTCGACACAGCACTCGGAACAGGCGCCGTCAGACGAGATACCAATCACGGGCCTCTCGAACTCACACCGACCGGTGCGTCGCTGTACCACCTGGCGCGGGCGAAGATCCATCGCCTCCGCCAGGTCGCCGGCTACGAATCCCCCGGCCGACTTGGACTCCCTCAACGACACCGAAGGCTACTGCGCGTGAGCACACAGCAGCAGCTATCCCCGTGCCATATCGACGAACTTCGACAGGTGAAGTTGGTGCGCCACAGTAATTGTCGCGGTCGGACCATTACGGTGCTTGCCCAGAATCAGGTCGGCCTCACCGCCACGGGGATCATCTCGCTCGGTCGCGTCGGGGCGGTACAGCAGGATCACCATGTCGGCGTCCTGCTCGAGTGAACCGGACTCACGAAGGTCGGCGACCTGAGGACGCTTGTCGGTTCGCTGCTCGGGACCACGGTTGAGCTGACAGATCGCGACAACCGGAACTTCGAGCTCCTTCGCCAAAAGCTTTAGGCTACGGGAGAATTCGGAAACTTCCTGCTGACGGGACTCGACCTTTTTACCGGAGCTCATCAGCTGGAGGTAGTCGATCACGATCAGGCGAATATCGTGTTTCTGCTTGAGCCGCCGCGCTTTTGCGCGAATTTCCATCATCGTGAGGTTGGGGGAGTCGTCGATGAAGAGCGGCGCCTCGCTGATCTCACTCATACGACGCGCGAGCTTGGTCCAGTCGTCGTCGGTCATCTTGCCGGAACGCATGTCACCGAGCTTGATCTTTGCCTCGGCGGACAGCAGACGCATGACGATCTCGGTTTTGCTCATTTCCAGGGAGAACATGACGCTGGCCATGCCGTGGGTGATGGAGCAGGAACGCAAAAAATCCATTCCAAGCGTCGATTTGCCCACACCAGGTCTCGCCGCGACGATAATCATCTGACCAGCGTGAAGACCGTTGGTGATCTCGTCTAGATCCTTGAATCCGGTGGGCACACCGAGGGAAATTCCGCCGCGGCTGGCGATGGAGTCGATCTCGTCCATCGTCGGCTGGAGGAGCTCGGTCAGGGGTACGAAGTCTTCGGTGGTTCGACGCTCGGTGACCTCGAAGATCTCGGCCTGCGCGCGGTCGACAACCTCGGCAACATCCTGGCCCTCGGTGCCGGCGTAGCCGTACTGGACGATGCGAGTGCCGGCGTCGACCAGACGACGCAGCACGGACTTCTCGGCCACGATCTCGGCATAGAAGGCTGCGTTGGCTGCAGTGGGCACTGTCTGGGTCAGGGTCACCAGATAGGCAGCACCTCCGATACGGCGCAGCTCACCTCGACGGTCGAGCTCGGCGGAAACCGTCACCGGGTCGGCGGGCTCACCACGGCTGTAAAGGTCCAGGATCACGTCGTAGACGGACTGGTGGGCGGGCCGGTAGAAGTCACCGGGACGCAGTACCTCGAGCACGTCCGCGATGGCGTCCTTGCTCAGCAGCATGCCGCCGAGCACCGACTGCTCGGCAGTCATGTCCTGAGGTGGCTGGCGTCCGAACTCTTGATCGGGCTCGGCCTCGGGCGGGCCCGGGTAGTCCGGCCCTGAGAAGTCGGAAGGTCCTCGATCATCTACAACAGCCACAAGCGAGACCTTCCCGTAAAACACTCGACGACACTGCCAGAAACCGCAGCGCCCTCATCATTTGTACCTGCCCCCGCCGACATCCCCTAGCCGCATTCGGCCGGGCTGTAGATAGACGCCGAGATGACGTTAGGGACTAGTAGGTCTGCATACAAACCGGACTGTGGATAAACCTGTGGATGCATTGTGGAAACTCCCGCCCCACGATGTGCACCGCCTGTGGAGTATTTGGGGACTACTTTGCGTAGAAACTACAAACGGCTAGGTAGATGGCTATCCACAATTTCACAGGCCTGTTGATGAAAATAGTTCTTCCACAGTCGGCGCGTCGGCGTGTCGGGCGTGTTGCCTCGCCCGATTCATCACTGATCACCGAAGTCGAACATCACAGTGTGAGAGTTATCCCCAGGTCCGATTCGGGACCCTCGCACGGGGCCAAGCAGTCGCGCGCAACCTCGAAACAAAAACATCGGGCCCCGCACACCGAAGTGTGCGGGGCCCGACGAGACGAACAGTCGACTATGCGCCGACGACGTTCAGGTTGAACTTGGCAACCACATCGGGGTGCAGGTTCACGACCACGGCATGCTTGCCCGTGTTCTTGATGTGAGCCTTCGGCAACGCGATGGAGCGCTTGTCGACAACCGGTCCACCGGCAGCCTTGATCGCAGCAGCGACGTCAGCGACGGTAACCGAACCGAAGAGCTTGCCCGAGCCACCGGCGGTCTTGACCGTCAGCGTTACGGACTCGAGGCCCTCGATAGCTGCCTTGAGCTCCTTGGCGTGATCCAGGCCGCGCACAGCGCGCGCTTCCTGTGCACGACGGATGCCCTCGACCTGCTTCTCGGCGCCACGGGTGGCGACGATTGCCAGTCCGCGGGGGAGCAGGTAGTTACGGCCGTAGCCGTCCTTGACCTCCACGGTGTCGCCAGGCGCACCGAGGTTGTCCACGTCAGCGGTGAGGATGAGCTTCATGTTCTTTCCTCCCTTTCCTTAGCGAGCCACGGTGGCGTAAGGCAGCAGTGCTACCTCACGTGAGTTCTTGACGGCAATGGCAACGTCGCGCTGGTGCTGGACGCAATTGCCGGTGACACGGCGAGCACGGATCTTTCCGCGATCGCTGACGTACTTACGCAGCAACGTCGTGTCCTTGTAGTTGATCTGCGTGTTCTTCTCTTTACAGAAGGTGCAGACCTTCTTCTTCATAACCTTGTCGCGCAAGGGCGGCTTCGGCATGTCTTTGCTCTTTTCTGGATGTTCCTGATCAGGTACGGATCAGAAGGGCGGTTCGTCGCTGCCCGCACCACCGAAGGAGCCCGAAGCCTGAGGCGCACTGCCCCAAGGATCGTCTCCACCCGAAGGTGCAGCGCTCGGACGTCCGCCACCCGATCCGCCGGAGGAACCGCCGAAGTTGCCGCCTCCACCGCCGCCACCACGGTTGGCCTTGTTGACCTTTGCCGTGGCGTACTTCAGTGAAGGACCGATTTCATCGACTTCGAGCTCGACGACAGTTCGCTTTTCGCCCTCGCGAGTTTCGTACGAACGCTGCTTGAGCCGGCCGCTCACGATTACTCGTGAGCCACGGGTCAAGCTCTCCGCGACGTTCTCGGCTGCTTCGCGCCAGATGTTGCAACGCATGAACAGTGCATCGCCGTCTTTCCATTCATTGGAATTACGGTCGAAGGTGCGGGGCGTGGAAGCAACCGTGAAGTTTGCAACCGCGGCACCCGCCGGGGTGAAACGAAGTTCAGGATCAGCCGTCAGGTTTCCGATGACGGTGATGATGGTGTCGCCAGCCATGTGGTTCCTCCTGCATTGATGTAAGACCGTTGGGCGCGAGAGTAGAGCTCGCTACCGACAGTAATTACTTGTTGTGGCGCAGAACCTTCGTGCGCAGAACCGACTCGTTCAGACCGAGCTGACGATCGAGCTCAGCGACGGTGGCGGGAGTGGCGTTGATGTCGATCACCGCGTAGATACCTTCAGCATGCTTCAGGATCTCGTAGGCGAGACGACGCTTGCCCCAGACATCGACCTTGTCGATCGTGCCGCCGTGCTGGCGCACAACATTGAGGAACGTATCCAGTGAAGGAGCGACAGTGCGCTCGTCCAGGCTGGGGTCAAGGATGACCATCAATTCGTAATGACGCATAAGACCTCATCACCTCCTGTGGACTAAGTGAAAACGGCCACGGACTATCCGTGGCAGGAGGGTCGTTGCGTCAGCAACCCTCGTAGGTTACACGAGGGGCCTTGACCAGGGAAATCGTCCCGCCCCTCGAGGAAGATCACCAGGTCGATACGCGACGCGTGGTGCAGACGAGTCGCCCCGCGAGCCACTCCGCCCCCTAGGGTGAGAATCATGCGAACAGACCGCAAGACCCCGGCGTCGATCCTGGCGTTGGTCGTCGGATTGTGCGGCCTGACGATGGCGCTGGGCTATTTCAACAAGGCCAGATGCGGCGGCGCACCGTTCGCTCCCGACGGCCGAAGCCTGAACTTCGACGTCAACAAGAACATCGACGTCTGCTACTCCGACATTCAGCTGCTCTGGCTCGGACGAGGTATCGATCAGCATCTGTTCCCCTTCGTCACCGGAGGGATAACGCCCGAAGGATTCCTGACCGGCGGAACCGTCGAATACCCGGTACTCAGCGGAATTCTGATGTGGCTGGGCGGTATCGGCTCACACACCGACACGGACTTCCTTCTGCACTCGGCACTGATCCTGGCTCCTTTCGGACTGCTCACCGCGTGGATGCTCGGCAAGATGAGCGGCGCGTACGCGCTCGTGTGGTCGGCAACACCGCCGCTGGTTCTCTACGCGTTCCACAACTGGGAACTCCCGGTGGTGGCTACCAGCGTCGGCGCGATCTTCCTGATGACGTTCGAGCGGATCCCGCTGCGAACTCGCGCGATTCTGGCGGCCGTCATCCTGGCGATCGGCTTCTGCTTGAAGCTGTACCCGGGAATGTTCGTGCTGCCGCTCATGGCCTACGTGCTCCTACGCGGAACTGAAAGCAAGCGCTACGACGTTCGTGGGGCGCTGATGACGGCGGGTGCAGCGATCGCCACCGTCGTCCTCGTCAACCTGCCGTTCGCCCTCATCTCGTACGAAGGCTGGCGCGCGTCGTTCAGCTTCCAGGAGAAGCGAAGCGCCGACATCACCACCAACTCATTGTGGTTCTGGGGGTTGCGGCCGTTCTACGGTTTCGGAGTTCGCGAACTCAACGCCGACTACGACGCACTGGTGAGCATCCTGTCCCCAGTAATGATCCTGGCGTCGTTCGCGCTCGCGATGTATCTGGGTTGGCGACGCTACGTCCGCGACGGCTACTTTCCGTGGATTGCCGTCAGTGCCGCGATGTTGTGCGGATTCGTGTTGCTGCACAAGGTCAATTCACCTCAGTACACGCTGTGGATCCTGCCGTTCCTCGTTCTGTTCAAGATCCGGTGGTTCTGGATCGTCGCCTATCTGATCGTCGATGCGGCGTTGGGCATCGGCGTCTTCCGGTACTTCTACCAACTGGACATGAATCTCGATCCGAGCAAGTACGAGGCCGTCGTCCAGGCGAGCGTCTGGGGCCACGTCATCCTGCTCGCCGTGTTCTTCTTCCTGTTCTTGCGAGTCCCACTGCGTTATCCACTTGCCGGCGGGACCGATCAGATTGCCAACTCCGACAACACCCTTCCGACACACTCACGGGAGCACGCCTGATGGCTGCATCATGGTTCGATTCACCGACGCTGACCGGTGATCGAGTACGACTCGAACCCCTGAGCGTCGCGCACACCGACGCACTGCTCGCGGCCGCCGACGACCCGGCGATCTTTCGCTGGACCGCGGCGCCGATCACCGATCGGGAACAGGCACAGAAGTACATCGCTGCAGCCGCCGACGACCCGAATCGGATCGCCTTCGCGCAGGTGAGCATCGCGACGAACGCCGTGGTCGGCACTACGTCCATGTACCAGATCGACCCGGTAAACCGCAGTCTTGCAATCGGATACACGTGGTTGTCGCGATCGGTTCAGGGAACCGGGATCAATCCCGAATCGAAGCTGCTCCTGCTTCGCCATGCCTTCGACCAGCTCGAAGCCGTACGCGTCGAGTGGCACACGGACGAGTTCAACGAACAGTCCAGGGCGGCGATCGCAAAGCTCGGCGCTCAGTTCGAGGGCCTGCTGCGCAAGCACCGGCGCCGCGCCGACGGCAGTTGGCGTACAACAGCACTGTTCTCGATGACCGACAACGACTGGCCGACCATCGCACCTCAACTCGAGACACGTATCCGAAACTAGCCATCACCTGCACTCTTCGGCGAAGTCCATGCCAAGATTCACCTCATGAGCGATCAGGGTGGGTACGGGTACCAGGGCAATCAGAATTGGCAACCGGCTCCGTACGGGCAGCCTGATCCGTACGGCAGGCGGCCGACGAACACGCTCGCAGTACTCGCTCTCGTCTTCGCGTTCCTCATCGCGCCGCTGGGGATCGTCTTCGGGCACATCGCACGCGGCCAGATCAAACGAACCGGCGAAGAAGGCGACGGACTTGCTCTTGCCGGACTGATCATCGGCTACATCTTCACCGCACTGGGAATCCTGGCCGTGGTGGTGTGGATCGCGTTCTTCGGGTTGCTCGCCGCCGCTTTCGGCAACGCCGCGAACGAGGCGAGTTCGCGGAGTTTCACCTACACGACGCCGTACTCGTACTCCACGACCACGACTCGGGCGCCGAGTGCACCCACCACAGCGCCGAGAACGACAACACCCCCACGCGTCACGACCTCGATCGGTCCTGCGCCTACCGTCTCCGGCACCGACCGTCAGGGCTTCATCTCCGGCGGTCCCAGTTGCAACTCCACCAATCCTGCCGTCGCCATTGCCGTCACGACCGGATCACGAATCGTCATCTGCGAAACCGGAGTCGGCCGTTACTACTACAAGGGTCAGCGGCTGAGCGACGGCGCCACCATCGAACTCGACGATCCGACCCCCACCGGCAACGGATTCACCGTCAGCAACAAGGACGTCACATACAAGCTCACCTCCGGCGGACTGGTGATCACCGGCAACGGAGGCGAGCTGGGTAGGGAAGCCGCCATCGAATTCTGGATGAACTGACCCACGTCAGCCGGCGCACGGGTCCTGGTAGGGAACACCGGGCAGGTAACGCTCCCATTCGGCTTCCGTGATGGGAGATCCTGCGGTGCGGCACAATCGGTCGACGACGCTGCCCGGATCGATCCCCCACAAGCGAACCGTCTTGTCCGACCCGCTGCCCGCGATCATGTCACTCTCACCGGCGAACTGAGCGTCGTTGACGCGACCCGGGTAGGCGGACAGCGTCGCAAATCGTGTTGGCCGTGAAGGCGTTTCGATGTCCCATAGCCACACGGTTCCGTCTCCGACACCGGCAGCAAGCCGATCACCGGCGCGGTTGAACGAGATCGAATAGATTGCGCCCTCTGGGCCGAGAAGACGAGCGAGTTCCTCGGGCGCCGACGGTGTGCGTACGTCCCACACGGCGACACCGTGATCCGCGCTTCCGGCGGCCAACAGCTTTCCGTCGGCACTGAAAGACACTGCTAGTGCGTAACTCTGGAACCCGCCCACCGTTGCCGCCACCCTGGGCGACGCTGGGTTCGACACGTCCCACAGATCAACGTCATTCTTGGCGTTCGCGATCGCCAGAATGTCGGCACCCGGTTGAAATGCCATCATCTGCGGGTAAGAGCCGACATCGGTCAACGACAACAGTTTCGGGGCCGACGGATCGGAGACATCGACCAAGGCCACACTGTTGTCGTCCTGCGAGGACACTGCCAGCAGATCTCCGCCGGGATTCAGGGCGACAACCGCCACGATGCCCTTCACGTACACAGCGGGTTCGCTGTAGATCCGTGGCGACGCCGGATCACTCAGGTCCCAGAGATAGGCACCGCCGCCGCCGGTGCCGCTCACGGCCAGGTTCCCGTCCGCCGACACCGCCGATGCTCCGCTGAAAGAGTCGGCCCCTTGCGGTTTCAGTTCCGGCATCACCGCGGGGTGATCGAGGTCCTCGGTGTTCCACGCCAACATCGCCCCGCCCTTGGCACCGACGCCGGCCACCAGACGCGAGCCGTCCGCGGCAAAGGGACTGGTGAAGATCGTGTCTCGCGCACCCGCCCACACGGGCCCAGGCAGAGCCCACACACGAGTCACACCGTTGAGTCCTCCGGTGATCAGGTTGCGGCCGTCGTCACTGTAATCGACGGTGGTCACCGCCCCACTGTCCGGAAGTGTTTCGATCAACGCTCCGGTTCGCGGGTCCCAAACGCGCACGGAGTTGTCGGAACTTCCTGCAGCAAGACGTGTTCCATCTTTGCCGTAGTTGAGTTCGTTGACGTAACTGGAGAATCCCGTCAGTGCCGTCAGTGGAGCAGGGCGTGCCGGATCGCTCATGTCCCACCGAACCACCTCTCTGCCAGTGGTTCCCGCCGCAAGCTCACGTCCGTCCGGACTGAAGGCGACGCCGAGGTAGTGGACGGTGGTGCCGTTCGGCTCGGCCGCGAAGATCGGCGCCGATTCCTCACCCCACTTCGCGACGTCCCACACACGCAATGTCGATTGACGCCCGCCCGCCACGAGGAACCGTCCGTCAGGACTGAACGTCGCAGTGACGATACCGTCAGCTGGATGCGGAAGAGGAGTCAAGGCAATACCATTCGCGGACGCGTCGATGTTCCATCGCAGGACGTCGGGCGTCGAGGTACCGGCGACCAATTTGGTTCCGTCGGGGCTGAACTCCATGTCCTGCACTACGCGTTCCCCGTTGACGGGAAGTGTTCCACGGACCGGATTCTTCGGATCCGACACGTCCCAGAGTGCAGCGCCGCCGGCGCCGCCGGTGGCAAGCAGCCGGCCGTCCGGGCTGTAGGCGACAGCAAAGAGAGCCGTGCCCTCCGAGACGCCGAGGAACTCTGTCTGCGGAACAGCCGAGGCCACACCGTCCACCATCGGATACAGCCTGACCTTTCCGTCCGAACCACCTACCGCCACAACAGTTCCGGCTGGGTTTATCCGGGCCTTCATCGCGCCGGGCGGCCCGATGATGCGAGTAGCCGAATGAACACCCGACGCATCCAGCAATGCCGAGCGGGCTTCGGTCGTTTCGTTGACCGCAAATGCCGCCAGAGCAAGCTGCGACGCCAGCGACGGATCCCGCTCACGCATCCCGATGGACTCGGTGGCAACCTGACGCGACATGGCCTCGTCGCGCGCGGTATCCGCCTGGACACGTTGACGATTCGCACCGATACCGGCGACGGTGGCAACCACCGCCAACACCAGAGCGATCACCGACGCAGCCGCCAGCGCAGTCACGAGCCGTCGCAGCACGCGCGTGCGTCGGCGATCGGCGAATTCCTGCTGATCACGATGCTCGCGGCTCGCGGCGAGGTACTCCCGCTCGGTGGCGTTGAGGTCGGCGGAGCGGGTCTGGCTCGGTTCGAGTGGGAGACCGAGCTCGCCCGAACGCAGCCATTCTTCCGTCAGATGTAGACGGGCGGGTCCGAGCAGTGCGCCGGGGTCGCGTCCACTGTCCTCCCACACCTGCGCCGCGTAAGTGAACCGGCGATGCACTGCCAGGCCGGCGCGGTCCGAGTCGATCCAATCTCGAAGCCGACTCCACGCGGACAGCAACACCTCGTGCGAAACCTCGACGGTCTCCTCGTCGACGGTGAGAAGTCGCCGCAAGGCGAACCGGTCGATGACGGTGTTCACGTCGTCGACGTCGTCACCGAGGAAGAGCTCGGTGCGCGGTGCGCGCCGACGCGTCTGCGTCACTTCGTCGACGTTGACCAAGCGCAGGAAGATCCTGCGCGCCAACTGCTGCTGCCGCTCCGTCAGTTCGCCGTACACTTCCTCGGCGCTCTGCTGGACGGCTCCGGCGATCCCGTCGGTGGCGTAGTAGTCCGAGACGGTCAGCGTCTTACGCGTCGACCGTTGCCAGGTCCCCAGCAGTGCGTGCGACAACAATGGCAAAGCGCCGGGGTCGCTGGCCGTGCGCGAGCCGCGTGGTGTCAGCTCGCCGACCAGAACCTGGACCAATTCGCTCTGCACGGTCATCCCGGCCTTGACCGCCGGCTCGACGATCACCTCGCGCAACTGCTCTTCGGTCAGCGGCCCGACCACCATCGGCGAGTCGTCGAGCAGCGGCACCAACAGCGGTTCCTCCGCTGCGAGCCCGTAGAAGTCTGCACGCATGCCGATGACGGCAATGGTGTTCTCACCGAGTTCCGCGAGAGTCTGCAGTATTTCCTCGCGACGATCACCGTCGCACTGCGTCCACAGTTCCTCGAACTGATCGAGGATCAAGACCGTTGGTTCGTCTGAAATCGACGACGGGATTCCTCCCGTACCCGGCTGCCGGATTTCCACCCGCCAGCCGTCGAACCGTGGATCGTCTCCGGCGATCTTGGGGGCGAGCCCGGCCCGCAGCAACGACGACTTACCCGAGCCGGAAGCACCGATCACCATGAACTGACGGCGGCCGTCACCCTGTATCGCCGACGCCACCCGTTCCGCCAAGTTGGCA
This sequence comes from Rhodococcus sp. NPDC057135, assembly GCF_042670865.1. Lineage (NCBI taxonomy): Bacteria > Bacillati > Actinomycetota > Actinomycetes > Mycobacteriales > Nocardiaceae > Rhodococcus > Rhodococcus sp. NPDC057135. The sequence continues at coordinate 219,068 of NZ_JBHUUU010000010.1, forward strand.
GTGAGTTCATCTCGACCGAAGAACCACTCGGCGTCCTCCTGCCGGAACGACTCGAGTCCTCGATACGGAACGGTGGCGTCGCCGCGTCGTCTGGCCGTCAACTGTCTCACTCGTTGCACCGCACTGATCCAGAGCTGCCGCTCGTCGTCGGAATCGACACCGCAAGCCTCGAGGAGCGCGAAAAACATCGGAGTACTCGCCGGCGTCGGCAGGTGTTGGCCGGCAAACCATCCGCTGACGGTTCCGTGCAAACCTCCCGACCGCTCGACGGCGTCACGGACCGTCAGTCCGGCCGCCGTCCGCACATCGGTGAGCACCTCAGCAAACTGTCTACGCGACTCGATCCGGGCGGGATCAACCTGATTGTTTCTGCCGGCTTCCGCCTTCGAGTTCATAGCGACGCACTCTATCGGAGCAGGTAGGAGGTTTTCCTGTTGTATGGACTCTGTATCGAGAGTGTTGTGCCCGTTCCACTGAGACAGCGTCATCGAAATACTCGATCTCAGTCGCGCCCGAAGTCAGCAGCCCTTCTGCAAATACGGCAGTCGACGCCCCATCCCCTCCGTCGAAAGGCGCTACTCGCATGTCTGCAATCGGCATTTCTTCGAAGATCGAGGCGAACGTGTCCCGAGTCGGCAACCCCAAGCACGGCAAGCACAAGCCGAAGCTGAGCGTCCGCGAGATCGAAGTACTTCTCGCCTGGCTTCGTTCGGATTCCAAGTCCGAGGTCGCCGAGACACTCGGCCTACGCGTCAGCACCGTCAACACACACATCACTCGGATCCGCACGAAGTACAGCGACGTCGGGCGGCCGGCTCCCACGAAGGCGGCGTTGTTCGCCCGCGCGGTCCAGGACGGGTACACCACCCTCGACGAGTGGTGACCTCAGACCGCGACGGGTTCCGGTTCCTTTGCCTTGGACGGCTTCAGCCAACCGGGTAGCCAGGCAGGCTGTTTGTCCGGCGCCTGATCGAGAACGCCGCCCGCCGGATCGTCGATGAACCCGTATCGCACGAGGTCTTCCGACGGCCGGTAGATCTGCCGCACCACCAGCGCGCAGAGAACGAGCACCGCGATGTCCCGGATCACGACGGTTCCGGTGAACCACTGCTCGGGCAGACCCTTGTTGGACACGCCGAGGTAGTACATCATTCGTGGAACCCAGACCAGGGCGTCGATGGTCATCCACGCGAGCAGGAGTCTGCGGTGAGGCAAGGCCAACACGGCCAGCGGCACCAGCCACAGCGAATACTGCGGGCTCCACACCTTGTTCGTCAGCAGGAAGCCCGCGACGAGCAAGAAGCACAATTGCGCAACGCGCGGACGACGCTGCGCTGTCAAGGCGATGTAGCCGACACCGATACAGACGGCGACAAACAGCAGCAGGGAGACGGCGTTGAGATTCGACGGCGACTCACCTTGTGCGAGAGGACCGTCGAGGCCCTTCCACGACGTGAACGACGCGATCACGTTGTAAAGAGAATCCGGATCAGCCCCGCGCTCGGAGTTGAGCCGGAAGAACTCGTACCAACCGTGGGGGTACAGCGCGGCGATCGGCAGGTTCACCGCAAGCCAGGCCGCGACGGCGCTGAGAGCAGTCACCAGCCAGTCCCGCGTCTTGCCGGCACGCAGACACAAGACGAAGAGCGGCCCGAGTAGGAGCAGCGGGTACAGCTTCGCGGCGCCGCCGAGGCCGAGCAGAATTCCTGCGAGTACCGGACGCTTACGCGCCCACGCCAACAACCCGCCGGCCGCGAACGCCGTCGCCAACGGATCGAAGTTCGTGAACACGTGCACGATCACCAACGGGGAACAGGCGATCAGCGCGCCGTCCCACACTCGTCGTCCGGCCAGCAGGGTGCTCGCCCACACGGTCACCAGCCACGCCAACGCCAACCCGAATGCGACGACGTTGAAATAAAGCGCCACCTGAATCGCGCCCGGCAGCCAGGTGATCGAATCCCACGCCTTGGCGACCTTCATCGCGCCGTACTGATAGAGCCCCGAGATGACCGGATACTCCATGTACCGCATCTGGATCGAACCGTCGCCGCGCACTTCTTCCCACGACGTCTTGTACGGGAAAGCGCCTTGATCGAGGCGTTCGGCTCCGTACAGCGGAACGGTGTCGGAGTAACACATCGCCACGTACTGGCGGCTGCCACTCCAGTCGAGGCCGACCTGCCCCGTGTCGCCGACCGGCGACTGTTGAATGCAACCGGCCTTCGCGAACCAGCCGAAAGCCAAGAACACCACGGCGAGCAGGAGGATCACTCGCATCGGCGTGAAGAAGCGGGTGCGTCCGATCAGTGCGTGACGACCAACCGGACCGCCGACGGTTCCCGACAGCGCAGACACCAACGCATCGTTGCGACTGGGAACGTCCCGCCAATCCGCCGAACGAAGATCTTCGGCCAGCGGAGCGGGGGAGGTCGGTTCGGCATCATCAGCATTCGCGGCCACTCCGCGAGGTTACCGTCTTTCGAACCGACCACCCTCCAACTACTGGCCGGGGCTCACACCTGCCGGTTCTTCCTCAGTGGTCTCGCCTGCCCCCGGTACCTGCGGCGCCGTTGTCGTCGGCCTGGAGATTCCCGGGATCGGAATCGTGATGCCCGGCAGAACCTCGACCTGCGTCGTTGTCACCACGGGCGGCGGAGTGGTTTCCGTCGTCGTCGGTGTGGTGGTCGGAGGTGCCGACGTCTTGGGCGGTGCGGGTGCCGTGTACTCCGGAACACCACCGGCCTGGCCGTTGATCTTGCCCGGCGTCGGGAACTTTTCGTTGTCGGTGCCGTCGAGGGCGCCGTCCATCGTGTCCTTCCAGATGTCCGAAGGCAGACCCGAGCCGTAGATCATCGCGCCACCGGAATTGGTGATCGCTTCACCGTCGGGAGTTCCGACCCAGACCGCAGTCGAGAGTGACGGCGTGTAGCCGACCATCCACGCGTCCTTGTTGGCTCCGGTGTCACCGAGCTGCGCGGTACCTGTCTTCGACGCCGACAGACGTCCGCCGGCCAGGTTGTGACCGCGCGAGTACGCCGCGATCGGCTGCATCGCAGCCGTCACATTGTCCGCCACGGCAGCGTCGATGCGATCCTCGCCCGCGGGTGCGCCGCGGTCCAGCAACACGGTGCCGTCGGCCGCGACGACCTTCTGCACGAAGTGCGGTGCGTGATACGTGCCGGACGCGGCGAGCGTCGCGTACGACGACGCCATGTCGAGCACGCGGGCCTGGTACTGGCCGAGCACGATGCCGTTGTTGGGACCGGAACCGTCACCCTCGGTGAGCGACGGGCCGACGCCCGGGATGTCCTTCGGGATACCTGCCTTGTGAGCGATGTCCGCGATTGCCTGCGGGCCGTTGCCGTCGAGGCTGAGCATCTGACGGTAGAAGCTGGTGTTCAGCGAACGCTTGAGTGCTTCGGCGATGGTGCAGGTGCCGCAGCTTTCACCTTCCACGTTGCCGATGGAGATGCCGTTGACGGTCAGCGGCGAGCTGTCGTACATCTGCGAGAGCGGAATTCCCTGATCCAGGGCGGCTGCGAGACCGAACACCTTGAACGAGGAACCCGTCTGAAGTCCGGCATTCGCGAAGTCATATCCCGCGCCGTCCTCACCGCCGTAGTACGCCTTGACCGCTCCGGTCTTCGGGTCGACCGAGACCACTGCGGTGCGCAGATTCTCCGGCTCACCCTTCATGTTCGAACGCGCTGCCTCGACCGCTGCGGCCTGCGCCTGCGGGTCGATGGTCGTGGTGATCTGCAGACCCTCGGTGTTGAGCAACTGCTCGCTGATTCCGGCGTCGCCGATCTCCTTGAGCACCTGACGCTTGATCAGGCCTTCGGGTCCGGTCGAGCCCTGGCTGCTGTTGTCGACCTGGGCGAGCGGGATGTAACCGGGGTACTGCATCGGCGTGCGCGCAGCCTGATCCAGCGTGCCGGCGGACACCATGCCGTCGAGCACGTAGTTCCAACGGGACTTGGCACCGGTCGGGTTGGTTTCGGGATCGAGGAGCGACGGAAGCTGAATCGACGACGCCAGGACGGCGCCTTCCTCGATGGACAGCTGGTCGACGGGCTTACCGAAGTAAGCCTTGGACGCGGCTTCGATTCCGTACGCACCACGACCGAAGTAGATGGTGTTCAGGTATGCGGCGAGAATGTCGTCTTTGGACCACTCGTTGGCCATCTTCGAGGAGAGAACGAGTTCCTTCATCTTTCGCGTCAGCGAACGCTCCGAGCCGACGAGCGCCGTCTTCACGTACTGCTGCGTGATGGTCGAGCCACCACCGGCGCTGTCGCGACCGAGGACGTTGTCTCGGGCTGCGCGTGCGAAACCGGAGATCGAGAATCCGGGGTTCGAGTAGAAGTCGCGGTCTTCCGCGGCCAGAACGGCGTTACGAACGTGCATCGGCACCTGATCGAGCGAGACCTCGACGCGGTTACCTTCGTCCGGCGGGACCACGGTGCTGATCACCGTGGTGCCGTCCGAGGCAAAGACCGTCGCCACCTGATTGGTCTTCTGGTCACCGGGCTTGGGGACGTCCTGCACGATGTACGCGGCCATGAAGGCAAGAACGGGCAGAACAAGACCGAGCGCCACCAAGACGTAGGCCGAGCGGCGAACTGTGCGCCACTTGGACTTCTTCTTCACGGTGCTCTTTTTTCCCTTCGGGGGTTGTCCGTCATTGCCACCCCCACCGGAGCCACCAGTCGGCGGCTTCGTCGGCGGAGGTCCGACCGGCGGGCGAGTGCCCGCGTTGGTACGAGTGGTCGCTGCTGCTGCTGCGACGCGCTGGGTCGGTTCGTTTGCCTGAGCGCCGGCGGCGCGATCCCGTCCCGCGCGATCCTGTGGCGGCGGGCCGGAAGGTCGTCCCTGCGGCGGACGACCCTGCGGCGGGGGTCCGGCGGGGCGGCCCTGAGGAGGCGGGCCGGAAGGTCGACCTTGCGGCGGACGACCCTGCGGCGGGGGTCCCATCGGGCGACCTTGCGGCGGACGCCCCTGAGGGGGTGGGCCCATCGGAGGCCGACCCTGGGGCGGCGGACCCATGGGACGTCCCTGCGGCGGACGACCCTGAGGAGGTCCGGCGGGACGGTTGGGACCGACGGGACGGCCACCCGGGTTGTTGCCTCCCGGGTTGTTGTTGCTGGGGGAACTCACGAATCAAATCTCCAGTGGTCACGGACCGATCACGTGCAGACTTCGATCGGGCCCTTCTTCGGGTGTGGCGTTACTCGCTGGCGGTGCGCCGGCTTGGTGGGCGTGCTCGCCGCGGTCGCGGCGGCGCAGGTACTGCGCCGAGCACATAGGACTGCACCAAGTGGTTCCAACTGCAGGTACGGCACACCTCTACAACGTGCACCGTGAACTCCTCTGCTGTTTCCGCAAGCCGAGCGAGCTCGTCCGAGGTTCGGGCGGATCCCGAAACTTGGCCGAGCTTGTCGCCGAACACCCAGGACACGAGCGTCAACTGTTCCTTGCGGCAGATGGGGCAGACGACGTCGCTGCCCCGGCCGTGGAACTTCGCGGCTCTGAGTAGGTACGGATCGGCGTCACACACTTGCTTGACGTCGGTCCTACCCGCGGACACTTCGGCCAGCACAGACCGACGCGCGAGCGCGTAGTCCACAACTTGCCGCTGTATCCGCACCTGACCAGCGTACGTGCGTCCGCGCCCCGACGGACGGTTCGGGAGGGTCACGATGAACACATTTCGGGGGCCGGGGGCATGGCGACCAGCCATTACGATCACTTCCTGTGAAGTCTTCCCGTTCTCCGATGACGCGTGCTCGTGATCTCGATCGCGTCGAAACGTGCAATGTATTGGAAGCTGCATACGCCGAAGGGCAGTTGAGCGCAGAGGACTACTTCGAACGGACCGAGAAGGCGAAGGCCGCGAAGACCCTGCTCGCGCTCGCACGCCTGGTCAACGATCTGCAGGTGCCGAAGATCGAGACCAGAACGGCGCCTCGCACGTCGACGACACGCAAGGCCGGGTACCTCGGCGCTGCTGCTCTGATCGTCGTCGGCGCGATAGCCGCAGTGGCGTGGAGTCGGTCACCGTTGACGCCCTCGGAAGACATCACTGCCAGTTATGCCAGCACTACTTCCCTCGCTCCGCCGTTGCCGACCACCACCCCGGTGCCGGAGCCCACCGCCGAACCGATCCTGATCGCACATATCGACACGTTGACGCCGGAAGGAATCGGAGCATTCATCGAGAGGTATCGAGAAGAGTTCGGCGACATGTTCGTCGACGGCGCGAGCTTCCACGGTGACTACTCCTCGGTGAGCCGGGCGGTCCCCGACGCTCCCGCTCTCACCGAGTCCATCAGTTTTCGCGACGGCTTCGAGCGGGATGTGACATCCACTCCGCGGCGAACTGGCCAGCCGACCTTCGACCTCGGTTCCATCCAGATCGACAAACTCGCGCCGTACATGGCGAACATCGGCGGCTATGTCAACGTTTCGGACGCCGCGATCACGCACTTGATCATGGATGCGAACTACGGCGTCCCGGAGATCGCGATCTATGCGGAGAACGGACTCGGCCACCAAGGACGCATCGAAGTCACACCTTGGGGCGAGATCTCTCGTTCCTACCCGTACGGGAGCTAGGGTGAGCCGGTGAGTGGGTCCCCGACTACTACCTCTACACGCACCCGCGCGCGCGATGTCGACCGTTCCGACACCTGCGCCGTTCTCGACTCCGCCCTGTCCGACGGACAGATCACGGCGGACGAGCATGCGAACCGAACGGCATCGGCCATGACCGCGACCACCCTCGGCCAGCTCGATCTGCTGGTCCGCGATCTGCAGAAAGCGACGTTGCGCAACGCCGTCGCGAAAGTTCGCCGTATCGACAAGATCTGGTACCTCGCGGCCGCTTCGGTTGTCTTCGCGGGCCTGATCGGGTTCCTCACCTTGTCCGCCGACGATTCACCCCCTGCGCCTCCGCCGGTTTCACCACAGGCAATCGAACCGCTTGCCCCCATTGTGGGTTCGACGCTCGATACGGTCACAGCAAGCGGAATACGGGAGTTCATCACCCGGTACAGCGCCAAGTACGGCACGACGATGATCGATTCCGCTAACTTCTACGACGGCCATGCAAGCGTCACTCGCGCCGCCGCAGTCTCGCCGAATCTAAAGGAGGACATCGACTTTCGTGGAGGTTTCACACCAAGCGAGAGTTCCACATCCCGGGCGGCCAGCACGACTACCTTCGACCTCGCCTCGGTCGACATCGACAAACTCGCCGGATACCTGGCCGGAGCGTCCGCCAATCTCAACGTCCCCGACGCCAAGGTCTCACACATCGGCATGAGCTCGTCGAGCAACGAGCCACGCATTTCCATCTACGTGGACAACGACCTCGGCGCGAGCGGCTCGATGGAGTTGACCCCGGATGGCCGCCCGATCCGCCTGTCTCCCTTCACTCCTCGATAGGCCTCGGACATGCCGAACGATCTGACCCGGACCACCCGTGCTCGCGACGCCGACCGCGAGGCCACCTGCGCAGTGCTGGACTCCGCCTTCGCCGACGGGCAACTCACCGCGGCCGAGCACGACGAATTGACCGAACTTGCCGCGGTTGCAGTCACTCTCGGTGATCTCGAAGAATTGACGTTCGATCTGCAGACCGAGGCGTCCCTACCCATTCTTCGGAAAGAACCTTCGCTCGACACGCGTTGGATCGCCGTTGTGATCATCGCGCTGTCACTGGTCTCGGCTGTCGGTTTCGGAATCAAATACGCCGCGTCCGACGTCACGATCCTCTCCAGCCCCGAGCCACAGTTGCACACCGTCGACGGCCTGGGTGCGATGTTCCGTGCCATCGAAACGGAGTACGGCAGCGGACTGGTCGACGAGATGACCATCTACCCCACTTATGCACGGGTGACGCGCGCCGATCCTGCCGCGCCGCGCAAGAGCCTGGACAGCTACTACCGAGGCGACCTCGAGGACACGACTTCAGGTGGATCGCGCGAACCCGGCGTGGCACAGATCGATGTCACACAACTCGATCCTCGCATCGTGATCGCTCTGCTCGACGGCGCCGGAACAACGACGTCGGTGCAAAATCCGACCACTCGATACGTCTCTGTCGACAGCAACGAAAATGTTCCGACCATCCAGATTCACGTCGGCAACGACCTCGACGAGAGCGGGCACCTGACCGCTGCCCTCGATGGCGAAATCATGTCGATTTACCCGTTCAAGCCCTGATCTAGCCGTGACACCTTGGTACACGTATCGGGCCGCAGTGTGGTTTTATATATCGGCGCGATATAGTTGGTTATCGCATCAAGCGGTTAGGTTCAACGACTCGGGAGGTTTGTCAGTTGCTCGAACTCGCAATCCTCGGGCTGCTCCTCGAGTCACCGATGCACGGATACGAGCTGCGTAAGCGGCTCACTGGTCTGCTCGGCGCATTCCGCGCGTTCTCGTACGGATCGCTGTACCCGGCACTGCGGCGCATGCAAGCCGACGGACTGATCTCGGAAGACGTCGACACTGCCACCGGCACTCTCAAGCGTCGGGCGCGTCGCGTCTACCAGCTCACTCCGGAAGGGCGGCAACGGTTCACCGAACTGGTTGCCGACACCGGGCCGCAGAACTACACCGACGACGGTTTCGGCGTTCACCTCGCCTTCTTCAGTCGCACCCCCGCAGAAGCGCGGATGCGGATCCTCGAAGGCAGGCGACGTCAGGTCGAGGAGCGCCGCGAGGGGCTCCGCGAGGCCGTCGGTCGGGCCAGCGGATCGCTGGACCGCTATACCCGTCAGCTCCATCAGCTCGGACTCGAATCGAGCGAGCGCGAAGTGCGTTGGCTCAACGAATTGATCGCAGCCGAGCAATCGACAACAGGAACATCCCGGAAAGAAGGAGAACCCGACCATGGGTGAGAACAGCACCGCGGTGCGCGTAGCCATTGTGGGCGTGGGTAACTGCGCCTCGTCCCTGGTTCAGGGCGTCCACTACTACAAGGATGCCGACGAGACCCAGACGGTCCCCGGCCTCATGCACGTCAAGTTCGGTAAGTACCACGTCCGCGACGTGCAGTTCGTCGCTGCGTTCGACGTCGACGCCAAGAAGGTCGGCTTCGACCTCTCCGAGGCGATCCTCGCGAGCGAGAACAACACCATCAAGATCGCCGACGTCCCGCCGCTGGACGTTCCCGTGCTGCGTGGCCCGACCCTCGACGGCATCGGCAAGTACTACGCCGAGACCATCGAACTGTCCGACGCCGAGCCCGTCGACGTCGTCAAGGCACTCAAGGACGCCAAGGTCGACGTCCTCGTTTCCTACCTGCCCGTCGGTTCCGACGACGCTGACAAGTTCTACGCACAGTGTGCAATCGATGCAGGCGTTGCATTCGTCAACGCCCTGCCCGTCTTCATCGCTTCCGACCCGGAGTGGGCTGCCAAGTTCAAGGACGCCGGCGTTCCGATCGTCGGTGACGACATCAAGAGCCAGGTCGGCGCCACCATCACCCACCGCGTGATGGCGAAGCTGTTCGAAGACCGCGGCGTCGTGCTGGACCGCACCTACCAGCTCAACGTCGGTGGAAACATGGACTTCAAGAACATGCTCGAGCGTGATCGCCTGGAGTCCAAGAAGGTTTCCAAGACGCAGGCCGTGACGTCCAACCTGACCGGTGCGCTCGCCGGCAAGGTTCACGACCGCAATGTTCACATCGGTCCCTCGGACTACGTGGAGTGGCTCGACGACCGCAAGTGGGCATACGTCCGCCTCGAAGGCCGCGCCTTCGGTGACGCTCCCCTGAACCTGGAGTACAAGCTCGAGGTCTGGGATTCGCCCAACTCTGCCGGCATCATCATCGACGCCGTCCGCGCAGCCAAGATCGCCAAGGACCGCGGAATCGGTGGACCGGTTTACCCGGCTTCCGCTTACCTGATGAAGTCCCCGCCGGTCCAGATGGCCGACGACAAGGCTCGCACCGAGCTCGAGGCTTTCATCATCGGAGCCGACGAAGCGTAATTCGACTCACGCTGATTCGGGGTCTTGCGCCAAACGGCGCAAGGCCCCGATTCTGTTATCCGCAGGGTGTTTCCGCATCCGCGCGGGTAATCACGCCTGCGGCTGCTGAATCGCCGCGCGGGTCCGCGTGCCGATCAGCGTGGAATGATGGACATCAGAACCATCACACGGATCGAGGACCCCATGTCGATTACGTCGCTACCAGTGCTCGATCTGTCGCTGGCGCAGAATCCCGCCACCGCCGAGCAGTTCCGCACTCAGCTCCGCGAGGCCACCCACGAGGTCGGATTCTTCTATCTTGTCGGCCACGGAATTCCCGACGACCTGCAGCGACGCCTCCTCGACGTCGCCCGCGAGTTCTTCGCGCTTCCGACTGCCGAGAAGCTCGCGATCGAGAACGTCCGCAGCCCGCACTTCCGTGGATACACCAGGCTCGGCGGCGAACTGACCGAAGGCAAGCAGGACTGGCGCGAGCAGATCGACATCGGCGCCGAACAGCCCGCGGCCGAGCGCACCGACGCCTCACCGCCCTGGGAGATCCTGCAGGGGCCGAACCAGTGGCCCGACGCCCTTCCCGAACTCCGCGACGTCATCACCGAGTGGAACGACACGCTCACCTCGATCGCATTGAGCCTCTTGCGCGAATGGGCGGTAGCACTGGGCCAGGATGCAAACATCTTCGACGACGCGTTCGCTCACGATCCGTCGATACTCATCAAAGTGGTGCGTTACCCCGGACGTCCGGAAGGTGCCGGCTCCCAGGGCGTCGGCGGACACAAGGATGCGGGCGTGCTGACACTGCTCTATGTCGAACCAGGCAAGGGTGGTCTGCAGGTCGAGCACGACGGCGACTGGATCGACGCACCGCCGATCGACGGGGCACTGGTGGTCAACATCGGCGAACTGCTCGAGGTGGCAACCGGCGGCTACCTGAAAGCGACTGTGCACCGGGTAATTTCACCCGAAGGCGACGGCGAACGTATCTCGGTGCCATTCTTCTTCAACCCGAACTACGCAGCACAGATCCCGGAGTTCGACCTACCGCCCGAGTTGGCGGCGCGCGCCACCGGCGTCACCGTGGACGCGAACAACCCGATCCACGATTCCTACGGGGCGAACGCCCTCAAGAGTCGACTACGCGCGCATCCTGATGTCGCGGCCCGATGGTGGCCGGATATCGTTGCGGCACAAAGCGCTACCTGAAGCTGAACTACAGGTCCATCGCAACTTTCCACGCTGTGTGCATCGCACCTTCGATGTAGTCGACGTTCACCGCGTCACCAACGACATGCACGTCGGAGACGACGCCGATCAGAGCGTCGGCCAGTGGCGCCTGCGCCGACACACCCGAAGCGACGACAACCATGTCGGCCGAAGCTGTCAGTGTCTTGTCACCGGAACGGAATTCGACGTGCTCCTTGGTGATTCGCTGCACCGTTGAATTGCGGTGAATGTTCACACCGACATGCTTGGCGTGACGCACAGCCGTCCAGCGGCGCGGCATCGCCATCGGAATGCCCAACTGCTGACCTTCTTCGATCAGCGTCACATTGCGACCGCGCTCGGCCAGGAACTCCGCAAGCTCGAGTCCGACAAGCGAACCACCGATCACCACGACGTCCTTGCCCATGGGCAGGAACTTGCGAGTCACAGCTCGAATCGCCGCGGGACTCTTGGTGATACCGGACAGCTTGCCCAACTTGGCCATCGTCCGCAGGAACGGCGGTACCTGGGAGACGTCACCGGCGCCGGTCATCAAGGCGCGCAACGAGTCACCGGTATGTACGTGCGGGAGATCGCCGCCCGGAACACTCGGCCGCTCACGGACTGCACCGGTGGCCACGACTACGGCGTCGGGGTTCAGTGCCCGGATCGAGGCGACCGAGGCTTCGGTCTTCAGTCGAACATCGACACCGAGACGCTCGATTTCCACTTTCAACCAGCTGAGCAGACGCCCGTTGTCCGGGGTAGTGAGGCTCGAGAACCACAGGGTGCCACCGAGGCGATCGGACTTGTCCAACAACGTGACTCGGTGCCCACGTTCAGCTGCCACGCGGGCCGTCTCGAGACCGCCGGGGCCCGCGCCGACCACAACAACGTGCTTCGGAGTGCTGGTGCGAACGAAGGGAAGCAGTGCCTCGTTGCCCAGGGCGGGGTTGACAGCGCACAGCGGGGTCTCGTCCCAGAAGTTCTCCTGCACGCAGACGTAGCAATTGATGCATGGCCGAACACGCTCGGGTGCACCGTCTTTGAGCTTGTTCACCAACTGTGGGTCTGCCAGCAGCTGACGGCCCATTGCGGCGAAGTCCGTGCGACCTTCCGCGATCATCTTCTCGCCGACCTCGGGGAGCATACGTCCGACGGTGATCACGGGGATCGAGATCGCCTGCTTGATTCGAGTTGCATTGTCGGTGTAGTAGCCGACCTTGTCGGGCAGGGGGCCGTCGGTGAAGTTGGCAAAAGCATTCAGTGCGGTACCGGTGACATGGATGGCGTCGGCCCCGGCCTCTTCGAACATCTTCGCGGCCGCAGCAGCCTCGTCGACCGTCAGCCCGTCGGTTTCCCCATACTCTTGACCGGCCAGACGCACGATGACGGCAAGCGAACCGCCGACCTCCTCCTTGACCGCCCGAATAACCTCGCAAGCCAGGCGAGCACGGTTCTCCATCGAACCTCCGTACTCGTCGCTGCGCTGATTCGTGTACCGACTCAGGAACGCTCCGAGGACGTAGTTATGGGCACAGTGAATCTCGACGGCGTCGCCGCCCGCCGCCTTCACCCGTCCGGCGGCCTCGGCGAACATGCGGACCAGCCAATCAAGATCTTCCTTGGTGGCCTCGTGGTAGGTCGCCCTCTTGCCCTCGTTGATGGCAGCCATCTTGCCCAGTTCCTCGGGTGTGCAATCGGCCATCGCACTCATGTCACCCGGCGGCTTCGGCGTGGACGGGACCAACTGCGGTCGGCCGTCGAGGGTATCGATGCGCGCCACCTTGCCGTGGTGTGTCATCTGCACACAGAGCTTGCTGCCCGCGTCGTGCACCGCGTCGGCCAATGCTTTGAGTCCGGGGATGAACCGGTCTTCCGATAGCCCAGGTTCCTTGCGGCTGGTGCAGCCCAGCGGATACGCAACAGCGCAGCAACCGGTGATGATCAGACCCGTTCCACCGGCCGCGCGCGCCACGAAGTGGTCGATGTCGCCCTCTTCGATTTCCCCGTCTTCACACAGATTCATGTCCATGGCAGGGAGAACGACGCGATTGGGCACCGTCATCGGGCCGATAGTGCCTGGTGCGAGCAGGTGCGGAAAGGTCTGGCTTCGGATCGTCACGAGTGGACGCTAGAACTCGACGACGCCCGTCCGTTGCCGCACTCCCGATCAACGAGACTTCACGCGCTGTGACGTGCGAGGCACTCGGCTATCACCGCGAGCGCATATTCGAGGTCCGCGGATTCCACTCGCCCGTACCCGATGACCAATCCACCGGGGTCTCCGTGCGTTCGGGTGGACTCGACCAGAGTTGGCACTTCGACGCCGTGTTCGAGTGCCTCGCGGGCAACGACCTCTGCCAAATCTGCGTCGAGTATGAGCGTCGTATGCATGCCGGCGCCGAGTCCGCGCAGTTCGCCGAACGGTGACAGCGCCTCTTCCACTGCACGATCTCGTTCGCGGTACCGACGACGTGCCGTGCGGACCGCCCGATCCCATTCGCCGTCACGGAGTAGGGACAGGAGTGCTTGCTGCAGCGGAGCCGAGGGGAAGTCGCCGATTCGCTTGCGGTGTACTGCTATGCGGTCGACCAATTCGAGAGGAGCTACCAACCAGCCCAGTCGAATTCCCGCGCCGAGCGTCTTGGCAACCGTGCCGAGATACACCACCCGGTCCGGAGCCAACTGCGCAAGCGCAGGCAAAGGTGCTACGTCGTAGCGGAATTCGGAGTCGTAGTCGTCTTCGAACAGGACAACATCGCGGGTTCGAGCGAAGTCGATCAACTGATTGCGACGACGGACGGGAAGCAGCCCTCCGGTCGGATACTGGTGGGACGGTGTCACATACACGCCACGAACGTCCTCCGGTGCCGATTCGAGTTGGTCCACACAGAGACCGTGCGCATCAACCGGCACGTCCAGTAACGACCATCCGCATGCCGTTGCGGCCGAGGACGCGTAACGATATCCAGGATCTTCCATCGCCAGGACTGCACCACTGGTGCGTAACGCCGACAGGGCCAGGCCGAGGCCGTGGGTGGCACCCGAGGTGATCAGGATTCGCTCGGGTTCGACCGACATACCTCGGGCCCTCGCCAGCAATTGCGATAGTGCCGAGCGTAATTCGTAGTCACCCGCGGGATCGGGATCCTCGAATGGTGGTGGCTTGGCCCCGACGTCTCGCCACGCTCGACGCCACGCTGCCGACGCGCGCGGCGGCGTCCACGGCACACCGGGTCGAAGCCGCACCCTGGGCAACACCTTCTCGGCGGGCTTCGCGGTCGTAGTCGTGGGAGTGACCACGGGGGAGGGCGCCTCGGCAACGAAGGTGCCCGAACCGTGCACAGCGACCAGCCATCCCTCTGCGATCAACTGCTCATACGCCCGTTCCACGACGCCCCGCGCCACCGCGAGCTCTGACGCCAGCTTCCGGGAGCTGGGTAACCGCAGACCGACCGCCGCCTGACCACTGCGGATGTCAGCTCTGAGATGGTCGGCGACCTGGACCGGAAGCGCCCGCCGATCCGTCCGGTCGAGGACTACGGCTACCGCCGAAGGAAGAAACATCAGAACCTTTCCAAAGTGGCCTATCGAAGTCTCCACTGATTGGATCATGACTTGAAGCCACTTTGCCAGCAGCATTGTCTGCATGACAGATTCCGTTGTCCTCACCGTCCCAGCAGTTATTGCACCGCTGTCCCCGACAGCCCGTACGACGCACAAGCGGGCCCGCCACCACGGTGTCGCGGAACGAGCAGCCCTCGTCGACGTATTGCAGTCCGCGAAGCTGTGCCATATGGGCGTGACCGTCGGCGGAGTTCCCATGGTGTTTCCCACCGCCTACGGGTTCGACCTCGACGGCCCCGACCGCGGTGGGTCTATCTATGTTCACGGTTCAGTGGCTTCACGGAGCTTGGCTCCCGACAGCGAAATCTGCATCACCATCACGATCCTCGACGGACTCGTGTTGGCTCGGTCGGGCTTTCATCATTCGATGAACTACCGCAGCGGAATCATCGTCGGATCACCTCGAGTCGTGACCGACGGCGACGAGCGAGTGAAGGCGCTGAATCTGATCGTCGACCAAGTGGTTCCCGGTCGTTCCCAGTATCTTCGGGATCACACGCGCAAGGAAATGGCGGCTACCGTGGTTCTTGCACTGCCGTTGTACGAGGCTTCCGTCAAGGCCCGCGCCGGCGGGCCCGGTGACGATGCCGCCGACATCGGTGTCGAAACCGTTTGGGCTGGAGTAGTTCCTGCATCCACGCTCTTCGGTGAACCAATTCCGTCTGACGATCTCGACTCCAACGTCGAACTACCGGAACATATCTCGACGATGGTCTGATCCCACTCGCGAGTCCGACAACACACGTCGAGCACCGGGGCATGGTGATGCCCCGGTGCTCGCGTCTGCAGTTTGTGCCCGTTCAGGCGGCTGTGGGTGGGCTGTTCCCGCCGATCGGATGCTGATACGGATCGATCGACATCGGCGGATAGAACACCGTTTTTCGATCGGGGCCGATCTCGACTCGCCACTGCGTGTGGTGCAGTGTCCGATGATGGTGACCGCACAACAAGATCAGGTTGTCGAGATCTGTTGGGCCACCATCGTTCCAGTGAACGATATGATGGGCATCGCACCACCCTGATGGTGTCCCGCACCCTGGAAACGCACACCCACCATCACGGACGGCCAATGCCCGCCGCTGGGGTACCGTCGCGGTTCTCGCTTCCTTGCCGCAGTCGAGCGGAACACCGTTCTCATCCAGGAGGATTCGGGTGACGGTGCAGTCGCAGGCCAACATCCGTGCGGTATCGAGGCTGATCGGCCCCACCCAATCCGTCCACGCAAATCCCAGTTCCTGAGTCGACGGCAAGAGGTCTTTCAACGCTTGCAGGTCCGTCATGTCTTTTGCGCTGGCGGTGACCGTGATGTGCGGTTTCACTCCGCCCTCGATCGGACCCAACCCCGCCCGCTCGTACCGGCGCAGTAGTTCGCAGAACCCGTCCGCGCGCCGCAACGCCGGAGTGCGAGTGTCTTTGACGCCGTCTTTCTCCGGCGTCGGAGCCGACAGGCTCGACAACAGCGTGATCAAACGTGCCCCGTTGATCGCATCCAGATCGCCCTTCACCGACACGCGCCCGTACAGGCCTTTCGAGGCGTGAAACTCGTTGCGCTCCGAATCTTCCCCGACAGGGACGCCGTCTTCGCGTTTTCCGTACTGCTTCTCGATCCGCCGAATCGCCGCCCGCACCGCATCACAATCCGCAATGTTCCTCGACGCCAGATCAAGCAAAATCCCGCGTGCCTTGTCCACATCCGCCGGCGTCATGTTCTTCGGCGGATGCTGACAAAACGACGCCACCTGACGCGCCTTCAACGCATCCACATCCCCGCGATGGAACGCATCCGCCACAACAGGTTCCAGCAGCAACAACCGCGCCAAACTGACCAACAGACTGCACTCACCGATCTCCAAATTCGTCGAACCATGCAACCACTGCGCAATCGCCCGAAAACCCTTCCCGACCACAGTCTCCCGGGAAAACATCTCCACGATCAACAACACCATCCGCGACTGCAACTCATGCCGGACACGCACCAGATCCAAGACCTCACTCTTGAGGCCCTCACCATCCAGCTGCCACGCTTCCCGACTGTCCACGCAGCAATCATATTCGAACACAGTTTCGAATACAAGGGATAGGGAAACGAAACTAGCTGCTAATCAACAACTTTCGCATTCCAGGCGAAACGGGCAGGTTCTTGGGTCGCGGGAGTAGCCTCGACTCTGCCTCCCATGAAGGGCCGGACAAGATCCAGCGGCAAGGGAAAGACAACGGTGGAGTTGTTCTCACTACCGATCTCGTGAAGCGTCTGCAGGTAACGCAGTTGCAGGGTGGTCGGATTGCGGCTGATCACTTCTGCCGCTTCGGCCAGCTTGGCCGAAGCCTGAAACTCCGCGTCGGCGTTGATGATCTTGGCTCGCCGTTCGCGTTCGGCCTCTGCTTGCCGGGCGATGGCGCGCTGCATGTTGGCTGGAATCTCGACGTCCTTGATCTCCACGGTGGTGACTTTGACTCCCCACGGTTCGGTTTGCTGGTCGATGACCTTCTGCAAGTCCTCGTTGAGGCGTTCACGTTCGGAGAGCAGCGAGTCCAGCTCTGCCTTGCCGAGAATCGAGCGCAGTGTGGTCTGGGCGATCTGCGAGGTGGCGGCCAGAAAATCCTCGACCTCGACTATCGAACGGTCCGCGTCGACAACCCGGAAGTACGTGACGGCGGTGACCTTCACCGGAACGTTGTCGCGAGTGATCACCTCTTGGACCGGAATCTTCAGCGTCACGGTTCTCAGGCTGACCCGCTCCATGCGATCGATGGCCGGAACCAGAATCACCAGGCCTGGGCCTTTCAAGGTGATCAGTCGACCGAGGCGAAACACGACTGCGCGCTCGTACTCACGCAGGACCCTCACCGACATACCCAGGAGCACTGCAACCAGCACGACAAACACGGACAACACAACAAGGACGGTGGTCATAGCGGCAGCTCCCACGGTTCACGACGGCGCACTTTCAGAGTCAGGCCTCGAACCTGCTCCACGACGACGGATTCGCCTACGGCAGGTGCAGAATCGTCGAACCCGAATTCCATTCGAGCACTCCATAATCCGCCGTCCAGCTCGACCTGACCCTGCACACCTGTCCAACTGCGGACCGTCGCATCGGAGCCGACAAGCGACTCGGTCCCGGTACGCACGGGCGCGCGCCGCGCGGTAAGCGCTTTTCGGCTCGCTACCGCCACTACGCCCAGGCCGACCACCGCAACCCCCGCCGTCACCGGGATCGCGATCAATTGGCCGATACCGTCGGACGTGAAGAGCATCCAGACGCCCGCACCGATCAGAAGAGCTCCCAGCGCACCGAGCACCCCCGCGGTTGGGGCATGCGCCTCGACCACGATCAACAGGACACCCACCAGCAGGGCAACGACACCGATCGTCGTCATCACTCGTCTCCACGCTCGCGAGGACGCGGTCACGTCGCGTAGCCATTGTGCGATCGCGCCCTCGACTCCAACGGTAATCACGTTCGGCCGGATCTGCCACAGGCGCTTTCACATCAATTCAGAGAAGGACCTCACCGATCTGTCGCGCGGTCACCTTGGCGAGATCCGCGAGGAACGGAATCCGCTCGTCGATCATCAACTCCACAGGGCCACGGAGCCCGAGAGCGTAACGCACAGTGCCTGATCCATCGACGATCGGAATTCCGATCGTCCGGAAATCCGGGGTCAACTCTTCGTCGTTGAATCCGTAACCGCGCTCGCGGGTCAATTCCAACTCCCGACGGATACCGGCAACATCGGTGATCGCACGCTGGGTGGTCGCTTCACGTGGCAGGGCAGCGAGTTCCGAGTCGTCGACATCCGACCAGGCCAGAAAGGCTTTCCCCAGTGCGCTCGCATGCAAGGGAAGTCGAACACCCTGCAGCACGTGTCCGTCGGCCTCGCGCCACCGACTGAAACCGAGCAACACCACCTCGCTTCCGCTTCGCACTGCCAGCGAGGCGGATGCTCCTGTCGTCGCGGCCAATTGCTCCAAGTAGGGCTCGGACAGATAGATTCGATGCTGCCGGTAGGAGACCTGCCCGTAGGCCGCCAGCGCCGCGCCGATGCGATACCGACTGGTTGCATCGTCCTTCTCGAGGAACCCTGCGTCGACGAGCGACTGCAGTAATCGATGCGTGGTGCTGACCGCAAGCTCTTGTCGCCGCGCAACTTCCGAGACTCCCAGTTCTTCGCCACTGCGAAAACATGTGAGCATGGTCAGGGCACGGGTTACCGTCTGAACTCCCGCGCCGCGTGCGTCCGTCACGAACGATCCTTTCGCTGTGGCCTGATCGACCTGAGAATCGGACGCTAACACGGACCCACCAGTCCGGCCATCCTTTCCATCAGGTGGAAAGGAAGCAGATGGAGACCTGCAAAAGCCCAGATGAACAGACTTCCGATGTTGTCAAGATTTCCAATCTCCAGAAAACAAACGGGGGTAAAACGGACTGGCACCCAATAGCGTCATCGTCGTCAGTTCTGACGATTCAACGCCTGAAGGAGCCACATACATGTCCCGCTTCCGCCGACTGCCACGAGCTGCCGCTGCGCTCGCCATGATCCCGCTGGCCGGGTTGGCGGTGGCGTGTGGGTCTTCCAATTCCGACAGCGCCGCAGGCAATTCCAGCGCAGACTTCACACTCAAGGTCTTCGATCCCGGAAACTCCGGTGCCATCGCCGTCGGCAAGCGCGACGGAACCTACGACGAGGCGCTTGCACCGCTGGGCGCAAAGATCGAATGGGTCAAGACCACACCGGGATTCAGCTCCAACCTCAAACTTTTCAACAGCGGCGAACTCGATATCCAAACCGGCGCATACAGTCCCGTCGTCGGCGCACTGTCCAAGGACGTGGGTGTCCGCATCTTTGCGACGTCGGAACCGTACAACAAGGACCAGGCCGGCATCATCGCCACTCCGGAATCCGGCATCAAGACCGTGGCCGATCTGGCCGGCAAGCGCATTGCCGTCAACCCGGCCGGCAAGGGCGAGTACATCACGCTCAAGGCTCTGACACAGGCCGGAGTGCCGATCGATTCCGTCGAACGTGTTCCGCTGCAACAGGCAGACGCCGCGTCGGCATTCTCCACCGGGCAGGTCGACGCCTGGGCTTCGTTCCTGATTCCGTACCAGGAGGCCAAGGCCAAGGGCGCGGTCGAGATCGCAACCGAAGCGAGCATCGACTCCGTGGACAGCACCATCATCGCCGGCCGCACCGCGATTCTCGAAGAACACCCCGAGGTGGTCCAGAAGTTCCTCGAGGTCACCCAGGAACTCACCGCGAAGCAGCAGGCCGACCCGGCAGCATTCGAGAACGTCTTCGAACAGACCGGTCCGCGTGCACTCTCCGGACAGCGACTCGACGACGCGATCACCCTGGGCGGCCAGATCACCAACTTCCGCTACCCGACCGCAGCCGATGCCACCGACCTCGAATCCATCTCCACGCTGTTCGCCGACAACAAGGTGATCCAGCAGCCGATCAAGGGCAGTGACGTGATCTTCGACCTCCAGGGTGCTGTGGCAGGTTCGGCAGCGGCAGCACCCACCACCGAGGGGAAGTGACCCGATGGTGACGCTGACCCGGCCCGCACGAACTGCGTCGCCGTCAGTGGAGCATCCGCAACTCGAAACGCCCCGCTACCGGCGCAATCGCAGCAGGCCCAAGTGGGTCTCGATTCCCCTCCGTTTCCTCGTTCCGGCCCTGTTGGTTGCCGGATGGTGGATCGGGTCGGCTACCGGGCTGATCCGAGAAGAGATCCTGGCCGGGCCTCCGGCGGTGTGGACGGCTTTCGCCGAGCTGTACGAGTCGGGCCAGTTGGTCGACTTCGGTCTCGCGTCGCTTCAACGTGCTGCGCTCGGTGTTTCGGTCGGTGTGATCGTGGGATTGGTGCTCGGGGTTCTGTCCGGTCTCTCCTCGCTCGGTGAAGAGCTGATCGACTCCACCATGCAGATCAACCGCGCGGTGCCGTTCCTCGCGCTCGTTCCGTTGTTCATCGCCTGGTTCGGTATCGACGAAACCTTCAAGGTGGTGCTGATCGCCGTCGCAACCGTCGCACCCATGTACGCGTACACCTACCTGGGAGTGCGCGGAGTCGACCGCAAGATGGTGGAAGCGGCACAGGGTTTCGGGCTGACGGGTTGGCGACTGGTGTTCGGAGCAATTCTTCCGACCGCCCTCCCCGGTGTTCTGATGGGGCTTCGAATCTGCTTGTCGCTCAGCATTACCGGATTGATCGCAGCAGAGCAGGTCGGCACTCGTGAGGGCATCGGATATCTGGTCACCCTGGCGCAGGAATACAACCGCACCGACTACATGGTTCTGTGCATCGTCATGTACGCGGCGCTGGGCCTGATATTCGATGCAATCGTCAGACTGATCGAGCGGTACTCGATGCCGTGGCGGAGATTGTCGGTGGCACGATGACGAATACAACCATCGGCTCGCTTCCATCCACCGAAGCACCTCTGCCGCCATTGGCAACCCGTGAGCGGACCGGCACCACCGCAGCCGAGCGACGGGCCGGATCACCGGTAGCGGTCTCGCTCACCGGAGTGCGTAAGTCGTTCGGCGACAAGACTGTTCTAGGTGGTATCGACCTCGAGATCACGCGCGGTGAGTTCGTCGTCCTCCTCGGTCCCAGCGGTACCGGCAAGACGACACTGCTGCGAGTGCTCTCCGGACTGGAAGCACCGGACAGCGGTGAGGTGCTGGTCCCGCGCGATCGCACGGTCGTCTACCAAGAACCGCGATTGATACCGTCGAAGCGAGTTCTGGCCAATGTCACAGTGGGACAGAAGCGGTCACGTCAGGTGACCGACAACGCCCGCAACGCACTCTCCGAGGTCAACCTCGCGGACAAGCACCGCGCCTGGCCTGCCACCCTCTCCGGCGGCGAGGCCCAACGCGTCGCATTGGCTCGTGCCCTCGTCCGCGAACCTGAACTGCTGTTACTCGACGAACCCTTTGCCGCGCTCGACGCTCTGACGCGGCTCCAAATGCAAGACCTGGTAGGCGATCTGGTCGCGCGTCACCGTCCCGCGGTATTGCTCGTCACTCACGACGTCGACGAAGCCGTACGACTCGCCGACCGCGTGCTCATTCTCGACAAGGGCGGGTTTGCCGTGGACGTCGACATCGACTTACCACGCCCCCGCGATCGGAACGATCCCGAATCTTTGCGCTACCGAGCGAGTTTCCTGAAGGAGCTCGGCGTCGGCCGCACCTTCCCCGACGGACAGGACAGTCATGACATTGATCGCTGATTCCGCAATCGACACACTCTGGTACACCCGCTGCCCCGTCCCCACCGCGAGCGGTCTCGCCAACAGCCTCGGTTGGCTCGACCGGACGGCAAACGAAGCCGGAGTGCGTTTCGGCGTACTGCAAGATGCGGGACCGGAGTTGGCAGTTCGCCACTTCGACCACCAACTCTCCGGACTCATTCGCGAAGGCGGCAACGTCCCCGCGCTGGCCGCGCGTGCCGGTGGTTCACCGACGAGGCTGATCGGACTCACCTGGATCGACGAGGCCCAGGCGATCCTGGTGCGCGGTGACTCCGACATCCGAGAAGCAGGCCTGCTGGCCGGCGCTCGGATCGGAATCCCGGCCTGGGCGGCGGACCAGGCCAGGAGCTTTCCTCGTGCCATGGCTCTGCACGGCTTCGCCTCGGCACTTCGGCTGGGCGGGTTGAGTTTTGCCGACGTCACGCTCGTCGAGGTAGCAACGACGGCAGCCCCCGAGGTCCGCACTGCCTCCTCAAGTCGCGACACGACGTGGGGCGTCGAATCCCTGCTACGCCGCGACGTCGACGCCATCTACGTCAAGGGAGCCCGCGCCCAGGAAGTTGCCCGCGAACACGGCCTCGCGGTGGCCGTCGATCTCGATTCCACTGCATCCCTG
Organism: Rhodococcus sp. NPDC057135; assembly: GCF_042670865.1. Taxonomy (NCBI): domain Bacteria; kingdom Bacillati; phylum Actinomycetota; class Actinomycetes; order Mycobacteriales; family Nocardiaceae; genus Rhodococcus; species Rhodococcus sp. NPDC057135. The sequence continues at coordinate 241,793 of NZ_JBHUUU010000010.1, forward strand.
CGTGATCGCGTCAACAACGGCACTCCACGCCCGATCACGGTTCACGCCGATCTACTCGAACAGCGTCCGGACATCGTTGTCGGTTTCCTCGCCGAGAGCCTGAGGGCGGCGGACTGGGCGGCAGCCAACCTCGACGAGGTCCGGGCTGTGCTGCAGACCGAAACACAATCGGGGCCCGAAGGTGTGGTGGCAGCGTACGGCGAGAACTTCCACACCGGACTGCACTTGAGCCTGTCGGACGAGCGTGTGGACCTGCTCGGCGTGCAGAAGCAATTCCTGTACGCGCACGGTTTCCTCGCCGCCGACTTCGACCTGCAGTCGTGGGTGGCGCATGAACCCCTGGAACAGGCACGCAGGCTTGTTGCGCAGAAGGGTTCAGCAGAATGACGGACGTCTACTGGGAGCTGCCCTCTCGCGGTGACGGACGCCGAGCAGTGGCCGCGCTGAACAGTCGCGGCGGCTTCGGGCCACAGCGACCGACTACCGTCGCGACCGATGTTCGCCCCGGAAACTTCGGGCCCTTCGACGAACTGGCGCAGATCGTTCTGGCAGCCGAACTGTCGGGCGTCGACGGCGTTGTCGCACCGTACGATCCGAGCGGCGAAGAATCCTGGATCGTTGCTGCCGCAGCACTGCGTCAGACGCGTCATTCGCGAGTGGTCGTCGAGTTTCACCCTACTTTCGGCACTCCAGTCTATGCCGCCAAAATGTCTGCGACACTTCAGCGTCTGTCGGCAGGTCGTCTCGAGTGGCGAGTGAAGGTCGATACCGACGCCGACGATGCCACCGCTCGCGGTGACGTGGTTCGAGGAGCCGACCGCTACGCCCGCGCCGCGGAGTTTCTGACCGTCGCACGCGGTGTGTGGAACGAGCAACAGATTCTGCCAGGTGGATTCGGCGGTACCGGCTACGACTTCGACGGCGAGTACTACGACGTACTCGGCGGCGGATTCCGAGGCATCTTGTCCGGACTCCCTTTTCCCCGAGTGCATCTGACCGGCGACTCTCCGGAAGCTCTGGAACTGTCCGCCCACCATGGCGACGTCCATCAGTTCACCCTCGCCGGTGACGAGTTGTCGACGCGGATCACCGCCCTCGACGACCGAGCGTCCGAACTCGGCAGGACAGTCGACAAGGTCCTGCGCATCCCGATCATCGCGCGGGAGACAGCCGACGAAGCCTGGGCTCGCGTCGAACGACAACTGAGAGAAGCTCATTCCGACACAACCGCAGTCGAGCGTGGCGGCATCCTCTGGTCCGGATTCGACCGCATCGGCTACGAGCACAGCATCGGACTCGTCGGAAGCTACGAGGAAGTGGCACAGCGACTGTCGTCGTATCGCGATCTCGGCGTGGACGGCTTCGTCTTGACAGGTCGACCACACATCGAAGAGCTGCACCGGGCGGGCGAGCATCTCCTGCACCTGGTCGATCCCGAGGGTCGGATCCGCAAAGAAGAGAAGGCCACCACAGAAGAGAAGGCCACCGCATGAGTATCGATTTCTATTGGCGGATCGGGATGGAGGGCGACCATGCGTCGCTGCGCACCCCGCGCCGCTACAACCGCGGCGACGCCGGTGGATACGGGCCGGGCAACATCGCTCCCGCGATCCGCGGCGGTGAGTTGGACGGATACAGCTACATCGACCACATGGCTGCGGTTGCAAAGGCTTCCGAGTCCGCCGGCTTTCTCGGTGGACTGCTGCCGTCCTTCCCGATGACCGAGGATCCGTGGGCGACCGCGGCAGCGTTGGCCGCCGAGACCACCACGTACCGATTCATGGTCGCGTTTCAACCGGGGTTCCTACACCCGGTGCAGGCCGCGCGGATGTCGGCCAGTCTGCAGCGCGCAACCGGCGGACGTCTGGTTTACAACATCATCAGTGGCGGCGGCGGAGCGCCTCAGCTGTGGTGGGGCGACAAGGTCGACCACGACGACCGCTACACCAGGACGTCCGAGTTCCTCGATGTCCTCAAAGGTGTGTGGGACGGCGAACCTTTCGACTTCGACGGTCGCTTCTTCCAAACCCAGGGCGCCGCACTGCCACCCGGACTTGCCGGCCAGCCGTTTCCCGAGGTGTACTTCTCCGGATCTTCGGCTGCAGCCGTCGCCGCCGCCGGACTGCACTCCGACTACTACCTTTCCTGGCTGGAGCCGTACGCCGATCTGAGAGCCAAGATCGACGGTGTGCGGGAGAACTCGGCCAAGCTCGGACGCACCCCGAAGTTCGCCGTACGCATCGACGTCGTGGCCCGGCACACCGAAGAAGCCGCGTGGGCCGAGATCGAGAAGGGTTGGGCCTTCGTCGACAAGGGCGCCGCCGACCGGGCAGCGCAAGGTGATTCGGTGGGTGCTGCCCGCATCAAGGGCTGGGTACCCGAACACATCACCGGCTACCGGGATCTGGAAGTGCAGCCCAATGTGTGGTGCGGTTTCAGCCTGATCCGCGGCGGACCGGCGTTCGGACTGGTCGGTAGCTACGAGCAGGTCGCCGAAAGACTCGACGAGCTGCGCGAGCTGGGCGTAGACGCCTTCATCCTCGCCGGCAACCCGCACCTCGAAGAGGCCTACCGCGTCGGCGAAGAAGTTCTACCTCTTCTGCAGCGCACCCCGATCACACCTTCTGGACTGGAGACCCGATGACCACCACCGAAACCCGTCTCGATGCCGACACCGCAGCATTTGTCGAGGACGCACGTAGAGCAGCCGACAAGGCTTTCGACGTCTTCCGCAAGACCGGAACGGTTGCGGCCAACGGGACCGTCAACTTCGTCGAACGCGTGCCGGGCACCGAAATTGCAGTCGCCCTGAACGATCCGGGACCGTGGGCGGATGACCCATCGGTGTCACCAGTGGTCGCCACCTTCGACGGTGAGGTGCTGTCCGGTACGGGATCGGCCGGTTTTGTCACCGGGTATGCGTCCGTGTTCCGTCAACATCCGGAGATCACCAGCGTCGTCCACATCCACACTCCGTGGCTCGGCGGTTGGGCCCAGACACACCGGACACTGCCGATCCGCTACGCGGCTTCGCAGAGGTTGACTCTCTCCCGAGAGATTCCGCCGCACATCGATCGGTCACGATCTGCCGGCGAGTTCATCCTCGAGCGCCTCGAACACGACCCCGATCTCGTCGCGATCTTCGAAGCCAACGGCGGGGTCAACGTCATCGGCCGCAGCGGGTTGCTCGACCTCGCGAAGTTCGTCGTCCTCCTCGAGGAAGGCGCACAGTTCCAGGCGATCGCCGAATCCCTCGGCGGCTCGGTCGAATTCGATCCGTCCAACCTCACCGTCCAGTGGGGGCGTAGCGGACTCGCCGACGAGGCGCGTCGACGCGGCCTCATCTAACCACCCCCATCACAAGTTCAGAACAGGAAACCGTAGATCCCATGACCGTTCGCGTCGGATACTTCCCACACAACAATTCGCTGTTCGTTCTGCGCCACACCGGAATCCTCGAACGCCGTCTCCCCGACGTCGAGTGGGTGGACCTGCGTGAGCTTCCCGCCAAGCCCGCGGTGAACCCGGAGAACGCGTTGCCGACCCTGCACTCGGACTGGCTCTTCGAGGAGAGCGGATACGACGTCATCGGAACCGGCTTCACGCCGCCCGTCACCGGACTGGCCCAGGGCCGTGACCTCGTCTACATCGGAATCTCCGGTCCCCGAGTGGAGAACGGGCGCCTGGTGGTCAAGGCCTATTCCGAGATCAAGTCGGTAGAGGACCTGCGCGGCAAGCGAGTCGGCATCGCGCACGGATCGTGGCAGACCACACTTCTGTTGTTCGCCCTGGATCAGGCGGGACTGACGTGGTCCGACATCGTCCCCGTCGACACCGACGTCCGCGGCGGTGGAGCGGACCTCGTCGACGGCACCATCGACGCCTGGGTCGGTGCGTACCCGGGGTTGACGGACATCGAAGCGAACCACGAACTGCGCACGCTGATCGCTACCGACGGACTCTTCAGCCACCCGTCACTGTGGTTCACCCGGCGCGACTTCGCCGACACCAACCCGGAGGCGCTTCAGGCGGTCATCGAGGCTCTGCAGGAATCCGACGCCTGGATCGAAGCCAACCCCCGCGAAGCCGCACAGATCTTCGTCGACGACGTCGAGAAGCGTGGCGGGTCCGCAAGCCTCGACGCCTGGGAAGCCGCACTGCGCGGACGTCCTTTCGGTGTAAACGCCGTCACCGAAGAATTCCTCGACGAGCAGCAGCGCGCGGCCGATCTCCTGCTGAACAACGGACTACTGCCGCAGGCGGTCACCGTTCGCGAAGCAGTAGTGCCGTGGATCAGCGAGTTCGTCGGTTCGGACCGTTCGTCGATCTGAGAGCCTGCACCTGGCAGGTGACAGATACCGGACGGTCTGCCATTGTGAAGGAATGCGGCGGCGTGTGGGTGAGAGTTGGTCCACGCGACCAGTCTCAGGGGTAACCCCTGGGTCGGCCAGAAGAATTGGATACTGCGTCCACCGGCGCTCTGCACGCTCCGCGTGCTTGCCGCCGCTCCGGACAAAGGATTTGGTCACCTCATGCCGCCGCATCCTGGGCTCGAATCATGCGTGACTTCGAACTCGATCCCGAGTTGGCGCGACTCCTGGCAGTTGCAGCCGCTGATGCTCCATGGACTCTCGGTGGGCTCGAAGAGGCATTCGGAACGGTCCACGGTGTCTCAGCGACATCGCTCGCCGTCCGAGTGCTCGACCTCATGCCGGCCCCACCGTTCGAACCACAGACCCTCTACCGATTGCTACGCGAACTGCCGCGGCTTCGACCAGTCCCGGTCTCACTCGACACCAACGAATCCTCGGTGTGGCGGTTCGACGTCCCCCGCTACAACACCAGTGCAGATCTGGCGCGTTCACTGGATCTGACGATCTCCGAACTCGAGTGGTTTGCCGACCGCGGGGAGTGGCTGCGTACGAAACCCCTACCGCTACGCCACTACCGGCCAATGCAGATCAGCAAGAAGGCAGGCGCTCGCCTCCTCGAGGTACCGAAACCTCGGTTGCGCGAAATCCAACGGAAGATATTGCGCCGCATACTCGATCAGGTGCCCGCACACGACGCGGCCCACGGGTTTGTCCGTGGTCGAAGTCCGCTGACTTTTGCAGCGCCGCACGCACAGTCGGAAATCGTGATCGGTGTGGACCTCGCACAATTCTTCCCGTCGATCACCGGTGAGCGAGTCCACGCGATCTTCGCCGCCCTCGGGTATCCACCCGCAGTGGCAGGAGCTCTCACCGGATTGTGCACCGTCGCAACACCTGCCGATACCCTGCGCGGTCTGCCGTACGCACAGGCGTCGCAGCTACGAACCGCGCATCTACCTCAGGGTGCGCCCACTTCGCCTGCACTGGCGAATCTCGTCGCGCGCAAACTCGACATCCGCTTGAGCGGGCTCGCACAAGCGAACTGGCTCACCTACACCCGCTACGCCGACGACCTCGCCTTCTCCGGAATCGAAGTAGCCGACGTCGGAACCCTCCTCTGGACGGTCGAGCAGATCACCAGGGACGAAGGGTTTGCCGTCCATCCACGAAAGACCAAGGTGATGCGCCCTCATCGACGCCAACACCTCACCGGACTGGTGATCAACGACCAACCGTCGTATCCGCGTGACGATTACGATCGCCTGCGCGCCCTGCTTCACAATGCCGCCAATACGTCTGCGCAGGAACAGAATCGGGACGGAATCGAGAACTTCCGGGCTCACATCCACGGCCGGATCGCGCACATCGGCGAGACCAGCGCTACGCGCCGACGCACATTGCTTCGCCTGGCCGAACGTGTGAATTGGGACGACTGACGCCCCCGAATCAGACCCGCGGGGTGTACGCCATGCATTCGACTTCCATGTGCGCACCCAACGCCAGTCCATCTGTTCCGAACGCGCTGCGTGCCGGCAGTCTCGATGCCGGGAAGTACTCGAGATAAACCTTGTTGAACTCCTGCCAGCGAGACATGTCGTCAAGCATGACAGTGCATTTGAAGATCGCTTCGACGCCGGATCCGTAGGCGATCAAAGAAGCGACGATGTTCTCCATGGTCTGGCGGGCTTGCGCTTCGAAGCCGTCGGCCAAGGTGCCGTCGGGAAGCATGCCGATCTGACCCGACAGATACAGAACGTCTCCGACTCGTACTCCGGTGGAGAACGGTGTGTCGAAAGCGGGTGGGATGAACTCGACGGTCTGAGATGAATCCATTAGGTCTCCTCGGAAGTGGAATATGCGTGGCGAGTGGGTGATTTCAGCGCACTGGACGGGCACGAACGTCGGCCAGGAAGTGCGCCACCAACTCGTTCCACGCGTGTGGGTCCTCGAAATAGGGGGAGTGACCGCGGTCGGCAAGCTCGACCACTTCTGCGTGAGGCAGGAACTCGGCGGCGCTGCGAATCCGCTCGGGTGTCATCAAGTCGTCCAGCTCACCTGCGATCAGGAGAACCGGCGCAGCCACCGCCGCGAGTTCGGCCGACGAATAGTTGTGGGCCTGGAGAATTCGGAAGAACTCGGTGTCAGGTGGGCGATGGCCGAAGGTGCCGAGAGCTTGGTACAGATATGCCCTCGCCATGTCCAAGCTCGGCAGCCGTCCGCCCACAGCGGGATGTTCCCCCAGGGGCCGCGCGGTGACGGGTGCTGCGGTGAGGGGCGGAGCGCTGTCCGGGCCGAAGCCGACGGGAATGCCACCGGTCGTGCAGGCCAGCACTACCGACTCCACCCTGTCCGGAACGGCGATCGCGGTCCCCAGTGCGGCCCAACCACCCATCGACTGGCCCACCACATGGGCTCGATCGACGTCCAACAGGTCCATGATTTCGATCAGATCAGAGACGGCCGCTACCGGGCCGTGGTTGCCGTTCTCGTTGGTAGAGCGGCCGAATCCTCGCTGATCCCAGCTGATCACCCGATAATGCTGAGCGAAGTAGGGCACCTGTTGGTACCAGACGGCCGCATTTCCGCCGAGACCGTGCGTGAGAATCAGATCCGGGCCGTCGCCGGCAGTCTCGTACCAGACCCGTTCGCCGTCTGCGACGGTGATGAAGCCCTCGGTTCGTGGAATCATCCTTCTTCTCCTGCGTCGGACGGGCGCTTGCCCGAAGTGTGGTCAGTGAGGAGTTGCTGCACTTCATCGGTCGCCCGCAGCAGGTGTTCTTCGACCATCCGCGTCGTTTTCGCGTCGAAGTCGGTGTCGAAACCGATCACCGTCAACGCGCAGAGGGGAGACCCCTTACGAGAAGACACTGCACGCGAGACCGAACCGATGATGTCCTGAGATCGTTTGTGGACGACAGCGAATCCGGTTTTCTGCGTCTCGGCGATGTCGGCGAGGAACCCGGTGGGGCCTTCGAGTGGATAGCCACTCTTTTCCACCATTGCCAGGTAAGGCGCCCGAGTGTTGTCCTCGAGTGCCGCCACCAACGCGAGCGGACCCGCGAACCGGTGCGGCGGAAGCAGATCCCCGAGCATCCGAGTGATCATCTTGAGCCGCTCGGGACGCAGCGCCGCGATGATCCGAGTCCCGCCGCTCTCGAGGACCTGCAGATTCACCATCATGTCCGTGCTCTCGGACAGCGCCTGCATGGTCGGATCGCACAAGGCTGCCAAGGAATGCGCGGCTGCTTCGTGGGAAACCTGCAGCGCGGCCGGTCCGGGGAGATAGCGACCGTCGTAGCGGAAGACCCACCCACGGTTCGCGAGTTCTCCGAGCACTCGGTGCGCAGTCGGACGGAGCATCCCGACTTCTTCTGCCAGTTCGCTGAGCTTCATCGGCGTGGTCGAGCGCGCGATGGCCTCGAGCAGATCCAGCGCTTTGTCGACGGCGGACGCAGAACCCTTCGTCATCCGATCCCCTCCCGGTGCCGCGTGAGTACCCGGCGATCCGAAATCTCGTGTTCTTGGAAAACCCTTGGCATTCACCTAGGAAATTACTATAGTCACAACAATCGTTCCGGCGTACGGAATTCTTTGAGCGTCTTCACCTTCCCACCGGACTCCCGGCAAGGAAGTCCTATCTTTCCCAGCGAGAGGCTTTCGGACATGACGGTTGGACATACCCTTCGGTCGACACCACGGTTCAGAGTTGTTGCCCTGGCCGCGGTTGCGACAGCTGCTTTGGCACTGACAGGCTGTTCGAGCGACGCCACGGCCTCCGACGACGGGGGCACCCAGACGACCACGATTCGTATCGCACCTCAACCGATCGCGGACTTCGCACCGATCTGGCTGGGTATGGAGCAGGGATTCTTCACCGATGAGGGGCTCGACATTCAACTGGTCGAGGGTGGGGCCAGCTCGTCGGCTCAAATTCCGTTGCTGCTCAGCGGAAATGCAGATATGGCAGCCACGACTGCCGCTGCCGCAATTCAGGCACGCAGCCAGAACATGCCCGTCACCATTGTCGGCGGGCTCACGAATTTTGCCGCGAATGACAGCGTCGACCAGTCCGGTCTCGTGGTCGCCAAGGACAGTTCCATCAGCGGCTTCCGTGACCTCGAAGGCAAGACCGTCGCGATCAGCGGTTTGAAGTCCGTCAGCGAAGCAGTCATCTCTGCCGCGGTGGAGAAATCCGGCGGAGCAGCGGACAAGGTCTCGTTCATTCAGGCGCCCATGCCCAACCTCGGCGACCTGGTTTCCACCGGCGGGGCCGACGCGGCATTCCTCATCGATCCGTTCCTGAGTAAAGCAACCGACTCGGGGCTGAAGATCCTCGGCCACCCCTTCCCCTTGGCCGCACCCGGTGTACCGGGGACCTCGCTGGTCGCTCCGGAATCGTTTGTCAATGCGAACCCGGACTCACTCGCGAAATTCCGTACGGCGCTTGCCAAATCAGTTGACTACGCCAATCAGAATCCGGGCGCGGTCAAGGCTGCACTCTCGACACAAGCCAAGATTCCGCTCGAAATGCTGGCCAACAGCAAGAATCCTCAGTTCGTCGCAGTAGTAGAACCGGGCGCACTCGGCATGGAGATCGAACTGCTGGTCAAGTACGGGGTTCTGACGGAGTCGGTTGACAGCGATTCCTTGCTGACTCCGGCCAACTGAGTTGTCTGCCTTGACAACCCCGAAAACACGCCGCAGGCAGGTACTGCTCGGACGGCTGCTGACGCTCTTCGCGTTGGCAGCCGCCTGGCAGGTCTTCGGAATGCTGGGCGACGAGAACGTCAAGGGTGTTCCGAAGTTCAGTGACGTGGCAGTGGCTTTCGTGGACGAGCTCGGTACCTCGTCGCTGTGGACGTCATTGGGACAGACCTTGACCACAACCGCCATCGGATTGGCTCTGTGCCTGGTGATCGGTATCCCGGCAGGACTGCTGCTTGCCGCGCACCCGTTTCTGACAGTCTCTTCCCGCTTCGTCATCGACTTCTGCCGGACCGTGCCTCCGCTCGCGATCATCCCGCTCTTTCTGTTGATCATGGGCCCGACACAACGTATGGCGGTGGCGCTGATCGTGGCGGTGAGCGTGTGGCCGATCCTGCTCCAGACCATCCACGGCGTCCGCAACGTCGATCCGGAACTACTTGCCACCGCACGCTCCTTCCGGCTTCCCCTGTGGCGCAGACTTGCTCTCGTAGTTGCACCCGCGTCGATGCCGTACATCTTCACGGGAATTCGCATCTCGGCAACACTGAGTTTGCTACTGACCATCGGCGCCGAACTGATTGCCGGCGTTCCCGGACTCGGCAAGGAAATCCTGCTGAGCCAATCCGTACCCGATCGAATGTTCGCACTGATCATCGTCGCCGGAGTACTCGGCATGCTGCTCGCCTTCGCTGTGATGGCAATCGAGAATCGTTTACTTGCTTGGCATTACATCCCGAGGAGGATGACGACGTGAGAATGATGTCCGGGATTCGACTCCTCGCGTGGGAGCTGTGGTTGCCGATCTTGATCGTCGTCGTGTGGTACTTCGGATCCGCGTCGAGTAAGTCTCCGTACTTTCCGCCGCTGTCACGAATCTGGAAAGCATTTGTGGACAACTGGTTCGGGGCAGGATTTGCACGCGATGTAGTGCCCAGCCTGACCAATCTCGGCTTCGGTCTCGCCGTAGCACTGGTGCTCGGCATCGGGACCGGCCTTCTTCTTGCACTGTTTCCACTGGCTGCAGACGTCGCCGATCCGTTTCTCCAATTCTTCCGTGCCATACCCGCACTGGCCGTACTGCCGGCCCTGTTCATCGTCTTCGGCACAGGTTCTTCGGGCAACGTCGCCGCCATCGCTTTCGGCGCGGTGTGGCCGATACTCCTCAACACCCTCGACGGCATTCGCTCCATCGACCCGAGTATTCGATTGGTGGCGCGCAGCTATCGCATCCGAACACCCCTGCTGGTCACGCAGGTACTCCTCCCCGGAGCGATGCCTCAGATAACCGTCGGTATCCGTACCAGTCTCGCGATCGGTGTCGTCATCATGGTCGGCAGCGAAATGTATGTCTCCACTGCGGGAATCGGCCACTTCGTGATCGTCGCGCAACAGACCTTTGCCATCGCAGACATGTGGTCCGGAATCCTCCTGCTCGGAATCATCGGGTATGTGCTCAACGTCGGCTACGGCGTGATCGAACGATGGTTGCTCAGATGGCAGCCTCGGACCCACGGCGCACTCGCAGTGAAAGGAAACTGATGTCATCCACAGAATCTGCGGCATCCACCCCCGCAGTCGAACTGAACGGCCTCGGAGTGACCTACGGCGGACCTACCGGCCGCGAAGTGCTTCGCGGGATCGATCTTTCGGTTGCACCGGGAGAAATCGTCTGCATCGTCGGACATTCCGGAATCGGCAAGAGCACGTTGATTCGTTGCATCGCCGGTCTGCAGAAGCCGACTACGGGTGAGATCCGCATCGCCGGGATCGCAATCGACGCTCCGCCCGCCACTCTTGCGCTCGTGTCGCAAGATTACGGACGCACACTGATGCCCTGGCTTCGAGTGGGCGAGAACGTTCGCCTGCCGCTGCGAGGCAACGGCCTGGCACGCAAGGTTCAGAACGAGAGGGTAACCGAGGCACTCACCGTCGTCGGTCTGGAAGGTGCTGCGCGTTCGTACCCTTGGCAGTTGTCCGGCGGAATGCAGCAGAGAGTGGCGATAGCTCGCGCTCTCGCCTATCGACCACAGGTACTTCTCATGGACGAACCCTTTGCGTCGGTCGATGCGCAGACCCGCGCGGAACTCGAGGACCTGCTGCTCACCCTTCAACGTGATCTTGGCATCACCGTCCTCCTGGTCACCCACGACGTCGACGAATCTGTGTACCTGTCGGACCGGGTGGTCGTCCTCGGCGGAACCCCGGCGTTGATGCAGGACATCGTCGACGTTCCGTTGACCGGTGCGCGAGATCAACTGACCACCAAAGCGGACCCACTGTTCATCGAGGCCCGCACGAGAGTGCTGACGTCGATCCAGCAGTCGAAGGTGGTGGCGCCCGTGTAGTAGGCGCCTCGCCTAGGCTGGCTCCGTGATCCTTCTCCTCATCGGCCTCGCGCTGCTCGGCTTCTGCGGCTACCGGTTCAGACAGGACAGGCGGAGGCTGAGCAACGGTGTCTATCTACTTCTGGGACTGATCTTCACCGGCCTCTGGATGTTGCAGTCGGGTGCGCCGGGAACCGAGGTCCCGTCGTTCGTGATCGCGACGATCGCTCTGCTCTCGCCGTTGCTGGTGCTCCTGCTCGCCGGGTTCCTGATCGTCAACGGGGTCACGATGCTGCGGCGCGAGGGATTCAGCGTCGCAAATCTGCTCTCCCTCGTCGCCGGCCTCGGACTGCTCGTTCCCTATGTGCTGCTCGCATCCGCGTTGCTGACGCAGAGGTATTGGCTCGCAGTCGTTCTCGGATCATTCAGTCTGGTCGCGTCGTACCTGGGGTTCTTGTTCACGAGTTTTCTGCTCTACTCCTACGTCTACGGACGCCAGAAGTACCAGCCCAGGATGGACGCGATAGTGGTTCACGGCGCCGGGCTTTCGGGCGCCGACGTGACGCCCCTGCTTGCCAGTCGTCTGGACAAGGCTGCGGACGTCTTTCGTGCCGAGGTCGGCGAAGGACGGTCACCGCTGTTGGTCGTCAGCGGTGGGAAGGGTTCGGACGAGGTCGTCAGCGAGGCGGAGGCAATGTGCGTCTACCTCGTCGATCACGGAATCCCGCGCGAGAACGTGATGCTCGAGGACCGCTCGACCACCACGCTCGAGAACCTCGAGTACACGCGGGACCTCCTCCGCGCCGACACCACGGACCCTCGAATGGTTCTGGTCACCAGCAACTTCCACATACTACGAACCGCGACGTTTGCCCGAAGCCTCGGGTTGGATGCGGAAGTCATCGGTTCCCACACCGCCCGTTACTACCTGCCGAGCGCCATTCTGCGCGAGTTCGCCGCCGTCACGGTGGAGCACAAGTGGCTCAACGGAACGGTCTGCCTGATCCTGGCCGCCCTACCTCCGCTGGTGGTCTGGGCGGCAGGAGGCATTTCGTAGCAAGGTTCACCGAATCAGGCTCTCGATTCCCGTCGGTCGGCGACCCAACAACAGTTCGACGGCCGCACTGCCGGCGAGGAAGTCATGGTGGTTGTAGAAGTCGAACATCGCGGCCAGACGCGAGCTGGCGTTGACGTCGAGGTCGTTGCCGATCCGTTCGCGCCATTGATCCACGCTGATCTGATCTATCGCGACGGTCCGTGACGTCTGCTTCTCCACCATCTGTGCCACCTCCATGACGCTCAGAGCTTCAGGGCCGCCCACTTCGTACGTCGCTCCGTGATGCTCGCCCGGGCCCTCGCTCAGAACCACAGCGGCAACGGCCGCCACGTCCGCCAAACTCACGAACGAGAATTTCGTGTCCGCGCTGTACGGCAAGACGATGGTCTCGGATCGACCGGTGAGTACCGCCTCGAAGTTCTCGGCATACGCACACGGCTGCAACACAGTCCACTTCAGCGGGGAGCGATGCAGTTCGTCCTCGCACCTGGCTTTGTCCAGGTGATGCGGCATGGACGGGCTGAACGGCCACGCGACGGAGTGATAGACAAAGTGCTCCACTCCCGCCGAAGCCGCTGCCGTCAGCGCATTGCGAAGAAGTGCCGGCTCGTCGGGATGGACGTTGGGGGCGATGAAATACACGCCTCGGCACCCGGCGAGCGCCTTGCGCAATCCGTTTCCCGTTTCGAGTTCGACCTGGAAGTCGCCGTCGACACGGGCCTTTCGCACCAGTCGCCGAACTGTCACGCTCGGCGGAAGTGCGGCGACAACTGCCTCACCGGTCTTACCCGCGGCGCCGATCACCGCAATGTCGGCGCCGCGAGCAATTCCGTTCTCCATGAGAGTTTTCCGTCCTAGACGTAGTCGTAGACCGCTGAGGTGGCGCCGCCGGAAAGCTGTGCGTAGCCCGGACCCCGATCGAAGAAGGGTTCGTTCTCACCGCGCTCCGAACGCAACTGATCCCGGAGCTCCGTGGTAGCAGCCTCGTCGACAGACGGCTCGTCACCGTCGATCACGACAACTCCGTAGTCTTCGCGTGCGCCTTCGACGGAAACCTTGCGCCACTGAATATCTCGCAAAACTTCCTCGGTGGGACGCTCCAGTGGATCTCCCCAACCGCCGCCACCGGTGGTACGAATCCGTACGACCTCGCCGGCCTTGATCGGCTCGGCATCGGTCAGCGCGTCGAACTCACGCTCGTTCGGTCCACCCGGATTCAGTACCACGGAGAACGGCCGGCCGGCCTTGCCGCCCTTGACACCCCAGCAGGCGAGGATCGAACGGTCCGCGATGGACATGAAGTGCGCATCCTTGAGCATGCGAATGTGCTTCTCGTATCCCAGGCCGCCTCGGTAGCGCCCGGCTCCGCCGGAATCCATGGCCAGACCGAGCTTCTCGACGATGAACGGGAAGCGGCTCTCGGTGAATTCGGTCGGCAGGTTCCGCGAGTCGGGAACGACGTGAATCGTGTCCTCACCGTCCGCGTAGTAGCGTCCGCCCGAACCGCCGCCGAGCACCTCACGCATGAGGTACGAGTGCCCCTCGAAGTCCTCTCCGTAAACACCGGTGTATCTGATGGTTTCCTGATCGGCGGGCATGTTCCCGTCCACGGCCTTGGCCACGACGCCGGCCAGCACTCCGAGCAGGCGGAGGATGACAAACGTACGAGCGTTGGTGGGAGCGGGGAAGATCGGAGTGATCAGCGTCCCCTTCTCGGGGAACTTCATCTCGATCAGCGGTACGACGCCCTCGTTCACATCCAGTTCTGCCATGCGCTCCGGGGTGTCCGCGAGGTTACGCAGAATCGGCGCCAGCCACTTGATGAGGAAGTTTCCGTCCGCGTAGTCGCCGCAGTGGTTGATCGGGCCCTTTGCCTGCGGCCCGGTTCCGTTGAAGTCCAGGATGAGTCGCTCACCGCCCTCGTCTTCCGGCCGCGTCTTCGTGAGCGTGATCCGCTGGATGTGGAGCATCGGCTCGTCGACGCCGTCATGCTCGGCGTAGTCCTCCCAGGTGTACTCACCGACCGGGATCTTGCTGAGGATCTCGCGGCGGTACGTCTCGGTGGTCGCGTCCATCATCGCGTCGAAGCACGACTCGACGGTGTCGACGCCGTAGCGCTCGAACAATTCGGTGAGTCGACGCGCACCCATCAGGCACGCCGAACACTCGGCATCGAGATCGGCTGCGAGAGCGTCCGGCATGCGGGAGTTGCGCGTCATGATGCGCAGCGCCGCCTCGTTGGGAACGCCCTGGTCCCACAGTTTGATCGGCGGAACCATCAGTCCCTCTTCGTACACCGTGGTGGCACCGGACGGCATGGAGCCGGGGCAGCAACCGCCGATGTCGTCGTGGTGGCCGAATGCCTGAACGAAGGCGACAACTTTCGGTTCCGCATCGGGAGTGACGCGGGCGAAGACAGGCACGGTGACGCAGAGGTCGGGGAGATGGCCGATGCCACCTTCGGACAGGTAGACGTCGTTGTGGAAGTACACGTCTCCCGGTTTCATCGTCTCGAGCGGGAAGTCCCGCGCGATCGGATGAACCAGGGCGGAATACGAACGGCCCGTGAGCTTGCGGAGGTTCCGGTCGTGAATACCGGCGCGGAAGTCGTGAGCGTCACGGATCATCGGTGAGCGCGAGGTGCGCGAGATGGAGGTCTCCACCTCCATCTCCACGCTGGCCAGGTAACCGGCGACGATCTCGACCAGAATCGGATCAGGTGACGCGCCGTCGGTAGCGGTGAGTCGGTACGGCTTGGCCGCGGTGGCAGCAGCAGCATCGAGAATGGCGGTCATCACTTCACTCCGTTCGAGTCGGAAGACTTCGAGATACGAATGTTCCCGAAGGTGTCGATACGTGCCGAGAATCCGGGATGGATCGGAACAGTCGAGCTGAACTCCTCGATCACAGCGGGTCCTTCGATGACGTCACCCGCACCGAGCAGTGTGCGATCGTAGGTGGCCGTCTCGACCCAGCTGTCGAAATAGGATTGGCGTGAACCGGTTCGGGCGGTCTCGGCGCCGTTTCCGGCGGGGATTTCCTTGAGCGTCGGGCGCTTGATCGGGCCGATGCCGCTCACGCGCAGGTTGACCCATTCCACGTGCTGCGACGGGTCTCCCCGGAAGTCGTAGCCGTACAGTTCACGGTGTGCCTGGTGGAATGCCTCGGCCGCGTCGTCCATGATCTGCGCCGTGACGGCGCCTTCCGCCACGGGGGCACGTACCTCGAAGGCCTGACCGAGGTAGCGAAGGTCCGCAGTCCGGGAATACTTGCGCTGCGTCTCGTCGAAACCTTCTTCGGCGAGCGCGATCTCGGCTTCGCCGGCCAACGCGTCGAACTGGCTCTGCAGGTCTTCCGCCTTCAACCGGTCGTGGCGGCTGACATGCGTCTGCACGTAGTCGTTGCGCACGTCGACCGTCAGTAGACCGAACGCAGAGACGTTACCCGGATTGAGTGGGACGAGAACATCTTTCAGGCCGAGGATGTCAACGAGGCGGCAGGCGAGGAGGGAGCCGGAGCCACCGAAGGTCACGAGCGTGAAGTCGCGAACGTCGAGACCACGCTTGACGGTGATCTGCCGCAGGGCGTTGGCCTGGTTCCATGCCGAGACCTCCAGGACGCCGACCGCGCACTCCTCGTAACCCAGACTCAGCTGTGCTGCAAGCTCTTCGAGTCCCTTGCGTGCCAGTTCGGTGTCGAGGGGAATCTCGCCACCGAGCAGATGGGGTGGTATGCGCCCCAGCAAGACATGCGCATCGGTGATGGTCGGTTCGCTACCGCCCTTGCCGTAGCACAACGGTCCGGGATCGGCGCCCGCCGACTGAGGTCCGACCCGGAGGGTGTGTTCCGGTGTCATCCACGCGATCGACCCGCCACCGGCGCCGACGGTGACGACGTCGATCATCGGGATCTTCGACGGGTAGTTGCCCACTCGCCCTTCGGTTGTCAGCGCAGGCTCGCCGCGAACCACGACGGTGACGTCCGTCGACGTTCCGCCGCCGTCGCAGGTCAACACCTGCTCGACGCCGGCCGCGTCGGCGATCAGCGCGGCGCCGAGGGCGCCGGCAGCCGGTCCGGAGAGCACTGTCGTAATAGGCTGGTGAACAACCTCTTTGGCCGAGAGGACACCGCCGTTGGACTTCATGACGTAGAACGGGATATCACGAGGTTCGCCGTCGGTGGTCGAGAACTCACGCAGACGATTCGCGATGTTGTTCACGTAGTTGCGGATGTTCGGCTTGACCGCGGCGTCCACGAGGGTGGTGATGGACCGCTCGTACTCGCGATACTCACGAAGTACCTGGCTCGAGATGCTCACCGTCGCGTCGGGGAAAACTTCGAAGAGGATGTCGCGGACGCGCTCCTCGTGCGTCGGATCGGCGTACGAGTGCATGAGGCAGACACCGATGGTGCGAATGCCGCGGTCCTTGAAGAACTGCGCTGCGCTGCGGACGCTCTCTTCGTCGAGCGGGCGAATCTCGCTGCCGTCGAAGGAAAGCCGTCCGCCGACGGTGCGTACCCGATCGGCAGGAACGATGCGTTCGGGCTTGACCCAGAAGTACGAGTTGCCGTAACCGTCCGGCACCGACTGACGAGCGATTTCGAGAACGTGCTCGTAGCCCTCGGTGGTGATGAAGCCGAGGTTCTCCACCTTGCCTTCGAGCAGTTTGTTGGTCGCGACGGTCGTGCCGTGGCTGACCGCACCGATCGAGTCGCCGCTCTCGCCGAGCTTGGCGAGCACTTTCTCGATACCGGCGAGAAAGCCCTCGGCGGGGTCCGCCGGAGTGGACGGGGTCTTGGTGGTGACGATGGCGCCGGTTTCGTCGTCCACTGCAACGATGTCGGTGAACGTTCCGCCGGTATCGATACCGACCCGAATCTTCCTGGGTTCCACGCTTCCTCCTGAGATCTTTGGCTCGTCTCGTCTGGTACCGATCGACGGTGTGGCCTAGCCGGTGAGTGGCTCGTACCTGACGTGTAGTGCTATTCCACAGGTTCGGAACGGCGGATTCTTTGTCACAATTCGCCGAATCGGGGGACCAAGGTTCGGCGCACGATCACGAGCGGATCTTCGCCCGCGCCCCAGCGGGTTACGCGGACGTGAAAAACGCCCCGAACCTGGTCGGTTCGGGGCGTTTCCCTCATCGCAAAACAGCTGTGGAAGCCCTGTCGATACGCTGCTGAACTACTCGCGGCAACCAGAACGCGCCAGGAATCCGCCTATAGCAACACCTGACAAAGCAATGGCCGCTCCGACGACGGCGCTGACCATCACCGTGCGAGCATCGGCGCCACCCGCGGTCGGTGCAGCGGCCGGAAGGATCGCCGGTGCCGCGACGGCTCCGGAAACTACCGGCACCGCCTCGACCGACGCTGCCGGTATTGCCGCCGCCACGGCGGCAGTGACCTTCTCGGGAATGCCGTTGGCAATGACGCCGTCGATGCTCTTGAAGAACACCCCGGCCATCTTCTTGGCGACACCGGTGATCATCCGCTGTCCGACGCCGCCGACCATCCCGCCGACTACCGCGTCGGCGTCGTACGAAAGCAGCGTGCCACCCTCGTTCTCCGTCAACGTGACCGTGACGTCGGCCTTCACGGTGCCGGGAGCACCAGCGCCCGAAGCCGTCATGACAAACGAATTGGGCCGATTCTGTTGCGAAAGAACAACTTCGCCGTCGTAGACACCCTTGATCGACGCGACTCCCGCCATGATGGAGAGCTTGTAGTGATTGTCCGTGAGCTGCTCGAGCGACTGCACACCGGGAATGGTCGCGGCCAGTACACGACCGTCCTGGAGCTTGTCGTAGACCTCTTCTCGAGGTGCCGTCAGCTGCGCGGTGCCGGCGATTCTCATGCATTCTCCTCTGATGACGAACCCGCATGTGCGAGTCGAAGTTCGAACAGTTCGGACGGTGAAATGGGCATGGACGTGATCGAGATTCCTTCGGCATCCTCGATGGCGGCCGCGATGACGGCGCTGGTCGGGATCACACCGGCCTCACCGGCGCCCTTCATGCCGAGTGGGTTGAGCCCGGACGGCGTGACGGTGTGATCCATCTCGAGTGAATCCGGCATCTCAGTGACGAACGGCATCAAGAAGTCCATGTACGACGCGTTGAGCATCTGTCCGTGCTCGTCGTAGACGATCCGCTCGTAGAGTGCGCCACCGATACCTTGCGCAACGGCGCCCATGACCTGGCCTTCGACGATGCGCGGATTGATCACGTTGCCGCAGTCGTGGATGACGACGTAACGACGGACCGTGATCTCGGCTGTGACGGGATCGGTTTCGACGATCGCCGCGTGCACTCCCGAAGCGAAAGTCGAACTGGGCGGCGAGTAGTAGCCGGTGGCTTCGAGACCGGGCTGCTCGCCCTCGGGAATCGGCGGCTTCGACATGTCCGTGTCGGTCGTGGCAAAACCGGTAGCCAACTTCGACTCACGGTCGAACGCATATCGCAGCGGGTTCGACAGCACGGCAACAACACTCAGCGGTACAGAAGTACCTTCCACCCCAGGCTCGGTGCCGAGTTTGCACACGTGGCCACCCTGGAGTTCCAGTTCGGCTTCCGGCAGATTCAAGATTCCGGACGCGATCTTCTTCGCTTTCTCCGCAACCATCTGCGCCGCGACATGGAAAGCCGAACCCGACATGACCGCACCACGTGAGGCGAAAGTACCTACGGCATAACCGAACCGGCGTGTGTCACCGGTGACGATCTCGACGTCGGAGACCTTGACTCCGAGATCGTCTGCAACGATCTGGGCGAACGCGGTCTGGTGGCCCTGCCCCTGCGTCGTCAAGCCCGTTGCCGCCTTGACCTTTCCGGACGTCTCGACCACTACGTGTGCGCCTTCGTAGGGTCCAGGACCCGTTCCCTCGACGTACGCGCCGATACCGATGCCGACACTCCGCCCCTCGGCGCGAGCCTTCCTCTGGTACTCGGGAAATCCGTCCCAGTCGATGAGCTTCTTGAGCTTGTCGATACCGGCCTGGTAGTCACCCGTGTCGTAGATCAACGGGCGCCCGTCCTGGAACATGAGGCCGAAGTCGTACGGCATGTCCTCGGGGCGAATGAAGTTCGCCTCCCGTACCGCGATCTTGTCCTTGTTCAGGTACTTGGCGATGGCGTCCATGGATCGCTCCATCGCGAACACGGCCTGCGGACGTCCGGCACCTCGGTACGGGGTCACGATGACCGTGTTGGTGTACAGCGAATAGGCGTTGACCCGGAACGACTTCGGCTTGTACGGCCCGAGAACCTGTGTCGCGGTGTTGATCATGACGATGATCCCGTACGGCAGGTACGCGCCGTTGTCGTGCCAGAACGTGAAGTCGAAAGCCAACAGACGACCCTCGTCGTCGAACCCGATGTCGATCTTCTGGATCTGTCCGCGCTCGTGTGCGCTCGAGATGAAGTGCTCACGGCGATCCTCGACCCATTTCACCTCACAGGAGATGCCGGCCTGGCCGAGGCGCCGAGCGGCCCACGTGATCATCACTTCTTCGGGCCACGGATGGACGATCTTGACACCGAATCCACCGCCGACGTCGGGAGCGATGCAGTGAACCTTGTTCAGCGCCATACCCAATCGCGCGGCAACGGCGGCGCGGGCGGACGTGGACGTCTGGGTGGAGGTCCAGAACGTGAGGGTGTTCTCGTCGCCGTCCCAGCGCGCGTAGACACCCTTGCCCTCCATCGGCATGGATGCCGAACGCTCGATTTCGAGATCCAGCGTCAGTCGGTGCGGCGCGGCCGCAAGTTCGGCGTCCGGATCACCGAACCCGTGCTGCAGATGAGCGGCGATGTTGTCCGGAACGTCAGCGTGGACTGCATTGGCGGCAGTGCGGGCGACATCGATTCCCACTACCGGCTTCAGTGTCTCGTACGTGACGTCGATCTTCGCGCACGCATCCTCGGCGATGTACCGATTGTCGGCGACCACCATGGCGATGGCTTCTCCGACGTGGTTCACCTCGTCCTTCGCAAGGGGGTACCCGTTACGCGGAGCGATGATTCCCGGATGCGGAATGAGCAGTGGCAGGTTCTCCGCCATTTCCGGGGTGTCGGCCAGGAGATCATCGTAGGTGTAGATGGCATGTACGCCAGGCACTTCCAGTGCCTGATCGATGTCGATGTCGATGATTCGCGCATGTGCATGCGGCGACCTGACGAATGCCGCGATCAGCGCGTTGTGGCCCAGATCGTCGAGATACCGCCCCTGACCGCTGAGCAGACGCGTATCTTCCTCGCGCGGAATCGGTTTGCCGAAGAACTTGCCGTCGTCGGCAACCGAATGATCGGCCGTCGAATGATCGGAAGCGGGGTGCTTCGCCCCGTTGCGCTTTGCTGGTTTGACCGGAGTACTCATGCCTTACCCGCCCGTCCTCCGACGGGATTCGTTGTTCCCCTCACCTTGCGATCCAACGCCTCCCGAGTGGATGCGTCGTCGATTCCGAGCGGGAACTGCCCGGCTCGTTCACGCTTGATCTCCGCTGCGCGCAGAACCGACGCCCTGATGTTCTGGTATCCCGTACAACGGCAGAGGTTTCCCGCTATAGCGTCCGTTGCTTCCTCACGCGTGGGATTGGGGTTCTCCTCGAGAAACGCCGCGATGGTCGTCACGAATCCCGGTGTGCAGAATCCGCACTGCAAGCCGTGACAATCCTTGAACGCCTGCTGAACCGGATGCAAGGTGCCGTCCGGCTCGACGAGTCCTTCGACGGTGGTGATCGATCGACCTTCGAGGCTGGCGGCGAGGACGAGGCAGGATCGCACCGGCTTTCCGTCGAGCAGCACGGTGCACGCACCACACACGCCGTGTTCACAACCGACGTGCGTTCCCGTCTTACGGAGGTGGTGACGAATGGCGTCCGAGGCCAGAGTGCGGGAGGGGAGAACGACGGTGCTCGTCACCTCGTTGAGCGTGAACGTCACGGCCACATGGTGTTCACCGGTATCTGCTGCCAGCTCGGCAAGTTGATCATCGATGGAGCGATCGTTTTTGGACATGGTCACCACTTTCCTGCCAGTACTGCGTTCTCACTGAGAGCATCTGTTGCCGCTGCAAACCCGACCCGCGCCGTGAGCGCGGACACCAGTTGCGAGCGGTACGCCGCCGTCCCGTGAATGTCTGCCTCGGTATCTATCTGCGCGCGGGCACATTCCCCGAGGGTGCGCCAGCGCGGATCTCGCTGATCCGTCGCGGATGCCCCCGCCAGCACGTCCGTGTAGTCCACGACCTGCCCCAGCTCTCCGGCGGACACGTACGTCATGTGTGCCTCGGCCACCAGACCGTCGACCACGCGAATACGCGCAACGACACCGACCAGTGCGTAGTCACCGTGACGACGAGCAATCTCGTCGATGGCGGTTCCCACGCCGGGCTCGGCGGCCGGCACCGACACCGACACCGCGATCTCGTCAGATTCCAGGCTCGATTCGAGGGGACCGACAAAGAGATCCGTCGACGCGATCTCGCGGGTGCCACGCACCGACTGCACGCTCACGCTGCCCCCGAGCAGTGTCAGGACTGCCGGCATCTCCGCCGACGGGTCGGCATGGACGATGGAGCCGACGCTCGTCCCGCGGTTACGGATCGTGGGGTGCGCTACCAACTGCAGTGCGCGGTTCAGCAGAGGCTGAACTCGGCGAGCACCTTCGTCGGCCGCCAGCACCGAGTGCGTGGCCAGGGCCTGGAACCGCACTCCTTCGTCTTCGGACGAGGTCACCGAAGCGAGGTCAGGGATCGATCCGATGTCGACGATGTGGGCGGGGGCGGCGAGGCGCATGGACAGCAGCGGCACAAGCGATTGCCCACCGGCGAGCACCTTCCCCTCGTGAGATACCTCGGAGAGGATTCGGCACGCGTCCTCGACCGAGGACGGTCGGTGATAAGTCAGCGGCGACGGTTTCATTACTCAATCCTGCCTCTATGAGTCACTTCACGTTTTGTGCAGATGTGACAACGGTCACGGGTCATACCTGGCATACATTCAACTTGGCATCACGTGAGCTGCGCCACGGGCTCTTCCCTTTCGTCATCTGACGCATTCGCCCCCGGCGTTGCGCCCGGTCGCCGCCCGGACTTCGACCTGTTCAGCTCGGGGTTCCGGGACCCGACGAACTGGCAGAGGTGGTACATCACGATCACGACGATGGTGCCGAGCGCGATACCTCCGAGCGAGAACGTGTCACTGAACTTCAGAGCCGTGTCACCGATACCGATGATCAGGCCGGCGGCGATCGGCATCA
Source organism: Rhodococcus sp. NPDC057135 (assembly GCF_042670865.1). Taxonomy (NCBI): domain Bacteria; kingdom Bacillati; phylum Actinomycetota; class Actinomycetes; order Mycobacteriales; family Nocardiaceae; genus Rhodococcus; species Rhodococcus sp. NPDC057135. The sequence goes on from NZ_JBHUUU010000010.1 coordinate 264,513, forward strand.
GATTCAGCGGATTCCCGAAGTCGACACCGTTTTCTTTCCAGATCTTGGCGCCGAGCAGACCGATCATGCCGAACAGAACCACCAGAATTCCGCCGAGAACGCCCCCGGGAGTCGCCGCCATGACTGCTCCGAACTTGGGCGAGAAGCCGAGCAGGATCGCGATGAAACCCGCGATCACGTACGCGGCGGTCGAGTACACCCGAGTGGCTGCCATGACACCGATGTTCTCGGCGTGCGTCGTCGTGGGGGAGCCGCCTACCGCGCTGGCGATGGCGGTGGCAAAACCGTCACCGGCAATTGCGCGTCCGATGTAGGGGTCGAGATCGTCGCCCGTGATCTCGGCGACCGCCTTGACGTGTCCGGCATTTTCCGCGACCAGTGCGATGACACCCGGAAGGACGAGAACGATGAACGTGAGGCTGAACGAGGGAGCGTGAATACCGACGATTCCGTTGGCTTCGTCCGAGAACGGCGGCAACCCGAACCACGACGCCGAGTGCACCGAATCCCAGTTGACACGAAAGTGCTCGGTGAGTGCTCCGCTACCGCCGGCGGACGTGATCGGGCCGGAGACCCGGTCGAGGACCCAGGAGAAGATGTAGCCGAAAACCAGCGCTACGAGAATGGCGATACGTCCCAAGAAGCCGCGTAGCGCAACACTCATCACGATCAACGCAACCATCACGATCAGTGCCACCCACTGGTCCTGCGGCCAGTACAACCCCGCGACAACGGGAGCCAGGTTGAATCCGATCAACATCACCACTGCGCCGGTGACCACCGGTGGTAGCGCTTTACTGATGACGCCACCGCCGAGGAAGTGGATGGCGACGCCGACAAATCCCAGAACCAGCCCTGACACCAGAATCGCGCCGGTCACTTCCGCCGTCGTTCCGCCCTGGGCGCGAATGGCTGCGACACCACCGACGAACGCCGCCGACGTACCGAGGTAACTGGGGACGCGTCCTTTGACCACCAGCAGGAAGAAGAGGGTACAGAAACCCGACATCATCACGGCAAGTTGAGGATTGAGACCCATGATGATCGGGAAGACGAACGTCGCCCCGAACATCGACACGACATGTTGACCGCCCAACCCGATGGTCCTCATCCAACTGAGTCGCTCGCCCGGCGCTACCACTTCACCGGGTCCGATGTTCTTGCCATCTCCGTGCAACGTCCAGATCGGCATGACGAGACCTTTCGCGAAGGAGGAAGGTGTTCGAAATGCTTTGTGCCCCAGCTCACAAACACCGTGTCTGGAGTGAAACGCTAATACAGCACCAAGTTTTGGACGTGATGACAATCTGCCAGAACCCGCTCGCCGAGATTGGCAACAATGGTGACAGATGATGCGGACAGGGATCATCGTCAGTGCTGGAGACAGTTTCGACCGAAATGGGGGCGCCGTCACGAAGGGCCCCAACATTTTCTTCGGCTTAACGGTTCCGTAACACGATGTCTGTCAACGGAAAACGATTCTCCTAGCCGAGGGCTGCGAGGATCCCCGCGGCCATCTCCGCGACCTGATCGTCGGTCATCACAAACGACGGCGAAATCTGCATCGCACCCTGACCCGCAGCGCGACCCGAAATACCATGCTCGCGAAGCGTCTTCACAAACGGCAACGCCTCCGCCGGATCAGCCAACTGCACAGCCGCGACCGCACCGAGCCCACTACGAACCTCCGCCACCCGCGGATGCTCGGCCAGCGGCTGCAGATGCGTATGCAACGACGCCTCCAAACGCTTCGACTCCGCGAGCAGATTCTCACGCTCGAGAATGTCGAGGTTCGCCATCGCCGCCGCAGCAGCACCGGCATGCCCGCCGTAGGTGTACCCATGGCGCCACCACGAACCGGCATAGAACGGCTCCGCCACCCGCGGCGCGATGAACACCGCACCCATCGGAACGTAACCCGACGTCAAACCCTTTGCCGTGGTCATCATGTCAGGCTGCAAATCGAAACGGGTGGACGCGAACCACTCACCACCGATCCGGCCGAAACCGGTCACGACCTCGTCGACGACAAAGAGGATGTCGTGCTCGCGGCAGATGTCACGCACCTCGGCCAGATACCCCTCCGGCGGCAGATACACCCCACCCGCACCGATGATCGGCTCCGCGAAGAACGCAGCGATCTTGTTCGCACCGATCTTCTCGATCAACTCGAGCAGGCTCTTCGCATCGTCCCAGCCGACGGTCGCCGCATCCGCCATCAGCTCGCCGTAACCCTCACGGTTCACCGGAATACCAGCCAAAGCCGTTCCCGCAACATGCATTCCGTGATACGCCTTCTGGCGTCCGACAATGATCGTCTTCTCCGGCTGCCCCACCTCGTGCCAGTACCGGCGAGCCAGCTTCGCCGCAGTGTCCACCGAATCCGAACCACCCGAGGTGAAGAAGATCTTGCTCCCGGCAACCGGCGCGATGGCCGCCAGACGCTCGGCCAACACCTGCGTGGTCTCGGGAACAAAATCACCGAAGTTGGAGAAATGAGCGATCTTCGACAACTGAGCCGCCACCGCATCCGCAATCTCGGTGCGCCCGTGCCCGACATTGGTGAACCACAGGCCCGCCGTCGCATCCAGATACCGCGTGCCCTCGGAATCCCAGATGTACGCGCCCTCACCGCGTGAGACGACAAACGCGCCGTTCTTCTCCACAGCGCCCATGTCCGCGAACCCGTGCCACAATGCCGAAGCCATCATCGTTCTCTCCCAACTGGATACGTCCGAAATAGATAAGTCAGTTCACGCGGAGTGCGGGCGGAAGTACCCGCTCGACCCACTTGGTTGCCTGCTCGAACGCGTAGGCGAGTTGGAGAACGTCCAAGTCGGCGCCGTGCCGACCGATGATCTGGATACCCATGGGAAGCGAACGATCATCGAAGCCGACCGGCATCCCCGCAACCGGAACCCCGGCCATCGTCCAGGGAACAACCGTCTCCATCCACCGGTGATACGTGTCCATCGACCGGCCGTCGACGACCTCGGGCCAGTGAGTGTTCTTGTCGAAAGCAAACACCTGGGCACTGGGAGCGAGAATGTAATCGTAGGTTTCGAACATCTTGGTTATGGCCGACAGCCAGCCGTTGCGAGCCTCCGCGGCCTTGGTCACGTCGAGAGCCGAGAGTGTGACCGCGTGCTCGAGTTCCCACAACAGTTCGGGCTTCATCAACTCGCGCATGCTCGGATCGTTGTACTGATCGATCAAGCCGAGCTGTGCCCACCAACGCCATCGCAAGAACAGTTGCCAGATGTCCTCGGGTTTGAAGTCGGGAAGTGCTGCCTCGACGTGGCACCCCAACTGTTCGAAGACCTCGAACGAGGATTCGCACAACTCGAGGACTCCAGGTTCGGTTGCCAGGTAGCCGTTCCAGTCACCGACCCACGCAATCCGAGAGCCCTTCAGATCACGGGCGAGGCTTTCGGTGAATACAGCGGGATCCTCGCGAATCCCCAACGGTGCATAGGCATCCGGCCCCGCCATCGTGGAGAGCAGGTGAGCCACGTCGGTGACGGTTCGGCCCATCGGGCCCACAACAGCGCCCTGCGCAATGAATCCCGTCTCCGGTACGCGGCCCCAGGAAGGTCGAAATCCCACAACGTTGTTGAACGCCGACGGGTTTCGGAGCGAGCCCATGTAATCGCTTCCGTCCGCCAACGGAAGCATTCGGAGCGCCAGCGACGCTGCGGCACCTCCGCTGCTACCGCCGGCGGTGCGCGAAGTGTCGTACGGCGACACCGTCGTACCCCACACCGGGTTGTACGTCTGGGAGCCGAGCCCGAACTCCGGTGTGTTGGTCTTGCCGATCACGATGGCGCCGGCAGACTTGATCCGCCTGACGAACAGTTCATCTTCTTCGGCGATTCGATCCGCGAACATCGGCGACCCGGACGTGAACGGCAGACCCTTTGCTGCCGACAGGTCCTTCACTGCATGCGGAAACCCGTGCATCCAACCAAGATAGTGCCCATCCGCCAACTGAGAATCGCGCTCGCGCGCCTCTGCCGTCAACGCTTCCCGATCCCGCAGCGCAACAATCGCGTTCACTGCCGGGTTATGCACTTCGATCTGGTCGAGGAAGCTGTCCATCACCTCGACACATGACACTTCACGCCGGCGTATCAGACCACTGAGCGTCACGGCATCGGCCATGACGAGATCGCCACTCTCAGCCACACCGGAATCGCTCTCGTCGACAGGGTCAGCAGCATGAACCATCGTGAATCCTTTCAAGCAGTGAAGTGGGGTGCGCCGGGAGATACACCGGACGGACTCACCGCCACCGGCAACTGATTCGAGGACGAATAGCCGGTGGCGGCGCGACTGTCGAAGTTTCCAGCGAGGTTCTTACCGGCTACTGACCGAGATCGACGATGGCAGCGACGGGGCCGCCGCCTTCGGGGCCCTGGTGCGCTGCCGACACCGACACGAACACTGCCGGATCACCGGTGACAGCTGCCGTGACTCCGCCGACACACGACTTGATTTGGCGGTGCCAGTGCACGTCGGAGTCGTCGAGCATCGCATTGCGACGGCCGCGGACCGTTCCGTCCTGGCTGGCCTCGCACTTCAAGAACACGTTGACGAGCTGGCCGTCCAGGTCGCTCGAGTGCGGCCGCTCCGGTAGCTCGAGGCCGGCGTCACGGATCGCCGCCCAGATGCCGTCCTGATCGAGCGGATCCTTCATCACGCTGTGCCCGATGCGGTAGCGTCCGCCGACGCCACGCGCGTTGCCGACGACAACGATCTGAGCGCGGTCCAACTCGACGCCGGACGAGCAGGATGCAACTGAGGAGAAGAGTTCGCGGCTGTGCATGACATCCTCGTCGCTCGGCATGTCGATTTCGCCGAGCGCAACCGCGATCCCCAGAGCCGTTCCGCCGTTGGACAGGTCCATCGACTCATGAGTCTGTTCGGTCCACACCGTCTTGCCGCGGCTTTTGGCGTCACGGATGGTGTGAATGGTCAGCAACGGAGTCTTGGTCTGTACGTAGTGCACGTCGGCGGGATCGGTGATGCCGGCGTTGGCCATCGCATCTTTCACTGCCGCAGCTACTTTGGTGATCATGGCCGTACGGCCGATGTCCTCGGGCAGCAGTTGCTCACTCATGGCGACGCCCACGGTCAGTCGCGGCTCGTCGGTCTTGGTGACCTTGTCTGCCGGTACCGTCGCGAAGATCGTCGCGTGCGGGCTGATCACGCCGTCCGTACCACCTGACCAGACGATCGGCACCTGCGCCACCTCGTCGAGGCTGCGATTGCCCTTGGCGGAGAGAACCTCTCGAAACGCTCGGTCCGCGATGATGCGCGTGTAGTCGTTGACGCCGCCGTTACCCTCGGTTTTGCCGATGACTGCAATGACGCGGTCGGCCTCGAGGACACCGTCGTCGATCAGCTTGGCGAGCTCGCTGGCGTCGGAGACGCTGTGGAGCGGAACCTTACGGACCTCGATTGCTTCGAGCATTGGCATCTCCTTGTATAGGGAATCGTGGAGGCAAAATTGGGCCTTGACAGTTCCCGGCGCCCAGTCCAGCCGAGCGGTTCGGAACTGCCATGCCGACCACGCTATGACGACTCGAACCCTTCGGCATCGTCAATACTTGCCCAAACGAAAACCGTGATTGGTTATTTCGACTCCGATTCACCGGTTGTGCGCCGCCCCATCGGTTCTCACTTACGATTCGACCATGGACACCACTGTTGTCGACCATCCGCTGGCGGCATCTCTGCTCACGACCATGCGCGACGCTCGCAGCGACAACGCAACATTTCGGTCCGCCCTGCGCAGACTGACGCACATGTTGGTCTACGAGGCCACGCGCGGCGCAGAAGTGGAACGATTCGACATCGAGACGCCAGTTGCTCCGACGCAGGGAGTGCGACTGGCGAATCCGCCGCTCCTGGTACCGGTCTTGCGTGCCGGCCTCGGCATGGTCGAACAAGCGAGCGCCCTCATTCCGCAGGCAGGAGTCGGTTTCGTGGGAATGGCGCGAGACGAGAAGACACACCAGCCGGTTCCGTATCTGGAGTCCCTGCCCGCTGATTTGTCGGGCACCCCCGTCTACGTCCTCGATCCGATGTTGGCAACTGGTGGATCCATCGTCCGCACAATCGATCTGCTCGTTGCGCGCGGTGCAACCGACGTGACTGCAATTTGCGTCGTCGTGGCTCCGGAAGGGATCGAAGCGTTGAAGAACTCCGGACATCCGGTCCGGCTCCTCACCGCGAGCATCGACGACGGCCTGAACGAAAATGCGTTCCTGGTACCTGGACTCGGAGACGCCGGCGATCGCCAATTCGGACCAAGATAGTCGCCAGACATACGGAGACCACTCATTCCGAGAGAGTATTTTCGTCAACTGTTGACAATGTTCACTGTGCGATCGAGCGTAGTCTCGCGACATGGATAGATCTGCCAAATATTCGAGCGAAGAGCTTCAACATTTGCCAGAAGGTGGCGACTACAGACTGACGGTTCGGGATGTCCTCGAGCTGCCCAGTCTGCGTGGAGCCGAAGTCCTTGCCGGGCACGGGGGTTTGCGGCACCTCGTCCAGTCGGTGAACGTGATGGAAGTTCCGGACATCCTGGCTTGGGTGAAGCCCAACGAGTTGTTGGTGACAACCGGGTTCCCGCTGCGCTACGGGCGGACCGGAGAGCTTCTCGACGACACAGATCTCAGTGACCTCGTCGACGGTCTTGCACGTCGAGGAGTCGCGGCACTTGCCGTGAAAACGGGCCGCTATCTCGACGAACTGCCCGAGGCGATGCTGCACATGGCAGAGCAGCGAGGCCTGCCGCTGTTGGTTCTTCCCGTCACCGCAGGATTCGACGAGGTGATTTCGGAGGTCTTCACCAAATTGGTGGCGAAGCAGTCCGCGGCACTCGACATTGCCGATCGACTACACCGCTCGTTGACGTCGATCGTCTTGGAAGGTGGCGATCTACCTCAGATTGCCGCAGAATTCGCCGCGCTTTTCGACGTCAGCGTTCTGATCTGCTCGCCGGACGGAAGGGTATTGACCGAGGCCGGGGATTCAGCTGCGCTGAACGCGCTTCCGTTGTTCGAAAGCACCGGCCGGTTCCTGACCGAGCGGGTCGCTGTCGGTTTACAGAACGCGCCCAAGGGATTTCCCGGCCAGTTGGCGCTCACCCGAGTGGTGGCCGGCGGCACCGACCACGGCCGAATGGTGGCGTACGCCGGTACCCACGAACTCGGCGCAGTTGTCGTACAAGCGTTGGAGCGAGCGGCCACCGTTGCTGCTCTGGCCGTCACCAAGCAGTTGGCGGTTGCGGCAGTGGAATCCAAGTTCCGCGGCGACTTTCTCCGCGACGCACTGATAGGCGAAGCCGGCTCGCCGGCGGAAGTAAGCGCGCACTTCACCCAGTTGGGGTGGGACGTTACTCGCCCCCTTGCCGTTGTGGTTGCAGAACTCGACGTCGACCACCCGGAATCCCAGCACGCGAATTCCACTCGCACGGACCAGGATCGACTCAGTGACGGCTGGCAACAAGTGGTGCGTACCCACGAGCGGACGGCACCGTCCGTCGGGTTCCGACACGAGGTGGTCACGCTTTTCCCGACCAGCACCGACCGCGCAGTTCGGGACATCGAAGGGTTGGTTCGCAAGGTTGCCGGAGATCGCACCAGCGGCCGCCGCTCCTTCAGTACGGGAGTGAGCCGGGTGATCTACTCCCTGGCCGACCTTCCTGCTGCCTACGACCAAGCCTGCACAGCCGTAGTCGTCGGCCGACGCATCAACGGGCCGGGGCGGATAGCGCACTTCGACGAACTCGGCGTACACCGACTCCTCTCGCTTCAGACAGACAAGAGCGAACTGCGCTCGTTCACCGATGACGTTCTGAAGTCGCTGGCGGCGGACAACGCCGAAGCCGCGGACTTGCGTCTTACACTCCAGACTCTGCTCGACTGCAATTGTAATGTCGCCGAAGCGTCCCGGGCACTGCATATGCATTACAACACTTTGCGATACAGAATCGGAAAGCTGGAGAGCGTCGTCGGATCGTTCACCGACGACCCCGTTCTCCGGTTGAACGTCTCACTCGCCCTGCAGGTCATGAAGATGCACGAAATGTCATGAAAATGCACCAAATAGGCTGACAGAGCGCCCCGATTGCGGTTCGACACAACCGTAATCGCGCCATGCGGTGAGCGTTCGTCACTTCTTACCCACCACTGACACCCGTCGTCGGCAAGGTTACCCATGTGCCGTTCACCGGTGCCCGCTTACGGTTCGAAAGACGGGCCGCACATACCTCCTTCAGTGGCCCTGGCCGGTTTCTCGGTCCAGCGGACCGGAGTCGACCGAACTACGGAGGCCTCAACCACCAACTGGCTCAGCCAATTACAGCAGAACACGGCGGTGCGACATGAACTCGACTTCGAAGCCTCACAACACAAGTGCTCGTAGTGGTCCGTTACACGACGTGATAGTCGTCGACCTCACGCGCGCACTCGCGGGTCCTCACGCGGCAATGATGCTCGGCGATCTGGGTGCCGACGTGATCAAGGTGGAATCACCTCACGGTGGCGACGACACCCGTGGGTGGGGGCCGCCTTTTGTCGAGCCCCCGTTGGAACCACCGAACACACAACGCGAATCGACGTATTTCCTGTCCACGAACCGGAACAAGAAGTCGATCACGCTCGATCTCAAATCCGACAGTGGGCGTGCAACCCTCGAAGATCTCGTCTGCCGCGCAGATGTTCTCATGGAGAACTTCCGCACCGGTGTGCTCGATCGACTCGGATTCTCCACCGAGCGGCTGGCCGAACTCAATCCTCGACTGATCGTCCTGTCCATCAGCGGTTTCGGCCACGACGGGCCGGAAGGAGGTCGCGCCGGCTACGACCAGATCGCCCAGGGGGAAGCCGGACTCATGTCGCTGACCGGATCGAATCCCGACGACGTCCAAAGGGTCGGAGTTCCGATCGCCGATCTTCTCGCCGGGATGTACGGGGCCTTCGGCGTCGTCGCAGCCTTGAAGGAACGCGAGCAGACGGGGAGAGGCCGCGTTGTCCGAACGTCGCTCTTGGCCAGCGTGGTCGGTGTTCACGCGTTTCAAGGAACGAAGTGGACCGTCGCCGGCGAGGTAGGCGCAGCGCAAGGCAACCACCATCCCTCCATCGCACCGTACGGACTCTTTCGTACCGGCGATGGCGCAGTACAGATCTCGGTCGGCAGCGAGAGTCTGTGGAGAAGATTCTGCGAAGGGTTCGACCTAGATCCTGACGCCCCGGGTATGGCAACAAACGCCGAACGCGTCGAAAATCATTTCCAGGTAGTCGAATTGATCGAACGTACCTTCAAACCGTACTCGCGTGACGAGCTTCTGACCGAACTCGACCGCATCGGAATACCGGCAGGACGGGTTCGGACGATCTCCGAGGTGTACGAATGGGAGCAGACCCGATCACAGGGATTGCTCGTCGATGTCGACCACAGCACGCTCGGCAACATCACTCTGCCCGGTCCGCCGCTGCGATTCTTCGATCCGGACGGAACCGAAGTGACGGAGACCCGCCACACGGCACCGCCGGTTCTCGGTGAAGACACTGACGAAGTCATGTCGTGGCTACAAGGATTCACCCGATGAACCGCCTCTCGGCTCGCGACTTGCTCGACCTGGTGATCGATGCCGGCACCTGGGAGTCGTGGGATACCCCTCCGATCCCCGTCGCGACCGACTCCGATTACGCGGAAGCACTTCTGCGGGCCCAGGAGAAGACCGGGCTCGACGAGTCCGTCCTGACAGGCAGCGCCTCCGTCAGAGGCCGCCGCGTGGCAATCATCGTCTGCGAGTTCGGTTTTCTCGGCGGTTCGATCGGCGTAGCAGCCGGCGAACGCCTCGTCGCCGCCATCCGACGAGCCACGCAAGAGCGTCTGCCCCTTCTTGCGCTTCCCACGTCCGGGGGAACGCGCATGCAAGAGGGGACGACGGCGTTTTTGCAGATGGTCAAGATCACCGCGGCGCTCATCAAGCACAAAGAAGCGCACCTGCCCTACATCGTCTATCTCCGAAACCCCACCACCGGAGGCGTATTCGCGTCCTGGGGATCACTCGGTCACGTGACGATCGCGGAACCGGGAGCCCTCGTCGGATTCCTCGGTCCCCGAGTGTTCGAGGCCTTGTACAACTCACCTTTCCCTGCCGGTGTCCAGACAGCCGAGAACCTTCACGAGCACGGACTCATCGATGCGGTGAGGCCGCCGGACCAGCTCGCCGAAATCGTCGAACGCGCATTGCGCATCATCACCGGGGCGCGTCGTGGGTACTCACTGCCCAGTGACCCGTGCTCGTACGACTGCCCACCCGATACGTCGGCGTGGGAATCCGTCGTCGCATCCCGGCGCGAAGACCGACCGGGGATTCGTGAAGTGCTGCTCAATTCCGCTTCGGACATGCTCCCGCTCAACGGAACCGGCCAAGGCGAGAACGATCCCGGCATCATGCTCGCACTCGTCCGCTTCGGCGACATGCCCTGCGTCCTTCTCGGACAGGACCGGCGCGGGCAGACTCCTCACTCCCCACTCGGCCCCGGCGCTCTGCGGGAAGCTCGGCGAGGAATGCGGCTGGCCGCAGAACTCGACCTGCCGTTGGTGACGATCATCGACACGGCGGGCGCGGCACTGTCGAAGGAAGCCGAAGAAGGCGGCCTGGCCGGCGAGATCGCTCGGTGCATAGCCGACATGATTTCACTCGAGGTCCCCACCATTTCCCTCCTGCTCGGGCAGGGCACCGGCGGCGGTGCACTGGCGCTGATTCCGGCCGATCGAGTGCTGGCGGCCCGCCACGGTTGGCTCTCGCCCTTACCTCCCGAAGGTGCGAGCGCAATCATGTTCCACGACATCACGCACGCGCCGGACATGGCTGCCAGTCAAGGGATACGGTCCTTCGATCTGCTCGCGGGCGGCATCGTCGATCGGGTCATCCCCGAATTTCCCGATGCAGCGGACGAACCCGCAGCATTCTGTACTCGTGTCGGAGCGGTGCTGCACTACGAGCTGAGCGTGCTCACTGCTACTGATGCGACCGAACGGCTCATCACCCGCACCGGACGCATCGACCGTATCGGCCTGGTCGAAGCCAGTACCTCCGTCTGATCGATCACCCAGAACGCCGGAAAGGCCGGACATCCTCCGTGGAGGATGTCCGGCCTTCGTCAATCGAGCACACTCAGCCAGACGTCACGTGAGCTGCTTGGCGGGTTCCTCCCGATCGCCGCCGGGAGCCTTCGAATCCGGCTTGTTCGGTTCCGGATTCTTCGCTTTCAGTTCAGGATTCTTCGAACCTATGAACTGGCACAGGTGGTACATCCCGATCACGACGATGGTGCCGAGCGCGATGCCGCTGAGTGAGAACGTGTCACTGAACTTCAGAGCCGTGTCACCGATACCGATGATGAGGCCGGCCGCGATCGGCATGAGGTTGAGCGGATTACCGAAGTCGACGCCGTTCTCTTTCCAGATCTTGGCGCCGAGCAGGCCGATCATGCCGTAGAGCACCACGGTGATTCCGCCGAGAACGCCGCCGGGCGTCGCGGAGATGACGGCACCGAACTTGGGGGAGAAGCCGAGCATCATGGCGACGATGCCGGCAACCGCGTAGGCGGCGGTGGAGTACACCCGGGTCGCTGCCATGACACCGATGTTCTCGGCGTACGTCGTGGTGGGCGAGCCGCCGACGCTGCTGGCGATAGCGGTGGCGAAGCCGTCACCGGCAAGCGCACGTCCCATGTACGGGTCGAGATCGTCCCCGGTCATCTCGGCCACGGCCTTGACGTGGCCCGCGTTCTCCGCGATCAACGCGATGACACCCGGAAGGACCAGGATGATGAACGTGAGGCTGAACGACGGGGCGTGGATGCCGACGATTCCATTGGCTTCGTCCGAGAACGGGGGCAGGCCGAACCACGACGCCGAGTGCACCGAATCCCAGTTGACGCGGAAGTGCTCGGTGATTTCACCGGTGCCTGCGTCGTACGAGGTAATCGTGCCCGAGACGCGGTCGAGGATCCAGGAGAGGGCGTAGCCGAAGATCAGCGCCAGGAAGATGGCGATGCGGGCCATGAAGCCGCGTAGCGCGATACTCATGACGATCAGGGCCACCATGACGATCAGGGCCACCCACTGGTCCTGCGGCCAGTACAGCCCCGCGACGACGGGTGCCAGGTTGAATCCGATCAGCATCACCACCGCGCCGGTCACCACTGGCGGAAGAACCTTGAACACGACCCGGCCGCCGAGGAAGTGGATCGCGATACCGATGGCCGCCAGGACGAGTCCGGACACCAGGATCGCGCCGGTCACCTCTGCGGACGTTCCGCCCTGGGCGCGAATGGCGGCGATACCACCGACAAAGGCCGCCGACGTACCGAGGTAGCTGGGAATGCGTCCCTTGACCACCAGCAGGAAGAAGAGCGTACAGAAACCCGACATCATCACGGCTAGTTGAGGATTGAGGCCCATGATGATCGGGAACACGAACGTCGCGCCGAACATCGACACCACGTGCTGGCTGCCCAGCCCGATGGTTCTTCCCCAGCTGAGCCGCTCGCCGGGAGCGACCACTTCACCCGGTTTGATGTTCTTTCCATCTCCGTGCAACGTCCAAATCGGCATGATGGGACCTTTCGTGCAGAGGAAGGTGTCCGAACGCTGAGTGTGCTCCAGCTCACAAAACACCGTGACTGGAGTGAAACGCTATTACAGCGCGGGGGTATCGACGTGATGACAATCTGCCAGAACCCACCGACCCGGATTGGCAATATTAGTGATTGATGCCGCGCATCGCGGTTATCTTCAGTGCTAGAGACAGATCCAGCCGGAGTTCGGGTTGCGCCGTGAAGGGTCCCAGCATTTTCTCCAGCTTAACGACCCTGTAACGCAGTGTGTTGTAATGGAAGTGGAGCTTGCGCGCCGTCTCGGCAATGTTGATGTTGGTCGCGAGCAAGACTTCCAATGTCTTGCGCATGTCCTGCGCTTCGGCAGTTTCCTCCGTCAGTTCCCGCAGCGTCTCGCGGGCGAACGTCTCGAGCTCGTTTTCGTCCTCGACCAGACTGAGCAGTCTGTACACGCCCAGATCGTCGAACTGAGTCACCGTCCACGGACCGGAAATCCGCCGGCCGACGGTCAGTGCGGTGCGCGCCTGGCTGTAGAGCGCAGGGACGGCTTCGATCGCAGCCGTCGGCCGGGACACCCCGACACTGAACGGCCTTCTCCCGCCGCCACCTTCGCCGCGAACGACCGTGACGAGGTCCCGCACCAATGCCATCGTGTCGGTGCCGACACCCATCACGATCACCGTCTCGCCCGTCAGCGCGGTCACCGCCGCACCGGGATCACGGTGAGCGATCGCGCCGGAGAACGCCATCGCCTGACGATCGACGACGGGCAGCCGAGCGGGCGCCGCGGAGGTCGGTTCGTCCACCGGATCCGGCTCGATCGAGACGATCACCAGCGGGCGATCGAAGTCCCACCCGAACGTCTTGGCGTGGGAGACAACGTGATCGTGGTCCCCGGCCCGGCCGAGGAGAAGGTCGTGAACGAAGTTGGCGCGATGGCGTTCCTCCACCGACGCCACGGCCTGTTCGCGGGTGATGACCAAGGCGCACACCGACGCGGCACGCTCGACCAGGTACTGGTCGTAACTCGTCATCACACGCTCACCGGTGAACAACGCGAGACGCCCGTGGTCGATGTGATTGGCGGAAATCGCGGACACCGCGATGAATTGGCCGTCGAACTCGTGCAGACCCAACCCGCCCTCGACGGTGTCGGTCCGCAGACGACCGGTGGAATCGACGGCCGGGCAGGCTGACAGATGCTTGCGCTCCGCGGCATCCCCGGCGCGGCAGATCTCGCGTCCGTCCGAGGTGGTGACCAGAGCCGCGCCCTTCATCTCGCGCGCGATGACTTCGGTCAACTGCGGGAGTCCGCCGCCGCCCATCACGACGTCGACCAGGAGCCGCCGCAACCGCTCGGCCCCGAACATGGCGTCGATCTGCGCCGACTCCGTCTGCTCACGGTCCCGCGCCGCGGGGTGATCGCAGGCGCCGTGAAAAACCAGAAGCGGAAAGTCGGCACTGTCGGCTGCGTCGACCAGTTCCGGTGCGAGAGTGTCCCCGTCGGCACTGAATTGGACGGCGAGGGCTGCAACTCCGCGCGTCGACAAACGTCCGACAAATGCTTTGAAGGGTTCGGTGACCCGGGCGAGGGTTTCCGGGGTGGTGATCAGCAACTGCCCGCGTCGTAGCCACGGCCCGATGTCCGGAACCGCCATGAATCCCACCCGCGCAACCGTCGGGTCCTCGCAGCCGCCGGAAACCTTTCGAACACCAGGAAGGAGCGGGGTTCGAAGAAGTTCGGAGAGAACAGCATTCACCTCGGATGCCGGTACGGCCGGGTTTGCCACTTGGCAGGCACCTCGATTTCATTCGGATCACGGAAGATGGTTCACGAAAGAAACGATCCTATCCCCACCGAACACAAGATGTCCGAATTCAACGCAGTCGACTCAGGCCGTTCGATGCAGGGCGGTCGGATTCTCCTGAGGTGGCGGGTGGATCGGCCCCTGCAGATCCCGCAGTTCCAAACCGGAGGCATTGCGCAGGGTCTTGGTCATCTCGGCCAGGATCGACACTGCAGTTTCCTCCGGCGTCCTGGCGCCGAGATCCAACCCGATCGGCGAGTGCAGACGCCCCAACTCGGCGTCGGTGACGCCACGTTCCTTCAGCAGCGCCACCCGACGCTCATGCGTCGCACGACTTCCCATCGCGCCCACGTAGGCAGCGTCCGAACGCAGCGCGATCTCGAGCAACGGGATGTCGAACTTCTCGTCGTGCGTGAGCACGGCCAGGACCGTTCGCTTGTCGATCGGGGCGGTTTCGAGGAACTTGTGTGGCCACATCACGACCAGATCGTGGGCGTCGGGAAAGCGTGCACGTGTCGCGAAGACGGGCCGTGCGTCCACGACGGTCACGCGGTAACCCGCAAAGGCGCCCAACGTACACATCGATGCCGCGAAGTCGATGGCCCCGAACACGTACATCCGCGGTAGTGGCGCGAAGATCTCGACCAGCAGGTCGTGCTGTGAATCGATGAGGGTTCCCGCCGGCGAGACAAAAGCTACGGACTCACCGGTCTCCATCGTGCGCAGCAGGACGGAGACTTCTTCCTCCGTGGCATCCAGATCCCCGCTGCGTCGGCCCTGCTCGACGACGAGGTGCCGCGCGGGTGCACCCGGACGCACTTCGGTGACCACGACGACGGGCGCATCCGCCTCGATCCGTTCACAGACGTGACCGAAGTCGGCGAAACCTGCTCCGACCGCCTGGACGAACACTTCGATGGTTCCGCCGCAGGTCAGACCCACTCCGATGGCGTCGTCGTCGGAGACGCTGAAGACCTCGACGCGGCTGGTGCCGTCGGCGAGAACCTCCTGGGCAATCTCGTACAGGGCACTCTCGATGCACCCGCCCGAGACGCTGCCGACCACCTCACCGGAGCGTGAGACAGCCATCGATGCTCCTGGCATACGCGGTGACGATCGCCAGGTACGGACAACCGTCGCCAGCGCAAAGTCCTCGCCACGGGCGTGCCACTGCGCCAGCTGAGTGGAAATGTCGCGCATCGCCTCGCCTCCCGCTTGCATTGCCGTCTGTAGAGAGTTCACGGTATCGGCCCACCGCAATCCTTCCTGTCACACAATGCGCCTAAATCCGGGCCCTGCAGTTGTGCAATGTCGCCGTCGCATCACCTTGCGCTCTCGACCAGTGTTGTCATCGAGCCCAGCCGAAAGCAGGCCTGACCTTCATTCTTCCCCTCTCCGACGATCACTGCAGCCGAAACTCACGCAGATGGTGCCGACGGATCGAGTGGGCGACGTTGCACACCACAGAACCGAGGTTTCTCCGATGGACCAATTGCTCAGCGGTATCAAAGTTCTCGACCTCACCCGTGCTCTCGCGGGGCCTCTGTGCACGTCACTGCTCTCCGACTTCGGCGCCGACGTGGTCAAGGTCGAAACCCGTGGCTCCGGCGACAGTTCGCGTCAGTGGCCGCCGTTCGACGGCGATCGGAGCCTCTACTTCGCTTCCGTGAACCGCGGCAAACGGTCGATCGCCATCGACATGCGCAGTGACCGCGGGCGGAAACTGCTTCGCAGCCTGGCACTCGACGCGGATGTGCTGGTCGAGAACTTCCGTCCGGGAGTGCTGGCCGACATGGGGCTCGATCCCGACTCGCTCGAGCAGGAGAATCCGGGGCTCGTCGTGATGAGCATCAGTGGTTTCGGCCCGGTGGGCCCGGACCAGTTCGCGCCCGGACTCGATCAGGTGGCCCAGGGGATGTCCGGGCTGATGTCGGTCACCGGCGCCGGGGATCAGACTCCGATGAGAGTCGGTATCCCCATCATCGACACTGTCTCGGGCATCTATGCAGCGTTGGGGATCACGGCGGCGCTGGCCTCTCGCGGTCGCGACGGCCGTGGGCACCGCGTGCAGACCTCGCTGCTGGAATCCGCGATCTCGATCATGACCTTCCAGGCGCAGGACTACCTGAGCACCGGACGCGTTGCGACGCCGAACGGCAACACGCACCCGACGATCACGCCGTACGGCGCTTTCGACACCGCAGACTTCCCGATCAACATCGCCACCGGCTCGGACAAGCACTGGATCGCGCTGTGCTCGGTGCTCGGTGACCCCGATCTCGCCTTCCGTGCCGAATATGCCACGGGTAAAGAACGTTTGGCGCACCGAGACCAACTGACCAAAGAACTCGAGGACCTACTGACCACCAAGGGGGCGGCGCAGTGGATCACCGAGATACGCGGTGCCGGAATTCCCTGCGGCCCGATCCATTCGATCGATCAGGTGTTCTCCGACCCGCAGGTCGAGGCATTGCAGATGGTCGCGCAGACACACAGCGCCGACGGGACGTCGATTCCCGTTGTCCGCGGGCCGTTCTGGGTGGACGGCAAGACTCTTCCCGTCAGGAGTGCACCACCCATGGCTCTCGGCGGTGACGCCGACGCCGTCCTCGCCGACTTCGGGCTGCGTCCGGAGGAGATCGAAGACCTTCGCGCACATTCGGTGATCTGACCGCACACTAGTAACAGAGCAGGCGCTCTGTTACTGTGCGTTCATGCCTCGGCCACGCGTCCACGACCTCGACACGCTGCTCGACGCTGCCGAAAGACTTGCCGCCACTGCCGGGCCGAGTGCTGTCACGGTCCGGGCTGTCTCTGACGCCACCGGCGTGTCCAACGGGGCGATCTACCACGCATTCGGCTCTCGCAGTGGACTGGTCGGTAGCGCGTGGCTGCGTGCCGCGCAGCGTTTTCTCGCGCTTCAACAATCGAGAGTGGACGACGCACTCGCGGACCCGTCGCCAACTTCGGCGGTTTCCGCCGTCGTCGCAGCCGCCGAAGTTCCGGCTGTCTTCGCTCTCGACTATCCACAATCCGCGTTGCTGCTGCTGACGATCCAGCGCGACGAACTGCTCGGCACCGACGTCCCTGCCGACATCGCCGAGCAACTCACACAACTCGACCGGTCTCTGGTCGAGTTGTTCATCCGGTTGTCGACCGCGCTCTGGGGCCGCAAAGACGGCCGAGCCGTCGAGGCAATCGAGGCCTGTGTTGTCGGCCTGCCTACCGGATTACTCATTCACCCGGCCAAACGTGCCGACGGTTGGCGAGTCCCCGACGCAGCAGCACGCGCGCGGTTGGACGCCGCCGTTCGAGCGATTCTGCATCTCGACCCACCACTCCCCAAGTCCCGCAACAGGAAAGGCCAATCATGACCGCAACTATTCGCTTCGAAGACAAGATCGCCGTTCTCGATCTCGGCGAGGACGAAAATCGTTTCTCGCCGGATTGGCTCGATTCCGTCGACAAGCTACTCGACCAGGCTCTGAGCGAAGGCGCACATGCCCTGGTCACCACGGCGACAGGCAAGTTCTACTCCAACGGACTCGACCTCGACTGGCTGGGCGCGAACAGCGACAAGGCGAAGTGGTATGTGCAGCAAGTGCAGTCACTGTTCGCTCGGATGCTGACGTTCCCCATGCCGACCGTCGCTGCGATCAACGGCCACGCCTTCGGAGCGGGCGCAATGCTCGGTATCGCGCACGATTACCGCGTCATGCGCGATGATCGCGGCTACTACTGCTTCCCGGAGGTGGACATCAACATCCCCTTCACCGAAGGAATGGCAGCTCTCATCCAGGCCAAACTCAGCCCGGCGTCGGCGATCGTCGCCATGACCACGGGGCGGCGATACGGTGGAAGTGACGCATTCGCAGCCGGTTTGGTGGACTTCACCGCATCCGCCGACGCCCTGACGGCTAAGGCAATCGAATTGGTTGCACCGATCGGGCCGAAGAATCCGGGCACACTGGGCGCCATCAAGTCGACGATGTTCGCTTCAGTGGTCACCGCTCTGAACACCGACGGCTAGAAGCGACGGACTGTGTTCTCGCAGAGCGGCTTCCAGGTCGTCGGCGACACTTTCAGGATCGCGCCCTTCGGTGCTCAGAACCACATCGACCCCACTGAGCGATGGCATCGAACCGGCCAGCAGTTGTGACGCCTCCACCAACTCGTCCAACCCGGCCCAGCCGGCCGGTTCACGCTCGATGATTCTGGTGCGCAACGTATCCGGATCGGCCTCGAGGCGTGCCAGCAGGTACCCATCGGCGCCGGTCGCGGTCAGCAGGGCGCGCCCGTAGTCGTCGTCTTCGACGGTCGCCGTGAGGAACAGGAGTTCATACCCCGCTGCCCGATACGACGCGCACAGCATCCCGACGTGTGCGATTGCCCGTTCGGTCCCCAGCGGCGGGTAGCAGCGCTCGAGTTCGTCCACCTCGATCATCGCGTTGCCCACGCCGGCCTCACCGAGTCGATCGTGAAGTGCGGTCAGCACGGAACTCTTTCCCGCGCCCGGCGGGCCTGTCAGCAGCAGTACGAACACGTCCTCCACTATGGCAGAGCCGTGAGCATGTCCAGAACCTTGTGCAGGCGATGCTTGTGCGGACGATGGGCGACGAGAAGGCTGGAGAGGACAGCTTGACGAGTACTACAGCCCTGATCGGAGCACAGCGATGACCACCACGATCACCGAAATCGCGCCGGACATCTACCGACTGTCGACGTTTGTGGACGAAGCGAACCTCACGATGAACCAGTTTCTCGTCGACGGCGAGGAACCTCTGCTCTTCCACACCGGGCAGCGAGCGTTGTTCACCTCGGCTTCCGACGCACTCTCGACGTTGATCGACATCGACCGCCTGAAATGGATCACGTTCGGTCACGTCGAGGCCGACGAGTGCGGATCCATGAACTCCTGGCTTGCGGCAGCCCCCGAAGCGCAAGTGGCCCACGGCGCGATGGGGTGCTTCGTTCAGGTCAACGACCTCGCCGATCGGGCGCCACTTCCCTTGCAGGACGGCGATGTACTCGAAACCGGGAGCCGTCGAGTTCGCCACATCGACACCCCACACGTCCCGCACGGTTGGGACGCGGGTCTGATGTTCGAGGAGACGACGTCCACGCTGTTCTGCGGAGATCTCTTTACCGCATTCGGGCAC